>JBCCTI010000052.1:0-49914 GCA_039198955.1 Bacteroidota bacterium | reverse complement strand
TCCTGGATGTTGGTCTTAAACTTCAATGTTCTCATACCAATAAGCGAGAATTAAAAGACAATCATATAAATTTCTTCCGTACAAAGAAAGTTCCCAAGTCAAATTGAGTAAAAAGTCGGTATGTACTATTTACTTTTTTGCACTAAAAAAAGCATCTATTTACCCGACACCAATATTTATCAATATGACATATTGGAAAATTAATATTATACTTTTTCTTTGAATAATTAAATTAGTTCATCTCTTTCCTTCTACTATCTTTGCGCTATGAAGTGGTTGATCCAGTGGGCAATTCGTTACGTGCCCCGTAAGTATTTGCAGTTAATTAGCCAGCCGCTACTGCGTTTAATCGCCTTTTTTTACCAAGGTGACCAGGTATTTTGCCCAGTAGATGAGCGAAGTTATCGCAAATTTTTACCTTACGGGCGTATTGAGACCCGCCGAAATGCGCTCTGTCCGGGATCACTCACACTAGAGCGCCACCGTTTGCTCTGGCTCTATTTACAGGATAAAACCGATTTCTTTAACAAGCCGAAGAAACTACTACACGTAGCCCCCGAAATCTGTTACATTCCGAAGTTTTCCGTAATGAAATCGCTCGATTATACTACGGCAGATCTGGATTCGCCCTGGGCCGATATAAAAATGGACTTGCACGACGTTCCATTTTCAGAGAATACGTTTGATGTAGTTATCTGTAACCACGTGATGGAACATGTAACCAACGATATTCAGTGTATGAGTGAAATTTGCCGAGTGCTGAAACCTGGTGGTTGGGCCATTATTCAGTCCCCAACTTACAATATTCCGGTAACCCAGGAAGACCCCACTGTTACTAGCCCCAAAGAGCGGGAGCGTCTTTACGGGCAAGATGACCATGTGCGTCGCTACGGTCACGACTACGGCGACCGCCTGCGCCAGGGAGGATTTGAGGTTACCGAAGATGACTACGTAAAACATTTTACACCCGAACAAATCCAGAGATACGCCTTGCTGGATAATGAAATTATATACTTCTGTCAAAAACCTGCGGCTGGAAACCGGAATCTGGAGACGGGAGACCGGAAATCGAAAATTAAGGTTAGAAGTGATTAAATGAAGAATAATATTCAATATATGACCAATCGTACGAAAGTGCTATTGTAAAAGTAGTTATTTCGGTCTCCGGATTCCCGTCTCCGGACTCCGTTAACCATTGAACAATCAACCCATGAAAGTACTTATTTTAGCCGGAGGATTTGGTACGCGACTGAGTGAAGAAACCCACCTAATTCCTAAGCCAATGGTGGAGATCGGGGGGCGTCCTATTCTGTGGCACATTATGAAAATCTACTCTAGCTTTGGTTTCAATGAGTTCGTCATTCTACTGGGCTATAAAGGTTATGTCATCAAAGAATACTTTGCTAACTACTTTCTTCATCAAAATGACGTGACTATCGATATTGCCCACAACCAGATAGAATCGCACAGCCAGCACGATGCCGAACCCTGGAAAGTAACCTTAATTAACACTGGTTTAGAAACGATGACTGGAGGGCGGCTCAAGCGGGCTAGACCCTACTTGAACAATGAACCTTTTATGTTCACCTACGGCGATGGGGTTTCTAACGTCAACATCAGTGAACTGGTAAAATTTCACCAAAGCCACGGCAAGTTGGTGACGATGACCGCCGTACAACCCGAGGGACGTTTCGGGGCGATGAAGTTCGGCGAGAATCAGGTAGTAGAAAGTTTTGAAGAAAAACCCGAGGGGGAAGGCGGTTGGATTAACGGCGGCTTCTTTGTCTGTCAGCCAGAAGCCCTTGACTACGTAGCGGGCGATCATATCATGTTTGAACGCGAGCCTATGCGACAGTTAGTAAAAGACGGGCAGTTAGCAGCGTACAAGCATCATCAGTTCTGGCAGTGCATGGACACCTTACGCGATAAGCGGGCGTTGGAAACGATGTGGAACGAGGGTAGCCCTCAGTGGAAAATTTGGTGATTCTATGAAGAAGCTACTTATCACTGGCGGACTAGGCAATTTGGGCAGTTGGCTCACTGAATACTTTGCCCAACAGTCGGATTATGAAGTGTATGTGCTAGCCAGCCGACAACGAAATATTCTGTCCGAAGCTAGTTTCAAGTTCATCACCTGCGATATTTCTGACCCTGAACAAGTAAGTTCGGCATTGAGCCCGTACCAGTTTGATGCCGTAGTGCATACCGCTAGTGTTAATGACTATTTCAAACCTAATTTTGCCCGGGATGCCTTGCTAGTGAATGCGTTGGGCACCCGCAATTTGCTGGAGCATTTTGCTGGTTATGCGGAGGCCAAGCCGCATTTCGTTTACTTTTCTACTTTTCAGATTTACGGTAAGGGAAGCGGATTGATTACGGAGGATTTACCGCCTGAACCTAAAAACGATTACGGAACCACCCACTTGTTCGCTGAATATTATGTGAAGCAATTTCACGCCAACCAGCAGTTGCCCTACACTATTTTTCGGCTCACCAATAGCTACGGCTGCCCGAAAGACTATGATTCTTCTAAGTGGTATTTGGTATTGAACGATCTGGCGCAGATGGCCGCTACCGAAAAAAAGATTGTGCTCAAATCAAACGGTAAAGCTACCCGCGATTTCATTTGGATGGGTGATGTTTGCCAGATTGTAGAAAAGGTGCTGCAACTTCCTCAAGCCTCGAATGATACGTTCAATATCTGCGGTGAGCAAACCTTCTCTATGCTGGATATAGCCCAGGAAGTGCAAACCGCTTATCAGAAAGAGTACGGCGAACAACTACCGATTACCACCAATGAGCAGGATACCACTCAGTACCCCGATGATTTACAGGTAAGTGCCCAGAAGCTAAAATCAATCATTAACTACTCCCTTACCCAACGTTTTCAAGAAGAGGCTACGGCTATTTTTCATATGATAAAGAACAAACCATGAACGTATTAGTCACCGGACATAACGGATACATTGGTGCTCACCTAGTACCATTGTTAAAAGCAAATGGTCATACGGTTACCGGCTATGATATTAATCTGTACCAGGGAACGGCTTGGGAAGAAGTGACCTTACCCGACCAACAGCATAGCTACGATGTGCGCGATCTCTCAGTAGAACATTTGCAAGGCTACGATGCAGTGATGCACCTGGCTGCTTTGTCTAACGATCCGATGGGGGATATTGACCCTGAACTAACGTATCAGATTAATCTGGAAGGTTCGGTAAAGTTGGCAGAGTTAGCCAAAGAAGCCGGAGTGCCCCGTTTTCTGTTTGCCAGCAGCTGCTCTATCTACGGCAAAGGAGCTAAACTGGATATGGACGAAAGCGATCCGGTGAACCCGCTCACCGCTTACGCCAAATCTAAGATTGAATCGGAAAAACGCATCTCGGCTTTGGCTGATGAAAACTTCTCGCCCACCTTTTTACGTAATGCCACTGCCTACGGACATTCACCCATGCTGCGGATTGACCTGGTAGTGAACAACTTGCTGGCCTGTGCGGTATCCAAAGGAAATATTGCCATTAAAAGCGACGGTTCGCCCTGGCGTCCGCTGATTCATTGTAAGGATATTGCCCGGGCTTTTGTGGCGTTAGGCGAAGCCCCTTGTGATAAAGTGCATAATCTGATTGTGAATGTAGGCGGTAACGAAGAAAATTATCAGGTGAGAGACGTGGCGGACGAGGTGCAAAAACTATTACCTGAAGCCGAAATTGTCTATACCGGAGAGGTGGGCGAAGATCCTCGCAACTACAAAGTGAATTTCGATCTACTCAATTCAGTATTACCTGATTTTCAATTGGAATACAATCTGAAAAAAGGAATGCAGGAGCTTCACCAGAAGCTAGTAGAACACCAATTCAGTGAGCAGGATTTTGATGGTGACCAATTCGTTCGTCTTCGTACGCTAAAAAATCGCCTAGAGTTGATTCAGTGATATGAATTTCTAGTATGAACGATCGTATATCTAAGATACTGAATGACGTACAAGACCAAAACTCGGTAGCTTGGAGAGCTTTATGTGACTACATTGATCAAATTGCAGCAAGTGGGTCAGACGAATTTGTGCCAAGCGAGGCGCTCGGGGATGACTTGTTTTTCCAGATTTACACTTTACCAGAATCAATTTCAAGGCTAAAAAAGGTTAAGAGTGTAGGGCTTTATGGGAGTAAATTAAAGCGACTTCCACCAGAGATTGGTCAGATGGATTCGTTAGAGTATCTTGACCTCTATACTTCTTACGATTTACACTGGCTACCCTATGAAATAACGAAATGCAAAAATCTGAAGGATAGTCGAATCAGTACACGCGCACTCTACGGAAATTTCAAGACTCGCAAGAATTTTCCTCGTTTAGAACACAATCCGGTACGATATAATAGTAAAGTGCTAAGGTGTAGTGTGTGCAAAAAAGAAATGACATATAGAGAGACTAATCAGCTTTGGATCACCTTGAGGATTGGGACTGATACAGTGCCTCTCTTGGCTAATCTATGTTCTAAAGAGTGTGAAGAAAAATTACCAACTCCTCCTGAAAACTATATTCAATATCCACATAAGGGAGGGTTGGATTTAGTTCAACCTCTTAGCGAAGAAGAGCTTTGGAAAACTGAAATTGCTGAATATGAGAGAGAAAGGCTGATCACTGGAAAGAAAATCAGCGTTCCTAATTCAGAAATCAACTTTTCTGATTTGAAACCACTGAAACTGATTAAGAAAATATGGAAAAAATAATTAGAATGCCTCCCTTTATTCGCATTCAATTACTTAAAGCAGCTCCATCTAATTGTTAACTAAATTAACCACCGCCCGACTTTCCTTACAGATAATTTCTTTAGACGATCTGGACGAAATCCACCATCTACATTCCATAGCTGAAACCGATCGTTATAATACATTGGGCATTCCGAAGGATAAAGCGGCGACCCGCAAGCTGGTACAACATTGGCTTCAGCAACAGCTTAATGAACCCAATCAACACTTCGTTTGGCGAATCTCTGATACCAAGTCAAAGAAATTTGTTGGACTGATTGCTCTCGATTTGGGTGCAGCGCGGTTTCGTCTGGGTACGGTTTGGTATAAGCTGCTCCCTGAATTTTGGCGACAGGGCCTAGCTACCGAGGCTTTGAATGAAATACTTAGGTTTAGCTTTGAGGAGTTACACCTGCATCGGATTGAAGCTGGCTGCGCTACCGAAAATATCGCTTCCGCCCGGGTACTAGAGAAAGTGGGAATGCAGCGGGAAGGAAATAAACGAAAAGTGTTACCTATTCGGGGCGAATGGGTCGATAACTATGAATACGCTATTCTGGAAGATGATTGGCAAGCAAGAAACGCATCTCAGGCTGAGGCAAACTAACTTTCGGTTTCCAACAAAGGATAGAGCACTCCCCAGATATTATTCGCTACAATCTGCTGACCTTCGGCGGTGGGGTGGATGCCGTCGGGTAAATTAAGTTCCGGCTCTCCCGCTACACCTTCTAGCAGAAAGGGTATCAACGCTACTTCTTGGTTATCAGCTACTTCAGGGAATATTTTTTGAAATTCGGCGGCGTACTCTGGTCCCATGTTGGGTGGTACCATCATACCCGACAGAATAATTTGAGCTTCGGGATATGTTGCCTGTACCTTATTAATCATTGCGCTTAGGTTCTTGCGAGTTTCTTCAGGGCTGATGCCCCGTAAACCATCGTTCGCACCTAACTCTAACACAAAAATATCCACCGGCTGACGCTCCAGTACCCAGTCCAATCGGGTGTTGCCACTGGCGGTCGTCTCACCACTCAAACCAGCATTTACCACTTGATAATCTAGGCTTAATGAATCTAGTTTTCTTTCAATCACTGCTGAGAATGCTTCGGAAGGATCAAGACCGTAACCTGCCGTTAAACTATTACCGAAAAATAAAATGACGGGTTTATCCGTCTCCTCTTCAGTAGCCGTTTTGGTTTCAACCGTTGGTGAATCAGTTTCGGCTGAAGTCTGTTCGGTAGAAGTTTGACAGGAAAAGCTTATAGAAGCAGTTAACCAAATAAAAACTAAGGCAGCAAATCGCATAGGTGTAAAATCTTTTGTTGATACTTACCGTAACTTAACTAATAACACTGTTCAAAGTGTTTCTATATAAACGATAAAACAATGGAAGGTATTAATTATTTAACTGACAACGATGGAAACAAAAAAGCCATCGTGATTGATCTGGAAAAATATGGAGAATACTTGGAAGATTTGCTCGACATAATCGCTTATGAGGAAAGTAAAGATGAAGAGGAGTACGACTTTGAAGAAACAATAAACGAGATCATTCAAGAAAAGAAGGAGAGTGGCGAAGTATCAAATCAAGGTTAAAAAGAAAGCAGCAAAAGCTCTCCGCCAGATACCTCTGAAGGACGTAGAGGCAATTCGAGATAAGGTGAGGATGTTAGCTAATAACCCTCGTCCCGACGGCTGCAAAAAGTTAGTAAAATCAGATAATCTTTACCGAATTCGTGCAGGTAACTATCGAGTTGTGTACACAATACAAGACGACATACTTATTGTCACGGTAATTAGAATCAACCACCGAAAAGACGTATATCGCTAATGTCAAGTATCCTACAAATACAAAATCTCAGTAAAACCTACCAAAGTGGTAGTCGGCAGCTTACCGTGCTACACGATGTTTCGTTTTCTCTAGAAGCGGGCGCAACCTGCTCTATTGTCGGACCATCGGGTAGTGGAAAAACTACCTTGCTAGGTTTATGCGCTGGATTAGACCGAGCAACCGCTGGTTCAGTAATTTTGAATGGAGTGACCTTAGATAATCTCAATGAAGACGAGCGAGCGGAAGTACGGGGAAAACACGTAGGCTTTATCTTTCAGAGTTTTAATCTGATGCCTACGCTTACGGCATTGGAGAATGTGATGGTTCCCTTGGAGTTACAAGGTAAAACCAATGTAAGTCGCTACGCGCTAGACTTACTGGACAAAGTAGGGCTGGCGGATCGGCAGCACCATTATCCCAGCCAACTTTCGGGAGGTGAGCAGCAGCGAGTGTCCATTGCCCGGGCATTTTCTAACCAACCAAAAATTCTATTTGCGGATGAACCGACTGGTAACCTAGATGAAGAAACTGGGCAGCATATCGAGTCTCTAATCTTTGACCTCAACCGCGAGGCAGGAACTACACTAGTCATCGTTACCCACGATTTGGCATTAGCCGAGAAAACCCAGCGTATCCTTCGCATCAAAGGTGGACGATTGATTGAAGATCGGCTGGTAGAAAATGTTGTGAATCAGAAAGCGGTATAATTTAGAACATATGGAAGCTTACAAGACAAAACAGAAAGTAGTTGACCGTACTCTGACGGTTGAACTTCCCGAAGAATTTGAAAATGCTGAAGTGGAGGTAATTATTCTTCAGGAGAAAATCCTCAACTCCATAAAACCAGAGCAAGTAGATAAATGGCAATCACTTCGAGACGCTAAAGGGATTGCTCGAGACTCTACCGTAGAAATAGATGAGGAAGAATGGTACAAACAATAAACCAATAACCTTTTAAAAGAGAGATGGCAAGTCGCAATAGCAGTTATGATGAAAGTGAAAGTTTAGATTGGCAAATTCTCCGTGACGGACCAATAAAGAAATATTTTAGTCAGGACATACTGAACGAAGATATAGATGGGCTGTACAATTTGAGGTATCAGGTTGTTGATATGAATATGTTTAATTGGACTTCAAAAACAGCTCATAAGCATATTCACGAAAGCTTTGATTTTCCAGAATACTACGGAGAAAATCTTAATGCTTTTAAAGATTGTTTAGATGATATGTTTGATCGGCGATACCGAGGTTTAGCCATCGTATTCCGAAGATTTGACGTTTTCTACTCGGATAATAAAGATATTAATGAGGGAATATTAGATATGATTTCAGCAGTTGCTTGGGAATGGCTGCTCGTAGGACAGCGATTAATTTGTATGTTACAATCTAACGACCCTGATCTGGAAATCAGCAAAATCGGTGGTGAGCATCCTCATTGGAATCGCAATGAATGGGCAAATGCCAGTAGAGTGATCAAACACTGATTCTGGTATCCCTCAGAGCCCTTGGCAAGAGATTTTGAAGGTATAATTTATTAATGCCAATTTGCTCACTATCAATTTTCAATTATCCCCTTTCAACTAGTATAAAATGAACTTCTCCTGGTTTTTAAAGATGGCGTGGCGGGATAGTCGCAAGAACCGCTCGCGCTTATTGCTGTTTATGAGTAGTATGGTGCTGGGCATTGCCGCATTAGTCGCTATTAACTCCTTTGGCGATAATATGCGACGAGAGATTGATGGTGAAGCAAAAAAGTTGTTAGGGGCTGATCTGGTTGTGGAAAGCCGCTTTCCGATAACCGACACGGTGCGAACCTTTTTTGACTCCTTAGAAGCAGAAATATCCGAGGAGGTGAGTTTTGCCTCAATGGTGCTCTTTCCCGAAAGCGGGGGAACGCGATTGGTACAGGTTCGGGCACTGAAAGGTGAGTTTCCCTACTACGGAGCCATTGAAACGCAGCCAATAGAAGCGAGTCGAGCGTTCCGAGCTGGGCAGGAAGCCTTGGCGGACAATACTTTGATGTTGCAATTTGATGCTCAGGCGGGTGATCCAATCAAAGTGGGTGAGCTTACTTTTACGCTAGATGGCAGCATTCATAAAGTACCGGGTCAACCGGGTATTGCCGCTACGGTAGCCCCTCCGGTCTACATTCCGCTTTCGTATCTAGAAGAAACCGGATTGTTACAAAAGGGTAGTCGGGTTAACTACAAGCTGTACCTCAAATTTCCGGAGAGAGCCGATGTAGCTCAACTGATGGAAGAAACGATTGAGCCATTTTTGGAAGAGGAAGAAATTCGTTTTGATACCGTCGAAGAGCGCAAAGAAGAAATTGGCGAGAGCTACCAAAACCTGACTGGGTTTTTAAATTTAGTGGCGTTCATCGCCCTGCTGCTAGGCTGTTTGGGCGTAGCCAGCGCGGTGCATATTTATCTGCGGGAAAAAGTGCTCTCGGTTGCGGTCCTGCGTTGCCTAGGCGGGAAAGGTTCTTACGGGGTCTGGATTTTCCTGGTTCAAATTACGATAATGGGATTGCTTGGAGCCATTGTAGGAGCAGCATTGGGAACGGCTATCCAGTTTGTGCTGCCGGAGTTGTTTGCTGATTTTATTCCGGTAGAAGTAGACATTGCTCTTTCGTGGTCAGCCATCTTTCAGGGAGTTATAACTGGATTGCTAATCGCCGTATTATTTGCTTTATTACCGTTGCTATCGGTTCGGAAAGTATCGCCACTACGAACTCTGCGAGCCTCTTTTGAGAGCGATCAATCGTCCGATTCGTCCTCCCCGGACTTGTTCCGGGGTCTAGTCTTTGGTCTGATCGCCGTTTTCGTTTTTCTGTTTTCGTTCTTACAGCTAAATAATTGGTTAGATGCCTTACTATTTACTGGCGGTACCTTCATCGCTTTTCTGATTTTGGGTGGGATGGCTCGTTTGTTAATGCTGGCGGTGAGGAAATTTTTCCCGACGGGCTGGAGCTATTTGTGGCGACAAAGCTTGGCTAATTTGTATCGTCCTAACAACCAAACGCTGGTGCTGATCGTTACCATTGGCTTGGGCACTGCCCTGATTGGGGTACTGTTTTTCGTGCAGCAAGTGCTCATAGACAAAGTTGCCCTCACCGGAAGTGAGCATCAGCCGAATATGGTACTGTTTGATATTCAATCCGATCAGGAAGAAGAGCTAGTGCAACTTACCCAATCGTTCGATTTACCACTCATTCAGCAGGTTCCGGTGGTTACTATGCGGTTGGGCGGTTTGGAGGGGCGAACTGTTACTCAAATCAAGGAGGATACTACCGATCAGGTACGGAACTGGGTGCTGAACCGGGAGTATCGGGTTACTTACCGCGATAGTCTGATCGATTCTGAAGAAATTGTGCGGGGTGAGTGGATCAGTTCGGTAGACAGTCCTAATGATTCTATTTTTGTTTCGCTGGAAGATGGCTTGGCAGAATCCATGCAGGTAGATATTGGCGATAAAGTTACTTTCAATGTGCAGGGTGCGCTGATTGACACTTACGTAGGCAGCATTCGCAAGGTAGACTGGCAACGGGTACAAACCAACTTTCTGGTACTTTTCCCTACGGGAGTGCTGGAGCGAGCTCCGAAGTTCCACGTCATCATTACCCGAGTAGAATCTGACCAAATCGCTGCTGACTTTCAGCAAGCTGTCGTGAAGCAGTACCCTAACGTATCAGTTATTGACCTAAAGCTAATTCTACAGACGGTAGATGATATTCTGAATAAAATTGCCTTCGTCATCCGCTTTATGGCCTTCTTTAGTATTGTGACTGGAATCATCGTACTGATCGGTTCGGTCATTATCAGCAAGTACCAGCGGATTCAAGAAAGTGTATTATTGCGAACCATCGGAGCAACCCGTAAGCAGATTTTCGGTATTAATGTGCTGGAGTATTTCTTCTTAGGCAGCCTAGCCTCGTTAGCCGGAATCGGCATCGCCCTGCTCGGCGGATGGCTACTGGCGCAGTACAGCTTTGAAACTCCGTTTACTCCATCGGTGCTCGTTGTGTTACTAGTATATCTAGCTATCACTGGGCTAACTGTACTCATCGGATTAGCTAATAGTCGTAGTATTGTCAACAACCCACCGCTAGAGATTTTGAGAAGGGAAGTATGAAATGATATGCCTGGACTCAATCAGGTCTCACATTGGCTTATAATACATCCAGTCTACTTCTACTTCGTACGGTTGAAGAGGCTTCTCAATAGATTTTGGGTTGGTTTCAACCGCCCAATCATTGGTGTGCCAGAAATTGAGCCTATACCGAGAACGGTTTTGGGGTATTCCAAGCGAGGAGCCTTGGTAGTCCCACAAGACAACTGTATCAGCACTAGTAGGATGGATCATCCACCACCTTAGGTGATCGGGGTACCAGTCAAATCCGTAGGTGTAAAACCGAAGAGAAGCATTATAGCCCTCAATTGCCGGAATAGTTTCCGGTTGACTTTGAAGACCAATCAATGGGCTACGGGTTCCCTTATGACCTACCCGAGAGGTAGTACTGTAAATAATTCCCTTGGCCAAGTTGATCGCTCGACCAATTCTCTGAAGTTTTCCCGGCTCACCAGTCCAGGTCCCCACGTAGATAATTTCCGGATCAGCAATGAGCCACTCAATATCTACTTCACTCAGTCCTTCAGCACTATCAACGTGGTAAGTAAAGTAACCTACTACTGCACCCACATTGGGTTGCACCTCTTTGACATCAGGTACCTTTAGGCGGACAGCATACGAACCAAAATAGGTAAAGTCGTTAGAAATGATTTCTGGGCCCCGACTCGCACCCGCAGCATCTTCGGGATCTATTTTAAACGATAGTATGCTGGTGCCTGGTTCAGTAGGAGAACTAATTCCCATTTTCCACTTAAAATCGGACTGTTTACCCGTTGAGCCGTACTGGAAAAAAGGAGAAGTATCGCTGCTAAAGTCTTCAAATAATAAGGTTTGATCGGTATCTTTCAGTGTAATCGCTAGCAAACCGATAAACGAAAGTGTTGTAATGATAAATCGTAGTCTCAAGCTATACTTCAATGTGGTGCGTTGTTTTTTGATAAATTCTTTCGCGGTCTGTACGGACTCACGGCAATATAAACCATATTTTCCAGTCTGATATACAGCAGGGTGACTTGTTACAGATAAGCTTAGTACTTATGTTTATCTCGAGTGCTTCCCGATGCGCTGACGTTCGTGTGGATAAGAAATTCTGAATATGCTATACTGTGTTAATCAGGACGAAGTACCACCGATAATTTTGCATTTTCCGCCCAGCGGACGTACTTTACACTGCACAACTTACACCTACACCTCCGATGATTCAACCTACTATTGCTCCACGTTCGCTGGAGACGAGCGTCAAGTTTCTGTCCCTGGCGATGATTTTGGCTGCCTTAGTCTTTATTTTTACCAATTCAGTGAGTTGGTATGTCGGGTTATCACTGATTAGTGCCATAGCTTGGCTAGGTTGGCATCGGGAGCAATGGCAAATATTCGGTGTTTTTGGCGGAGTAGCGAACGCATTGACTGGGCTTCGGTGGTTGGGCATCGCTGCTCTGAGTATTTTCTGCGAGTCACTGCCTCCGTACATAATTTTAGTTTTAGGAATTTTGGTGCTAGTACTCGATGGCCTGGATGGATATTACGCTCGTAAGTATCAAATCACTTCCGAGTTTGGCGATGTGTTTGATAAAGAAACTGATGCTTTCTTTGTATTGGCTTTTGGGGTAATAATAGCTGGCTTAGATCTAGCCGGTAGCTGGGTTTTGCTACCCGGATTACTGCGCTACGGTTACGTAATTGTTTTGGCTTACGTCGATAAACCTCCTACTCCAGTAGACTATTCGTTCCGCCGTCGCTTTGTTGGGATGTGGATGATGGGTACGTTATTAGCCCCGTTTGCATTTCCCGTTTGGGCATACATTCCCTGCCTTGTTGCCGCTATTGTGATGATTCTGTATTCTTTTGCAGTAGACCTTCGTGGCTCGTGGATAAAGCCTTCTATTCGGTAGCAAAAATATCGTTATGGTCGACAATAATTTCCAAAGAGCGATTGTGTAGTTGCTTTTTACGGATACTCAGCCACTGGCTGAACAGATTTTGTTCTTCTGAAGTCAAATTCAACTCGCCTAGTGCATTCTCAATAAAGTGCAGGATGTAGTGCTGCATTGTCGTATCACTTCGCTTCAAGCGCCACTGACTACTTTCCTGCTCGATCATTAAGTGATGCTGCGTTAGTATATCTAGCATTTCTTCGCAGCAGTCAGCACCCATGGCAATACCGAAGGGCTGGGGGCGCTTCATGTGCATATGGTACCAACGTATAATCTGATGGTCTTCCTCCTGAAACGGATAAAATGAGGTTTCGTAGTAGTTGAGCGTTGACAGAAAAGCAATATTGCTTTGGGCAATTTTTTTAATCAATGCATCAAACTGATCGAATGAGACCAGATCGTAGAATGCGTTGGCGACCAACACATCGGTCTGTTCCATATCCGTCAATTCTTCCAGAAAATGAACATCTCCGGTCACAAAGCGGATGATGGCCCGCTTATCATTGTCAATGAGTTGAGCCTGGTCCGACTGCTCATCCCAGAGATATCCTCGTCTTTCGGCAAACTTCTTCAGTCGTTTCCGGGCGGCTTGCAGTAGAAAATCATGTCGTTCAATCAATGTCCACTCTTGCTGGTGCTTGAATTTATCAAAATAATAGCAGACGTTGGTAGCTGTACCCGCTCCCACATCCGTAATATGCAGTACTGATGCGTGTGGTTTAAAAAAGGAAAAAAATTTCTTTTCAATACTGGCATTCCGCGCCTGAACGTCGCAAGGGTAGCGGTGATCGAGCCAGGCAATTGGGTCGTTGTAGTCAAGGTGCATAACGGAAGAGTTGATCAAATTGCTGAACGAGCGAACGAGCAGTATCCGCCCAACTTGGGTAGGAGAGGGAGGGCTGCTGGGCACGCTCATATAAAGTAGCGAATTTCTGGGGTTTTTGCACCGCATCCAGAAAAAAATCGCCCAATGAAGCTATATCATTAAAGACATAACCTGTTTCTCCTGGTGCAATGTGCCGGGCGCTGTAGCCACCGTCTAGAGTTAGAATAGGTAGCCGGTAAAGGCGGGCTTCTTGCAAGGCCATGCCGAAGGTTTCCATTTGAGCAGTAGAAATAAACAGGTTGGCTTCTTCATAGAATCTGGACATACGCGACGGCGGTTGGCTTCCCAAAAAATTTACTAATGACTCAAGTAGTGGATGCTTTTTTACCAGATTTATACAGGCTTGGGCGTAATTAGGTTCAATGTTGGTTCTTCCGACAATGGTTAGGAAAAAGTAATCAGAGGATTGTACCGAATCAGCTAGCCACTGCAACCAGGGAAGAGCGCCTTTTCGCTCTACCAGGTTAGCGACCATCAAAGCACGAACCGTCTCAGTATCCCGATCAGAAATAGCTAGGTTAGGATTATCAATACCGGGTTCAGCGATAATGATTGGCTGGGATAATCCCCGCTGGCGCAGATAATCCCGAGTAAACGTGCTGGTAGCCAGAAAGCCCTGAAACCATAGTAAAAAAGGTGTTTCTTGTGCCAATGGCTTCTCAGCCGACTGATTTTGAGCTGGGGCGAGACTCTCCAAATGGTGAACAATAAGCAGCGAATGCGCCCGCGATGGTTGCAGTGATAACACTTCCCGGATAGATTCTAAGATCAGGGTGTCTACCCAATAAACACCTTCTTGGTCTCGACGAACAGCTTGGGGATAGTCAATTGCTGAAATAATTTCTACTGACTGCCCAACTTGCTGGAGTGCCTGAATAATACGCTCATTATAAATATTCCCACCCGAAGGCTGGCGTCTTTCTTCCGGCAGCACAAAGTACCAGGGTGGGCGCATTATTGTATCGGAGCCTCGTAAGTAGCCCAGGCCACATGTGACTCGCCCAGTGTGATTTTCAAGCTGCCGCTAAACCGATTCTGAACGGCCTCACTGATAGTATCATGAACGTACTTGGCGAGAAACTCGGTAGTAGTTAGTTTGTTTTCAAACTGCTTGAGGTCATCTAGGTTTTGATACTTGAGCGGGGCTAGGGCTTTCTGCAATTCTTTAGTAGCGATATCAATATCGATGACGATATTATTTTCATCCAGGTGCTCAGTCTTAAATTCGGCATCTACTACGTAGGTAGCCCCGTGCAAGTGCTGGGCTGGCCCAAAAGCTTCACTGTTTAATGAATGGGCGATCATCATATGATCGCGGATAATTACGCTGTACATGATTAGGTTCTTTGGTGCGATTAATAAACCTAAAAGTAATAATCTTTACCGTAGGTAACCTGTTCCAAAAAAATAAAAAAACCTCCAGTGATAACGGGAGGCTCGCGGTTTTCGAAGTTTTGTGCTTACCGCAAACTATCGCTCAATGTAAGGAAACTTACGGGAGGCTTTTCGCATCAGGGCATTGACAATCTGGTTAGTATCACTGCCCAAATCGCGGGATAGGGCTTTTTCGTATTTCCACAGTAGTTCTCCCGTAGCACCATCATTAATATTAACGGCTACTTTACCTGAGTTAGTTGGGGTAGAAACTCCGAATAGCACTCCTATTGCTACTGCTCCTGCTTCCGACATAGGTTTATCCGTGATGAGAATACCAGAAATAATGCCGTCTACCCCTAGCATTTCAGCCAAGTCTTCGGTAATGTATTCACCCAAGACATCGTAAGTAATACCGTTTTTCGCCAATAGCGCGTTGGTGCGGGTTACGTCCTGAAAATCAACCCCAAAGTTATGTCTGGACTTTCTTCTCAAAAAATACGAGTGTAGGGCGCTTTGCACTGACTCCCCCTCTTGCTCTTCCAGACGGTCTAAGTCTTCGGCTGACATTTCCCTCATTTGCTTGGGGCGAAGTTTTACCGTAACATCGAGCGGAATAATTGCTAGGGTTTGATGGTTTTGGGCGAGTTGGTCAAAGTTAGGGTGGATGTAGATTGATCGAGTGAATTGAGCCGAGGTCTCGGCAGAAAATATGGTTAAGCCGACTAATAAAGCAACAGCCAGTGCAGCTCGTTTCATAATGAGTATAGTTGAAGTTACTACCTACATATTCCAGTTTCGTGCCAAAGGTTAATAGCGTTTGGTGGAATAAACTTAAACCGAATCATTGTAACTGTGTTGGAAAGGGAAATACAACCAAATCGAATTATGCAGGAGGAGGTGGTATTTGAAGAAATAACCAAGCACAGCGAATGCAGGGAGAATACTTCCTGGATATTGCTCGGCTAGAAGAATCAGAAATGCAAAAACCGCAAAGTTTACAACGTAAAAGCCTCCATAATCCGAATTACTTCTTCTCCAACTTCCCCAGTGCAAGGGTTCTCAACTTCTCCCCGGAAGTAGCGGATTACCTCCTCAATCATGGGTTGCTGAATGTGGGGTGGATGATCAAACGAAAAAGTCTGCTGCTGCTCACCTTGCTGAAGGTGAATCTTGCTGCCGTAGAAAGTGAAGGTGATTTTTCCCTCACTGCCAATAATCTGTACTTCCTCTTGAGCGAAATCTTCGGGCACTGAAAAACACCAGGTTCCTTGAAATAAAACTTGATTCTCAAAAATAATGGTACCATTCACTGTATCGTCGGCTTGGTATAGTTGGGCTTGATTGAGGGATTCGCCAGCGTAGAAATCTGGATTTCCAAAATAGTTCAACATCAAATCAATCTGGTGCGGGGCAATATCGTGGAACAGTCCACCACCGGAGACTTCGGGCTGTACCCGCCAGTTAGTTTCCGTTTGAGCGATGATGGATGATTTAGCGGGTTGCAAAATCCGTAGCAATGCTAGTTTAGGAGTGCCAATAGCTCCTTCTTCCAGCAAGGTTTTCACTTTTTGAAAAGCGGGTAATGCCCGGCGGTAGTGGGCTACTACCAGTTTGCGTTCGCTTTGAGCTACTGCTTTATTGATGGTTTGGCATTCCTCCACACTCATCGCCATGGGTTTTTCCAGATACACGTCTTTCCCAGCTTCCAGCGCCATTAAGGCGTACTCTAGATGAGAATCGGGTGGGGTAGCGATGTAAACGGCATTGATATCGGCTTGCTCGAGCATCTTGGTAGCATCATTATACCACTCAGGCACTTGGTGACGACGAGCAAAATCAGACGCTTTTTCAGCATTGCGTCGCATGACCGCCACTAGTTCAGAGTTTGCTACTTTTTGGAAGGCCGGACCACTTTTGACTTCGGCTACATCGCCCACTCCGATAATGCCCCAGCGAATAGTTTTAGTACTCATAGTTGTTGTTTGAAAGTGAAGTTACGAAATCAAAAGAAAGGATACTTATGATAAAATAATTTTCGGGTATTTCGCCGTATTTTGGTAAAAACGAAATCACTATGCTAGCACACATTAAATTAAACAAACCTACACTGATCCGTTGGAAAGTGTACATTGATCGCGCTCGGATGTATATTGGCTACATTCAGTTTTTTATGATTGGTGTCGTTTTTATGGAAGCCTTCCGGGATCAATCCTTGGGGCAATTCATTTTTCAGTACATCTACATCTCTATTCCGATTTTATTCGTACTATTCATCGTTGGTTCTATCATTATTGGCTACCTGGATTCTCGCTTCGGATTACGGGAAGAAGAGCTACGGAATCTGTCTAGTTCCAATCCGGTGTTACGTGACATTCAGCAAGAACTAAAAGAAATTAAGGAATCGGTGAAGTATTTAGAGACTAAAAAAGATTCAGAAACGTAAAATTTAGCATGGCTATTCGTAAAGACATTCCGCAGTATTATCCCGAAACTCGGCAGCAGTGGCGAGCGTGGTTGGTTGAAAATCATACTAACTCTGATGGAGTGTGGCTTGTCTACTACAAGAAGAATACCAATAAACCTACTGTTACTTACGACGAGGCGGTGGAGGAAGCCCTCTGCTTTGGCTGGATTGATAGTATCCCGAACAAACTAGATGATAAACGGTTTAAGCAACTGTTTTCGCCCCGAAACCTAAAAAGCCCTTGGAGTAAATTGAATAAAGAACGAGTGGCTCTATTGCTGGAAAACGGAAGTATGACCGAAGCTGGATTAGCCAAAATTGAAGCGGCTAAAGAAAATGGCTACTGGACAATCTACGATCCGGTAGAAGCCCTGAAAATTCCTAATGATTTGCAAGAGGCTCTATCGGCTAACCCTAGTGCTGAAAGCTATTTCGCTGCATTTGCGCCTACCTACAAAAAGGGAATCTTGTGGTGGATTATCAGTGCCAAGCGCCCCGAAACCCGGCAGAAGCGGATAAATAAGACTGTAGCCATGGCCAAACAAAATTTAAAAGCTAATTTTGACAGATGAACCCAGTTGGGTGTGATCCCATACGATGTATCCAGTTTTACTCACTTCCCGGTTACAACTTGTCCCTTTTTCTAAGACAGATCGAGAACTGTTACACCAAACGTTTATCAATCCGTTTGTCCGTGAGTTCTTGTGGGACGATGAAATGATTTCTGAAGCTCAGACGAAAGATATTTTGGAACAAAACGAACAGTATTTTCAAGTCGATCATTGGGGGCTGTGGAAAATCATTCGGAAGGCTGATGATACGTACCTAGGATTCGTAGGTTTGTGGTACTTTTTTGATGAAGATCAACCACAGCTACTGTACGGCTTACTACAAACTGCTACCAAAGAAGGTTACGCTACCGAGGCATCAAAAGCAGTTATTGACTATGTATTTGAAGAGCTAGGTTTCTCATACCTAATTGCCAGTTGCGACAGTCCTCACGCTGCATCTCGAGAGGTTGCCGAACGGTTAGGTATGCAATTTGTAGAAGAACGTACTGAGCTGGGTAAACCCACCGCTTTTTATCGCCTGGATAAAGATACATAAACAGGCTTACTGCAATTCATCACTACACAACCAAGTTTGACTAAAGTTTCACTGCTAATTTGGTTGTATTATGAAAATACACGGATGGTTTTTAGGAAGTTGTTTACTAGTGCTGGCGTGTTCAGCCTGGGTAACTGAAGAACCTGCGTATAATTTTACTCAAAGCGGAAAGGCTTCATATTACGCTAACTCACTCGCTGGTAGACCTACCGCCAGTGGCGCACTCTATCACCCCGATAGTTTAACTGCGGCTCACCGCCATCTGCCTTTCGGAACTAAGGTACAGGTCATCAATCCAGCTACCCAACGAGAAGTTACCGTCACTATTAATGATCGAGGACCTTATCATCCCCATCGTATCATTGACCTATCCTGCAAGGCTGCTGAGCAGATTGGTATTATTCAAGCTGGAGTTGCCTCAGTCATGATAAAAGCTATGCTACCTGCCGAGGTAGCGGATAGTTTGCGTGTAATAATGATTGATGATGAATAAATAATGACTAATTTCCATGCACCAGCGGCCGCTGCGCGGTCATTTTTAATTATCAACTTTCACCCTTCAACTGAGTAATTGTGTGCGGAATTACTGGATTGTACGCCTTTAATGAGTTAGGCAAGTTTCATATGATTAAGCTGGCTGCCGCTACTGAGGCTTTGGAGTCAAGGGGGCCCGATCTTGGGCAGCACGATTTGCTGGATCACGTGGGGCTGGGTCACCGTCGTTTGTCTATCATTGACACTTCGCGGGAAGGTAGTCAGCCTATGCGGGATGCTAGTGGACGTTACACCATTGTCTTCAACGGTGAAATTTATAATTACCGAGAACTGCGACAGAGGCTAGACGGAAAAGGCATCAACTATATTTCCCAATCCGATACTGAAGTCTTACTGTACTGGTTAATTTATCACGGAATACAGGGACTAAACGAAGTAAACGGATTTTTTGCTTTCGCCTTCTTTGATGCCGAAGAAAACCGAATGTGGTTGGCTCGCGATCGGTTTGGTATTAAACCATTACTCTACTACTCCGATGAAGATAAGTTTTTCTTTGCTTCCGAAATGAAATCACTGCTTACTTTTGGGGTAGAAAAACAACTGGATTATTCATCGCTCTACCATTATCTGCAACTCAACTACATTCCAGCACCGTACACTATTTTTCAGAACGTAAAAAAACTGCTTCCGGGGCAGTATTTAGAAGTTGCCAAAGCCAGCGAAGAGCGAGTGCGAGCAGATACATACTACGAGCTCCAAATCAATTCATCGGATCAATCAGTGGCTGATCTCTCTTACGAACAGCAGCAGCAACGCTTACGGGAGCTGCTCGATCAGTCAGTGCAGCGACGATTGGTAGCTGATGTGCCACTCGGCTCGTTTTTGAGCGGTGGTATTGACTCGTCGGTGATTACTGGCTTAGCCCGACAGCACGTAGATTCATTTAGCACCTTCTCAATCGGCTACCGCGATGAGAAATTCTTTGATGAAACCCGCTACGCTAAACTAGTTGCCGAAAAGTTTGAAACCAACCATACCGTATTCTCGCTAACCAACGACGATCTTTATCGCCATCTACACGATGTACTAAATTATCTGAGTGAACCGTTTGCCGACTCATCGGCCTTACCCGTTTACATTTTAAGTAAAGAAACTAAGCAACGGGTAACTGTAGCCCTTTCGGGTGACGGGGCGGACGAGATTTTTTCGGGATATAATAAACATTTAGCAGCTTATCGGGCAATGCACCCTAGCTGGCCGGAAAAATTAGTTGAGCTAGGCTTACCCCTGTGGCAGCAAATGCCCAAGTCTAGAAATGGTTGGCTATCGAACAAAGCTCGACAGTTTCAGCGCTTTGCGGAAGGTATGCAGCTAAATCCCAGAGATCGCTATTGGCAGTGGGCTACTTTTCTTTCTGACGAACGGGCAAGCCGCTTGTTAAGTAGCCAGTCATTGGAGCAACTGGCGTTTGAGCAGGCTGATGATCGGCGTAACCATTGGCTGAGTACTATTTCTGATGAAAGTATCAATCAGTTCTTACTAGCCGATACCCAGTTAGTTTTACCGAATGATATGCTCACTAAGGTGGACTTAATGTCCATGGCGAACGGACTGGAAGTGCGGGTTCCGTTTCTCGACCACGAGGTGGTAGAGTTTGCCTTTCAGTCGCCGGAAGAAAGCAAAATTAACCATCAAATGAAAAAACGCATTGTGCAGGATGCTTTTCGGGATATGCTGCCCCCAGAACTCTACCAGCGTCCCAAGCATGGTTTTGAAGTCCCCCTGCTGGGCTGGTTCCGCACCGAATTGAAGAGTACAATTACTGGTGATTTACTCGCCGATGGTTACGTAGAAGAACAAGGAATTTTTGACGTTGATGAAATAAGATTGTTAAAGCAACGACTGTTTTCCGCTAGTCCGGGCGACGTTCACGCTACTATCTGGGCACTGGTGGTATTTCAGTGGTGGTGGAAACGTCACAATGATTAATGAGGAACGATTAATTTTCACTCATCACTCATCACTCATCACTCATCACTCATTATTCTTTGTTTCGGTTTTCAGTTTCCGTTTTACGTGCTTCGCTAGCTGGCTCAGGTGCGGTTTGTTTAGGTTCTTGGTGGTCATTTTGCTCTACTTCCTTCTTTATCTCGGTAGTAGCATTTTTAAATTCCCGCATGCCGGTACCCAGCCCACGGGCTAACTCGGGGATTTTCTTTGCCCCAAATAGTATCAGTACGATGGCAATAATTAGTAGGACTTCCCATCCGCCCAAACCGCCAATAAATAATAATGTGCTCATAATGTTGTGGTTTACTTTTCCTGATAGATAAGAAAATTATCAGAGGAAAGCAATTGAATTTTACGCAATACTCCTATTTGGGCTAGGATATCAGCACTGTTCCCCGCGCGCGAGGGCCATATCGGCAATCTTGCGTGCGGGTAAAATCTGGCTAGTGGTATTAATCAGGTGCGTGACCAAGATCACTTTAGTTTTCGGGGTGATCACCTCTTCGTAGGCGGTAACAATCTCTTCGTCTGACTGAGGATGGAAAGGCAGTTTGATAATTTTATTGACCGAAGCGTCGGGCCCGCATAGCGAAGCACTGCAACCTGAATCCGTCTATTCGGTCATAATAGCTTCGTCATCGGGTTGCATTCTCGAACCTAAACCTATGATAACGGTATCTGGGGCTTCCGTCGTATTGCAGCAGAGAATCAGTTCTTCGGGCGAACAGCCCGCCAGTTAGGCTACTTGGTTCATAATACGCGCTCGATCTTCCTTATGTTGGCGGCGCATGTAGTTCTTCATTGTCGGTGAATTAAACGAATGGTATTATTTGCTGTCGTACTGAAATTACCGCAACAGTATAATATAAAACCGTTAGCAAGATGGCAGCTTAGTTGCGTTCAAATTTTGATGATTAGCGTATGCTAATTAACCAGCATGGTAAACTCCCGTACGGCTAAATTTCCCCCTTCGTCTTCTACCTCAATCCGCAGCACCCGTTCGTGATCATCGGCCGCCAGCGCGTAAGGTTGACTTTCCAATAAGGTGGCTATCGGTAGCTGGTCGTTGGTAAAGGCCGGAAGAGCTTCTCCGGTCAGCATGGCTCCGGTGTTGTCCCGTAGAAACTGGGATTCGCCCCAAATCGCTTCGTAGCTGGTGTCGCCCTGCCAGTCGGTGTCATTGTCCCGGTCGGTGTCTCGCACCAGTGAAGTGCGGATGAAAGTGATGGCAAAGTCATGATCAGCTCGTCGCTGCTCCAGGTACCCTTCCACCGATAATTCATCGCCGGCGGTTCCGGATAGTTGTTCCAGCGTTTCGTCCGGGTCGTCCGCTAGGGCGATTAGCGGCATGTAGGGGCGTTTCAAGTACACGCTGCGGACCACACTAGAGCCGTCAGAAAAGGAGGTAGTATTACCCGCAGCATCTACGGCATGTAATATCACATGATACGGTCCAGCCAGATAGTCGCGGTCATCGTAGCGAATGCTTTGATCAATCGTGTGGCTACTACTATTCAATTGAATCACATCATCTACCCGAAAGCCTGGTAGTCGCTGCTCGATACGGGCATGGGTATGCCCATCCTGCGAATTATGAATATCAATCCGCATTTCACTGAGGGCTAGGTTATCCGACAATTCGCCTCGTAGTAACAGTTCGGTACTATTTTCTGGCAATACTTCCATGTATTCGCCCCGGATTTTGACCACATTGGGATCACCCTGGGTGTAAGGACGGCTGATCGCCGAAAAAACTGGGGCATCTAGATCGTTGCTAGGATCGTTTGTATCATTATCCGAACAAGCAGTTAGAAAAACCGAAGCTAACAGTGCCAATAGGTAATATTTCATAAGATTAGGAATTTGAGTTAAAAGACAAAGGAACTCGCAAAGTGACCACCACATTGCGGCCCGGTTCGGGTAAGTTAAGTAATCGGTAGCGGCTCAAGTGATGCAGATATTGCGTATTAAGCGCATTGTCTACCTGCACCATCAGGTTACAGACTGTATCATCAATTCTCCATTGACTACTCACCCCTCCACCAATCAGGGTGTAGCCGGGTGTCGCTCGTTCGTTCCGGTCTACCCGGTTTTGATCGGCTACCCAGCGGACATCGCCGTGCAACTCCAGCGATTGCAACCAACCTCGTTGCCTAACAACCTGATAGGTTACTTCACCCAGTGCTGAGAAGGGTGGAGTGAGCGGGAGCGGCAATTGAAAATCAAGATTATAGGAAGAAACGTATTCTAGCGAAGCCTGCACATTCAAAGCTGAGAACGGTTGGTAGCTAGTGACCCATTCACCCCCCCAGAACGTAGCATCGGCCTGCCGAAACTCCCAGGTGAGCTGACTGCCTGAGGGTAATCGGCTAAACGAGGAAGTGGGAGCCAGATAGATATACTGGTCGTAGTAAGCTACAAATGGGGTGAGCGTACTGCTGAGATTTCCTTTTTGGTAGGTAAGTGAATAATCGAGCTGATACCCCCGCTCCGATTGCAGATCGGGGTTACCCAACTCGTGACGGAATGTACCGTGATGGACACCGTTGGAGGCTAATTCTATGGCAGTGGGCATCCGAAAGCTAGTACCAATATTGAGTTTCATTTGCCAAGTAGAAGAAGGTTGCCACTGTCCACCTACCGCTCCGCTGACATCGGAAAATTGCCGAGTGAGGTCAGCATTACGCTGCTCGAACTCACCCGTAGGCTGAAGAGACTCGTCGTACAGGGGTTGCTGGTGCTCGAGAATATCGTGCTGTCCGCCATCCAAGCGCAAACCAGCGTTGAACTGCCAGCGTGGGTTAGTCGGCGAATCAGCAAACTCGACCAGAGCAAATCCACCCCCTTGCCAGGTGGTGAAAGCTGGAATCAAAAATTCAAACCCGCCGTAGCCATTTTGCATCCGTTGCCCTTGTACTCCGTAGGTGACCATCCACCGGGAGTTCATTTCTTGGATGAGGCGGGCATTGAGTGAATAGGTTCTTAACCGAAGATCGTGCGCTACCGTACCGTCTACTGTTTGACCCACATTCTGGGTATGAGGTAGTGATTCTTCCAACCGTCGGTTATGCTGGTAGCCCGCGTCGATTTCCAATGTAGAGCGACCCCAACCGTATTGCGTATTCCACAGCACTTTCCAGTGGGTATTGTCCTGACGGGGTAGGCCAATACTATGTCGCTGATCGTAACGCTGGAGCTGGTAGCCAGTTGGAATACCTACCGCTCCTGGAAACAAGCCCACCCGTTGGTGAAACCGACTGATCTTTACGGTGGACTGGCCCCAGGCCCGCTTCAGTCCGGTAGTGAAAGCGAAATTCCGTTCTTGCCCCGCCGTGTTACGTAAACGCTCATCGTAAATCGGCAGCTCAAATCCCGCGTAGGTAAAACGGTCGGCAGGCACCCGGTAGTTGTCGAAGTCCTGATGACTGTAGCGCAAACGGTAGAGCCAGCCCTGCTGGTTGCCTTCCGCCGCCGCACTTACTCCCCGTAGATTATTGTTGTACTGGTAGATGCCTTTTATTTCAGTGTGAAGTTGCCCTGCCTCGGGAAAAGGGGCGGGTAAAATATTAATCACTCCGCCCATTGCGTCCGAGCCGTAGCGCAGTGACGCGGGTCCCTTGATGATCTCTACCTGCTGCACATCGAACTGGTCAATTTCCAATCCGTGGTCGGATCCCCACTGCTGCCCTTCCTGTTTTATGCCCTGATCGTTCACCATAATCCGATTATAGCTCATCCCTCGAATCACTGGTTTGGCAATCCCCACCCCGGTATTAATGGCGTTGATGCCTGCTACCGGAGTGAGCGCATCCACAAAACTTCCTCCGGTGGCTTGATCCAGTTCGGCTCGCGTAACCGTAGTTACTGCCTGGGAGGACGTAGAAGTGCTGCGGATCGCGGTTCCGTCAATCTGTATTTCGGCCAAGGTCTTAGCATCGGGCAATAGGCGAATTTGAGGCGATTGGGCCACACCTGGCTGGGTAGCCGATGGAGATACTGTGATGCGCTGCTCAATGTAACCCAACGAGCGTATGGCTAGCGTGTAGAGCGTATCAGCGGGAACCGTGAAGGAGAAGAAACCCTCGTTGGTGGTGAATTGTCGCTGGGTTGAGGACAATAACTCTACTTGAGCCCCGGCAATAGACTGGAGATTCTCATCAACTACTTGTCCTTGCAGTGAAAACGACTGGGCTAAACTGGCGGAGGACGACAAGAAAAAGACAAATACAGAAGTATACGCAACTAAGTTGCTTCTGATAATAATGCAATAATCATGGTAATAAATATATATTTTTAAAAAATAGACATGCATTCTGTATCAGAAATATAGATAATTGCTAGAATTACTTAAAAATATTTAACGCAACATTGTTGCAAATGTAATTCTGCACTTCTACTTTTGCAAATAAAAGTAAAACTATCAACACTATGAAAAATCTTCGTCTATCCTTAATGCTACTGAGTCTAACTTGGCTTATTTTTTCCTGCTCGGACGATGATCCGGCTCCCGATGTTTCCCAATCTTTTTCCGATCTCGAGGGAGAGTACATCCGCCTAGCTATGATGGCTAACGGAAACCAAATGATGGTGATGAACCCCATGAGCGAGACGATTACTAGTACGGTAAATGAAACTTTATCGCAAGGCGAATTTACTCGTTACTACGTAAGTCCTACTGGCCGTTACTTGGTATCGGTAGAGCGGGGTGAAAACCAGACCCGCTTTTTTGATTCAGGTATTATTAACCACAACGACCACGGTCATGAGAATCCCGCTCAGTGGCTAGGTAAGGTTGTTGCTTCCGAGATTCCTACTCACTACTCGGCTACGGGCGATGATATTGTGCTGTTCAACGATGGGGACGGTTCTATTGTTCATATTGAAGAGAGTCGGTTAGAGTTCAATGATTACCAACCCCCCGTTATTCCGGTGGCTACTCAACACCACGGGGCGGCGGTGCGTCTGGATAATGGCCTGTTTGCGGTTACCTTCCGCGACGAATCAATGGAAGATATTCTTCCGCAGATGGTGAAACTAGTCGATGAACAAGGGCAAGTTCAGGTAGATGATGAATCGGTGCGGGTTGGTCGTATTCACGGAGATGCTTCTAATGGGCGAGTGGCCCTATTTGGTTCTACCGATGGTTTGCTTGCTGCCTACAATGACCGTACCCTGGCTTTGATTCCTAACTTAGAAGGTATGAACGCGGAAAGTGGCAACTGGATTGGCACAGTACGTGGCCACGATAACCTGGATGTGTTTTACGGCTGGGCTCGGGCGCAAGGTCTGTTCCGCATTGATCCGGCTAGCCAAAGTATGACTCGTTTCTACGAGGGCGACGATGTGAAATCGTTCTTCTTTAGTGAAGATGGCACTTATCTTATCTTACATAAAACGGATGATGAGGTAATGGTGTTTAACGCCGCTACAGGCAGTGAAATGACCCAAGAAGTGATAGCGATTGCCCCGGATGTGGAGTACGAAAACGCTCGCAAAGAAGCACCCACGGAGCTAGAGCGATTGCGCCTCATGGAAGAACCCGAGCGAGTACTATCAGCTTCCTCAGAGTTTCTGTACGTATTGGAACCCTCCCAAACGGAAGTCAATATTCTTCGATTGTCTGATTTATCATCGGTAAAAACCTTGACGCTGGATTCACCTGTAGATGTGATTATGCGGGTGGGCTTTCACCGAAAAGAGAACGTGGCCTTTTAAGCTAAGGAAGATCATATACTAACGACTGCGTGAAACAGGGTTCGTAAATATGAAGAATAACGCCCAAGTAGATCGTAGCCAGGCACCACGGGCTATGACTCGGAAAGTATTCTTACATCAGGTAGGTATAGGGATGGCTAGTTTGAGCGTATCAGGCAACTAGCTAGCCTATTCCCTAAACACCCCATAAAAGCAGTATCATGATAATCAAGGAAAGCGATTATGAAGTAATCATCGTTGGGGGTAGCTACGCGGGCTTATCAGCAGCTATGACCCTAGGGCGCGCAGTACGGAGGGTACTTATCATTGATAGCGGGAAGCCTTGCAATCGGCAAACGCTTCATTCGCATAACTTTATCACCCATGACGGAAACCCTCCGGCGGTTATTGCCGAACAGGCGAAAGCTCAGGTGCTGGATTATCCCACTGTTACTTTCCAAACCGATCGCGTTACTACAGTGGAGGGTAGCGAGGGTAACTTTACTATCCGTACCGAATCAGACAATATTTACTCAGCCCGAAGGTTGCTATTTACTACGGGTATCGAGGACATCATGCCCGATATTCCCGGCTTTGCCGAGTGCTGGGGTATATCGGTGATCCACTGCCCCTACTGTCACGGTTACGAGGTAAAGGAGAAAAACACGGGTATCCTAACCAACGGTGAAATTGCTTATGAATTTGCCCGACTGATTCGCCACTGGACTTCGCAGGTAACCATCTTTTCTAATGGCCCAGTCACGTTTGATCGGGAGGAAGTAGAACGCTTAGAGGTCAGCATTGTAGATGATAGAGTTCAGGAAATCGTTCATAATGAGGGGCATCTTAGCTATCTAATAGGCAGCAGTGGTCATCAGTATCAACTAGACGCGCTTTACGCCCGACCTGCCTTCCGTCAGCACTGTCCGATACCGGAGCAGTTAGGCTGCCAGCTTACCGAGGCGGGACATATTGAAGTAGATGGATTCCAGAAAACCAGCGTTCCGGGAATTTATGCGGCTGGGGATAGTACCGATCCTTTTCGGGCAGTGTCGATGGCTACGGCGGCGGGTACCCGAGCCGGGGCGTTTATCAATCATGAATTCATTCAAGAAGAAGAACTGTAATGACCTTTTAACCGAATAGCAGTTGCTAGTAACTTTCCTCTAAGTAGTAAATTGAGCGTATTTTCGCAACCTTGTTGCAATTCCATTGGGCACTTGGTATATTCACTCTCGTGAATCACAACCACCAAATAGTGGCTCTACTGCTGGCCATATCCTTTGCAATGCAACCACTGCTGTTTGCCTTGCACATGGCCGAGCATGACCATATCTGCATGAAACGGATGACAGATTATCCAGTAGTGGAGCAATTGGTGTCAGGTTGTGAATTATGCGATGTTTATCAGCATCTTTCCTTTTTTAGCCTGACCTTTTTCTCGCTAACATTTCCCAAGCCATTCGCTACTTATGTAGTATCTTTCCGCCAATCTATCCAACAAGAATTTAGTATCAACCACTGGCTACGTGGCCCTCCAGTTGCGCTATGAAAGACTGATCTACTCACTTGGGAATAATCCTTCCTCATTGGTTGTAGCCTAGTCTTCTGCAGTCTTAATCTTCAGTATTCTTCTTATTCCCCTTAGCCTACTGAAAGTAGCCAGGGAATGGGCTATTATTTTTTTCTACCTAACCTAAATACCTATGCTAGAAGCCATTAGTCTATCTAAAACCTATGATCAGCATCCGGCTCTGACCGATTTGAACCTAACGGTAGCTGCGGGTGATGTGTACTGCCTTCTGGGCGCGAACGGAGCTGGAAAAACGACCACCATTAACCTGTTCATGAATTTTATCACCCCTACCTCCGGGCAAGCTAAGGTAAACGGACTGGATGTAGCGCAGGGACAGGAAGTTAAAAAACACCTAGCCTACATTCCCGAAAACCTCAACCTGTACGGCACCCTGAGCGGACTGGAAAACCTTCAATTTTTCGCTGGATTAGGCGGAGAAAAACCTGATAAAGCATCGGCTGAGGAACTACTCCGGGGCGTAGGGTTACCCCCCGAAGCTACCCAACGCCGGGTCAATAAATACTCCAAAGGGATGCGGCAGAAGGTAGGTATTGCCATTGCTAAGGCCAAGCAAGCTGATAACTTACTGCTGGATGAACCTACTTCGGGCTTAGACCCTCAAGCCAGTAACGAATTTGCCGAACTCCTGGCTACTCTGAGGGAGAACCAAGTAGCGATCCTGATGGCAACCCATGATCTTTTTCGGGCCAAAGAATCAGGCACCCACATTGGCATCATGCGAGCAGGTCGTTTGGTGCACTCGCTCAAGAGTAACGAAATCTCCCTAGGCGAACTGGAGCAATTATACCTGGAAACCATGAAATCTGCCGTCTATGCTTAACCTCATTATCAAAAAAGAATTTTTGACTGCACTGCGGGATATTCGACTGCAAGTGTCGGGGGGTATTTTACTAATCTTAATGCTTACTGCTGTACTGGTAGGCAAGCAAGGGCAACAACAGCTTCGGCAAGAGCGGGCAGCCGCCCAATCGGCCATGTACGAGCAATGGCTTAACCAGGATAACAAGCACCCCCACAGTGCGGCTCACTACGGACAATTTGCCTTTAAGCCCAAACCAGTGCTTAGCTTTTTAGATGTCGGGCTGGATAATTATACGGGGGTATCCGTCTTTTTGGAAGCCCACAAGCAGAACGAGGTGCTATTTAGCAGTGCCCAGGATAGCAATGGCATGACCCGTTTTGGTGAGATGACCGCCGCGTTGATCTTTCAGGTGCTGATGCCATTGTTAATCATTTTTCTAACGTTTAACACCTTTAGTCAGGAGCGGGAAGAAGGGACGCTGAGGCTGATTCACGGCCAAGGATTGTCAATGGCGAAACTCTTCTGGGGCAAAGTAGGAGGTATTTATGGGATGGTACTGCTACTCTTTTTGCCGATTATTGGGCTAGCTTATCTGACGCTCAACCAGCAGTCGGCTAGTCTGGATACCGAAGTAACTACCAAGTTTGGAGTTCTTACCGTAGGCTATGCCATATACTTTTTGGTCTTTGTCATACTGGGGGTGCTGATTTCGGCCTTCGCCCGCAGCTCGGGGGTGGCCCTGTTAACTTTCCTCGGAGTGTGGGTAGTAGCCTGCATTCTTCTACCCAAAGCGACGACCAACCTAGCCGATAAGCTGTACCCGGCCCCTTCCCAATTTGAATTTCGGGAAACAATTCGGAATAAGGTAAAAAACGGCATTAATGGGCATAACCCCTCAGACGTTCGCTTAGCTTCGCTTCAAGAAGAAGTGTTGCAGGAGTACGAGGTGGAAACCATAGAAGAGCTTCCGGTTAACTGGGGTGGGATTGCCATGCAGGCAGGGGAAGAATATACCGATCAGGTCTACGATGCGGAGTTCTCCAGCGTTGAGTCTATCTTTCAGCGACAGAATCGGCTATCAGAATGGATGGGTTTTCTCAATCCTTATTTAGCGATTCGTCATTTCTCGATGGCCTTAGCGGGTACGGATTTCACTCACCACATCACCTTTGCTCGCGCTGCGGAGAACTACCGCCGGGATTTCGTGAAGCAGCTTAACAAAGATATGGAGCTCAACCACAAACCGGGGGTGGCCTACGCCGACTATAAGGTCGGGGATGAAATGTGGGATAGTATTCCTCCTTTTCGGTACGAGCTACCCAGTACCGCTACTATTCTGGCTACGCAGTGGCGTAGTGTATCAGCTATGGTACTTTGGCTAGTCGCCCTTTCTTTGATTGGTAGCCAATTGGCCTACCGAATACCAAAACTATAAGCATGAAAATATTCACCCACATTCTTCAGTACGAGTGGAAGTCACTCTGGCGAAGTAATATTTTGAAAGCTTTGTTACTGGTAGTGCTTGGAGCCGGCGTGTACGGTATCTACTTCGGTAAGTTTGAGATTGAAAAGCAGCAGACCCGTATGGCTCAGGTACAACAGTACGAACGCCAGCAGTTTGATAGCCTGCTGTACTGGTCTACGTTGGATACTACCCACGAAGCAAACCAGGAAAAGTACCTGCAGGCCGTATCCCCAACCGGAGTAGGCTGGAGCAAGCACTTCACTTACTACCTCACCCATGAAGCACCCCCTTTGGCCGGATTATGTCTGGGGCAGCGGGATTTGTTTCCGGTGTACTACGGCTTTAATGTGACTGACTTAGCCCGGCAAGTAAACGTAGGCGAGCTAGCCAACCCGATGAAACTGCTAACTGGAAACTTTGACCTGTCTTACGTCTTAGTGTTTCTCATTCCGCTGTTGATCATTGTGTTGTTCTACAATCTCTACGCCAGGGAAAAAGAAGGTGGTACACTTTCCTTGTTGCAATCCCAACCCATTTCGCTTACGACTATTCTACTTAGCAAGGGGCTACTACGCTTCATCATTGTACTGTTGACCGTTACGGCATTGCTACTTCTCGGGTTTGTGTTACAGGACATTTCATTAGCTCAGCAATTTGGCTTGTTTGCCAGTTGGCTGCTGGTCATCTACGGGTATTGTTTGCTATGGACGGTACTAATGGGGGTGGTGATTAGCCTAAGACGCTCGGCGGCTCTTAGTGCCATGCTGGGCTTAGGGGTTTGGCTGATTTTTACACTCATCACTCCGGCCTTACTCAACTTATTGGTATCAACTCAAGAACCCCCGCCCAACCGGGCTGAAGTCATTCACGCGGTACGTACCCTGAATGATAAAAACTGGGAAATGCCTAAATCCTTCGTTTTTGACCGCTTCTATCAGGAAAACCCTGACTTTCCATCGGCAGATACGGCTAATTTTAACCAGTGGTACTACGCCAGTTTTACGCTGCTAGATGTCGAAGCCAATGAGCTGAAGCAGCAGTTTGAGGCTCAGGTAGCCCAACGCAATCAGTTGCTAAAGCGTTGGGAGTGGCTAGCTCCAGCGGCGATGGTACACGAGAAGTTATCGATGCTATCGCAGACAGATCGGCGGAGCCACCAGGAGTTTGTTACTGAAATGTACGCCTACCATCAGGGACTAAAGGAGATTTATTACGACAAGATATTCTCATCGGAGATGTTTGCCCCTTCTGATTTGGAGGTGCTTAGTGCCCGGCTATCCGAATAACTACTCCCAAACAATTTCCTAGGCCATGAACGAACAAGAAATAGCGGCGCAACTATCCCGTCCGCACGGTGAAAAAGCGGCTGAAGTCGGGGAAAAACTCGCGGTATCTAACCAAACGATGATCCGGGAAGCGATGGATGCCCTCGCCTTGATCCCCGGTGATCACGTGCTGGAAATCGGTATGGCCACCGGAAGGCACGTAGATGAACTGCTGCGATCCGTCGGGCGTGGATACGCTGAGAATATCCATTACACGGGCTTAGATATTTCTGAAGACATGGTACAGGAGGCGAGACGGATTAATGCGTCTTGGGTAACGGCTGGCCAGGCAGCATTTACCCTGGGCTCTTCTGAGCATCTACCCTTTACCGATCAGCAATTTACCAAAATACTATCGGTCAATACGCTGTATTTCTGGCATCCGCTCACCGCGCACCTGCAAGAAATCATTCGTGTGCTGCAACCGGGTGGGCGACTAGTATTGGGTTTTGGCTCCCGCGATTTCATGCAGCAGATGCCCTTCACCCAGCATGGATTCAGCCTGTATCAACCGGAAGAAATAGCCAACCAACTGCAACACCACGGACTAGAAGTAATCGTTACGCAGCACCGAAAGAATTTGGGAGAAGTGGAAGGGTATCCCGGAATTCAGAAAGACGAAGTCATTCTAACCGCGGTTCACCCTAATCATTGAATCAAAGATCGTATTACCCTAATTTCTATCTATCCTAAACCAACTTATGCTTAACGAAACTTCACAATTAATTGCCCGGCAGTTCTGGTCATCTACTTTCCGCTCGGGAGTCATGTATCCGATTTTGAGTTTATGGCTATTGATGGTAGCCTACGCGGCGTACAGCGGATGGGAAAGCTATACCACGCACAACCATATTCGTTCCCATTATCAGCAAACCGCACGGGAGAGTTGGGAGAATAATCCTGACAAGCACCCGCACCGTATGGCGCACTACGGTTCTTTTGCTTTCCGTCTGAAGCACCCGCTGAGCATGTTTGATTTTGGCTTGGAAAGCTTCACTGGGAATGCTCTGTTTCTGGAAGCCCACAAGCAAAACTCAGTTAACTTTTCCGAGGCTAGTTTTTCTACTGGGTTACTACGGTTTGGGGAAATAAGCCTGGCGATGCTACTTCAGGTGATTTTACCGCTCATTATCTTTTTTCTCGGTTTTTCCGCTGTGGCGGCCGAGCGGGAGCATGAAACCCTGCGGATGATACTGAGTCAAGGAGTAAGCTGGCGGGAGGTACTGGTTGGTAAATCACTGGGATTAACCGCCTTGGCACTCTTATTTTTTCTTCCAGTAGTGCTGGTGACCTTCTTGCTATTGCTATTTAGTGAGGGGGATATTCTGGCGACGACCGATGGGTGGCTACGCTTTCTGGGGATTATCATTAGCTATGCGTTGTTTTTGGTGATTACCAGCGCAATCACCGTATTGATTTCAGCCGCTAGTAAAACTTCTAAAGCTGCGCTAGTTAAATTACTGGCAGTGTGGCTATTCTTAGTTATACTGCTTCCCCGCACTACGCAGGCGCTAGGAGGTTACGTTTACCCTGCTCCCTCTCGGGTTGAGTTTGATGCCAGTACCGAGGAAGAATTGATTCAAATCGGTGATAGTCATAACCCGGACGATCCGCACTTCAATGCCCTGAAGGACTCGTTGCTAAGCGTTCATCAGGTCAGTTCGGTCGATCAACTACCTTTTAACTACAGTGGCTTTGTGATGCGTGAGGGGGAAAGGATCAGTGCTGAGATCTACAACCGCCACCTTCGGGCATTGCATCATACCTATCAGCAGCAGAACCGATTTACCCAACTTACGGCCTTGATAAATCCTTATGTAGCCATCAAAACCGTCTCAATGGTCTTGTCGGGAACTGATTTTACCTCGTACCGGGATTTTCAGCATCAGGCTGAGACATACCGCTACCAACTGGCTCAAACCATGAATGAACTTCAGATGGAACTGATTAGCAATCGTGCTCCCGCGCCGGGCGAGGCCCCTTACGTCATTAGCCGGACGTACTGGAGTGAATTTCCTGATTTTGCGTATGAATTTGCCCCACTGAGTACAGTTATTCGGGGCGGAGGATGGTCGTGGGCAGTCTTGATTATTTGGGGGGTAGTTTCGGTGAGACTGCTAAGTTATTGGGCCAAAAGAGTAAAAGCAGTTTAGTTTAGATATGTACCAGATTTTAACCAAACAATTCATCCGCTCCCGATCCACGGTGATCGTTACTTTATTGATTCTGACTCTGGGTATCGTTAGCGTGCTGATGGGCGAGCAGTTTCTAAACAAACAGCAGCGAGCCATAGACGAAGCGGCTCATTATCAACAGGAGCATATTCAACAGAATGCTCAGTGGCATGCCGATGACCTGGGGTTACTGCTGTACTATCTGCGGTTTACGTTTATTAACTCATTTGACCCCCTCACCGCACTGTCTGTTGGGCAGCGCGATGTCAATTCCAGCATACAGCGGATCACTATTCGAGGGTTAGAGGGGCAGAAGTACGATACCGACCTGCACAACCCCACGAATCTACAAGTAGGAAATCTGGACCTGGGTTTTGTCATCATCTACCTATTTCCGTTGCTCATCATTGCGTTTACCTATGATCTGCTTTCGGAGGAAAAAGAAGGCGGCACTTGGCGATTAGTTAGCAGTCAGGCTAATTCGCCTCTGCTGTATCTAGGGTATAAGTTATCCGTACGGGTGGGACTGGTTTATGCTGTATGGTTTCTATTGTGGGTCTTTGCTCTTCTGAAGCTACCGCTCTCGTTGGATACGAACGCTTTGGTATTTATCGGTTTAAGTGGGTTGTACTTGGCGTTTTGGCTGGCCTTATGCGCTTGGGTGGTATCCTGGCAACGATCCTCTAGCTTCAATGCGCTGAGTCTGCTCTCGGTATGGGTGGTCTTAGCGGTGCTGCTACCGGCTTCTTTAAACAGCTTATTAGCCAACCTTTACCCGGTTCCCGAAGCATTGAGCACGATGGTAGAGCAGCGGGACGGCTACCACGAAAAGTGGGACGTAGAAAAAGAAGTTACCATGAATGGTTTTTTTGCAGAGTATCCTCAGTACCAGAAATATCCGTTGCCAGAGGAAGAATTTAGCTGGCTGTGGTACTACGCGATGGTGCATCTGGGTGATGCCGAGTCGCGCCAATCGAGCGAAGCTATGCGTGAAAAAATCAGGCAGCGGGAGCAGGCCAGTCGTATCGCCGCTTGGCTTATTCCTCCCTTGCATATCCAGTTACAGTTCAACGACTTGGCGCAGAGCAGTCTGGATAACTACTTATCATTTCTGGATGGAACCGAAGAGTTTCACGAGAAAATGCGATTGTATTTCTACCCCAAAATTTTTGAAGAGGCCTCGGTAGGAAAGGAGAACTGGGAAAGCTTTACGCCTGAATATTTTGCGGAAGCCCCGGAAGTAAACTGGGGTCTGGCATTGGCACCCCTGCTGCTGTTCACCGTTGGATTATTCTTATTTGCTATCCTCAACGCCAGAAAATTGAAGGCTTTTGAGTAAACAAAATTGACTAAAAATTTTACCTATGCTACAAGCTATTAACCTCACTAAATCTTACGGAGCTTTTACTGCTCTTAACAACCTCAACCTTTCGGTACAGGCCGGGGATATCTTCTGCTTACTGGGAGCGAATGGAGCCGGTAAGTCCACTACGATTAACCTATTCCTCAACTTCATCGAGCCCACCGACGGGCAAGCTACGATTGACACGCTGGATGTTAGCCAATATCCTAAGAAGACCAAGCAACTGGTATCCTATATTCCAGAAAACCTTCGGTTGTATCCAAACCTTACCGGGTTAGAGAACCTGGAGTTTTTCTGTCGATTAGGCGGCAAACGTCACTCCAATGACCAACTGGAAGAATTACTGACACAATCCGGCTTACAAGCTGACTTCATTCATAAGCGAGTGAGTCATTACTCCAAAGGGATGCGTCAAAAAGTAGGCATTGCGCTGGCTCGCGCCCGACAGGCCAAAGTACTACTGTTGGATGAGCCAACCTCCGGTCTAGACCCCAAAGCCAGTAACGAATTTTCCGAATTGCTACTGGATATGAAAGAAAAAGGAGTAACCACCCTCATGGCTACCCATGACCTCTTCCGGGCCAAAGAAACTGGTACTCACATTGGTATTATGAAGGAAGGAGTGCTAATAGAACAGTTTGCGTCTGATGAAGTAAGTTTCCAGGATTTGGAGAAAATCTATTTACAAATTATGCATGTGGTTTAGTAGATGTATGATGATGTTGCAACTAGCAAAAACCAAATATAAACATGACTATGAACCTTAGACAGCTACTATTCACCCTCTTCGCCATCCTATTGATGGCCGAAGCATTCGCGCATAGTGGACAAATTCAGGACAGCGTTACTACTCAACAAAACGAACTGATATGATCTTTTATGTTATAAACCGTTTTCGCCTGCATAAGCTTTTTGTTGTCCTCATTGTGTTGATGCTTTTGGGGTATCAGATGCGGGCACAAAATGACATTTCCATAAGCGGTACAGTGACCGACCAAAGTGACAATGCTTTACCGGGAGTAAATGTTGTCTTGGTAGGAACTTCGTATGGGGTAGCTACTGATCAAAATGGAACGTTTAACTTTGTAGTTTCAGAAGAGCGAGACTACATACTAAGAGCTTCCAGTGTTGGGTTCATTACTTACGAACAGCAAGTTCAAGTAACCAGCAATGAGCAAGTGAGGCTTCGCATTCGGTTGCAAGATAATACGGAGAGCTTAGATCAAGTAGAGATCACCGGAAAATCGGTAAGTGACGAAATCCGGGCTTCTCCCCTCAACGTTTCGCTCATTGACATAGAGCCACTGCAGAATCGGAACCTCGACCTGCAGCAGGCCTTCAACCGAGTAGCCGGGGTTCGAGTCCGCGAAGAAGGGGGCCTAGGTTCGGGCTTTAACCTATCTATCAATGGTATTGGAGGGCGAGGGGTGCGTTATTTTATTGATGGGGTGCCGCTAGAAAATTTTGGCCGCTCTCTCCAGCTAAACAACTTGCCCATTAATGTGGTAGAGCGGGCGGAAATCTACAAAGGTATGATCCCCGTTGACTTGGGAGCTGACGCTTTAGGAGGTGCTATCAACATAGTCACCCGACAATACGAGACCAACTACCTCGATGCTTCCTACAGTTACGCTTCTTTTAATACGCACCGCTCGGCTGTCAATGCCCGCCATACCCAAGACCGCAGTGGATTAACCCTTGGCCTGAGCGCGTACTACAACCGCTCCGACAATGATTACCGCGTGGAGGGACCCGGCGTATTCATTGTAGAACAAGGCCAACGACAAGCCATTGAAGCCCGACGGTTTCACGACGGTTACCGGGCCTACTTAGGTCAGGCAGAAATCGGATTTTTAAATAGGCCTTGGGCCGACCGCTTACTCCTCTCATTCGCTTATTCGGGATTGGACAGTGAAGTACAAACGGGGGTAACCATGGAACAAGTCTACGGAAATGTAGAGGAAGGGGAGACCAATCAGATGCTAGCCCTACGGTACGATAAGGAGTATGCTACCGGCTTATCCCTCAATGTCTACGGAGTGTACAACACCCTCCACCAATCAATCACGGATTCGGCTGCCCGCAATTACAGTTGGGATGGTTCTTTCATCCCGTCCCCCGCTCCATTAGGAGGTGAAATTTTTAGTCAATACAAAACCCTTTCTGAGTTTACCAACCGCACCTTTTTAGGAAGGGCGAATGTAACTTACTCCCTAAACGATCATCAAAAACTAGTGCTTAATACCCTCAGTTCTACCACCCGGCGTACCGGTCAAGACCCGCTTCGCTTTCCTCCGGGTACGGAAGACATTTACCAAGCACCCGCAACCTTAAGCAAAGCTGTCACCGGACTTTCTTATCGGCTTCAACTTTGGGAGGATAAGCTAGAGACCGATTTTTCCCTAAAGCATTTTTACTATGCCTCCCTGGCGATCCCTCCCTACGGATTGCTAGAAGACCAGCAAGACTACGAGGATCACGACTACGGTTTGGGAGGAGCCATCAAATACAACATAAAGCCTGGATGGGCCGCCAGAGTGTCTTTCGAACGAACCCTTAGGCTTCCGGCTGAGGATGAACTTTTTGGTGATGGGCTTTTCGTAAGGCCCAATCCAGATTTGGTTCCTGAAACAAGCCAGAACCTAAACCTGGGCATGCAATATCAGCGTGAGATTAACCAGGAGCATTACCTATCGGCTAACCTGAATGGCTTTTACCGGAACATCCAAAACCAGATTCTACAAACCCAATTTGATATCCGCTGGACCATTAATCGCAATGTGCGCGAAGTGCGGGGACTGGGTTTGGAGTTTGAGTTACAGTATCGTTATAAAGACTGGCTCACGCTCAGCAACGCTACTACCTATCAAGACCTGCGCGACAACAAACAATTTGAAGATGATAACTCAGGAGTAGTCCGTACCAACTACCGGGCTATTTTACCCAACACTCCCCGCTTTTTCTCTTTCTCGGAAGTCAGTTTTTCGAAACAAGATTTATTTAAACCGGGCAATACCTTCTCGGTGTACTATAACCTGAATTTTGTACAGGAATTTTTCTTGACCTGGGCTCGGGCTGGCGCAGAACGGGAAGAATTTAAAAATACGATTCCTACCCAGTGGAACCATAGTGCTGGTATTAACTACACGCTTGCGGAGGGGCGCTATAACCTGAGTTTGGAAGCAAGTAACTTCACCGACAATCTGCTTTACGATAACTTCGCCCTACTCAAACCCCGAAGGGCCTATTCGGCCAAGCTTCGGTATTTCTTAAATAAATAAGCCGTTCAAACCAATTATCAATTTCAACCAATAATCAATGTTAATTATGAACACAATCCATCCACACCGATTAAGACGCTATGCATTGGGCCTACTATCCGGGTGCCTGCTCCTAAGCGCTTGTAGCGAAGACGAACCGGAAAATAATCCGGTTTCGGCCGTAGAGCCCGATTTTGCTATTCTAACTACTACACTTGTTTTAGGCGGAGGTGGCTCCGATGGAGCTAATTATTTGATGACGGTCAACGATTTGGAAGAACCCGCCACGCAAAGTAATGCCACGGGGATTGAGCTACCGGTATTCAGTGCTATCCGAACCTACCAGGGAGATGTTTACCACTACGGTGATGCGCTTCTCAGCAAATTTGTATTGGATGAAGAAGGCCAGTTGCAACCCAGTGGTAGCCTAGACTTTGGAGCCTACGGCGGCCTTATCGGCGATGTCGAATTTCTTAGCCCTTCTAAAGCGTACGCGGCGGTCAGATCAGCCATCGTTGAGTTCAATCCTTCCACGATGAGCCTGGGAGAAGTAATTGATATAAGCAGTACTGAGGGCCTCGAGCCATTCCAGGACTTGACAATATCAGCCTCCGAAATAATCACCCGGGGCGATGAACTCTACGCTTCTCTATTTATTTTCAATGCTGAATTTACCCCAGACGATACCCCGGATAGTGTGATGGTCGTGTCTATGAATACCAACACCAATGAAATACTGGGTTTGTCCGTAAAGCCGGGAGCCGCAACCGGGGGTGATAATTACGGAGCGGAAGGAATGTTTTTAGACGAAAATAACGACATTTATATCCAGGCCCACGGGTTTTGGGATGCAGATATGGGTCTACCTACAGCCTTGGTGCGTATACCCAGTGGCTCCCGTCAGTTTGATGATTACTTCTGGGATTTGACCCAGGCTTGTGGGGGTCGCAAAACCTTACACGCTTTTTACGGAGGGGGTAGCACGGCTTTCACGAAGGCTTACTACCCGGATGCCGGTAGCTATTGGTCGGTAGGCTCCCATAAATGGTGGAAACTGGATTTTGCTTCTCAGACTGCCGTAGAAATGGCGGTTCCTGGCTTTAACTCCGGCTATTGGTCACCGGTAGCCCTGAGGGATGGAGACAAGTTTTACTTTCCGATGACGGATGTTTCTACCAATGTAGTTTACGAATACGACGCCTCTTTGGGAGATGCGGACGACCCCGCTACCATCCGCAGTGTCCTCACCCTGGAGCAAGGGAGGTTGAATGGAATAGAAAAATTTGACTAACTGATTCGGGACTTCATCTCACGTCAACCATTTTTTCCATAAAATATATGATACTTAAAATCGCACGAAAAGAACTGAAAGAAATTGTCCGGGAGGGACGGTTTCGGGTTACGGCTGGCATCGTGTTGGCCTTGTTGCTAGCGGCTGTTTTTATCAGCAACCGTTATTACCAATCGGTTAACGCTCAGCACGCGCAGGCAAAAGAGAATGCCCGAAGCGAATGGGTTAACCAGGGTGAAAAGAATCCGCATTCGGCCGCCCACTACGGTACGTATGCTTTTAAGCCCAAGTACCCTTTGTCACTGATCGACAATGGCATTGATAAATACGCTGGGATCAGTATTTTTCTGGAAGCTCATAATCGCAGTGATGCGCAGTATATGGCCGCCCAGGATCAAACGGCCCTTTCCCGCTTTGGTGATCTGACCCCGGACTTTGTGCTTATTTTTATTATGCCCCTGCTTATTATCCTGATAGGATTCAATGCCATTACCCGGGAGCGGGAAAGCGGCACTTGGCGTTTGTTGCAAAGTCAGGGAGTACCTGCCTGGAAATTGACCTTAGGAAAGTGGTTAGGCATATTTATTCCCGTGCTGCTGATCGTCTTGCCAGTTTATCTGCTTTCGGCACTGTTTCTGGCCAATGTTACCGACTACGGGGAGTTTAGTCTGGGAGCACTTTCCCTGTTATTCCTGGTGTACATTCTGTACTACGCCGTGTTTACCAACCTAACGCTGGTCGTTTCTTCGCTGGTAAAAAAATCAAATCTCGCGTTTGTCATTCTTCTCGGTATCTGGATCGTGTCTTGCCTGGCGATGCCCAAAGTTTCCACCGCCCTGGCGGATACCTTATATCCTTATCCTACGCAAATGGAGTTTGAGGAACAGATTGCCCTTGATAAAGAACAGGGGCTAGACGGGCATAACCCCTGGAGTGCTGAAGCCAAAAAACTAGAAGAGGAAACCCTAAAAAAATACGGCGTGGACAGTGTGCAGCAGTTGCCGTTCAACTGGGATGGCTTTCTGATGCAGGAAGGAGAAAAACATACCGCCGATATTTACTTCAAGCATTACCAATTCTTAAAAGAGACCTTTCATAATCAAACCGGGGTGTACCGGGCTACGGCGGCACTTTCTCCTTTCTTACCCACCCGTTTTTTATCCATGGCCATTAGCCGTACTGACTATACCGCGCATTGGGACTTTGCCGATGCGGCTGAGAAATACCGGATTGTATTGGTAGGAAAAATGAATGGTCACATGGTGGAGAACTCCCAAACCGGTGACTGGGACTACACAGTAGGTAAAGAAGTATGGGAATCGGTTCCTGAATTTGATTATGAACCGCCTACTTATGCCGCGGTGCTGGATACCAATAGCAGTAACTTTATCACTCTTTTGGGCTGGGTGCTACTTTCATCGGTGGGCTTATACGGGGCCGTTCGGCGGTTAAAGGTCTAAGGGGGAAGGGAGAAAGGTACGTATATCTATCCGTTCTCCATTCTCCGGTCCCGGTGGGGAACCGCTCCGGTTTCCGGCTCAGGTTAGTTTCTAATTACAAATTAAGTTCTAATGATAAAGCACATTATAAAATTTGAGTGGATCACATTGCTACGCGATCAGTGGATCTTGATTCTGGTTATGCTTTTTTTTAGCATCACGCTATTTGCCGTTAGCAACGGAAATGAGAAAGTGGCCGACCGGGTGTCGGCCATTGCCCACGAACGCGAAAAAGTGGCCGCCCAAGATGCCCAAACCGCTGCTGAAATTGACTCGGTGGAACGAAAACTGAAAGCCCTTCCTAGCGAATCATGGGCTGACCCTCGCTCGCTGATGAACGTAGCCTGGGGGAGTCCCCGCGTGGTAGCGATGGAACCGGCACCGCTGGCGCTGGTTTCTACCGGACAAAGCGATTTATTTACCCACTACGTTAAACCAAAAATTTACGGTGAATCTTATACGTTAGGCTTTTCAGAATTGTCGAATCCAGTGCAATTGTTATTTGGCAGTTTTGATCTGGCCTTTGTCTGTATCTACTTATTGCCTTTGCTAGTGCTGGCTTTCTGCTACAATTTATTATCGTCGGAAAAAGAATCCGGCGCGTTGAGGCTGATTTACGCTCAACCGGTTTCGCTCTATCCCTGGCTCTTGAATAGACTATTGTTCAGGTTTTTCGTGCTCTCGGCCATAGCTATTATTTCTATCACTGTGTCTCTTCTCATCTATGGTGTGGATATAGCCAGCAACCTGGGTTCGTTTTTAAAGCTGCTGTCGCTTCTTTTGGTATACCTTCTCTTCTGGTTTATGGCAGCCTTCGTAGTAAATCTGCGAGGCAAATCTTCTGGCCACAACGCCGTTACTTTAGTAGCCCTATGGTTAACCGTAGTGCTGCTTATTCCATCGGTCATCTCCCAGTTAGCGACGAACCTGTATCCGGTGCCTTCGCGCATTGGGATGATTCATGAGTACCGGGTGGCCACTACCGAAGCCCGCGAGAGAGCCGACGAAATTCTAGAAAACTACTACCGCGATCATCCCGAGTTGGCCCCAAAGGATACCACCCAGGAAAACCGGTACGCCTGGATGCTCACGTATTTTACCTCTTCCGATGTGGTCAATCAATCGGTCCGGCCCATCCTGAGCGAATATGATGCCGCCCTGGCCCGGCAACAAGCATGGGTGGACCAGCTTCGGTTTCTTTCACCGGCTACTTTACTACAGAATGGGTTAAATGAAATTGCAGGGACTTCCACGGCGCATTATGTGGATTTTAGAAATCAGGTGATTGCCTTTGCCACCGAGTGGAAAGACTATTTCAAGGAACGGATGTTTGCCAACGAGCTAATGAAGGCCGAAGAAGTCGCTTCACTACCCCAACACCAGTACTCAGCCGGGCGCATACCCACTTCCTACGAAGCGAATCTGAGCGGCCTATTGCTTTTTCTGCTCATGGCAAGCGCCAGCAGTTGGCTTCTGTATCGGCAAGCAAGTTTAGCGAAGGGTCTAATTACCAACTAAACCTGCATGCCAACTATCTATTGCAAACCGAGAGTTAGATGAAAAAACCGGTACTGATATTCGTATTGGCAAATTTAATAACCGCGGGGCATTGTCTGGCTCAGATCACTTTTGAGCCTCCATCTGAGCCCGCGCAAATACAGGCGGCAAAGGCGTCAGGTACTATCGACGTAGACGGCAGGCTAAATGAAGCCGACTGGTCAAGGGCAGTACCGGTTACTTCTTTTGTGCAGAAGGACCCAGTGCAGGGTGATCCGATAAGCATGCCCACCGAAGCCCGGATAATATTTGATCGAGATTACCTGTACATCGGAGCATTTTGCCGCACAGCACGGGGCAAAGCCGATATCCGGGCCCAAAACCTGCAACGAGATTTTAGCTATTTCCAGAATGATCTATTTGGAATTGCTATTGACGGTTTTCTGGACAAACGTAATTGTGTAGCTTTTCAGACCAATCCCTACGGTACTCAACGGGAGATCCTGGTGATGGATGACCAGATTTTTAACCGGGAGTGGTCGGGGCTGTGGAAGGTGCGTACTCAAATCTTGGATTCGGGTTGGACGGCCGAAATGGCCATTCCCTGGAAAACTCTGCGCTACCCGGAGGACTGTCGGCAGATGGGTATCATTCTAACTCGTAATATTCGGAGCAACAACGAGTACGCTTCTTTTCCGGCTGTGCCCCGGGCGTTTTTCGTGTATCGTATGCCCTACGAAGCTATTCTTACTGGCATTGATCCTCCCCCCCCTTCGGTCAACGTGCAGGTGATACCCTATGCGCTGGTGGATTACGAACGGGAAATAGTAGATGGACAAACCCTCAGTGAAGATACTGATTTTAAGGCCGGAGGAGAAGTAAAGTGGGTGACTGGCCCCAACTCGGTGCTAGACTTTACCTTCAATACTGATTTTGCTCAGGCGGATGTAGATCGGCAGGTAGTCAACCTTACGCGATTTTCCGTACTATTTCCCGAACGGCGGCAGTTTTTTCTGGAAGGTAACGAAATCTATAATATGGCTGCCTGGGATCCCCTGCAACCTTTCTTTAGCCGACGTATCGGGCTGGACGAGGCGGGTAATCCTATTCCTATTGACGTAGGAGCACGCTACACGCAGCGAAGTCCTAAGCAAAATATTGGGGTGTTAGCCATCCGGCAACGAGAAAGGGGAAATACGCCAGCGGCCAACTTTGCCGTAGCTCGGTATTCCCGCAACTTTTCTTCCCAAAACCGAATAGGTGGTATGGCCACTTTCCGTCTGGATGAGGCAGATGCTTCCGGGCAAACCACCGCCAACACTACGGTTACGCTGGATGGCTTTTTTCGCCCCACTCAGCAAATCAATGCTTTCTGGATGGTTTCGGGTTCTAAAACTACCGGAGCGATTGAAGATGAAGGGCTGGCCGGGGCTTTGTGGGCGTACTATTCCAACAATTGGATTTACCTGGGTCATGTGCAGAGCTTAATCACTTCGGATTACAACCCCCGGGCGGGTTTTATCGATGCCAGTAATTACATGGTTACCAGTCCCGCGGTCACTTTGCGATTGCGCCCCAGTTGGCTACCCAGTTTTATCCGCCAATACAGCCCCGGCATCACTACTTATTTATATCACTATCTGGACGACCTCTCCTTTCGAGAAGGGTTCAACTCCTACCGTCCTTTCGCTTTAGAATTTCAAGATGGTAGTGAGATTGAGTACGCTATCCGAACCAATTGGCAGTCGCTTCGCAGCACATTTTCGCCCGTAGGCATTGACATTGCGGTGGGAGACTATCAGTTCACCCGCCATCAGTTCAGTTACACTGGTGATTTTTCCCGAAAAGTTGCCCTGAGTGCTGAGTACGCCTTCGGAGGATACTTCAATGGGCAACTCAACACACTTAGTACTTCGTTACGATTAGCCCCCATACCCCACATCACGCTTACGGCTGACTACGAATGGAACCGACTGGCTGAACTGGGCATCAACCAGGCTAACGAAGAAACCCATTTGTTCGGTACTGAGCTACGGCTAGCCCTTAACCCTCGGGTACAACTAATCTCATTTTTTCAATACAACACCACCATCAACCAGACTGCTCTAAATAGCCGCTTTGTGTGGGAGTACCAGCCACTATCGTATATCTACCTGGTATACAATGATAACCGTCAGCAAATAGTCAACCCCGAAACTGATATTGTGACTCGCTTACACGACCAACAAGGAATATTCAAAGTAACCTTTTTGAAACAGTTTTAAGCTACTTCAGGATGAAGGCAAACCACTCCAGTTAATAAGATCGGCAACTCTTGCCTACTACCGATTCGCCCTCTATATTCAATTATTTATAACCAATTTAAATAACGCTAGTTATTAGCCTTATCTGATTGTACTACCTTTACACTAGCCATGTCAGTTTTTCGAAGAATCAAGAAAAACAACGAAACGAGTAAAGCCGCTGCCCCCGACCTACGAACCCCCGAGGGTTTTAAACAGGTATACGATAAGTATTCTAATAAAATGTATAAGCGGTGTCTGCTAAAAACCGGGAACCATGCGCTAGCCGGGGATATTGTTCAGGAGGTCTTTGAGAATCTCTGGCAGCGAAGAGACACGCTCGACATTAAGGGTTCGGTGGAGCACTACCTGATGAAGGCCTCCCAGCTACGGACCATTGACCACTTACGTACCCAGCCTTCCCACCAAAAACACGATGAATACGCTTATTCCGAACACTGCGCCCACGATCGTTATACAGAAAACGAAGTTTCGTTTAACGAACTCCAACAGCAGGTAAATACGTTGGTAGACCAACTTCCCTATCAATGCCGTAATGTCTATGAGCTTCGCCATCAACAAGGATTGACCAATAAAGAAATCGCTTCCCGCTTGCTGATCTCCGAAGCCACGGTTTCCTACCATTTGAGTAAGGCCACTGCTTTTTTAAAAGAAAAGCTGGCTCCACTGTACGATAACAAATCATTCTTGCTAATTATCTCCTTCATTATCAGTGCTTAGTAACGGTCAAAAAATAACATGTCGTTTTGTGCAGTCATTTTTGACAGCATACTTCGTTAAAAAGCCTCGTCGTAGCTTAAGCTATGCCTACGTTTTTTGCCTCGTCCGCGCGGCGTCCGCTGCCGCCAAAACTGCCTCCCACAAAATCAAAAACTTATTCTTCAACCGTTACTCAACAAATTTTTTTCATTTTTTTTCTGAACTGACTCTAAGTTTGCCCCTTCTTATCCGACTTTATTATAGAAGCGATGTTGAATTAAGCGGCTGCCGCTTATCTATAATGAACTCGGAACTATGCAAATCACGAAAGAACTATTGCAAAAGTACGCCTCGGGCCATTGCACCGAAGCAGAGCGCCAACGGGTAGAACGTTGGCTATTCCAAGACGAGGAGGTTAGCGGAGAGTTTGACGAGGAAAAAATAGCCACCGAATTGGATCGCCGCTGGCAAGCTATTGCTGCCAAAATGGATCCTTCGCATCCAACTAAAGTCATCCCAAAGTATAAGAAGCTGACGAGATACGCCGCGGCCGCCTGCATTGTCATCGGGATTTTTGCTGCAGGTTTCTCCACAGGGTTCACCTTCGCTAAACCAGCCGCGGATACAGTGAAGAAGGTTGAGCACCTGACTGATCTGCTACATATTTACGGGGGTGATGGGACTTACGCACAAATAACCGGCACCCGCTATCAAATAAAATTTGAGGGAACACTAAAGCTGTATAACAATGCGAATCAACCTAAGCAAATTGTGTGTGGGGAGCAGGAATTTACACTAGAGCCTCACCGAACCTACCACCTTGGTGGTTCGGATGACCAGGCAAATTTATCAAGTAAGAGTCAGCCCTTGGGTGCTTACCATGAGGAAGAGGGTCTAGTTGGTGATTTCTCAATCCGAAGATTAGATAACTAAAGCCGTCGCTACACTAACTAGAACAGCTTTTATTTTAGTAAATCAACCATTCAATTTTAAACTCCGGATACCTATATAAGCAATTGAATACAAATTGTAAGTCAAATACACTTAGCCAAATAGCTAAACCTGCCTCTTTTGGGAAAATTTCGAGCCATGACACATTCCCAAAAGAGGCAGATAACAATAAATAATTCTTAAATACAAACTAGGAAAAAATGAAAATTTTTAAGTCAAAAAACTCAGTAAATACAGGTCCTAGATGGGCATGGACAACCATGCTATTAATAGGAGCAATCGCCATCGGGATGTTCTCCTGCAATGAAGATGAAGATAGTGATTTAACTCCCGATCCTGGAGATGGGCAAGAAGCAGAATCAGGATGGTTGCACGCATATTGGGTTCAACAGCCTAATGGAACTCGCCCTTTTTACGTTCAAGTTGATGAAAGGCTTCCAGCAAAGGTTGACCTATCGACGGCTGTAGAACTTGGCGTTGGAGTAGCACCAATACCTAGTGATGATGGTTTCTTTACAATAAATACCAATGCTTCTACAATTAGCAAATGGGAAGTTGATAAAAGTACGTTTGAACTATCTGCAAGCTCTGCCTTTAGCTATGCATCTACAGGTGCTCAACCTGTTTCCTTACCAATATTTCTATCTGATGATCAAGGTTTTATAACAGACCTTCAAGAAGGAATTGTAGTCGAGTTTAACCCAGAGATAATGGAAATAACTAAAATCCATAGTGTTGAACCAGTAACACCAGCAAGTGGTGAAGGTTATAGGGTTAGGCTCTTTGATGGTGATGTATTAGATAATGGTAAAATATTTCATTCTATTGAATATACAGTTGAAGGTGTTTGCTGCGAATTTCCATTTCAAGAACCTACTCCTTATTTAGCTATATTCGATCCTACAACTGGACAAGTAGAATATAAGACCGACCCTAGATTACCCATAGGTGGTAGATTTACCACAGTCGACGCTGATGGATTTAATTATATTTCTCCGAATGAGTATACCGCCGTAAATCGTCATTACTTTAATTTAAATGGTATGGATGGTTTTGATAAATATTTCTTGTTTAGGTTAGATGGTAATGGGAATATTGATGAGGGTTATACTTATGACTTGACTTCTATTCTAGATATAGATTACGGGGGACAGGTAAATGCAGTACAAGGCGATGAATTTTTAGTTACATATAATGACATTGATGAATGGCCTGAAGCTTACGATGATCGCTGGAACTGGTGGGGTGATCCGGAGTTTTCTAGAATATCAGTAGTTAATTCATCAACAAATGACGTTAAACCATTTACTGGTCTTTCTAATTTTAGTTTAGGAGGTTATTATATCGGTACAGTTGAGGGATTCAACTATTGGAGTGCTGCGAGTGAAAATTCTGGTGCTTTAGTGAGACAAGTATCATTTGATAATTTTGAGGTTGTAACTGAAGTTCCAAGTGGGTCAAATATGAGCATAATTGGCAAACTCTGGTGACCAAAATCTGTATTACATGTTTTGTAGCTCGGTCAAAGGAGCAGTTCTGCTCGGGCTTCTTTTGATTTGAAATGGTTTTGCGATTATGAAGGCAGAAAAAACATAAATAAAATACCCACCGTACTCTTTTCAACTAGTGGTGGTGTTGAGCCAGATGCAATGTTTAAACTCTGGGGGAATTAATCTTCAAGCTGAATCTCTTTGTAGCTTGATTTATCAGGAGATACGCACGGTAAGTGGGTGCCTTCTGTTTCTGTCTGTATCAAAATTCTCGGGATTATTGGATTAACAGGATAGTGGATTTTGAGTACCGAGATAAAACATGAGGCATTATCGTAATCTCAACGCCAAAGGGTCTTTAATCCTGTTCATCTTTTAATTCTGTAAACCCAGATACAGACAGTTAGCTAAACTACTAACCCCATGAAACCATCTACTACTCAGCAATCACCCACTGAAAACCAACAAAACCTCGACCGTTTCTACTGGGAGCTCAACCGCTGCTTACGGGATGACCCCGACCGTCGCCATCGCCACCTGCTGCGGGCGATGAAACAGACGGATGAACTAAGAAAGAAGATCAGGCGGCTCTATGAAGAAAACTAACGGGGTTACTCCGAGTAACCCCATTAGTTCCCGACCCCGTTAGTTCGTTTCCCCGTATATTACGAGATGAACGTCCGAAAAACCCCGTTAAATCCCGGCTGCTGCTACCACATCTATAATCGCGGCGTTAATAGTCAGAACATCTTTTTTGAGCCGAAAAACTACCACTACTTTCTAGAGCGGTACGCCGTATACGTCCACCCCTTCGTAAACACCCTGGCTTACTGCCTGCTGGGTAACCATTTTCATCTGCTGGTTCGGGTTAAGGATGAAGAGGAGCTACGCAAAGTCATCACAAAAAACCACGAAAGGCCGCTTAGTTGGCACGTAAGCAACGCTTTCGGTAGCTTTTTTCAAAGTTATACCCGAGGCATGAACAAAGTGTACGGCCGAACTGGCCCCTTGTTGGAAGAATCCTTCAAAAGGAAGGAGGTAGACAACGATACTTATCTCACCCGGCTCATTTACTATATTCACCAGAATCCCCAACGGCACGGTATGGCCGAGGATTTCAAAGATTATCCCTATTCCTCTTATCAGGCTCATTTGGGTCAAGCCCCCACCAAGCTAGACCGGGCAACGGTCATCAGTTGGTTTGGAAATACCAATAACTACATTGTTGATCATTCAGGTTCAGTAGGATTATCGGAGGATTGGTTTTTAGAATAAACGGTCGGAAACTAACGGGGTTACTCTGAGTAACCTCGTTAGTTTCCGACCGTTAGTCCGTCAGTGTGATAAAAATTTTAATGCAACAATATTGCTAAAACAGTGCCATGGGTGCATAACAATTTGTCGCAAAGGTAACATGAAAGTGCTACCTTGCAATCAAAAAGTGATGACCAAAGAAGAGTATCTACAGTTAGCCGCATCCAAATGGGAAGCCCTTCGCAGTTTACAGAGCGAAGAGAACTTCT
>JBCCTI010000051.1:0-51329 GCA_039198955.1 Bacteroidota bacterium | reverse complement strand
TTCGCTCTGTAAACTGCGAAGGGCTTCCCATTTGGATGCGGCTAACTGTAGATACTCTTCTTTGGTCATCACTTTTTGATTGCAAGGTAGCACTTTCATGTTACCTTTGCGACAAATTGTTATGCACCCTTTGATTGATTGCCACTCATTGAATGCTTAACATTGAAAGAAAAAATGGGTCCTACACCGCCTCACTTAATGTAAACTATGCTAAGAATTCTCTTCACACTAGCTGTTATCGCCTCCCTGCTTTACAGATGTACCCAAAAGAGTTACTTGGCCAGTGATCAGGCTCAGTCTGTAACTAGCTTACCAAACTCAGTGATCGCCACCCCGGAGGACTATATCTACCCAGACGATTCTATCTTTCGCGTATTATCCTGGAATGTAGAGCACTTCGTTGATCCGTACGATAATCCCTATATTGATAACAAGCGGGAAAACGTACCACCTCAAAATATGCCCCAACGGGTTCACTTATTAGTAGAAGCCCTACGAAAAGCGGATGCAGATATTATTGTGTTACAGGAATTTGAAGGGGCGAACTATTTAAAAAAGCTAGCCTATGATTCGCTAAATGACATGAATTACCGCTTTTTTGCCGATATTCCCAGCCACGGCTGGTATATGAATGTTGTGCTGATGAGCCGCTTTCCGCTGGGTCTGATAACTGGCTACGGGGCGGCTACTACTCCACTGCCTGATTACACCACTGAAGACGGCGGGTACGAGACGCAGAACAATATTAACACGCGGATGTGGAGCATTGATGTTTTTCCCCAAGAAGACTACGCTTTTTCACTGACGGGCGTTCATCTAAAAGCAGGCGGTGGTGCACGCAATATCGCTATGCGCAAAGGGCAGATCAACCTGTTAGTAGCCCAGTTTAACCGATGGCTAGCCGAAGACCCCGCGCGAAACATGCTAGTCGCGGGTGATTTTAACGCGTTTCTTGGTAGTGAAGAAATAGCACTATTTACTGATAACGCAAGCTTGAAAAACCCTTTCTTGGACCTCATTGATCCCGCAGTTTTTTCCCATCCATCCGATGCACCTACCCGTCGACTGGATTATATGCTTGTCAACCAAAATATGGCGCATGAGGTTGTACCTGGTACGGTTGAGGTGAAGTATTTCTTTCCCCCTGACTCAATGCGGATGATTAGCGACCATTTGCCAACGGTTGGGCAGTTCTATTGCCGGGAAAAGTAACGTGATCAGGAGTAATAATAGACCTGAATGTGGTAGGGCACATGAATCTGAATTGCCCAAGAATTGCACAATCGGATCGATTTCTATGACTTATGCAAGTGTATAGTTATAGTTTTTTTCATATTTCCGATTACTCCTTACTACCGCAAATATTCTCAAGATTAGCTTGTTTCTAACCGCATTGATCACCGACATTTTATTCTTACCCTCGGCGACTTTTCGCTGATAGTAGCTTCTCAGTTCCTCACAGTTGTTGATCGCTGACAAGGCTGCCATATGTAATAGTTTTTTAACATCTTTGTTAGCCAGATGAGATACTCTATTCTTGCCACGAATGCTGGTTCCTGATTGGTACTGGAAAGGAGCTACCCCACCGGGGTGCCGGCCAGCGTAACAAGCATATTTTTTGGCTTCTATGAAATCTTTAAATTCATTGGTGGCGCCCACCGCGTGGTAATCAGTACTTCCCGAGCCGTTACAGCCCCAATTCCCTCTACGCTGGTAATGAGATTAAACAACCGATTTAGCTCTTCATCCGAGGTAATAAGTTGATCAAGCTGTTTATTAACCGCGCGGCGGCCGCTTTAGCCAAGTCCTGATCTATGGCTTTTAGGGAGCGCAGACAACACTGTTGTATTTTCTTCTGCACAGTTCTATCTATGAACCCTTCCCCTTCTTGCCAAGCGGATTTGAGCTGTTTCTTGGCGTTAATTAATCTGGTACGTAGTGCCGTTAGGCTTTTTAGTTCTTTGACCACTTGCCGAGTAGGGTGCCAAAGCTTCACACTATCATGGTTTCTGTAGGCATAGAAGGCGATACGTTCAGCATCAATCTTGTCATTTTTGCCTCGCTGTAGACCCGATGAGTGTTTGATGTGCAAGGCGGATTCTAACCGCGCGGCGGCCGCCAGATAGATGCCTGCTTTTCAGATAAGAAATCAAGTATGGGATAATTGTAAATACCGGCGGCAGCCGCGCTGTATGTTCCATGCAAAACAGGCTTTCTTCTAGCTTAAAATCAAGCTGCTGTTGACACTGCTTGATGAAGCTTTCAATACCTTTGCTATGATTTTCCGTTCGTAGATGGAGTAAAGCTTTTCCAGCCTTCAATAAGCAGAAATCTAGGGTCTTTTTAGACACGTCAATACCAATAAAATAATTGAAATTCATACCTTGGCGTTTAGAGTTTTACACTGAGTCAATAAGCTTGTCTATCTTCAATACGCCACGGGGCGCCCCGCTTGCTAGTAGGCCGCGAACCTAAATTTCTATGGCTCCGGCCACCCGGTTGAAGCATAAAGACAAGCAACCTAGCAGAGGCCTAAACGGTTGCCGCGCAATCGATCCATAGGTCTTATATCCTTGCCGAGCGATAAGGTTTCTCTGCTAGTATTGGCTCCCTTCAAAGCGTGCAAATATGCATAACTCTATCGAGTTACCGCGCCACGGAGGCACACATTCACACACTTTGATAGTAGTAGCAACTTTCTTGATTTATTTATACAGGGCTAATCTAAAGGCCGAGCGATTGCACAATTACTGAGGATCAGTAACGTAGTCTTTGGCGGCTGTCCGAACTAGACCGCTATCTTTGCTTCAAAACGCATGGACTACACCTGTGCGCTGGCAATCAGTAGACTTACGACAACCAGGGAAATAACCAAATCTGTCAAATTGACGTATTCGATTTGAAAAGAAGGCAGATTTCGCCTATAATAGAAACATGACTGAAATTGAACTACGTCGGGATATTGAACAGAAACTACCATTTCTGGGTGAGAAGACCCTTCAGGAACTGAAGGACCATTTGGATGATTTACTTTCTCAAGAGGAAGCAACCGCTTTACCGAAAAAGAAACGTCAGTTTGGTTTTCGTAAAGGGGCACTGAAGTATATGGCTGCTGATTTCAACGAACCGTTGGAAGTGTTTAAAGAGTATATGCCCAAATGAAGTATCTTCTTGATACAAGCACGTATATTTGGTTCACCGATGGTGATGCTCAACTGTCTACAACAGCCAGAGATCTTATAGAAGACGAAGAAAGTGAGCTATTCATAAGCATTGTGACACTTTGGGAAATTATCATCAAACAACGTCTTAACAAACTCGATTTCAGCTCTGACGTAACACAAATGCTGGCTGATATCCAAGCCCTGGATGCTACGCTGTTGGGTATTGAACCACGTCACTTACAGTCTCTAGAGACCTTACCAGCCTTTCCTGACCATAAAGACCCGTTTGATCGGCTACTATTAAGTCAAGCGATTGCGGATGAGTTGATAGTTATTTCTAGTGATCGTCATTTCCCCAGTTATCCAGTCCAAGTACAGTGGTAGAGTAGGATGTTATTCGGTTTATTTAACATAATCTAACTTACGTAACTTTTTGGATCGTCCTTAAAATAGTTGTCACCGGGTCTTTCAATCAATGTTCTACCTTTCATTTAGACAATCTATGAAACGTGCAAAACCGTATTATCCTATTCGTATCAAAAAACAGGCTGTACAAATGGTCGCTGCCGAGCTACTTTCCGAAGATGAGGCTTGTCATAAATTCAAAATAAGCCGTAGATTACTACATCAGTGGCAACGCTGGCATGATAAATTCTTTATCCAGCCCCACTTAAACCCTCAACCTATGGCGAAGAAAAAACTTACTGACCAGGAGAAAATCGAACAGTTACAAAAACAGTTGAAAGAGACCCAACAGCAGCTCAAGTATGCCAATCTTAAAAAAGAGGCTTATGAGACGATGATCCAGGTTGCTGAAGAAGAGCTGAATATTACGATTGAAAAAAAGTCTGGCGCCAAGCGGTTCAAAAAATGAGACAGAAACACCCTACTGTAGGCCTACGGGTACTCTGCGGACTAGGCGTCCCCGACTGTTTGGCGTAACAAGGCAAGCCTACTATAAAGCACTAAAGAGACAGGAACAGCAGGAAGAGGAAAACCAGCTACTGCTTAAAAAAGTCCGGCGTATCCGTCAGGAAATGCCTGGACTGGGAACCAGAAAACTGCATCATCTCACCGTCTCCTATCGCAAAAAACATAATATTAAGATGGGTCGAGATAAGCTGTTTGACCTACTACGAAGAGAAAATATGCTCATCATCAAGCGGAAAAGACGAGCCCGAACGACCTATTCAGACCATAGCTATGTCCGCTATAAGAACCTGATTGAGGATTTGAAGGTCACTGGCATTAATCAGTTATACGTATCAGACATCACTTATATCCCCCTAGGAAGCCGTTTTGCCTACTTAAGCCTGATTACTGATGCATATTCTCGCAAGATTGTCGGTTGGAATCTGCATAAGAGCCTACACGCTGAAGGCGCACTAAAAGCTCTCAAGATGGCCTTACAGCAGCAAAGAGATCGGCCACCCCCGAACTCGTTAATCCACCACTCTGACCGGGGCATCCAGTATTGCTGCCATGATTACATTAAGCTGCTTAAGAAGCATGAGATACTAATCTCGATGACAAATACGCCTGATCCGCTAGAGAATCCACTGGCCGAACGGATGCACCGGACACTGAAAGAAGAGTTTGGACTCGAGCGAGGCTTTTCCACCTTTGAGTTAGCGCAGGAAGCCATTGCCCGAACAATCTTCATCTACAATCATAAGTACCCACACGGAAGTTTAGGATATTTAACACTCAACCAGGTACACAATGGAAGAAAGCCCGGTAAGAAACGATGGAAAAAATATCGCAAGCGTATTGATCCGGAAGCATTAGAAACAATGGTTGCTTAAGCCATGAGCAACTAAACAACATATTTTTCCCTTTCCGGATGCCCCTCACCAAATCCGGGGTAGGCGGAAAGGGGAAAATGGGCAAAAATCTATCAAAAAAACTTCACTAGAACCACTTCTCAAAAATGTACAAAATCAGAGCACCCGTAAGTCCCGCAAATCTGACAACTCATAGTAGGTGTATTCAGTACGGATACACGGCGTTAGGCAAGGGGTTTCATCGCGTGGAATTTAGTATTTTGAAGATTTTTTAGGCAAGACACTGGACATTGATTGGCGTTTACCTTCTGCCGATAGCAGTTCTCAATTCAGTCACCCTGAGCGGTACTACCGCTCTTTTAATTAATCGGGCGCACCATGATTGCAGAAACGATCTCATTAGTATTTAATACTAGTCTAATACAGTTCCTATGATTTCCACCTACTTTTAATTAATGGTCTTTGTATCAATCAATACGTGGAAATGCGACGGAAATTATCATCGCCGATTATCATTGATGACCGAAGAATTGCTGGGATTGTCAGTCGATATAATCGCTGCTCAGGAAGTCTTTCATGCTCCTTCTACCGAGACCAGCACGAAAAATCACCTAACTGATTATTTAGGACTGGCTAATTATTATCTTCCCTTGCGCCGAAAGAAAAGGGCTCTCGATAATCAGACTGTAGACAGTTACTCCGGTTTATGTTTCTTTACTAACCTTCCTGTCGTTTGTCACGATCATTTTATGCTACCGTCGCACCCCGCTGACGGAGAGCGAGCAGCCCAATTGTTAGTCATCAAACAAAATGAGAAAAAAATTGCTCTGGTGAACACCCATTTAACCCATCTGTCCGATCAATCAAATTTGCGCGTGCAACAAGTCCGCACCATTTTGGGTCAAGTCACCCAAGATACTGACTGGGACGCAGTAATTATAGCGGGGGATTTTAATGCCTTACCTGATTCTCCGGTAGTTACCGAAGTTAATCACCTCATGGTAGATGCTTTCTCCAGACATATCCAGCCAACCCATCGTAGCGGAAAGCGTATTGACTACATATTTTATACTCCTGATGCTGGGCTAAAAGTAGTAGAACAAAAGCGGGTTCTGGATCAGGCTGAATACGGAATATATCCCAGTGACCACTACGGATTATTAGTAAAATTTGACATTGAATAAATCCATCCCTAAAATTATCGCCATTAGTAGTTTGCCCACCGTGGGCAACGCCGGGTTAAAAAACCTACTCGCAGTGTTAGGTATTCACACCCTTCCGGTGCCTACGCTACTGCTTAGTGGCCTGGGTAACATGCCCGGCTTCCAACGACTTTCCGTTCCTTTTGAGGAATTGCTTCACGCTACTTTTCAAATGGCGCAACAACAGGATTATTCGTTGGTGGTATACACTGGTTACTTTGCCAATGCCGAACAAGTTGATATCGTCCGGGAAGCTATCCAGCGGTACCGTGACCATATTCACGCATTGGTAGTCGATCCCATTTGTGGCGATCAGGGTCGGGCCTATGTTGACCAAACCATTATCGACCATCTACCGGATTTACTCTCAATGGCCGACTGGGCACTACCTAACGTCACCGAACTCCAACTGCTATTGAACCAATCCACTACTGATCTGAATCAGACCGAACCAGCATTCCGGCAAAAATTTTCGGAGCTAAACTATATCATCACCGGACTGGTGGAAGATAATCAGATTAGCAACCGAATACATACCTCGCAAACCGATGCCATCACTACCCATACGTACACCGGACAACCGCAGTCAGGCACTGGCGATACTTTTGCTGCTTGGTTTCTCTACTATTATTATCTGAAGCAGGTTTCAGCGATAAAAGCTGGTCAACTGGCCGGAGAGCAAGTGGCTTCCCAGCTACTGTCGGAACTTCAACCAAATGGACAGATCACCAACCCAACTTTATGAAAAGAGGTAAGCTATTTTACGTAGTGGGAGCATCGGGGGCCGGGAAGGACACACTGATGGCATTTGCACAGGAGTCCCTAACGAACCACCCGGTGGGGCGCCACCCGGTGAAATTTGCCCAACGTTACATTACCCGTCCGGCCAGTGTGGGCGGGGAAGACCATATTCCGGTGAGTCGCGAAGATTTTAGGCGTATGCAGGCAGATCAGCAGTTTCCGCTCTGGTGGGGAAGCCACGGCAACTTGTACGGTATTCATCAAGAAATTGACCAGTGGATGAATGAGGGGTACGCCGTCGTAGTGAACGGCTCCCGGGGCTACCACGCTACCGCCGAGGAGCGGTATCCAGAAATGATTACGGTATCAATTGAAGTGAGTGAAGCTGTCTTGCGAGCCCGCCTGCACCAACGGGGTCGGGAAAGCGAAGCGGAGATTGAGCAACGGGTAGCCCGTAGTCAGCAGTTTACTGATTTTACCGCCACGCATTTGGTCAGCATTCAAAACGATCAGCCACTGGAGATATCAGGCAATGCTTTTGTAGCAGCTATTCTGAGATTGATAGCATCTCCCAGCGATAAGTGAGTGATCGCTGTTTTTTAAAAAATACCAACCTGCACAGCTACAACCATCGCGAAAAGCGTTTAGAATCGTACTTAAACCCATTATTCTCGTAAAAGCGGTGGGCGGCAACTCGCTCCGGTCGGTCGCCACTGGTAACTTCCATTCTTTTGCACCCTATTGATTGACTGTAGTCTACGACTGCTTGCAACAGTTGCTGACCAATGCCCTGCCCTCTTGCTTCCTCGCTCACACAAAAGGCAGTAATCCGGGCTAAGTGCCCCGCGATATGCAGCATAGGCAGCGTAGCTAGCGATACAAACCCCAGCACTTGTCCTTCATCCTCATAAACGAGAATTCGATTGTTCCCTACAGTGTACTCCTGCATGATCCCTAACAAGCTCACTTCGGATTTGGGAGGATAGCCAACAAGAGCGGTTAGTAGTTCGCTAAGCGCAGAAAGGTCGTGAGGTTGAGCAGTCCTAATCACGTTGATCGTTAGAATCTGGTTTATTTTCCTGTACGAAGTTATGCCCCTCTTCTCGCAGCAGCGTCATGGCCTGTTCCAACTGGCTATCCGTTCTACCAAGCTTATCTTCTAAAGTGTAGTCTACCGAAATATCCGGTACTACTCCATGGCCGTCGTAGGTTGCCCCGCTGGGTTGATAGGAGAAAATGCGGGACATTCGTACTGAAATGCCTGAATTAGGTAGATGTCTAGTTTCGGCAAAGCCACTACCACCCCCGGTAGTATTACCAAGCAGTTTTACTCGGTCGCCTTGCCGGATGCCTGCCGCAAAAATATCGGAAGCACTAAAGCAGCCTTCATCGATTAAAACGATCACCGGACGGTTGTAGTAGTACGTACCGTGGTCGGTAGTTGGGCTTACTACCATATAGTGGTAATCCGTAAACTTCTCATCGGGGATGGTATAGTAAGGCACAAACGTGGACTGAAAATCGGTAATCGCTTGCTGCTCGGCTTTGGTAAATCCGGGGTAATCGGCAAAATAGGAGTAGCGCTGCTTCAGGTAGCCGTTCGGCGGATGAATTTCGGAGCTGCTTCGGTAGCGGGCTACGTTGGTCACTTTAGGCTCTTGAATAAAGTAAGGTAGTAAGGCTACGAGCGGAGCACGATTTCCGCCACCATTGCCCCGAATATCAATAACAAGCCCATCGGTAGCACGTAGCTTCTGCATTCCCATGTGTAGCGAGTCAATAAACTCAGACTCGTCATCCATGCGTTCGTTAAACGCCAGATAGCCGATATTATCCGCCAATACTGAATCTCGGTAATAGTAGCGGACTTTCGTATCGCCTAAGCGATAATTGTCTAGTTTTACTTGTTCTTCGTAGGTGTTTGATCCATTGCTAAACGTAACCTGTACCGAATCAGCCACGGGTTGTCCCATCAGCTTGAGAATAAACTCGGCCTTGGATAGATATTTCAGCGTATTCCTCTCGACGAACTTAGGCGTAGTTTTGGCCATAAAATGCTCAGCTACGGTATACATCTGCTCGATCAGTACACCTCCGATAGCGCGGATTTGGGGATAATCAATCTGAGCGAAATTATGTTCAGAGGGAACAATAGCGTAGAAATTATCTTGGTGTTTAACAACTTCGAACGGTACCTCACTACCATTATTACCAGTTGCTTCTTTTAGACTTACCCCACTGTGACCATCACCGAAATTAGCCATCAACATTTTAAACTGAAGGGCTAAATCCCGGCGAGAAATACCCTGTCGTAAATCAGCAATCAGCGCATCGATTGCTTTGGAATAATTAAAACCCGTCAGATTAGCGTAGGAGTAGTTGTTAACAATTTGCCACTCCAAGTGCTCTAGGTCGTGAAGTGCTTCTTTCGGAGTGAGCCATTGGTTAGTACCTGTGCTATCGTACCCATCCAAGCGGGTCGTAAGGTATTGAAATTGAATTGGAATGTGATTCTCATGGGTTCGGCTGATACGGTTCTGCCCCCCCCTCTTCCAATAGGCGGCTCTAGCTTCTTCTTCAAAATTCTCTCGGTAGAAATCCATTGCATTATTCCGCTTCTCTTTCGTAAACTCAATCTCAATTTCTACCTTCTTCCTTTCTCGATCAATCAAGGTGAAACTCTCACGCAGGTGAGGCTCGATGGTCAAGTCTTGCAAAAGCTCTACTAGGTCTACCGAGAGCCTTTCCAGGTACTTCCCTCCGTATAAATTCATACTTTGCTCTAGCAGAAAATCTGCTTTCAATGTATCCATACTCACTAGTTGGTACCAATTGGAATCTACTTCTACCAAAATAGTATCCTGTTGAAGACGAACTGCCGAGAAAGGTGCGGTTTTTAATTCTGCTAAATCTGCATTGGATTGTGCCTGAAGCAGATCGAAGTTAGTTGTTACCACGACAATAGCAAGAAGAGTTAGTTTCATGGCTGAAATTACAGGTGTAGGTATCGTTAATCTGGAAACGAGATAATGACCGACCTTAGTGTTCCTGCGGTAGACTGTCCGCTGAGGAAATTTTTCCAAATGCTTCGTTAATTCCCGATGGATCAGTTTGGAACTTCAATTTTCCGTCTACCCACACTTGCGAGACTTTGGCTACTTGCTGATCTTCCCAGAAGGCTACTAAATCCGCTTGTTTTCCTACTGTAATAACTCCTGTTTGCTGCATCCCCAGAAACTCAGCTGGGTTTTTCGTGACATAGTTTATGGCCTGGCTAGGGGATACTCCTTCCTGCATCATCCGAATGACGGAGGCCAACATAGTGGGAAAGTGGTAGTCGCTACACAGCATATCTACGAGTCCCTCAGCCATCGCTTCGTGACAAGACAGGTTTCCGCAGTGGGAGCCACCTCGCACGTAGTTAGGTGCCCCCATACACACCCACAGTCCTAGTTCCTTCGCCTTTCGCGCAGCTGCTAAAGTAGTAGGCATCTCCGAAAGCGTAGCTCCGAACTGCTTGGCCTCCGCTACGTGGGTTTCGGTGGTATCGTCGTGGCTACCCAGTGGCAAGACCTCGGCTAGTGCCGCCTGAATCTCCACCTTCTTATCCACTTGACTGCGCTCGGCAATCTGCGCCCGCAGCATTCGTTCGCTTTCCTCAATAGATATTTGCTGCGACTTGGCTCGTTTCACGATCAGGTCAGCCAACCGAAACTGCCGCTGCCCCGGAATGCTCTCATTGATAACCACCAAGCGCAGCGAAGGTACGGCTTTCATTGCATCCAGATAGTCAACCACCCGCTCCGCATTGGGATCGAGGCGGGCGTGGATGAAGTGACGAATCATACCAGTATCTTGCAGTGTATCTAGAGCGTGCGCTCGTTCCAAAGCACTTTCGTACGATCGGTTAACCATCTGATTATCCGAAAAACTAATGGCACTAAATAACGTAGTAAGCCCACAAGCTGCTGCTCGCTGATCCATAAAGTGAAAAGCAAACGGCATCGGGAAATCAGCACTAGGACGAGGATGTAGTTCTTTTTCTAGATAATCAGAATGAATATCGATACAACCGGGCACCAGCCACTGTCCGTGGAGATCAATCCCTTCGGCATAAGAAGAGTCAGGTTGAATATCGGCGATAATACCATCTTCTATTACCAAACTGCCCGTAAAATCTTGCGTAGGGGTAACAATACGGGCATTGGTTAGAATAAAACGGTTCATGGGCGGTTTTAGCGGTGAAGCTAACCGCCCCTTGTTAGATGACCGTTAGCGGGGAGGTAGATTCGGATTAACTTATATGACCAACGAATTGTGTTTTTGGCTATATTTGCTAAATACGGATAATGCACCATATTAGTAAAAAGTCGAAATTATGAATGTGAGTTTCACTAAAAACAAGAGCAATATATTGCGAGTCAGGTTGAGTCGGGGGGATTTTCAAAGTGCGAGCGAAGTCGTTCGGGATGCGCTACGGCTACATCAAATTTATCGGGCTCGGGTAATTGAGGAATTGCGCGAGGAAATAATGAAAGGCTGGGATGGCTCAACCAGTAAACGGAAAGTGAGTGATATTGTACAAGCGAAAAAGCAATCTAGCTCTTAATGGCTTCAGTTTCACTCTATGGGATTTCAGAAGCTACTGATTATGATGTTGAAGAGATTTAAGACTACGATGAGCGGGAATATGACTGATCGAGCGGCAACGTATATATTAGGTTTAGAGACACTACTCGAGCGTTTAGTGAATAACCTTGAGAAAAGAGTACGATGAGATGAGGTCCGACCTGGCTTACGTAGCTTTCCCAAAGCTCACCATATTGTATTTTATCGTATTCAATCAGATCGTATACGCATCGTCCGGGTTCTACACAGCAGCCAAAATCTATTTCGTCAGTTTGATTAATGAAGTAGTCTCTTTCCTAAGAACGAGCATCCGCTATCTCCAGCCGATGAAGTTGGCGGGTGCTTCTTAGCAAAATCATTTTTAGCTGGGTGGCGTACCACAGACTGAGCACCAAACACATGCCGCCTTCAATCAACAAGGTGGGGAGTACCCCAATCCAGTCAGCAATAGCTCCTACCAATAATCCGCCTAACGTCAGGCTACCCATAAATCCAGTGATATACAGACTCAGTACCCGCCCACGCTTATCGTCTTCGGAAATGGTCTGCAACAGCGTGTTGGTTCCGGCAAAAACGATGACTCGTCCCAGGCCAATGAGGGCGATGGCGACCAACGTAAACGCTAACACCGAGGAAAAAGAAATAGCGGCCAGCCCCAACGAAAAGATAATGGCAGCACCAAAAATAAGCTTGGGGAGACGAGCCACTCGGTTTTGATTCGCCAGAAAGATACCGCCAGTGATAGCTCCCACTCCAAGGGCACTATTCATATAACCGTATACGACGGAGCCGCAACCAAAAATATCACCCGCCACGACGGGCAACAGCACCATAAACGATACTCCAAACAAGGCCATGCCTGCCGCCAGCAGGATAGAAGTACGAATAGGTGAAAATCTTACTGCGTACCGCACTCCTTCCCCAAACTCTGATTTGAAGTTGAACGCCGCTTTTTTCGCGGTAGTTGTTTCTGGACGGATAAAGAAGAAAAAACCGATAATTACCAAACTCATTAGCCCGTAGATGAGAAAGCAAAACGCTTCCCCCACCCAGGGAATCAGCATACCGGCTACTGCCGGTCCCACTACCCGCGCGGTATTAAACACCGTGGAGTTCAACGCAATGGCATTGGTCAGGTACTGCTTGTCCGTAATCAGATCGTTGACAAATGCCTGACGAGATGGCATCTCCATACCCTTACATAACCCCAGTGTGATCTGGAAGGCGATGAGTCCGGCTACCCCAACCAGTTCTTGAGATGTCAAAAGAGCCAACAGCAGGGTGTTAGCACCGATAAGACCATGCGCGTACTGAAGCAATCGTTGTTTATTAAACCGATCGGCAATCACTCCGGCTCCTAGTCCCGACAAAAAAGTGGCAAACTGCTTAGAGAAGGCTACGACACTGAGCAAAAAAACCGAGTCGGTCAGCGTGTAGGCCAACCAAGTAATAGCCACTTGGTGTACCATGTTACCCACATTAGACATGGCTTGCCCACTGATGAACAACTGATAGTTACGGTATCGTAGTGCCGAAAATAGTGGCATAAGATTACTTTTGAGACAAAAAAGCTAGTTAGAACCCAACTTCATCGCAGTGTTCCTTCCTGCAAAATGCGGGCGCGGAGGTAGTCTGATATTTTCTCGAATAGGGTGATTAGTACGATCGTAAACAGAATCAGGGCTAGGGCATCGCGGTAGCGGAGCATCTTCATGGCCATATGAATTTCAAAACCAATTCCACCTCCGCCAAATATACCCAACCCAATGGCCGCCCGAAGGTTTACATCAAAGGCATAAAACAGATTGGCGATGAACGAGGGGATCACCTGCGGAATGATACTGTACTTTATCACTTGCAGTTTGCTGGCCCCGATAGCGTATACCGCTTCCACTGGTTCCACATCTACCTCTTCAATCGCATCGGCGAACAATTTCCCGAACATTCCGATAGTACCGACGGTCAGCGTGAGCATTCCCGCGAATGGCCCCAAGCCGAGGGCAATCACAAAGACCAGAATAATTACCAGTTTGGGAATAACCCGCTCTATTGAAAGTAGCAGCCGAATGACGGTTCGTAGCACGGGCGAGGGACTAGTGTTACGTGCCGCCAGAAAGGCAATCAGCAGGGCGATACTCGCCCCTAACACCGTTCCTAAAAAAGCCATCGCAATGGTCTCCGCTACCGAAGAGAATACATTCTTCTTTTCCCAAAGGATACCCACCGTTGGGGGTAGCATCTCATTCAGCAAATTGAATAAATGATGCCCTTCAGTGAAGAACAAGTGCGGATTAAACTCCAGCACTACCGAAAGCCCCACCAAAACAATAGCGGTAATAGACAGTATAGCCGCCTGCTGCTTACGCTTCTCGGAAGGAAGGTATTTTTTATCTAATGTAGCACTCATTTATCAATTGTCTATTAACGGTGAACAAGCTGGGCGCGGGGAGCTTGGAGCAGGGTGTTATCCATTTGATCTCGAGAGTACCCTGATGCATACTCCCTGCTCCAAGCCCCCAGCTCCATGCAGATATTACTTTAGTTTTCCCTCAGGTATTAATCGGTTCCGGAGAAAGTCGGATAAACGCTCGGAGAAAAATACCAGTGCCAGTACTACCAGAATTGCCATGCTGGCCCGCTCGTACTCCAGTAGCTGAAACGAATAGAAAATCTCGTAGCCGATACCGCCCGCTCCTACCGCTCCCAGTAGCACTGATAAGCGAATGTTGATTTCTAACCGAAATAGGGTATTGGCAATGAGCGAGGGCATCACTTGAGGCAATACGACGTAGCGGATAATCTGCGCCTTAGTGGCTCCTACCGAGGCTACCGCTTCCATGGTTTTGGCATCTACCTCTTCAATCGCGTCGGCAAATAACCGACCCAGCATTCCCAGGCACCCTATCGAGAGAGCTACCACTCCGGGGAATGGCCCTAACCCCAGGGCTGCCACCAGTAGTAAAATCACAATAATTTCGGGTAACGCCCGCTCCAAAGCCATCGCCAGACGACTCAGTGACTTTAGCCACAGCGGTGCCAGATTAGCTGCTCCGGCTAGGGCAAATGCCAACGAAAACAAGGCACCCAGTACCGTCGCCAGCAAAGCAATCATGATTGTTTCCAAGGCGGGATAAAGCATTTCAGAAAATGTGGAATAATCCGGCGGAAACAGTTCGGTTAAAAACCGTAGTCCTTCCCCCACTCCACTGGAAAACAACTGATGATCAACCCGACACTCCTTGGCCGAAAAGTACACCAGCACTAGCAGAAGTGCTACTAGTAGCCAAGTGACCAGACGCTTGCGGTGATAATGGGGCGGAACAGTAGTCGGCCGACTCATGAAGCAGGGGTTGAAACCGCCGATAGTCGTCCCGAGGTACCGTAAACTTCTTCCAACTGCTCGTTGGAAAGATGAGGGCTGCCATCGTAGGCTACCTTTCCATCTTTCAGCGAAATGATGCGAGTGCAGAACTGAGCAGCAATATCAGGCTGGTGAAACACCCCAATGGTCGGCATCCTTTCCGAAAGTGGCTTGAGCAGTCGCATAATCTTTTGAGCATTGGTAGGGTCTAGGTTGGCGATAGGCTCATCGGCCAGCAGCATCACCGGACGCTGAAATATGGCTCGGGCAATAGCCACTCGTTGGGTTTCCCCGCCGCTCAGCGAAGCTACCGTTCGGTGCGCCAGATGGGCAATTTTTACCTGATCGAGCGCGTCCATCGCTTCTTCCGCTTCCTGATTCGTGAATCCATAAAACAAGCTTCGCATCGGATGTACTTGACCCAACCGTCCAATCATTACATTATCCAATGCCGACAGCCGAGTGACTAAGTTGAACCCCTGAAAGATGACCCCAATCTTCTGCCTAAGTTTTCGCAAGGCTTTTCCCCGGCATCGGTTTACCTCATACGTTCGTTCGCCTTGGGTAATAATAACCTGCCCGCTGCTGGGTTGGGTAAGTCCGTTCAAACAGCGAATCAAGGTGGTTTTTCCAGCTCCGCTAGGCCCTAAAATGCCAATAAAATCGCCCCGATGCGCGGTAAAACTGACCCCATCCAGGATGGCTTTCCCATTCGGTAGTCTCTTGGTAATATTTTTAACTTCTATCATTTAGTCCACAGTCTACGGTCGATAGTCCACAGTCCTTTGTCACTAGTCATTTGTCCCTTGTTCCTGTCCATTATCCATTTTCAATTATCCACTGTTAATTGCTCACTGCTAATTGCATTGCGTACTCGCTCGAAGCGTTTTACCGCTGAAACCAAGTCGGGATTGGTCTCGAAATCGGCCCAGATGTGGCCTAGCAGGGCAATTCCGTCGAAGCCCAAACTAGCGGCCTGCTCTACCCGAGTGTGATTGATACCGCCTAACGCAATAATTTCGGGGCGGGAAGTAGCAGTCTGCAAAAACTGTCTCAGGTTGCTTAACTTGAATTTGCTATTATATCCTTTATTGGAAATGCTATCGAACACCGGGCTTAAGAAAATGTAGTGATACGAGCTTTCTAGCTGAGCCACTTCCGCCGTCGAGTGCAGCGAAAACCCTTTCCGGTGAAAGTCTACGTTTTCTCCTACCGCAAAATCTTCGTAGATAGACTTTCGGGTAAAGTGGGCACCACCTAGCCCGTACTCGGCTACTAAATGAAAATGAGAATGCAGGATAATATTGGGGTAGAATACCGGATGAATCCGATCAAGGTAGCGGCGCATTGCGTCTTCGGAGAACTCTTTTTTCCGCAAATGAAAATATTCTAACCCTTCGCTAAAAATCAAGTGAAGTAGGTAGTGCTCATAAGGTACATCGTAAAAGTTGCTAACTAACAACAGTTTCATATCCAACAGTTTAGGGAATCAGCGCAATAGCACGAGCCATCGCCCGTAATGAGTCGTAGTAAGTATCATCTACTGCTATGTATTTGACGGGATAGTCGTATCTGTAGTGAATCCGACGAGCTGCTACTGAGTCTTTCTGATACAGGTTGACTAAAGCTTGCTGAATCTTCTGAGTAAGTTCATCATCTAGAGTTTCGCTAGCGAAGATGCTACCGCGGGGAATGGGATCTGACTCCCAAATAACTTTAAATTCATCGGGTTGTATCTTGCCTCGGCGCAAGTACTCCCGGATGGTCGTATTATTGACTACCGTTACATCAATTTTCCCGGTGATACAGTTATACAAGGAGGCTACATGGTTTTCGGAAACCATTACTTCCTTAAAATCTTCAGGCAAAATTCCCTGATTACGCAAATAGGTACGAGGCACCAAATGACCAGAGGTAGACGTAGGGTATGCCCAGGCCATCGTAAGATTGCCTTTTTCTTGTTTCAGATCAGCTATATTGTTGATCGGCGAGTTGCTGGGAACAATCAGGCATGACCAGTAATTATGTGTCGTGTCTTCTACCGCCGCGGCGGTGGTCACGAGCGGGGTAATATCAGTTTTAGATCGGGCGATGATGTAGGAAAATGCTCCAGTACTGCCCAAATGAATTTTGTCAGCTTTAATAGCTTCCACTACCGCCGAGCCATTAGTCACTTTAAAGATTTTCACATCCATATTTAGCTCCTGCACCAGATAACTTTGCAGAGCCTCGATCTTGCCTACCGTTTTGTCGTAATCCTCTGAGATAGACAGACCAATCACCAATTCATCTAATTGCCCCTGGTCATCGGGAGGAGCACAAGCTCCAGCAAAAAGTCCAAGTAGAACAACCCAAGTTAGGTACTTCACAGTGGTAGTTTTTTGTTTTTCTCAAAAGAAAGACTACCGTATTTTCCCCTAGTTAAGATTACATTATACTTTTGGTACCAACTATGTTCTCTCTTCTCTCTGTACGTTATCCTCTTTAAAAGTGCTTGGAGGATTTACTCTATCATCGTTGTAGTTTATTATCGCTGTAACTTGCTAATAATCAAGTGTTTAATTCTGATCATCCTTCGTCATTAAGTTCATTCCGATGTACTTTCGTATTGTTAGTATATCATTAAAATTTCATGAGAAATTTCCAAGCGGTTGGGAATCTGTCCAGCATCCTCTAGTTTAGCATTCTAAACCAAATATCTGAATGAAATCTCTAGCCACTCATGTTCTGCCGTATTACGACGCGCTTACCGCGAGAGCATGGGCTAACTGGCTAACGGGTTTCTTTACGTATCATGATTGATCAATCATTTCTTCCAATAACGAGACCCGAGCCGATAGAAGCTCGGGTTTTTTTTTGACCAAAACTTACTAACGGAGCCAAGTATCATGGAATTAACCGCCGCTGAACGCCGTCACCAACTTAAAGCCACCTTGGCTGACTTGGAAAAACTTCATTTTTCAGAGTCTTCCTACTTGGCACTCAAGCAAAGTGGCGAAATGGATGAGTTTATCCGGGCAAACGAGCAAGGAGTAGTTGATTTTGCTCAAGCCTTATTGCAAAGTATCCTGGAGCAGGAAGAAAGTTATGCTGTACTAAATCGGGCGCCAGCGGCTGATTCGGATATGTGTCCGCTATACGTAGAGTTTCTGGATGATCTTTCTGCCGAAAGTATTCCTGAGGTAGATTATATCGTCAGCAAACCGTTTGTGCTAGATCGTCCGGGGCCACTGGCACTGTACCTTTTGGGATTAGTCTCTGGTGTGGTTTGTCTGGTCATTGGGGCTTACACTATTTTCCAAGCACTGTTGGATTGATAAGTTTAGAATGTATCCGTCACCTGCCCCGAGAGCCGTCGGATCTCCCGATAGAGCGAATCGTGGGCAGGTAGAAAAACTAGTGTAGAATCGTCCCATTCTTGGTAGAAGTACTGCGCTGTGCCGGGCACTTCGTCGCTAAGCCGCAGGTAAATATCTAAGAGTTGGGTCTTTAGGCTATCCGATAGCCCCTCCCGTACGGTGACCAAATCTACCGGCAACGGCTCTGATTGCCACAGTATACGAACCTGGTTTGCTTTAATCATGCCCCGCTCTAGCATCTTACCAAATACGGTGTACGAGCATCCCGCTACGTCTACCTTCCCCGTTGCTAAAGCTAAAATAGTAGCCGGATGACTACCCGAAAACATAATGTCTCGAAAGTGCCCTTCCGGCACCATACCTAAGGATTGTAACTGACCCCGTGGCACCAAATGCCCGGAGGTAGATACCGGATCGGAAAACGACAGGCTGAACGTACCCGGCTGCGATTTTAATTGCTCCAGATGATCAATACCGGAGTTGGTATGAGTGATTAATAAGCTACGATAGGTCGCTGGTTCACCCGTGCGTTTACTGGGCACAACTAATGGTTCAGCCCCGGCTTGCTGAGAGGCCAGTACGTAGGAAAACGAGCCAAAAATCCCGACATCCACCTTTTCGCCTCGCATACCTTCAATAATGGCGGTGTAATCACTTCCTTGGTATACCGTGACAGGCATCGCCAGCTCTTGCGCTAGAAAATCGGTAATGGGTTGGAGGTTCTTCACCATCCGTGCAGATTCTTCGGAAGGGACAAACCCTACAACGAGTTCTTGAGGATCGCTTTCGTTAGCCTCTGGGTTAGCGCAAGCAGCTAGGGCTATCAGCAGTACGTACAATTTCTTCATAGATCAGTAAATTGTCCGTAGTAAACGTTGGTTATGTAATTCATTGCTACCGTTCCGTCGTGAGCGTGAGTAGCAAAGATTTTTGCAAGTTGCTCCATCGCCTCGATGTAGTTTGGATGAGTTTCGGTGTAGGCGTAGGAAGATGAGAGATAGCGCCCCCGTATCCCGGCAAGATCAAACTGTTGGGTGTAGGAAAATGATTTTACTGAGTATCCTTTCAGTGAATAGAACTTCTCAAAAACCTGCTCATCCACATTCCGATGCACCACCTGCGCGTAGTCTTGGGCGTAGGTTTGCAAAAACTGCTCGTAGTCTTGTAAAAAGGGCGCCTGCGTATCCCGTTCGTTCCAGACCAATACGACCCATGCCTCGGGCCGGAGGATGCGTTGGAACTCTTGTCGCGTCTGCTCTGGGTCAAACCAGTGGAATGCCTGTCCGGCCACAATGAAATCGTAGGACTGATCGGGCAGTGTGGTTGCTTCGGCGGTACCATCAATACTAGTAAAACCGGGATACTTACTCAATAATTGCTCCGCGGCCGCTCGCATGGGCTGGTTTGGCTCTACCGCATCCACAGTGTAGCCTTCTTTCAGTAGCAGTTCGGTAAGTTTACCCGTACCCGATCCAATATCGGCTACCTTCTTTTTGGGCGATAGCTCCAGCATTTCTTCCAGAAAGCGTAGCATCTCCACCGGATACCCCGGACGGTACTTCACATAATTTTCTACCCGATCAGAAAAACGTTGGGTATTATCCATAGCACAAGTTTACGGAGTATCGGGATTGAATACCTATATCCTGATTATCACTCATTAAAATCATATTTATCCTGGTACAAAATAGCACGGATTGCGTAAGAACGAAGTTAGCTCAGCATGAGCATTGCACGAATGACCGGAATAATTACCACCCTAACTAAAAACTAGGGGAATCTTTAATGATGGCTAATCTTGTCCCCTGATTTTTAGAGAAAAAGATGCGCTATCTTCTATTCTGCGGAATCCTATGGATCATACCCACTCTAATCTTTGGTCAAGTAAAAACAGTAAGCCTTCCTGACCACGCTCCCGTAAAGCTGACTCCTTACGCTCAGCTAGATACGACCGTAAACGTAGAGACTTCGGGGATTATAAAGAGCCGATTGTACGACGGTATCTACTGGATTCATAACGACTCTGGCGATGATCCCAGGATCATTCCTATTAATCGACAGGGTGAAATTGTGCAGTCGTACCGCTACCAAACTAACCAGGGACAGTTTATTGGTGATGCGGTGAACATGGACTGGGAGGATATTCTGACCGACGATCAGGGCAACATTATTGTAGCAGACTTTGGCAACAACTGCAACTGTCGGCGTGACCTGGTGTTTTACTACATCCGCGAGTCCGATCCCATTCAACGCAACAATCGGGTGTTCAAAAAGGTATTTTTCCAGTACCCCGACCAGCAGATTTTTCCGGCGACAGAAGACGATTTCAACTACGATGCGGAAGGCGCCTTTTACGCTAACGGTAAAATCTACGTACTCACCAAAAACCGTAGCGATACCTACACCAAACTCTATCGCCTGGACGAAACCCAATCTGAAACGATGAATACACTCACTCCGCTGGGTGCGTCTGACATTCAAGGAAGAGTCACCGGAGCCGATGCTTCGGAAGATGGAAAAACGCTGGCAGTGCTGACTTATTCGGGAATATGGCTATTCGAAGTTGAGGAAGGTGATGAGTACTTTGACGGAAACATCCGTTGGCTCCCCATTGAAGCCTCCGGTATGGAAGGTATCTGCCTGGACGGCGACCGCTTAATTATCTCTCAGGAACCCGGCGGCTATCTATACGAATTGGCAGTAGATCAGCTTATTTCGGTTCAATAGACCATGCTTCTCTCTGAATCCCTGCTCGATCAATTAGCCGAGTCAGTACTAGCCCAGCAGCGGATTCATCGACGCCAGCGATTGAATACTATTGTAAGCATTGGCGGGGGTTCGTGTACGGGAAAGAGCAGTCAGGTAGCCGCCGGACTAATGACGCGGCTGGGCGAGCAAACCTTGCTGTTAGCCCAAGATCGTTACCAGCGCAATCCAGAGTACCTAAAAAATATGCATCCGCTTTATCGAGGCGACCATCCGAATAATTACGGTATCTCTACTTGCGGTAAAGTTCTGTCCCAGTTAAAACGAGGTCAATCGGTGACCGTTCCAAATTATGCTTTCCGGCCCGACCAGCCCATTGGTTCAAAAATCATTCATCCCCGCCCAATCATCATTTTTGAAGGGTTGTACGCCGGACACGATAACTTACGAGAATACTGTGACCTATTTGTTTATGTAGAAGCCCCCTACTACGCCCGATTACTCCGTCGCATTCTTCGCAACACCTGCGAACGCTACCGAAAGGAACCTGCCCTAGTGCTACGCGGATTTCTCTCATCAGTCACCGCTGCCCATCAAGACTTCGTAGTGAAACAAAAATCCAGTACCAACCTAATCATTCAAACGGGTTTTAACATTTCCGATGCTATCCAACGGTTTAATCTCACACCTTTACCTCATCACTACGAATTATCACCTAAATTCACTTTTGATATTGACGCAGCCACCACTATCACCATTACCCGTCGTGACGAAATACTAATGTTTCTTTTGTTGTATCAGAATCAACCGTACTTGATATTTGCTATTGATGAAGAATTAGCCAATCAGCTAGAAATGAGTGATATGTGGGCGTATTAGTGTAACAGCTAGGTATCCTAGCTATTAAGGCGATGCTGAATATAATCTACTCCATCATCAAATCTAAACAATAGTTTGCAGCCTAGGTCCTCGAGTGCGTCTTGAACGTCAGGGTCGTCGAAGTCGGTCGAGTTCCGATTAAGAAAAACTTTTTCTTTATTCTTGATTCCTTTTAAATGCTTCAGCACCGAAGCGTAAACAACAGCATCTTGCGGCGAGAAACCGTTTTGCTGATGAGTAAACGAATCAATTATGATGTCAGAAGTTAGGGGAATTAGCTCAGAGGTATTCAGTAGCCTATTAAGAACTCCTTGTAACCGAACTCTTTCTTCTTCTTGGCTTCGAGTAAATAGTGCGGTAAGTTCCTGGAGAGCTGTAGCTTCCTCTCCGTAAGATGCCGATCTGCCTAGTTGCCGTAATTCATTACGAACATCTTCTGAAATAGCTTGACGTTTCTTAAAAGATCGAGTAGTTGTTTCGTAGGGTTCAACCAACGAATAAGCAGGAATAGCAAGCTTAACTTGGTTTTTCTCGGCAAGCGACACAATAGTGTTACATGCCTCGTACTGCTCTTGAAGGAGAGCTAGTTCAAGCACAAAGTTGGACTCGGCATAAACAATCATTTCAGACAAGTACTTGTACCTCGACTCGCCCACCTTTAACCGTATCCAGAAGACCCGAGCTACGAAGCCACTCTTCATCCTTTTGAATAGATAGCCGATCGTGACCACGAGCAAGTTTCTCAAGCCAAGTTGAGATCACCAGTTCTAGCCCCCTTTCTGTCACATCGTCACTGGATAAACCTGACCGTTCAAGATATGGGCCTAGTGATGGCCAGGCATCAGCAGCATATTGCGGTTCTACGAGATCACGGGTTTCTGTAACATTTTTCCATAGGTAAAACCGATCTGGTAATGCGAGAAGGAAGTAGGGTGCAGTCGGAAGTTGACCATGAGCGTACATATTTCGCCTCAGCCTTGCAGCCCATTGCAAGGTAGTATCACGCTTGCTCTTAGCTTCAACTAGAAGCTTTGGTTGGCCATCTTGGCCATAGATTACTATGTCCGCGTGGTGTCTCATATGAGGGCTAACGCATAAGGCTTTAAAAGGATACCTAGATAATAATTAGTTTGGAAAATAATAGCAAAGCATACACGCTATTCCTTCGAGTAAGCCAGCTTGGTGAGGCTATTCAAGTGATGGATAAGACGGGCCTGGTCTTCTGGTCGGTAAAACTTTAACTGGCCTTGCTTGGCAAAAGTAGTCATTTGATCGTAGTGCTGGGGCGTCTCACATAAAGCACGTAATTGTTTCTTAAAGTTTTTCACCCGTTGCAACTTGCCATTGTGCCATAGAAAGTAATCGCTTTCCACTACTGACTGGGCGTTAGCGATACGGATAGTATTAAAGTAGCTATCGTATACCCGTGGTTGCGATTTCTTCAGAAAATGTACCGATCCCACTACGACTTGCTCCAGCAAACGAGGTCGTTGCCGATATACCCGATCGGAATATTGTTGGTAGGTAATCATTCGGTGAGTCATTTCGTCGTAAAGCCGAAGGGTGTAAACATCCCGGAAATTCAGTACTCGAAAACCCTGATCGGCATAGATTTGCACTTTGGACTGGGCTAAGTCTACCGTGGCAGTTCCTCGCAACGTATCGCCCCGTTGGGTGATCAGTAAGGCGGATGATGAGGTAAGATGAGTGGACGCAGATTGGGCAAAAGCCGATAGACTGCTGCTGGTTAGCAGAAAAAATAGTAGATAAGATTTCATGTTGGATCAATGTGTTCACTAAAGTTAACAAAAAATTAATTTTCAGTTAACAATTTAGTAACATTAATCCAGGGTTTTCATCGGAAATACACTTACTATTTTCTCATCGCACTGATTACCACCGTAGTGTGGTTTCGCTGAATTTGCCACCGAGTCTATTAATCACATTCATCAAACTCCCTTACTAGTCTTTCTTCGGTTATCTTTCAAGAGCTTGATAAGCTCCGTTACGCAATATGGGTACTTGCCGGCTTACGTTTAACTCATTAGCCAAATGAATATCGGCCTCATAGCCTCGAGCAATCAGTTCTTTACCGGAACTACTCTCTTGTAGCCACGGTAGTAGTTGGCTCTCAGCTAGTTCAAACACAGCCAGAGCAGACTTACTTTCGGGCGAAAGTGTTCCGTTCAGATGGTCGATAATGGCTCCCGCCCCAATTAGGTCTTCCACTGCGGGACGAAGCGTTTGGTCAGCCCAGCGTTCTCCGGCGGGGATCACGGCTACTGAGTTGCCTACGGTAGATGCGTATTCCGCCACCGCCCGGGCATTGCGTAGACAGCCAGCCAGCGTGGGAGTACTCCCGGTAGCTAGCGATAACGTAGAGCCGTTAGGGGATGGAAGTACCAGTTTGGTGTTGAAAGGAAGATTAGTTAGCGAGCTTGGAGAGAGCGAGTAAACCGATTGTGTATCGCGACCGTAGGCAAGTACGGCATTGAGCGATTGGGCGTACTCGACCGCAGTTTCATCTTTCCACCGATAGGGATACACCTCCGCCGCTCGGCTAACAGCAATGTCTACACTAGTGGAAAAAGAAAGCACATCCACAATAATGACGACATCCGAAACTGGAGCCAGCTCTTCTACCCCCCGTAGCCCCCACTCCAGACGGATTTCAAATTCGGCTTGGTTGTATATATTCATATTCACTCAATAATAAGCACTTCCCCATCGCGCAGGGTCTGGTACGGAATCCCGAGCTGCTTACAACGTTGAACTTCCCGATCAATATCGGCGGATTCTTTATGATCAGACTGCCAGTGCGGCATGAATGCTAACGCTAAAAAGCTTAGACCTTCCCAGATGATTTGATCGAGTTCATCGTAAGGAGTATCGGTAGCATTGTCAACAATTTGGTAAACGCTCAAGTCCTGGGAAAGTACGCAGCCGGCGGCACTATACCCGGCGTATAAGAAGTCTTCACCCGTTCGCAACTGCCCGAGAATACGATCCAAGCCACTCAAGTACATCGCCTGGCGAAGTACGAACACATTCCCACCTGAGATAAAGATCGCTCCTAATTGCTGAAGCTTCTTCAACAAGCCATTTTGCTCAGAAAAGTAGTCCCGCAAATCAAGCAGCTCTACGTTCACCCCTAGTGATTCTAAGTCAGCCGTATCGCGTTCAATATGCCTTTTCCGTCGTTCGGAGTCTGCTCCAGAAAAGTCTAACGCATTGGGAACGTACCCGATATTACCGTAAGGCACTAGCTTTTTGAGCTGTTCCGTTTTATTCCCGAGCCGGTACGAAGAAAGGTAAAATTTCATACTCAGCTACTAGATACGACTCAACTTATCTTTCACCCTTTGCACTCTCTCGGCTACCGAAAGGTCTCCTTCTAGCTTGAGTACCGGGCACTTCAGGGTTTTCAGCCAATCCAGATGGTTCTTACGGCTTCGACCACGAAAGTCATCCCGTTCGTACTGAGCGGCCCACTCTATAAAATCTTCGTACTGCCGACGGCGCGCCGGGTCGGTTTCAATCACAGTTCCGTAGCGTTGCCGCTCCCGTTGCCGAAGCCGAGCTAACCGAACATCAGGAGGAAGGTACAAAAAGACAGCAAGGTCAAAAGCATCTTGAATGAAATCGCTCCAGCTAATGAGCGAACCACCCAGTATCCAGTTTGGGTAGGGAGACAAATCGGTGCGTAAGCGGGTCTGGCGGTGGGCTACGGGTTGCTTTTCGGTAAACGGTGGGTCGGTTTTCTTCCAGTAGTAATCATCCACATCAAAGTAAGGATAGTCTAGCTCCTTCGCTAACGCCTGACCCAACGTAGTGACTCCTGATCCCGAAGCACCGACCAGATGAATTTTCATGCCTTTGTTATGCTAGCTCCAAACGATAGATACCGACTCTGAACCCGAATATAGCTACTCAAAAAGTCATAGCAGCAATGATTGAACCTTATCCGAATTAAAAAGGTCTTCCACAGTATCAAACTGATGGGCTTCCCACCCAAATTCAGTAGCGGCGTTCACCACCTCTTGACTATCGTCAAAGAAGATGATGTCTTCTTTGGGAACGGATAGTAATCGTTCTATTTCTTCAAAAAAAGGGGCAGCGGGTTTGAGCGTACCCAACCTTGCAGCATAAAAAATATCCTTGAAATACTTTTTGAACCCGACTTCTTCCATCAGGTAACTGGCCCGTACATGTTCCTGATTACTAGCGATGTACAGCGTAACTTCGGGATGTTGGGTGAAACGTTCAACATACTCTATTAGCTCGTGATTGACATCAGCATCCCTTTCCATCCAGTAATCAATCAGCATTTGTGGGTCATCATGATAGCCGATCTGTGGCAAAACTTCCTGTAATGCTTCGTAGAGGAGCTTTTGACCCGTTAGCACTTCCCGCTTAAAAGCATCTCGTATAAACACTCTTTTGAAATCCTCCCGCTTAATTTGGAGATCAGCTTCCAAGTATTCATCCCAGCATTTTCGGAACGCGGGTTTGGCGTGATAGCCGTGAATCAGCACTCCATCTACATCAAATAGAATCGCCGTCATAGATTAATTAGCTCTTTGTTCATCAAACTTGGTGTACATCACACTTCTTCCAATCGGTAGTAACCAATTCTGGCCCCAAATATGATGGTTTGTTGCGACTCGGTTGAGTAGAATGAGCTAAGCTCTGCTTCAAGCCAGGTTCTTATCTCGGATAAGGTTTCACTTTCTTCGTCTAAAACCCGCGTGATGTTGGATTGAGTCGTCAAATAGTTTAATAATTGGTACTTATTCATCGTAATGGCTTCCTCAAAAGATTCTTCCCCCTGTTTTACTAGCGACCCAAACGCTTCTTCCTGAGCGATAGGTTGCCCTCTTTTAGGACTAGAGTACCGCTCAAGGTACTGATCTTTCACCCAGATGCTGAACGCCTCACAATTCTTCATTCTGTTGGTCATCCAACTATTATAAATAACCAGCCAACCGTCTTGCTTTAGCACCCGATTTACCTCATTTAAAAATGCTGTTTGTTTAAACCAGTGGAAAGCCATGCCCACGGTTACCAAATCGAAATACCGCTTAGGAAAGGGTAAAGATTCGGCTGAAGCATGAATAAACTTGATACTTTCAGTCGCCTTCGTTTGTGCGAGCATCTTCGCCGATACATCAATTCCGACTATTTCTTTAGCGATCCGTTGAAGAGGGTAGGTAGAATGACCAGTACCACAGGCCACATCCAGTGCCTTCTCAACCGGAGGACTCGGAAGACAGAAGGAAGCAATCTGGTCAACGATAGCATCGTGGATCATCGGGCGATACTGGTGGTACCGCACGGCCGTATCATCGTCAAGAAAATAGTTCTTACTCATATCGCCTTGCTACGTGGAAAGTTGACCATTAGTTTTAGCCCTTCTTCAAGGAGTTTGTGCTATATTTTCTAGCTCTTTATTAACCAGACTTCGCATATCAGTATACAGGGAGTCGGTAACGGGTACGTACACTAAATCTTTATTATACATTCCCCGCACATATTCCATCACTTCCAGGGCTTTTTCGTCCATATTTACATAAGCCTCGCGAATATTTTGCTTGATTGACTCGGGTAATTCTGCCCGCACGTACACGGGTGATGGGGGAATTTCGTCGGATCGCCAAAGTACCCGGTAGCTGTTGGGCTCAATACGTCCGGCTCGAGCCAGTTTCTCCAGACTACTGCTGGTGGTACACGCTAAATCCACTTTACCAGCCAAGGCCGAGAAGATTCCAGCGGTATGTCCCCCGGCAAATAGTCGCTCTTTGAATTTTTCCCCTGGCTCCAAACCAATGCTTCGGAGATAAGACATCGGATAGAGGTAGCCCGAAGTAGAGGCTGGATCAGAAAAGGCAATGGATAGCTCTCCGGAGCGTGCCTTCACATCGTCCATCGACTGAATATTTGATTCTGCGCGGGTGAAGATGATGGAGCCGTAGTTATTCATACCACCATTTCGGTACCGGGTAGCCACCAGTGGCTCGGCTCTGGCTTTAGCCGAAGCAATCAGGTAGGAAAATGACCCGGTTGAAGCAATGTCTACCTTTTCGGTTTTCATTGCCTCAATCACTGCGGCATAGTCGGTGCCTTTGACGTACTTTAGGGGCATATTCAGCTCTTCCGACAAATAAGCGACGACTTTGTTCATTCGGTTCAGTTGAGCATCGGGATCAGAGGAGGCTACCACTCCGAATACCAGTTCCTGGGGATCACCATCATCCGATAAGGGAATACAGCCGAGAAACAGGAAGCGAGCTAGTAGTAATATGAATACTCGCGTGGCGTAGCTACGATACTTTTTCATGGGATTCGTATTTCTCCAGGAAGGACTCCAGGTGTAATAATTCTTGAAAGCGATCTTCCAATATTTCCCGATCCCACTCCCACCAGGCAATGGCCATGAGCTTGGCAGCTACTTCTTCCGAAAATCGCCGCTTGATGACTTTGGCGGGAACACCTACTGCCACCTCGTAAGTCTCTACATCTTTGGTCACCACCGCTCCCGAGCCAATGACCGCCCCGGTTCCGATGCTTACCCCCGGCATAATAACCGCCCCGTGCCCAATCCACACATCGTGCCCGATGGTGCAGTGATGATCGCGTCGCCACTGGAAAAACTCTTCATCTTCCTCCGTATCAAAGCCGTACTGGATACGACGATAGGTACAGTGGTGCTGCGTCACCCGCCACTGCGGATGATTACCCGGATTTACCCGAACGCTATTGGCCACTGAGCAAAACTTACCTACCGTGGTGTAGGCCATCGACACGTTTCCGGCAGTGTAGCTGTAATCATCGAATATTACTTCGTTGAAGCGGGTGTTCGCGCCCAGAGCCGTCCAACTACCAATCTGGCTCTTTTTGATAGAGCAGGTAGGATGAATGGTTGGCTTCTCGCCTAATTTCTTTTTCGGGACTGGTTGAGTTACTTCAGGAAAAGCATCAAAGGAGTAGAGCATGGGCTAACTGTTTTAATCAGGATTAGCTGGATGATGATAAAATAGTTAGGATTTAATCATCTGATTATTAGATATTATCACGAATGAACTCTTATGAAACCTCGAGCTGGCTGCAATCCCCCTTAATCCCCCTTCACCAAGGGGGAGATTTAGCCATACGAAATCATTTGTGATAACCATTAATGTAATTGATAATTTTAGAGGGTTCATTCTTAGCTTGCTGGTGATTTTACAAATGAGTAGACTGGGTAGTTAACCTGAGAAGTAAATTCGGCTAGGTGGTGGTAACTTCTCAGTTCGGTATGGGCGATGTTAAAGAAGAGTGGGTGCGCGGTCAGTTCTTTGTTCAGGTTAGCACAAACTTTCGCTAATTGCCCCCAGTCATCCGGGGTAAATTCCCCGTCTACATAGGCTAGTGTTACATGGCCGATAAACGGGCGGGTTCGCCGTACGTCTACTTGGTTCAACTCCGGATTGGCGTAAAACTGATCCCGAAACTGAATGATTCGTTCAAAATCCTGCGACTGGTCAAATACACCGAGTATCCCCAGTGCCGAACGAAAAATGCTTAGCCCGAGTAACCGCATCACCAGCGGTTTTTCCGTTTTTTCTGTTTCAATTTGCTCCAACGCCCGCTTAATCATCGTCGGATACTCCGGTTCCAGCCCCGGTTCGCCTACGTGCTTTTGGAAGCGGTCGGCAGATACGGTATTCGCCACTGTCTGGTGAAAACTATCCGGGGGCAGCAAAAAGTAAGCCTCCGGATTCGGAACTTGGGCGACGAGCCGTCGCTGAATTCGGATCAGTGCCTCTTCAGTTGCATCATTATCGAGATTATTATCAAGCATGGATAACAGTGCGTACCCTCGGTAGGGCATCCGCTGCCAATTCCCGTCTCGGTACTTGAATTTATCGCTCGCCCGAAGCCGCTCGGCTTGTTCTCTCAGTGCAGCGGGGCTCACCGCCTGTTGCTGATGCGCTCGATAGTCTTGGTAAGAAAGTTCGCTAACTGATTCAAAGGTAAGCATAGTAGTAAGTATTTCACAAGAAATTTTTGAGTGACTGAATATGAAGGAGAGAATGATAGAATGAGTGAATAGCTTATCCTTATTCACTCATTGGGGCGGCCCCCCGCCTATCATTCCATATACCGAATTAATTTCATAAGCTCACTCAAGTTAGGCTGCTAATCGGCCTTCTTTCAGTTCAATGGTTCGGTCAGCTAGCCGTTCCATGGTGTACGCATCGTGCGAGATACAAAGCACCGATGTACCCTTGGCTTTGAGGCGAAGTACTAGGTCAATTACTACATCCTTGGTGACCTGATCCAGCGAAGCGGTCGGTTCGTCAATCAGCAGAAAGCGAGGACGGGCGATGATGGCCCGAGCCACGTTGATCCGCTGCTGCTCGCCCCCGCTAAAAGTAGCCGGAAACGCATCCCACAGTTCCTGGGGCAGCCCCAATGCCTGTAAGTAATCACGAGCTTGACTCCGTGCCGATTCCCAATCGCTACCACGAATAACCAGGGGTTCGGCTACCACATCTACCGCCGACACCCGCGGAATGACCCGCAAAAATTGGGAGCAATAGGTGATCTCTGACTTACGCAGTGCCAAAATTTCGTAGTCACTGGCGGTGGCTAAGTCAATCACTTGGTTGTCGGCGGAACGGTAGAGGATTTCTCCAGAGGTAGCGAGATACGTGCGGTAGATGCACTTGATGAGGGAAGATTTGCCCGAGCCAGACTTTCCTGCCAGCCCCACTACTTCGCCCGAATTAATCTGAAAGTTAAGGTCGTGGAGAGCCTCAATGTGTTTGTCATTGAGAATGTGTAGTACAAAGTCTTTACGCAGGTTGCGGATGTCGAGAATACTGTTGGTCATAATAACGAGCTAACTAATAGTTGGGTATAGGGGTGCTGTGGGTCTTGGAGAATTTGGTCGGTGAGCCCTTGCTCTACGATGTGTCCGTTCTTCATCACCAACGTGCGGTCGGTTAGCATTCGAATCACGCTGAGGTCGTGGGAGACTACAATCATGGCAATGTTCAGTTCGCGCTGCAACTGCCGAATCATATCCAGCACCTTGGCTTGCACCGATACGTCTAATCCGGTCGTCACCTCGTCCAGAAACAGCAACGGCGGATTATTGGCGATGGCTTTGGCAATCTGAACCCGTTGCTGCATCCCCCCACTGAAGGTAGCGGGTTGTTCATCCATTCGCACCGTAGGTACTTCGGTGGCGTGCAGCAAGTCGGAGGCTCGGTCGCGGATACGCCCAACGTGAAAGGTGCCCGCCATCAGCAGTTTTTCAGCAATATTACCCCCCGACGAGAAGCGAAAGTTGAGTCCGTCGCGGGGGTTCTGGTACACCATCCCCATCAGGTGATTACGAAGGTAGCGCTTCTGCTGACTCGAGGCCGTCAGCATATTTTCTTCTCCTCCCTGATACTGCCGAAGGTAAGTCGTCCCTCCGGTTGCTTCCAGGTCAAAGTACAACTGCTTAACAACCGTACTCTTACCCGAACCGCTTTCGCCCACAATACCCAGTACTTCGCCGGGGTGCAGGGTAAAACTCACGTCCGCACAAGCCACAATAGCTCCAGTATCGGGGCATTGGTTAGTATTGAAGTCCGGCCCAGTTTGTCGTAGGGAATGGTCGTTAGGCTCGCCGTAGATTTTGGTGAGTCTCTCTACCCGAAGTAGCCAATCGTTGGTGTTCATTTGATCCGTTTTAGTTGGTTAAAGATTGCTGTTTCTGAGCTAGATACGGATTCTCCCACTGAGGCGGCCGCCCCTGCTGCTGGAGTTTATCCAGAAAATCGCTATCGTTCACTACGTGCGAAGCCGAGCCGTCGGTCTGATACAATTCGTCCAAAAACGCGATCTTCTCGCTCGTCAGCGTACAGCGACGGCCACTAAAGTCTTCAATAGCAAATTTTACATCTTCAAACTCCAGAGGTTCTACTTTGGTATGGGGTGGTACTGCGTACAAACGCTTCTCCCGCCCGGCACCGAATAAATACAAGCAACGGGCGTTATTTAGGTTCGGTATATCCCAGCGGGGAATGGGCGATGGTGCCATCACGTAGCGATTGTTCACCCGAACTGGGTAGGACGCTCCCCGCATAATTGCCCCAAAACGCACGTAGGATTCGTAGAGGGATACCCACATTTTGGCGTAATCGGCTTCGGCATGCATTTGCCTGGTTTTGCGTTCGTAGCGTTCCACACTGCGGAGTGGCTCTGGTTGGGGAACCTGAAATACCATAATCTGGTGCGCCTTTAGTACTTCTTCGGTAATCCGGTGGCGGGTCTGAATGATGGTTGCTTCGTGAGTTTCAAAGGTAGTTTCGCAGTCGGTAGTGCGGCGTACAAAGTCGCGCAGATTGCAGGCGTTGACACTAGCATCACTACCCTGATCAATAATTTTGAATACATCGGGGCGGCCTTCCGCATTTTTACCGATAATAGCCAGGGTGATGTGCAACCCTCCCGTACCCCAACCGCGGGCAATGGGCATCTCCGGCGAAGAATACGGTACTTGGTAGCCCGGAATACAAATGGCTTTCAGCAGCTTACGCCGAATTTCCTTCTTGGTACTCTCGTCAATGAAAGCGTAGTTAAATGATCGGCTGAATTTTTTGTTTTCAATCATGAGTTAGTCCACAGTCTATAGCGCTCGGCGCCCGATCGACAGTCCACAGTGAACTGCTAGTCGTTAAGTTTACGCTATTAAGTTGTTGTTTGCTCGGAGACCGGAGGCTGGATTCCCAGAGTCCAAAGGCTTGTTTTCCGTTTTTCGTATTCCATTCTCCGGTCTCCGTTCTATCGCTTGTCGCAAGTTGCTTAGTCCGGCTTGGAAGGTGACGTAGTGGGGGAGCTTGAGGTGGTTGGTGAAACCCATTGCTTCAATGCCTTCGGTATGGTAGAGCACGAATTCCTGGTCGTTGGCCGGGGCATCGTTGCCGGGGTTGCGCATCGCTCGGTCGAGGATACCCATACAAATGGCTTTGGTTTCGTTTTGCCCAAAGCATAATCCGTAACCGATAGAGTAGTAAGGCACGCTCCCCTTCTGCTTGTTAGCCGCCTTGGAAATCATCTCGGCTTCGGTGACCCGGATTTTTCCCAAGTAACGGCTTCTTCCGGTGGTATCGCGTACCCGAACTTCTACCTGCCCCACCCGCAGCTCACCAACGGTAGGGTGGACACTGCCGTGCCCGCGCATACTGCTGTATCCTAGCGCCATCAGCCCTCCGGTTTCTGCCCGGGCTAACATCTGCAAGCGAGCCGAACGCGGCGCCGGGAACTTCACCGCCTCGCGGGTTACGTCCATAAGTCGCGGGTCCTCATCGTTACCGACTCCCTTTAGTAAGCCTTGCTTTTGTAAAATATTGATGACTTTCCCGAAGGTTTTCAGCTCATTCAGCGGTAGCTCACCTACATCCTGCTGAAAAGCATGAAGAAAGTCCTGGATACCTGCATCATCTTCGTTCACCAGGTCGGTATTAAGCATCCGCTGGGTATAATCTCGCGTAGGGCCTAATACCTGTCCGCCCGGAATATCTCGGAAGGAAGAGGAAATACGCCGCTCCACTCGCATGGTTTCAGTAGAAACAGGCTCCGAGTAGTAGGTGCGGGACAAGGTAGCCCGGTAAGCTCGCATGATAAACGCTGCCTCCAGCACGTCCCCTTCTACTTGTTTGAGAGCCAACGCGCCGTATTCCGGAGCGTAAAATGATCCCTCGCCCATAATTTTATCAATCGCCAACCGAAACTGCGATTTCAGTTGGGCGACGGTGAGCGGAGAAGTAGCTTCTCGCAATCGGTAGAACTCAACCAGTTGGCGGGCGTTTTCAATCGCTTCGGTACCGCCTTTTACCGCTACATATCCCATGAATGACTAATTGGAAGTAAAAGAAAAATTTAAACCAGGATAAACTATATGATCAGGAATGAACAGGATTTTCTTAGCATAAAGCCAATATCTGATCCAAATCAAACTAGCGATTATTAATGAATTGGTTAGCATCGTAGTTATTCAATCAATAGTAATTTTAATAGAACGGGGTAGCCCCAAAGTGTGCCCTGCCGGATCGGTGAAGATGGTGTCTATCCCTAGAGGGTATTCCTGGTTCTTCTGGTTTAGGGCTTCCAGCACCTGACCGTTTAGCCCCTGAACAAACAGTTGTCGTTCGCCGTCTACTCCAGGGCCACGAAGCACTAGAGCGAGGGCATCGGGTAATGGCTCATTAGAGACTCCCATCGTTTCCAGAATGATAAAAGCCCCCTTCTCCGGATAGGCTAGCTCTCCTTCCGGAGCATCCAAAATAGCTGATGCAGCATCCTCTTGCCCACCGAGAAAAAGAAAATCAGCTTGGGCAGCCGAAGCAGGTCGCGCTGAAGTATTGAGCACGAAGTATGACTCAGCCGTTTGGTGACCGTTACCCACGTAAAAACTAACGTCAGCGTTCATCAAAGCTAACCCCACCAGCGCCGAGGCTGGAAGTAACGCTTCAACCGCCTGGATATCGGCTGATAACTGATGAATTTTGCCCGGATTTGCCATGCAATCCATGATGAGGCGAAAATCAGCCTGAGCTTGAAATATAGTATCGTAAGCAGTTTCTCGAATCATACTAAGATTGTTTCATGAGTTTGAAGTCTACCTGGGTACGGAGAATCTGGGCTTGCTCTTGTTGCTCTTGCCGAAGAATAGCCACTTCCTCTTGCTTCAAGAATTGTTCAATCTCTTGCTTAAAGGCACTGCTGCCCTGGAGTAGCGCATCTACCACAGCCATACAGTACGCCCGCTGGGGTTCGTCGCCCAGGCATAACCCTATTCCGGTGATGCCATCGATCACTACTTCGGCTTCGGTCATCAGGGCTTCACCTAGGTAAAACTCCTGCGCCTCCACACTGTCTTGCGCCCGAACCATGGTTAGAGCGATAGTCGGTGGTTTGGTCACCTTGATGGTAAATTGCTGCTCGGCAGTGGCGGTAAATTCTTTGATGCGGTTAAGGTCGCCCTCTACTAAAATGTAGTCGGTATCCATGAGAAGTCGGGTATTGTAAACGGCTCAAAAGTAGGCGACGATTGTTCACTTTTGGTTAGCCTGTCATTAATTGATAATTGAAAATGGATAATGGATAGTGGAGTAATTAATTTTCACTTATCAATTTTCAACTGTCAATTAACCATTAGTCATCGCTTAATCGGTAGCCCACGCCGCGGACGGTCTCGAGATAGTCTTTGTACTTGCCTAGTTTTTTTCGCAGACCCACAATTTGTACGTCGATGGAGCGCTCGGTCACGATGTAGTCTAGCCCGTTCAGTTTTTCAATGATCTGATGGCGGGAGTAGACCCGACCGGGTTTGGCAACAAAGAGTTGCAGTAGCTTAAACTCGGTGTAGGTCAAATTAAGCTCAATGTCGTCTAAGTGCGCCTTGTACTTCTCCACGTCCACCGTCAGCTTTTTAAAGCATAGCTTGGGCGGGGAAGGCTCACCTTCTTCCTCTGTACTCGGAGTGGGTTGCAAGGGAGCTGACGACGAACTCACCTTACTTTCCGGTATGCTCTGACGCTGCTTGAGGCTTCTTTTGATTCTTGAGATCAGCTCCTTGATGCGGACGGGTTTGGCGATGTAATCATCTGCCCCCACTTCCAGTGCGATGACCGCATCAATCTCATCGGAGCGAGCAGTTAGCATAATGAAAGGGATATGCTCCAGTTGCTCTTGTCGTTTCACCTCTCGGCAAATCTCAATGCCATCGATATCTTCCAGCATCCAGTCGCAGATGATAGCATCGGGAAGGCTTTCTGAAATGAAGGCCAATCCCTCATAGCCCGAGGTGAACGTCCGCACCTGCGCCCGCTCTTTGGTTAAGTTATATTCTAACAATTCCAGAATATCTTCCTGGTCATCAATAATGGCAATGGTAGTATCTTTCATGGTAGCACTTTTTTTCTAAAGTTGCGTACCAATTGTTACAATTGTGTTAAGGAGATGTTATCGAGCCAACGCTCAGTATTATGTTTTGTTAAAGTGAGGCGCCACTAATGACTGGTGATTAATGAGTAATGATTAATAGAAGTAGCATTCATCATCAAGCAGCTACCCAATAACCTAGCAGGAGGCAGAAAGCCATACACGGTAAAGGTGTACGGCTTTCTATCTGTTACTGCTGAGAGATCCTTCTACGGAGCAATCAGCATATCGTATTCGTTGTTATTGATCGGTTAGCCCGCGCTCAACCCCTCAGCTTTTCCCAGGGTCCGGTGACAGCCACGGTTAATCCTTCGTTTTGAACATTGACAAAAAATGTTTTCCCCGAAGGCGAAAAGCAGGCTCCGGCTAGCTCAGAATCTGACCCTACGTTGCGTCCGATGGTATAAATTTCTCCCTGTGGTGTGATCCCCCGAATGTGCGAGTCAGCTTTGTCTTCTACCAGCACCACGTCGCCCCAGGGGGCTACGGTCAGGTTATCGCAAGATTTGAGCAAATCGGTATCGTTAGGCTCAGCAAACAGCGTGAGGGTTCCAGGTGCTTCCTTTTCCCGTGGGGTTCCTTCGTAGGGACTAGGGACGTACTTGAAGACTTGCCCCGCTAACTCCTTACCACCGTTGGTACAAGCGAAATAGACCTCATTATTACCAAACCACATTCCTTCGCCCCGAGCAAACAAAGCCGCTCCAGCAGCATGACCGCGTAATCGTAAATCATCTTCGGTGGGTTCTACATCATCCAGGGTAATCCAGCGAACTGAGAGCGGTTGGTTTACCGCCACCGTTTGCGCTTCCCAGTTACGGGTATCCAATCCAGGTTGCTCTTGCACCACTAGTGCCTGAAGCACCCCGCCTAGGTGAAGCTTGCCAGGAGTATTCGGAAGGTACCGGTAAATCAGACTATCGCCACTATCTTCGGTTTGGTACACAATGCTCGTGGTCGGGTCTACGCAAACGGCCTCGTGATTAAAGCGCCCCATTGCCCGCAGAGGTACGGGCTCAATCAACCCTTTTCCGTTGGTCGGCATCCCGACGGCAGGAATCTCAAAATTATAGCCGTGGGCGGTTTCGTGACCGTCGCCCGCTGGGGTAACGTCTTCTTCGCAGCTAATCCAGGTATTCCAGGGTGTAGGGCCACCCGCACAGTTCCGATTCGTTCCAATTAAACTTAAGTACTGCTCCTGCACAGTTTGCGTAGCTTCATCATATACCACTGTCGTGGTGCCGCCCAGTCCGGGTTTTTCGCCCGAACCGTAGTCAAAGAAATTGGTCTTGGCTAGTTTTTGAAATAATGCCTTATCTTGATTGAAGGGACCGAACTCGGTGGGCGTAGGGCTGTTTTCATGGTTGCGGACGAGCACCACCTTTCCGCTCACATCAAACGCAGCCATACCATCGTGCCGATTGGGAACGAAAAAGCCATCGCTCATTCTTTCGCCCCAGCGGGAGATAATTTTGGCAGTAAAACCTTCGGGTAGTTCCAGCCACTGCTTCGTGGGCGACCACTCAGTGGGAGCCGGTGAGCAGGCGTTAGAAAGATAACTAGATAAGCCGACAAAGCCCGCCGAAACGGCTAGTGATTGGCGTAGGAATGTTCTTCGAGAAGATTGCATAACAGAGGAGTTTTTAGCTGCTAGTTTGAAATATTTAACCGCTGATCCAAGTCTTCCGGATTATCCTTTTGTTAAGTAATCTGCTACTCTTGGGCAAAATTGGATACAAAATGGGTATATCAGAAAAGATGAGCCGAAAAATAGACTTTTCTAGCGAAGTACATGATAGAATAAGTGGTAAACCAATTTAGTTCTCCATTACCTCCTCAATAATCTCACCTTCGCTATTAATCTTCAGATTCACTTCGGATTCGCCTTTTTCCAGTTCTACCTGATAGCCCGTAAAATCAGCATCTTGTACATAGCGCACTTCGTCTAGCTCGTAACCTTCGTAACGGTTCATCACCATCGTTTCCACGTCCTGGGGCAGTTCATCTTCGTAGGCAATTGTATTGTCATGGCGACGAGCTGCGATGGCTTCTTGCTGTCGTTCCACGAAACGATTAGGCCCGCCGTCGGGTGATTTGATGAGATCAAAAGCATCGTAGAGTTCACCGGTAGCGGTGTAAGCCTGGTACGAGAGCGTATCTCCGTTCACGTCAATGACCTGAAAGAGTTGAGTGTTTTCTGCGGCTCGATCACGCTGAGCTCCTAAGTCCTCCCAGCCTTCCCGAAGCTGATACATCTTACCGCCGCTTACCGATACCACGTACACCGTGCCGGTCTCATCACGGGTGTTCAAACCCGATAGGGTATTTTCCCCCAACGGGGCAACCCGACCGCGGGCGTAGCTGTGATCGTGCCCTTGCAGAGCAATATCTACCTGGTGCTTATCAAAAATAGGCTTCCACATTTCGCGCAGCCGATTGTTGTTGCGCCCAGCGGAAGCTGAGAACAGCGGGTGATGAAAGGTAGCCACCGTCCACTCATTCGGATTATCGGCTAGTACCTCCTCCATCCAGGCGGCTTGTTCCTCCGGCTGCTCGCTGCTATTGAGAGCCAAAATTCGCACCCCCTGATAATCTACGTAGTAAGAAGTTTCCTCTAGCCCTGCGGGTCCGTTAGTGGGTAGGGTAAACTGCGGGTTCCATTGTATTGACAAATGCTCTATGTCGTTCTTATCTTCCTCCTCAGTGTAGGGCTCAAACTCATGATTGCCCGGTACTGGAATGGACGGGAGCATCCGGTGAATCCAGCCTCCGGCAGTGAACCACTCGTGCCACTGTCGTTCGCTGTGGGCATCGGTCACCAAATCTCCGGCGTGAATGATAAAGCTAGCGTCGGGGGCTTTGCGGTAGCCCTCCCGAATCAGGCGTGACCATAGCTCGAGGATGTAGTTTTGAGCATCACCCACGTAAAGAAAGGAAAACGGCTCGGGTTCTGCACTGGCGGTACGAAACTGAATCCACTCGCTCCAGATATTGCCATCGCCCACCCGGTAGGCGTAGAGCGTATCCGGCACTAAGTCGGTGAAGGTTACCGAATGATAGTTAGCGACTACTTCGGCGGTTAGTACTTCGGAAGCATCCATGGTTTCGGTGGTTGCTTTAATGGTCTGAGCGTTGCGCCAGAACTTAGGGGCGGGAGTGGACAGCGCAACTTCCGCATAGCCTTCCGTTACCTCCGGACTAGTCCGCCAGGTCACGCTAGTCGTTATGGCCGGATCATCCGAAAAGTTAAGTACAATATGGTCGGGGTGCAGCCCCGGCTTACTCCAGTCAGCCGCAAAGCCCGGCGATTTATACGCACGAGGCTGAGCAGTAGCCGAAAGCACCAACAACAGCAGAAAAAAGGTCAGGTAAAATCTCATAAGGGTAAAAATAAAGTAAGCGACCAGAGAAGTTCTCTGGTCGCTTCAATTTAGTAAGAATAATTACAGATTAATGGTAAATCCTAAGAAGTAAGAAGCACCAAATAACTGATGACGATCATAACGCTCCGGAATTCCTTGGTACTCTTGCTCAGGGGCATTGGTTAGGTTACGTGCCTGCGCCAGAATCTTGAACTTTCGGGACGGGAAGGTGTAGGCAGCGGTTAAGTCAACCGCAGTTCTTTCCCCTTCGTAGCGGTCAAAATCAGTGACTGAAAATCCAGCTTCTACCGCTTCTACTACGAAACCGTCGTCTAAACTACGAGGTACTACTAAAAACTCGCTACGGTAGGTAATCGCCGCCCGAAGCTCCAGACCGTACTTTTGGTAGTACGGAATGATGTTAAACACCCGATTAGGCTGACGTAGCAGTGGCAAATCATCACCCTCTCGGTCAGGATAGTCAACTTCGGAATCGATAAATGCCGCGTTAGCGGTGATACCAAATCCACTGAAGAATCCGGGTAGGAAGGTAAACGCCTGATCGTAGCTGACTTCAAGTCCTTGCAAAACAGCATTCTCTAGGTTAAGGCTTTGGCGAAAGGTCAACTCTTCAAAGAAAATATCTCGAAACTCTACATTATTTTGAACCGAACGGGCATCAAAAATATAGTTGTCAATATCTTTATAGAACGCCCCTCCGGATAAAATCCCGCCGCTGGGAAAGTAGTACTCTAAAGCTAAATCAAGGTTCATTGACTCAAAGGGTGCTAAATCGGGATTAGCCCCAATAAAGGTTCCCGTAGTTCCACCACCAGCTACGTCTGGTACAACATCTAATTGAGAGGTACCTGATAAGACATCATAGTCTGGTCGTCCAATAGTATTTGTCCAAGAAAGGCGGGCAATAAAATTATCAAATGGATTAGCCTTAAGGTTAATTGAAGGCATCACATTGGTATAGCTATTCTCGAAAAACAACTGCTCGAAACGATCTTGTACTGGGATAGTTTCGTCTTCACTGACTAGTGTATACGGTTCCGAAGTAACCGACGTACGCTCTACCCGTACCCCCGCAGTCAGTGTCATAAAGTCAAAGTCTACCACACCCATTAAATAACCAGCGGTTACATTTTCGCTATAGTAAATATCCTCATCGTAGATTTCTTCAGCAGTATCAAAGGGACGAAACACAATCCGGCTGGTATCCGCTAAAGTAGCAGGGTCAGCGAAGAAATTCCGGAAGGCTTCGGCATCGCCGTGCACATTCGGCTGCGCGCCCCCCTGCTCTGGCTCGATAGGGTCAATATTGAACTGATCCAGACGATAAGGGTTGCTTACTTTGCGAACATTATCGCCATTAAACGGATTCTGCTCATCGTCATTGTATTCATCTCGTGAGCGATCTACCGTTTTTTCTCGCGAGCGAATACGTCCACCTGCTTTAAAATAGCCGGGCACATTACCGCCCAAAGTGAAATCATATCGCATATCCACTGACGCTTCGTACATGTTTTCCTGTACGGTATTATTACGACGGAAATTCAGGTTTCTTAGTACGTACAAGCTAGGGTCGCGAGCCTCTTGTTGGTTGACCGCAGTAATATCAAAGAAAAAAGGATTAATATCGTAGGTCGCTCCCAGAAGATCTTCAGTAGGCAGAGGGTTTTCGTAAGTTCCGTCAATACTAAAGAAATCTTGATCGGCCCGGGAGTAAGTTCCGTATAAATCAAATGAAAATGCACCTAGTCGATGTTCGGTTCCAAGCGTAAAGCTGTAGAGGTCTTCATTATCATCTGAACTACTCAAATCTAATTCACCCGAACCGTGGCTAAACTGCCCAGTGGTCGGTGTTTGGTTGGTAAGATTTTGAATATTCAATCCTAAAATTGTTAACTCGAACTCCGAATTGATACGACGCTCATTATTATGAGTGTAGAGCGAACGGAAGTAAACTGAATTGTTGGGAGTAAAACGATACTCCAAATCAGCGGTAAGGCCATAACGATCGCGCTCGTTATCCTCCACCTGAATCTCAATCTCATTAGGACCTAAGAAACCAGGCAACACCGGATTTCCTTGGGGGTCAATACCAGGCCCATCGGAACCGCGCAGTAGCTGCCAACGGTCGGGGTCTAGCACCGATACCGTAAAATCACGACGGAAGAAGTTAGCCGAGACCACAGCACCGAATTTTTCATTTTCCCCGAACCGTTTCCCTGCCGTGATAGCGGCACGAAAAGGGAATTTATCGTCCCCATAAGCGGCTTGCTGCTCTTGGATCAACCCATCTACCGAGGTTATTAAGAACTCCGACTGTGCTTTATCAAACGCTGAGATAGTATTAATATTGATGGATCCGCCAATGGCATTACCCTCCAAGTCAGGGGTATTAGCCTTTACTACCTCGATACTAGAGATCATCTCTACGGGTAGTAGATCTAGTGGAGTTTCCCGGCCTTGAGCAGTGGAACCAATATTGGTATTATTCAGTGTTACATTGTTTAGAGCGGGTTGGATACCGCGAATGGAGATAAAACGACCTTCACCATTGTCGGTTTCGATGGATACACCAGATACCCGCTGGGCGGCCTCGGCTACGTTAATATCAGGTAAGCGGCCAATATCGTTAGTGGTGAGTACCTCTTTGGTGTTTAGTGCCTGTTTCTTCCGATTAATAGCATCAATCTGACTTTTCCGTAGTCCGGTAATCACAATATCAGCCAGTTGAGTAGAGCTCGCGGCTAGTCCCATATCCGCAGTAACTCGCTCTCCGGGAGTTACATTGACGGTTATCTCCTTTCCCTGATAACCTACTGAGCTTATAACTAACGTCATTTCACCCGCCGGAGCTTTAGGAATAAGATAGCGACCATCTACGTCGGCCGCAGTACCCAGCGAAGTTCCCTTAATCATCACCGTAGCCCCAGGTAGTAGATCACCAGTTTGGGAGTCGGTCACTTTACCGGTAACCTGTCCGGTCTGACCCAGTGCCCAACCGCTAGTGAATAGCAGTAGGGCTAACACTAGGCAGTGTCTCATAGAAATCAGTAGTAATTTTGCATTCATGCTTGTCTGAATTTTTGAATTGTTAGTTAAGTAAATTCGACCGCAAATAAAGCTTACCTATTTTTCATAATTATTAGGGAATTGTTAGTCTTCAGTATCTCCGTTGTGAAGTTTTCTTAACCGTTTCTTCACCTTAAGTTAATATGGCACTGCCACTTTGACTCCATATCATTTAGGTAGCCTTGAAAAAATAACTTGGTCTTTTACCCTTTCAGCTACCGCATAGTCAAAGGGCAAGGAGCAGGGTACGGGGATCAGAACTCAACTCACTGTAATTCGCTTCGCTGTATTTTGAATAGGTTTCCCCGCCTTTTTGTCCACTAGAGCAGATTCAGCCAGAAGGCACGCATTCATTTAATCGACTCCTTTGGAGCTGGAAATCACTCCTTTTTTAGGTTCATCAGGTCTTTCATGCGCCCCCGGTCATCAAAAACCTGAAATCTCAGATTTTTGCCGTGTACGGTAACCGTGGCGTAGTGATGCCCCCGGTACGTTTTGGCACTGAACCAGGCCCGGGCCGGAGCGAAATCTTCCAGGTTGCCCCCGCCCCCGCCGCATTGCACATAAATGACTCCTTGGTCTTCCCGCACCAGTTCCGCCATTAGGGGCAAGCTACGCTGATACGTATGCAGGTGTCCGAAGAACACCATATCCACTCCGTATTTTTCGTACAAAGGTACAATGGGTCGCATACTCACATCGCCGTAGGCTGTGGAGTCCTGCCAACTGTTACCGTAGTCATCTTCGTCCGATGAGTAAGGGGCGTGGTGATGGGCGACAAACTTCCAGGTAGCCGTAGAATTTTGTAGGGCTTCCTCGAGCCAGACGTACTGTTTGCCGCCGGGTACAAACTCTCGTTCCCGTTCGTTGCTGTTGAGCATAAAAAACTCCGCATTGCCGTAGCGGAAGGAATAATAAGCTTCATCGCCCGGCAGCTTATGATATTTCCGGTACCAGTACAGGTCACCCTCACCGTTACCCGCCACCGGAAATACTGGTATTCGGCTGTGAAGGGGACGGGTGCCGGCAAAGTATTCGTAGTTCCATTGGAATTTGTGTTCCTCAACACCTCCGTCGGTTAGGTCACCGAGGTTGACGACAAAATTAGGGCGTTCATCCCAGATCAGCGTACCGATATGGTCGTTGATGTGAGGCCGGGCTTCGGTATCTCCCATCAGGGCGAAGGAGTAGGAATCATCCTCATTGACCGCCGTTTGGAACGTCAGGATACCCGACTCCATTTTTTCTCCGGACGGATGTACCGCCGTCACCTCGTAAAAGTAAGGAGTAGCTGGCGAAAGTCTAGTCAAGCTGAGCTCTTGAATTGTTTCTGCTTCATTTAGTTCAACGGTATGCTCCAGAGGCAGGCGTTTACCGTACTTAACCACGGCGCGGGCTGCCTGATCGGTTTCCCAGACCAGATTGATGCTTTGGGGGGTAGCGTAGTGAAGATACGGCCCCGCATTGAAATGAAATTGGTCGGTATGTAACCTCCCCTGCTCTACCTGCTGCTGTAACAAACGATACCGTTCGGAGACCTGCTCCTGGTTCAGTGCGCAGGCATACATTCTGAGTTCTCGCAAGAGGTTCCCGGTACGCATATGTGGCTCATGACGGGTGTAGGAAGCTACTTCTATTTCTGGGTTGGGCAAACTGGTGGGTAGTCGGGCAGCCACATTGGTGCTAGCCACCAGTTCGGCATTGAGGTACAGGCGCATTTCTTCACCATCATAGCTGGCCAGCAGGTGGTGCCAATAGTGCTTCCAGGGATTATCGGAGCGGGCATTCAGTAAGGTTCCCATCGGCGAATCTTCGGTACGCAGGCTAAAAATAATATCCCGCTCGTAGTAGCCCAGCAACCAATCAGGTTCCTGCTTGTCCAGCCGATCCTTGAGGGTAGCCAGTACCCCGACGGGCTGGTTGACATGATCCAGTAGCCACATCTCAACACTGAAGGCTGCGTTGGGTAAACTGTCGGCTGCGATGAAGTTTCTTATTCGCTCGCCGGGTTCTTCGCCGTGAAATATGAAGGGATACGCTTCCGTATCCACGGTTTTAAAAACGGTAGTGGGAGGTTTGGTGAAAGGACCGGGGACATTGGCGGCATTTCCCGGTAGCGTGTAATGAGGAGCAAAGTGCCAGGTACCAACCAGTTGATTTTCAGCTACCTGAGCCATCAGGCAGTAAGGGGCTATTACTAGAAAGACGGAAAGGAGCAGCCAAAAAGTAAGGTCGATGGTGCGTATCATGCTTTAGGATGTTTAGATCGGCAACTCCGGATTCGCCCGGTCGCCATTTCGCAATGGTAAAATATTTTCCCGTATAGCCACTATTTCGTGATCAGCTAGTTTCAGCCCCTGCTTTAAATAATTACTGAAATTTCCGTACTGCTGGTCTATGGCCTTGAGCGAGGCGAGGATTTGTTCTCCGTGGGCACCGATGGAAGGAATCAACGTCGCTGAAACTGTGGATAAACTTTTCTTTTGCGCTTCGTAATCGTACAAATTAGTGGTCAGATAGTCAGCTACGATGTCTTCGGTAGAAAAACCTAATGTCTTCAACAGGATAGCGGTTGCAAAACCAGTCCGATCCTTTCCACCCTGGCAGTGGTAGATTATCGGATAGTGGGATGGTTCCGCCAGCACTTTCAAAAATTTGCCAAACGCATCAGTGTAGTCTAGCGCGAAGGATCGATAGCGGTCAATCCTGGCTTGCCTTATGTCCACATCGTACTCGGCCAGCATAGTCTCTACACTATCCATTTCACCCGCTATAAACCAGCTTCTCAGCTGGGTGTAATCTTCTTCAGTAATCATCACATCCAGATTATCCAATCCGCGGCTGATGGGGAGGTTGATGTAATTTTTTACCGTGCCGATGCGCTGGTTGGGGTCTTGCGCTATTTCTTCCCGGTAGCGGAAATCTACGATGGTTTTTATACCAAGTGTCTCGAGATAGGCGACATCCGAAGAAGTCAAATTGTGGAGGGCATCGGAGCGATATAACGTACTGGGTGGTACCTGTACCTCACTACCTTCGGGAAACAGAGGAACTCGGAAGTTCCTGGCGCCCGAGAGCGGATGATTAACTAGAATGCTAGCACAGTTCTTAGGAAGCTCCATGCCCTCTAACGGCTGGCAGTAGCTTAACGCCGATGAATCCGGATCGTAGTCGTACAACAACTGACGTTTTAGCCACTCGACTTCTGCATCACAGACCTGTAATTCTTCGCACAGGTAATTTTCCACGCTGCCGTAAGCAGAATCGATAACATGGAGTCCGGCGTTAATGTAGTTCTCTTTCACTCCCATAAGTGGACGCAGCTTGTCACTGTCAATCCCGTAAAATGCAGCAGCTTGCTTTAGCTTTTCTTCATCCGCGTTGTGAAGGTACACATTGGTCATGAGGTATTCATCAATGGCCGTTTCCCGATCAATGCCCAAGGCGGAAAATAAAAGCAAGGTGGCCATCCCGGTTCGGTCTTTACCCGCCGAGCAGTGATAAAGCAGTGGGTAGTTTTGTTCTTGCCGCAGCAGCACAAAAAATTCGCGGTACTTGTCAGAATGGGTTAAGATAAATTCCCGGTTGGCCTCCTCCATAAACTTATCGGGGTTGAAGTCATCCGAATTTATCTCTTTCAGTATGTCCTTGGTGTCCAGAGAGTCATTGCCGATGGGTAGCCGTACTCGGTTGATGTTCGCCAGATCGGGCCATTTGTCCGGATCGGCTTCTACCTCGGCGTCCATTCTAAAATCGCAGATCGTCTGAACGTTCAGCTTGCTCAGTTTTTGCAAGTCATCATCAGTCAGCCCGGACAGCTTATCCGATCGGTACAGCATATTCCACTTCATCTGGTAGCCTTGTTGATTGAATAAGCCCCCCGCATCCCTCAGATTATTAGCACCCTCCAGCGGAATGTGCCGTTCGGAAAGATAGACCGTATCCTCCTCCGATACTGCCACGTACAGAGACGTAGCGGCATCGTCAGTCACTTTAAACCTACCTGCTGAGTCAACGGCCACTTTTTGGGAAGCAGCAAGTGTCTCATCAGTTTCGTACAACTCCCAAACTTGGTTGCCCCCCGAGAATACCATCTCATCGCCACTGGTATTGCCGACAATGGTTATCGGCTCCGTCAGCGTCACCGGAGGTGGTTCTGCTTCTTCGTACTTTCCGCAGCCTTGGCTCATTACGGCCAATGTTACCAGTCCTACGAGGGATGTCTTACTTTTCATCACGCTGGTGGTTAGTGTAGTTTAAAATAGACTAAATCGCACTCCCATCTGACCTCTAATGGAGTAAAACTCGATTTGCTCAGGCCGCGCCGACGTACCGTGGTAGTAGCGCAGTGGTTCATTGGTTATATTATTGAGTTCGGCAAAAATCCGGAAGTTGTTGGTGAAGGCATAGGACGCACTAAAATCTACCGTGAGATTATCACCGTAAAAGCGATAGTGCTCAGGTCCGGCCTCAATGCGGTACTCAGCAATGTAGTCGCCCTTGAAATTGGCAGCAATGCGAGCGGTGAGTCCGTATTTCTCGTAGAATAGAGAGAGATTATAAATATGCTCGGGCTGATTGAGCAGCGTTTCTTCGCTCACGGTTTCTTCCCCGGTTTCCTGATTAAATACCGGTACCTCCACCTCAGAATGGGTATAGGTGTAATTGGCCTCGATGCCAAAACCGCTCAAAAATCCGGGTAAAAAGGTTAACCGTTTGGAAAAAGCCAGTTCAAACCCTAGCAGATAAGCATTTTCCAGATTAGCAGGTTGGGATGTCCGTACCGTGGTGCCATCGATGGTTTCCTGGGTGAGGTTGTTAAAGATCAAATTAGAAAGATCTTTATAAAAGATACCGCCCGAAGCTATGCCCACATCTTTAAAGTAGTACTCCCCGAGTAAGTCAAAGTTGTTGGAGTAGGTAGGTTTCAAATTGGGGTTACCACTAGAAACTAATAATATGTTGGAACCAAAGTTACTCGCCGTACGAGTAGGATTCAAGTTACCGAAGTTAGGTCGAGCGAGTGTCCGGGAGTAGGCTAGCCGAAGGTTCGCATCCTCAGATAACTGGTACTTCACGTTGACCATCGGTAGCAGCGAGCCGTAGTTGGGCGTTTCTTCAAACCGGGACAGGTTTCCGGCGGTATCTAGTTCAAACCCCACCAGGTCGAGCGAGGTATGCTCGTAGCGTACTCCTCCGGTTAGCAGTACATTATCACTCAGGTTGATCTCGGCCATCGCGTAGGCGGCTGCCACGTTTTCGGTGCCCTCAAAGCTGGTCAGCTCATTGGGAGCCGTAGCGGTAGCAAAGTAGTCATCCCGATTATCGTACACATTCACCAACAGGCCGTTGAGCGCATCTTCGGTCATCATATTCTCCAGCAGAATATCCTCATACGGTGAACCTAGCTCCTGAAGAACTCCCCCCCGCGTGTCGTACCCTTCCTGCTCAAAATCCGAGTAAAACTGCAGAGGCAGCTCCGCTCCAAACAGGGCTAAGGGCACGTAGAAATCTGACTTCTGGGTAGAGCTTCGCTGCTTGTTTCGGTACTTTCCGCCGAACTTTAGTTTGGTTCGTTGGGAAATATCGTAGCTGAAATTGGCCTGCCCTACCCAATCTTCTTCCGTAGATTCGCCCTGAAATACCCCGGCCAGGGTAAGTATAAATTGTTGAGGATTCAGCGCTTGCTCAAAATTCGGTTGAAACACTTCTCCCGAACCGCCTACGCCGTCGGGTGAGTCAAACCCCCAGTACACGTAGTTATCACTGGACACGCCGCCGAAAGTGCCCCCCTGCTGAAACTGGGTAATCTGAATGCCGCTCAAGTCCTGCGGCAGGTTGGTGTTTTCATCGCCGAAAACGACCTCCGTTCGGTAGTTAGATGCTTTCCAATCGAACTTTAGCTTGGAGTTAAAGTAATGTTCACCGCCTAGCTCTCCGCCGTACAGTTGGGTATCAAAGTCGGCGTTTCTTACCAAAAGTTGGGCAGAGCCTACGGCAGGATCTTCTTCCGGGCCTTCGGGAAAGTTAAAATCGTGCTGCCGGACAAATTCGGAATCTTCAAATACATCGTAGAGCCCTCGGACGTAGAGCTGATTTTGGTCATTGATATCGTACTGAGCGGCCAGGTTCAGCCCCACCGTGTTTCTATTGCCTTCGTAATCCCTGATTTGCTGGTTGTTGATGGAAAAGCCCGTAGCTCCGGGCTGGTCGAAGTTATACTCCAATTCGTAGTTATCCGAAGCCCAGGGGCGGTTCCAGACGGCGGCAGCCAGCAAGAAACCGAATTTATCACCGATCCGATCGCCGTAAATGAGAGAGGCGTTGTAAGAAGCCCCTTCAATTTGGGCATTGTAGCCTCCCGCTGCACTCGCGTTCAGGGTTCTTTGGCTAGGAGCAGTTCTGGTCTTGAAATTGATCGAGCCCCCAATCGCATCCCCTTCCATGTCGGGGGTGAGGGCTTTAGACACCACTACGTACTCGATCAATTCCGAGGGTATGATATCCAGTTGGGTCTGGCGGGTACCGGCAAAAGCATCGGTAGATGGTAATCGGTCGCCGTTGATTAAGTTAGGACTCCACTCAATGGGGGTTCCGCGCACCAGCGCAAATCTTCCCTCGCCCTGATCGCGCTCAATGGCAACCCCCGGTACTCGCTGTACCGCTTCGGCAGCATTACGATCCGGCAGTTTACCAATAGCATCGGCCGCGATTACGTTCTGAATATTGTTAGCCCTTTTTTGTAGGTTCAAGGCCCTGATTTGAGAAGGAAGAAACGTTCCCTTCACCACGATTTCGGAGAGCGAGGCGACCGTTTCGTCCAACGAGATTGCCCCCAAGTCCAGGTTCTCTCCAGCGGGAATGGTTATTTGCTTTTCTAATGATTGGTAGCCAATGTAGCTGAAGACCAGCGTTTGCTCACCCGTCTTAGTAGTAGCAATTTGGAAAGCGCCGCTGGTGTTGGTGATCGTCCCTAATTGCGTATTTTTGAAGTAAATAGAAACGCCGGGTAGTGCCCCGTTGGCATCCCGTACTGAACCGGTAATTGCGCTTTCTTGCGCGTAAATTTGGGTTGTCAGACAGAGCCACAAAAACCCGATAATAGATAGTTGTAGGGGTAATGATTTCTTCATTCGTTGGAATTTTAAGACAGTTAAAGCTTACTTTTTCGCAATGAAGCTGAGAAAGTTATTTATACCAATTATCTCAGACACTGGAACATTCCGACCGCTCGGTTTATATGTCCAAGCCTCTGTTAACCAGTGTATTAAAAATACATTATGCTATTGTTAAGAAATAGTTAACCTTCGGTAACATTAGGCTATGTTACCATTCTAGGTAATGCTAGGGGTGGGTACGATGTTAATATCCTGCTCTTACTCAACTATGTGTGCTTTTATTTAGCTACACCAGTATTTATCATCTATCTAGCCCGATATTGAGGGGAGAGTAGTTAATCGAGATAAGCTCAATAACGGTTAGCGACTACTTAATGGATCATGAATTTTAAATGTACCCGAAGTCTGGAGTCGAGGGTTAGGAGTCTAGACACCGAAGAATGTAAAGCGGCTATCGCACAATGGGATCACTACCGAGGATTTTACCCGTTTGTGTAGACAGACCGTAGATTATATCTTGGACCAGGTAAAAGAACAACTGGCAGTCGTACCTGCTTAACTACCGGGATCAAGCGGGAGTCAAATCCAGGCTTCCGCCATTTTCATTTACTCTAGAACTTTACGATAGGTTAATCAGTACTGACAGGCTACTAAGATCTATTGTGTACGAGTAGCCAACATTTCATCCAGATTTACGTATATTTACATATTCAAGGTGTAAAATTACGTTTCAGTATTAATTTATCGCCAGTAGTATGAACCACCTATTTAATTTGGATGCCCTAGCTTTGGATGATCTTTCTATTGTAGCCCAAGCGCAAGAGGGACTGGATGTCCAGGCAATCACCTCGTTTCGTGAGCATGCCCAGTTTAGTAAGGAGGTCATGGCGGGCTTACTCCATATCACGCCCAAAACGATTGATAACCTGAAGGCGAAGCACAAGAAGATTGGGACTATGCAAGCGGAAATTCTGCTCAGTCTCATCCGGCTTTTCACCAAGGGCGAACAACTCTTTGGTAGTGTGGATGAATTTAAAGACTGGCTGGGTTTTCCGCAGCCAGCCTTAGAGATGCAACCACCCAATAAGTTTCTCTTCAGTATTACGGGCATTCGGCTGGTGGAAGAGTGTTTGGAACGCATTGAGCAAGGTTACGCGGCCTAATGCTGGTTTACCGAATTGTGAGCAACAAGTACGCTAACAGCTTTTATGCATCCGGACTACCTGGCCGATGGAATAAAAGGGGTGAGCTAGTGATCTATACGGCTGCTTCACCCGAAATTGCCCTATTAGAAAATATGGCCCATCGCATGGGGCAAGGCGGGTTTATGCGAAATGCGTTTGCCTGTATGGAAATAGAAGTGCCTGACAAGTCCATTCAAATGATTGATAAGGCAGACCTACCTGCGGATTGGAGCAGTGCTTCCCCTTACAGTCAGACCCAGGTCTTAGGTTCAGTATGGTATCAAGCCCAAAAGTATTTATTACTGCAAGTACCCTCTGCCCCGGCTCCCACCGGTATCAATTATCTGATCAATACCACCCATCCGTTGTCTCGAGAAGTACAGTTAAAAAAGAGCTACCCCTACCCTATTGATCACCGCTTTGCTGAGTTGGACAAGGATCTTACCCAGTACCTGAAGAAAAAATAAAGTATGTTGTAAACATCTCAAAAAACTGAATCACTTTCGGGGAACTATATAGCTTTGATTATGTACAAAACTCAATAATTGTGTCTAAAATACACACAGATAAATTACATAACAATATACACAGGCAATACCGGGTATTTCGCTAAATAATGAGCTGTGTAAAATAACCACCGTTTTAATTTTTCTTCTACCTAGGGATCTATCCTATTTTATCGAGTAGGCCAACGTGGAATTGGGGTTGCCTTTTTAGTAAAATAGGAAGGGCCTCAGGAAAACTACTACAGTTACCGCTATCCTTAATGTGTT
>JBCCTI010000050.1:0-52508 GCA_039198955.1 Bacteroidota bacterium | reverse complement strand
CTTTTTTGAACCTAGCAATTAATCAGTTACAGAAACGTAACCAACTAGCAAACCTGAACATACTTAGAGAAAGTATTGCCTATGAGCGGGATCTTTTATACCAGTGTTTTGCTATTGGCTAATTTTATGAACAAGCCGTGTTATCTAAAACATTAACTTGTGTTTTTCCGTAGAAGTGCAGAAAACCTTTGGGGCAGCTTCAGGTATTCATCTTTCTAATTCGTTCTTTTGATCGGATCAAAACCCGGTCTACTAATCGGGGAAAAAGTACATTGGCAATTGCATTCATTTTGCCCAAAAACGTGAGAATTTTCTTGAACTGACGCTTTTTTATCATACGAACAATGGCTTCGGCTACCTGTTCGGGCTTTTGGGTATTGCGTTGCTTTCGGTCTTTAAGTAGCAAGTACGATCCGTCTTTATCAATGACCCGCTTGCCCGGATCATTTTCGGTAATGCCAACGTAGATAATGCCCACATGAATATTTTTGTCGCTCAGCTCTACCTTCAGGGATTCGGCTACGGCGGTTAGTGCCATCTTGGTGGCACAATAAATACCGGTTTCAGGTAGCCCTCGAATGCCCGCTACGCTAGACACGAAGACGATGCTTCCTTGGGTAGATGCGAGATGCGGTAAGGCTAATTTGGTAGGGTATAAACAGCCCATCACATTAATTTTAAGCATCCTCTCGAGCACGTCTGCCTCAATCTCTTCAAAGTAACCCCGCGAAGACATGCCGGCGTTATTGATTAAAATATCGATTTTCCCAAAGTACTCAACCGTTTCGGTAATCAGTCGATTCGCCCCTTCTGACCTGGAAATATCCGCGGCTATAGCGAGCACTTCAAAACCTGCTTCTATAAACTCTTCCTCGGTTTGCCGAAGGCGACTTTCGGTGCGCCCATTAATGACGATTTTAGCTCCCTGCTGAGCCAGTAGTCGGGCGGTAGCTTTTCCAATTCCCATGCTAGAGCCGGTGATGACCGCTATCTTTCCTTGCATATTCTTTTTTGCCATCAGCTACCTTCTTGAGAACTTCATAGTAGGATTGTAGTAAACCGCCAGATAATCATTACTCAGCGATAAGATGATATGGGCTACCACTGCCACCCAGATAGTACCTGTAGTAAGAGTGATGTAGCACATCAGTAACCCAAAAGGAATAGCCCCAATAGTCTCGGCCGGCCCTTTGGGCAGGTGAGTGGTTGAATACAAAGCGATGTTAATTGCGATACCCGGCCACACCCCTAAAGTAACTACACCAGCGGTGAGGAGTATTCCGCGAAACAAAAGCTCGTAGGAGAACAAGTAGGCGGTAGTTGCCGCGGCATTGAGTAATACCAACCGCCAGTCCCAGCTCTCAGCCCGCATCATGGGATAATACGCCAGGTTGTCGGGTCGGCGGGCAGCCCGAATGTTCAGGGGAAATACGATAACAGCTATGCCGCATATCCACAGCATAGACGTTCCCGTATTCTGAAAGCTTAAACCGTACTCGGCTAACGAGTAAGGGAGAAAGAGAAGGGCAATAACAATTGGGATAATCCCCAAGAAAAATACCCCCATCATTTTCTGGTAAACTACCTTCGCAACCGAAGCAGCTTCTTTGCTTCGGTTTACCCCAATTTGCTGATGTATTTTTTCTGATTCGGACAAGAACCAGAACACTACAAAGCAAACCGTCAGGGTTATAATAGAAAGTACTGATGGCAGGAAATCAGGCTGCCAGGTAAATGATAGGGCTTCTTCAGTCATAGCGGGGGGCAAAGTTAGTAGCAAATCTAATATTTGAAAGCATGAGGCCAGAAGAGAGTGTTGGGAGTGTGGGGCAAGGAGCTGGAGGATCAAAGTGGGAAGACAGAGGTTGGAAGCAATATCGGTCTTCGGTCTCCAGTCTTCGGTAATATGTAGTTTTTGTTTTGAATTAGGCATATTATGTTAGTTTTACAGTTCTCATTTTTCTGCTACCAACATGGAGATTCTTATTAGCGAGGTCAATATCCACGCTGTTATCCAGTCTATTGCCGAACAATTAGGCACCCGCCAGATACGTTATTTTTGCGAGGAAACAACTTTGTCTATCCCCCCTCAATACGGACAAGGCTATATCAAAGGAATCGATTTTAAGGGTGGACTCGGGCTTATGATTTTTAACTGTACGTTTAACGATGACCTCGTTTTACGCTATTCACTGGAGCAGTCCCATCCGTTGCGGGTAAAATTTTGTCAGAAAGGAAAAATTACCTACAGTTTCGAGCCTGATAAAGAACGGCACGATATTCCTGAGTTACATACCGCTTTTTGCACTAGCACCGAAACCTACGATCATATATACGAGTTTTCCCGAGACACTCATATTCAATACACTAGCTTGGAGATCTATCGACGGCTTTACCTAGACAAAATTGAATGCGATATCACCACCTTGCCCAGCCCACTGGAAAACCTTCTGCGGGATATTGACGCTATCGATCCGTTTTCTTACGAAAGTGCTTATAGTATTATGCTGGCTGATGTAGTAAATGATATTCACGGAAATGACCTCAAAGGGCTCGCCCGTAAAACTTTATTAGAATCCCGCTCGCTCGACTTGTTTGCCCACATTGTCACGCAGTACATAGACGACCTAAACCCCGAAAATAGACGCATACTTCTGCGAAAATCGGACCTCTCACTAATTGTTGAGGCCAAGAAGATTTTATTAGAAAATATTCAGGACAATATTACCATTCCAGAATTATCCCGCCGGGTGGGGGTCAATACTACCAAACTAAAGCAGGGCTTTAAGAAGGTATTTGGTTACACCATCAATGAGTTTGTCCGACAAGAAAAACTTTCTTTGGCGAAAGAATTGATTCTGGAGGGCACATTATCTATCAAGCAAATTGCCGAACGGGTGGGGTACCGCAACTACGCCTATTTTGCCTCCCGCTTCAAAGAACGCTACGGTGCCCTACCATCGGAATACGTCAAAAATATTAAACATAAAATACCTATTGAAAAAGTAGAAGAAGGCGATTCGTCAGTAGAACTGAAATCGTAAGTATTTGATAGTTACGCCCCGACTAGCAAACTTGCGCTCAAAAGTGGTCTCTATCTGCTGCTCAGCTTCGTACAGTTCAGAGTTGTAAAGGTCATCAGTAGAGACCAGACCACGTATATCGGTCCTCTTTCCTAAAATTTCCAGTGTATACTCGTACAAAGCCTGATTATCCGTTTTTAGGTGTACCCAGCTACCGGGCTTTAGTATCTTTCGGTACATATCCAGAAAGCGGGAACTAGTTAACCGCCTTTTCTCATCTTTTGCTTTCGGGCGCGGGTCGGGGAAGGTAATCCAGATGCCGGAGGCTTCCTGGTCGGCAAAACTATCAGCTAAGTTTACTATTCTAATTCTGAGAAAAGCCACGTTAGTTAACCGAAGTGCTTCAGCATCACGACTGCCCTTCCATATTCTGGCTCCCTTCACATCGACCCCGACAAAATTCTGATCCGGATATAATGCTGCCAAACCAGTGGTGTACTCTCCGTGTCCGCAGCCCAATTCTAAAATAGTCGGCTGATTATTCTCAAAGTAGTCAGACCAATGCCCCCGAATGTTGGTAAAAATAGGTTTACCGGGTTCAATTACATTCTTTCGCACGGTATTTTCGGCGAACCGAGCCAATTTACTCCGCATGGTTTACAGTGTTTCTAGTTCAGCTACCACAAATGTACTCCCACCTACAAAAATAAAATCGTCAGCCGATGCTTGTTTCTCAGCAGCCTGTAATGCCTGACTGACGTTAGTAATTGCTTCAAAATCGAGCCGATACTGCTGGGCAATTTCTATCACGTTGGCTAAGGGCATAGCTCGGGGAATATTCGGTTGGCAAAAGTAATACCTTGCCGACGCTGGCAAAAGTTCTACCAGTTTTTTCACGTCTTTTCCTTGCACAAACCCCAGCACCATCCGCAGTTTCTCGTATTGATTTTGGTCAATTTGCTTCAAGAGTTCTTCAAACGCCTCCTGATTATGCCCGGTATCAGCCACCACGGTAGGTTTATGTCCTAGAACCTGCCAACGTCCTTTCAAACCCGTCAGACTTTGTACAGCTTGCAAACCCGCCCGAATGTGCGACTCAGCAATAGAAAATCCCTGCTCGTTCAACCGATCTACACTGGCGAGTACGCCGAGTAAATTTTGGCGTTGATAATTTCCCAGCAAAGAAAGTTTTACTTCCGAATGAAGCAGTTTATCCTGGCAATGGATAGATACGTACTGATGGTGGCGATCTTTTTTCTCCAGTTCTACCCGATAATCTCGATAGGCTAATATCACCGGGCTTTTTTCTTGTCGGGCTTTTTCCTGAAAAACCGGTAGTGTTTCTGGCTGATAACTACCCACCACGACTGGGGTACCCGGCTTGATAATTCCAGCTTTCTCGTAGGCAATTTCAGCCAGTGTTTCGCCCAGCATATCGGTATGGTCCAGGCCAATGTTCGTGATCAGGCTTAGCCGAGGGATAAGTATGTTGGTTGAATCTAGCCTGCCACCCAAGCCAACCTCTACTACCGCAATATCTACTTTTTCCTGAGCGAAATAATCGAATGCCATGGCCACAGTCATCTCAAAAAAAGAAGGTTTCAGCGATGCTAGGTACTCTTGGTGTTTTGCAACAAACTGCACTACTCCCCACTGCGGTATAGGTTGACCATCAATGCGGATCCTTTCGGTAAAATCTTTGAGGTGAGGGGAGGTATACAAGCCTGTTTTATATCCGGCACTTTGCAGTATGGCGGCTAGCATATGAGCACTGCTTCCTTTCCCGTTGGTACCCGCAATATGTAGAGCAGAAAATTCCTGGTGCGGGTCATTCAAATACTCACTGAGTTTTTGGATATTGGTAAGGTCTTTTTTCATAGCTGCCCCTCCCACCCGCTGGTACATGGGCAATTGTTCTAGCAAAAAGGTTAAAGCTTGCTGGTAAGTCACATTATTGTATAGTGTACTGTATTTTTAAATTCACAAAATTAATTTTCCTGAATTATACGCCAAGTACTTTTTCACTCTTTTTCGGTAAATATTTCGTACAACTTATTCTATAAAAATACATTTAGAATGGCCTTATGACCAAAATCATGCAATAAATTATCGCCAAAATAGAATATTGAATTTTGGCTTTATTCTATAATTATATCAAAATAGAAGATGCTTTTTTTAGCAATACTATCCTTTTTTTTAGAAAATCTCGAGCTACATTGCACCCATTAATAATCACCTTAAACTGTATACTGTGCTTAGCTTTAGCAAATATTCCAGGTACTGGTCATTATATCACTCTCGGTATAGGTACTATACTTCCCGGGAAGAATATTATACCAATCTGATTGCTGAGAAAACCCCCAACCAGCTTCTATCGCTAGGTAGCAACCAAGCTCGCCTTTATCATACTGATGAAATTCTCCAGTTTAATGGCCTAACGTTGGGTTCACCTCAGCAAGATATTATCCGCCAGCTAGGCCAAGCCAAATTTAGCTGGAAAAACCCGTTGTTCCGTCAGCACCATGCCAAAGTCTTTCGCTTGAATATTCACCATATTTTTTGTTACGTCACCTTGCATTTTATCCAAGGCAACCTATTTACTATAGATACCATTTTTAAGAACCTTTCGGGTAGAAATACCGACCGCATTCTTAACATCTTGAAAGATAAGTACCTACCAGAATATGACGTCGAATCGTTTGAGGGGGTAGTTGACGCTTCCGGTAACTGCTTGTTCCTGGAGAAGAATCATTATCTGTCGGTTAAGTACGTTGCCGGTAATCCCACTTTCCGGGTAGTACTTACCGATGCAGTACAGCAGAAACAAAAAAGGAGAACGTCATTTGAACTTAAACTAAATACTGCCCTAGCTGAATATCTTTAGCCTTTCCACGCTTTCTATATCTATTCCCCAAAAAATTCGTTAGTTAGCAGTACCTTTGCCTTCCAATTGATCTAGGTTCATGCTACTACGAGGAGAAAATCTGGTAAAAAAGTATAAACGCCGGACAGTGGTCGACCATATTTCGGTTGATGTCCAGCAGGGGGAGATCGTCGGGCTCCTTGGTCCTAATGGAGCCGGAAAAACCACTTCTTTCTACATGATTGTGGGCTTGATTAAGCCCAACGAAGGAAGAATATTTCTCGACAACCGGGAAATTACCGACTTACCCATGTACAAACGCGCTAAACAGGGAATTGGCTATCTGGCCCAAGAGGCATCCGTATTCCGAAAGCTCAGCGTAGAAGACAATATTATGGCAGTGCTGGAGATGCGTTCTGGTATGTCTAAAATCGAACGCCGCGATAAGGTAGATTCTTTGCTCGAAGAGTTTAGCCTCACCCACGTCCGTAAAAATCTGGGCATGGTTTTATCAGGGGGCGAACGGCGGCGTACCGAAATTGCCCGGGCATTAGCGGTAGACCCTAAGTTCGTACTGCTCGATGAGCCTTTTGCCGGGGTAGATCCTATTGCGGTGGAGGAAATCCAAAGTATTGTCGCCCAACTAAAAAACAAGAATATTGGCATTTTGATTACCGACCACAACGTGAACGAGACCCTCTCGATTACTGACCGGGCATACATTATGTCTGAAGGCCGTTTGTTAAGCGCAGGGAGCGCGGAGGATTTGGCAAACGATGAGCAAGTACGCCGAGTATACCTGGGGCAAAACTTTGAGCTAAAACGAAAGATTTGATTATATGGAGATAGTCAATTCCGTTCTGACCTGGCTGATGAAGAAACGGATTCATCAGATTGAGCTTTTTCTAAAATATCCGCACGACGTTCAACTCGATGTTTTTCATACCCTAATAAAAACAGCTAGAGATACTTCTTTTGGGCGAAAATACGGTTTCCGGGATATTTCCCGCGTGAAGCAGTTTCAAGAACAGGTTCCAATTGCTAGCTACGAGGAATTTTTCCCCCATATCGACCGCCTGCTGCACGGCGAAGATAATGTGCTTTGGCCCGGAAAAATCAAGTGGTTTGCCAAATCGTCGGGCACGACCAATGCGACCAGCAAATTTATTCCCGTTTCTCAAGAAGCGTTAGATGAATGTCATTACAAAGGCGGAAAAGACCTAGTTTCTATTTACGTCAATAATTATCCGAATACCAAGATGTTTGCTGGAAAAACCCTCGCCATCGGGGGTAGCCAGCAGATTAATCAACTTGATGAGAACTCTGAGTCATACACTGGCGATGTTTCGGCAGTACTGATGAAGAACTTACCCTTCTGGGCGCAGTTTTCCCGAACCCCTAGCCTGGATATTGCCCTGATGGACGATTGGGAAGCCAAAGTGGAAAAGATTGCCCGGTCTACGGTCAACGAGAATGTAACCGCTATGGCGGGTGTCCCGACCTGGATCATTGTGATTTTACAGCGGATTTTAGAGCTAAAAAAAGCCCAGCACATCCATGAAATATGGCCTCATCTGGAGGTGTTTTTTCACGGGGCAGTATCTTTTACACCTTACCGGGATCTGTTTCAGAAGTTGATTCCTTCGGATAAGATGTACTACACCGAGACCTATAACGCTACCGAGGGGTTTTTCGGCATTCAAGATCAACGAAACTCTACCGAAATGCTGCTGATGTTGGACTACGGCATCTTCTACGAATTTATTCCGATGGACGAGTTTGACCAGGATCAGCCCCGCACTCTCACCATTGATGAAGTAGAAGTGGGAAAAAATTATGCTCTGGTAATTAGTACCAATGCCGGGCTCTGGCGGTACAAAATCGGGGATACCATCCGCTTTACTTCTACCTCACCCTACCGCTTCCGAATTACCGGACGTACCAAGCACTTCATTAATGCTTTTGGGGAAGAGTTGGTCATTGAGAATGCGGAGGGAGCCTTAGCCGAAGCTTGCCGACAAAGTAATGCCTTGATTGAAAACTTCACCGCCGCCCCCCAGTACATCGATGAGGGCAAGAAAGGCCGCCACGAGTGGATTATTGAGTTTTCTCAACCACCGGAGTTGCTGGAACAGTTCACTCTGGTGCTGGACGAAACGCTGCAAAAACTCAACTCTGATTACCGAGCTAAACGGGAAAAGTCGCTGGCGGTAGATGTTCCTCTGGTTCACGCTGCACCCAAAGGTACGTTCTACCGCTGGATGAAAAGCCGGGGAAAGTTAGGCGGACAAAACAAAGTACCTCGCTTGGCTAATAATCGGGAATATCTGGAGGATATTCTGGCGAATCATATGGCCGGGGCCAGTGCTAGCTAGTATACAGGCCAGCATCGTCAGCAAACCACTCATCCGCCATCAGACAAGGTACAGAAAGGTAAGATTTCAAAGATCCCAGCCAAAAGCGATGTAAAACCTCATAAGCAGTCTTATTATCTGGAGAAGAAAGACCTGAATTTCTCAGTAAATACGTCCCAGGGGCGCATGTTTATCAGGAAGTTGCGCTTTACCAGGCTAAAGCAAAACAACAGCAGGGCATGGTGGGCCTTTTCCTCTAGGATGAAAACCCGGTGTACAAGCTATTGAAAATCTTGCCCCTGGCCTCACCTCGGCCCCTATTCGGCATGGAGTGGGGGGTATGAATACAAAAGACAGGGACCACGCTCCTTACTGGCTTCCATTGACCTGCTGGCGGGCAAAATATACGTGCATATAAAAAAGTGATCTCTCTCATTAGCAAAAGATTGTTGGGAGGCGAGTACTTCCCTTGTACTTCAGCCATTGTGGCGCTATCGCAATGGTGATACTAAACCTAAGTAGTCTAGTTTAGTTTATAGAATACTTAGCATAAACATCGTAAACCAATAGAACAACAGTGATTATAGCACACTTATTAAGTACACTTTTTTTAATTATAGTTATGCGCTCATTAATAATCTTCGATTTTACCACTAATGCTAACATAAAAAATTGGCAGGTAGTAGATGATGTAGTGATGGGTGGAGTATCATCGGGAACCTTTACTGTTAGCGAGGAGGGCTATGGTTTTTTTTCCGGAAAGGTCTCACTAGAAAACAACGGGGGCTTCTCTTCAGTACGCTACCGCTGTGGTAAATTACCTGTAGAATCGCGTGCTCATGTGCGAATTAAACTACGAGGCGATGGTAAAAAGTACCAGTTTCGGATAAAAGTCAGTACCGAAGATTACTATTCTTACGTAGCCAGCTTTATAACCTCTGGTGAATGGGAAGAAATAACGATTCCTCTCGCCGATATGTATCCCTCATTTCGCGGAAGGAGACTTGACCAGCCCAATTTTTCTCAAGACCAAATTGAAGAGATCCGCTTCCTAATTAGCAACAAAAAAGAAGAAAAATTTAAATTATTGATAGATAAGATTGTACTAGAGTAATGGTAAATTAGAGGTCACTCATAATACAAATTCACTTCTTAAGACAATTATTAAAGACAACAAGTTGCCTAATTTCAGGAATCATCAGCCCAGATTATATGGCATGAGCGTCAGTTTTGCCCATCGTACTTCCTAAACCCCAAACTATGAATTCAATCGCCTTACTTTTTGATATGGACGGAGTGATTGTCGATAATCACCAATTTCACCTTCAATCGTGGCTACGGTTTTTTGAGAAACACGACATTCAGATGACAGAGGAAGAATATAAAGCCCAGGTAAATGGACGGACGATGGAAAGTATTATCCCGCAATTGTTCGGCCGGGAAATGTCCAATGAAGAAATTTGGAACATTGGCGAAGAAAAAGAAGTCCTGTATCGCGAACTCTACCGTCCGCATATCAAACCCACTTCGGGGCTGGTGACTTTCTTGTCTCAAGTTGTTCAGCTACGAGTGCCTCGAACAGTTTCTACTTCAGCACCGCCCGCTAACGTAGAGTTTACCATGCAGCATACTGGTCTGCGAAGCTACTTTTCTACTATTATTGACTCTACTATGGTAACCCATGGTAAGCCCCATCCGGAAGTATATCTGAAATCAGCCGAAGCACTAGGGGTAGAACCAGCGAAGTGTATTGTGTTTGAGGATGCAATCTTAGGTATTCAGGCGGGAAAGAGTGCCGGAATGAAGGTGGTTGGCGTAGCTAGTACCCACTCTCGTAAAGAGTTAGAAGCCGAAGGTACTGATCTGGTGATTGACAACTTTTGTGGTTTAACATTGAGCCAGTTAGTTGAGCTAGGGCGATAAGTCGGTCTTTATGGTAGTAAACTGAAGTATCAAGCAGAACCTATCTCGAGATACTTATTACAAAACAGTATTTTTAACTTATGCAGTTGCGGAAGATGCAACTCCGCCTACGTATACTTGTCCGTATAGCAATATCATGTATCATGAACTACGAAGACCTTAGCCACCATCTCGATCATCACGTAGCCCTACGGTTCATTCGGAAAGATCATGCGCCATTGATTGGTTCTTTTTTGTATCAAGCCTTTAAAGCTGACCATCATTTCAAAGTGCTGGAAACTGAGCTTACGGATCGCTTGTACGACTTTCTGTCTACCCTCAACACTGGGCACGATCCGGCTCCATATCCGCTCAGCCCTAAAGAGTACCTCAAACAGTGGACACAAAGTGGGTTTTTACGCCGGGCTTACGACCAGCGTACCGGTGAAGAAAATTGGGATGTGCCAACGTACCAATTGACTTCCGGTAGCGAACTGGCTCTCCGGTGGTTAGCCTCACTAGACAAAAAAGAGTTTGTAGGTACCGAAAGCCGATTGCTTCAGATTATTCGTTTGCTGGAAGAAATGATGCAAAAAACGCAGCCCGACCCAGCGGAACGAATTAAACTACTGGAAAAGCAGAAAGAAGCACTGGATCAAGAAATTGCTGAGCTATCCGTTCGTGAAGAACCCTTAGAGCCCGACGAAACCCAGCTAAAAGAACGCTTCTTCGAGCTCGAGCGCATGGCTCGTGATTTAATAGCTGATTTCAAGGAAGTGGGTGAAAACTTTCGCTTACTAGACCAGCAAGCCCGGGAGAAGCAGCTTACCAAAACGACTGTTCGCGGAACAATGATTGGCGAAGTACTGGATGCCTACGACGCGCTGTGGCAGTCAGATCAAGGAAAAAGCTTCGCGGCCTTCTGGGAGTTGCTGATGAATCCTCAGCAGCAGGATGCTCTCGATGGCATGATTCGTCAAGTAAAACAGTTGCCTCAAATTGCATCGCTGAGTAGCAACACTGTAATCAGTCGCCTTAAAATCAACCTAATTGATATGGGCGACCAAGTAAATCGGTCTAACCATCAACTAGTAGCGCAGCTTCGGCGGTTCTTGGATGCCCAGGTACTGCTGGAGAATCGACAAATTGCCGAAACAATTGATACAATTCAGGCTGAGGCCGTAGCATTGAAAGACACGTTGAGTTGGCGTAAGCCGTTCTTCTGGCTAGATGATAAGCCGGATATGGATTTTACGATGGCCCGTCCGCTCTTCACTCCGCCAGTCCGACCGGTAATCTCGGCTGAGATAATAGAAGAGGGAGTGTCGGAAAACCGGACGGATGCTTTATTTGAGCAAGTGTACGTAGACCCCCAGGAGCTACGGCGAAGAATACACAAGCTGCTGCGCCAGCGTGGCCAAGTGTCACTGCTGGAGATCACCCGACACTTTCCAATAGAAAAGGGGCTGACCGAACTTTTAACCTACCTTAATCTGGCCTCACAAGACGATAAGACAGTGGTTGATACTGAGGTAGTTGAAGAAATAGAAGTGCGGGATAAAAAGCACTCCGAAGAACCGTTTCTGGTAGACGTACCCCAGCATATATTTTCCCGATAATACGTTGATAATCAAAATTTTAACCCTTTTTTTACTTCTCCTATGACTGATACCGACCTGAAAAATATTCCCAGCTACAGCAAAGTGCTCACCCATTTACTGAAAGGGCCACTCTATGCCCACGACAAAGACCTTTGGCATCAGTTGCTGCACCACCATCGTAGCATTCAGCAGTACTTTGTTGCCCTGCCTCTCAACCTTTATGTAGACGAACAGGAAGGCTACGCTTTTCTTAAATCCCTGTCGGATGAAGAAGAGGAAATGTGGCGCGAAGAGCGAGGTGAAGACCCGCCTCGCTTGATTTCTCAACGTAAGCTAAGCTACGGTCATACGCTTATTCTAGTACTGCTCCGCAAGCGGTTGCTCGAGCACGATGCCCAGGGAGGTGATACGCGATTAGTTATTCCGAAGGATGAAATTCGGAGTATGACGCAAGCATTTCTTCCCGATGAAACTGATCAGGTACGACTGACGGAATACGTAGAAAGAGGCATTAATAAGATGGTTGACATCGGTATACTGCGGACGCTAGCCAATGATAGCGAGCACGTAGAAGTTAACCGCATTCTGAAAGCCAAAATCACTCCCCTTGAACTAGAGAATATCGTAGAAAACCTTAAAAGACATCGTTTATGAACACCACCGAAATTACCAAGCTAAATATTGAAAGTAAGGTGCCACCTATCGGAGATATGTCTACTAGCGGAGAAACCCAGCGGGAGCCTGCCCCGGACTCGTTCCGGGGTGCCGCCCAGCGGGGTGCCGCCCAGCGGGGCTACCGTCTCGATACGTTGGAGGTATACAACTGGGGTACCTTCAACCAAAAAATCTGGGTTATCCGGCCGTCTCAAAAAAATGCATTACTCACCGGCGACATCGGCTCGGGGAAGAGTACCCTCGTAGATGCTCTGACTACGCTGCTGGTACCTCACCACCGTATTGTGTACAATGCCGCCGCTGGGGCCCAGGCCAAAGAACGCTCGCTCCGGTCCTATCTGCGCGGTGAGTACCGTAGTGTGCGCGAAAGCACTAGCACCCAGGCTAAGGCCGTTCCCCTACGCGATGATGGAAAGAGCTACTCGGTACTTCTGGCCCATTTTAATAATGCGGTCCTACAGGAGCAGGTTACGCTGGCTCAGGTGTTCTGGATAGAGGATCATAAGGAAAAAAAGTTTTTCGTTGTTTCACAGGACCATCTTACTGTCAAGGATCATTTCACCGGGTTTGGTACTGACCTGCTTCAACTGAAGGCGCAGCTTCGTCAGCAGAAGCACACGCAGGTATTCGACGCTTTTAAGGATTATAGTGCTCGTTTACGGCAGTACTTTGGCATGAGTAGCGAAAAAACGTTGCAATTGTTCTATCAAACCGTCTCCATGAAGTCGGTGGATAACCTTACCACCTTCGTACGGTCGCATATGTTGGATCAGACCGATATCCGCGAACAGTTGATTGAACTACAACGCAATTTCGAGAATTTGCAACAGGCCTACGAAAGTGTGCTCAAAGCCCGTAAACAAACTGATCTGCTCAAGCCCGTCATTGACGAGGGAAAAAAATACGAACGAATTGTTGATAAAATCGGGCAATTGGAAAACCATCGGGATGCCCTACCCAGCTTTATCGCCGAACAACGCTATCGATTGCTGGGTGAAGCACTGCTAGAAATAAAGCGAGACCAAGAAGCCATCAGTCAGCAACGGCAAGCGAAGGAGCAATTGTTATCTCAGTTGCACGATCAGAAAGAAGGGGTTATCAAAGCTTACTACCAAAGCGGGGGCAATCGTATTGAGGATATCAAAAGTATTATTAAGACGGAGCAGCAGGAAAAAGATCATCGGTTGGGCCGCTGGGATCAGTATCACGAACTTACTAAGGCTCTGAAATACCCCAAAGCTGAGACCCAGTCCCTCTTTGAGCGCAATCAGCAGCAGGCGCAGCAGGAACTGACGGATGTGCGGAAACGCAAGCAAAAACTACAACGGGAACGCGATGAGAAGATCGTGTACCAAAACGAGATTCGCCAAAAGAAAGAAGAGGAAGAGCAAGAACTGTACTCGCTTCAGCAGCGGGAAAGTCAAATTCCTCATCAGCAAATTGAAATGCGGCAACGTCTGACCGAAGCACTCGGACTGAGTACGGAGCAGCTTCCGTTTGTAGGTGAGCTACTGCGCGTAAGGCCGGAAGAGTCTGCTTGGGAAGGGGCTATCGAACGCTTGTTGCACAGCTTTGCCCTTAGTTTGTTAGTACCCGACGAGCTGTACGCTAAGGTGAGCCAATACGTTAACCAAACTAATTTACGCGGGCGGTTGGTCTACTACCGTACCTTATCGGATACGTATACCCTATCCTCGGACATCATTGCGGAACAGTCGCTTCTTCATAAAATTGACATTAAGCCGGATACCCCGTTTGAAGACTGGCTAGAGCAAACACTGGAGAAGCGATTTAACTACCTCTGTGCCAATACCCTGGATCAGTTCCGCTCACTTCCCCGCGCCATTACCCGCGAAGGGTTGGTGAAGCATGGGCGTTCCCGACACGAAAAAGACGACCGCCGAAGCATTGGCAACCGTCGGTTTTATGTGTTAGGCTGGTCGAACCAGGAAAAAATCAAGGCATTGCAAAAGACAGTTAAACAATTAGAGCAGACCGGGCAGACGGTAGACAATGAATTAAATACGCTGGAAGAGACAACGAAATCCCTGGAGCATCGAGCGGAAGCTGCCCGTGACCTGTCGCAGTTTACAGAGTTTCGCGAAATTGACTGGCCGGAGGTAGTTCATCGCATCCAGGCCTTACAGGAAGAAATGCGTTCACTCGAGCTCTCATCAGACAAACTGAAGCAGCTCAAGCACGAAATGGATCGCCTCGCTGAGTTGATCGCTACCCACCAGCAGGAGAAGGAAACCTTGCTTACCCAGCAAGGGGCTTTCGCCAGTCGGTACGGCGACTATGAACGCGATCTCAATAATACCGAGCAGCGTAAAGATCTGATCAGTCCGGAGGAGAAAGCAGCTAATTTTCCGGCCCTAGAAAAGTTAGTTGACCCGGCAGCTATTCGGCTAGAAGATCTGGAAAATATCCGCCAGCGTATGCAGGTCGATGTCCAACAGAAACTGAACAAACAGGCCACCGGGCGGGAGAGCCTGAGCCGACGTATACGGCAACTGATCCAGAAGTTTATTCAACAGTTTCCGACCGAGTCGGTAGAAATCACGTCTTCTACCGATGCCCTGCCCGAACTGCGTACCCTGTACCGCCGCCTCGTTCGCGACGATCTGCCTAAGCACGAGTCCCGCTTTCGGGAGCTTCTCCGGAAAGGTACCATCAACGACATTCTGTTATTCAAGAATAAACTGGAAGCCGCTAGCGATGAGATTGAGGAGAAAATCAATTTAATCAACGGTTCCTTGCGAGAGATTGAGTACGACCTTGGCACTTACATCCATCTGGTACCCGACAAGGAAAGTGATCCCGAAATTCGCAATTTCCAGACCGATCTCAGAAACTGCCTGAAAGATACGCTAGGCCAGGAGGATTATTACAACGAACAGAAATACGTTCAGGTCAAGCAACTACTGGATCGCTTCCGCAGTGAAGAAGGTACAGAGAAGCGTTGGAAAGAAAAGGTAACCGATGTACGAAACTGGTACACCTTCGGAGCGTCAGAACGCAATCGGGAAACTGAAGAAGAGGTGAACTACTACAGCGACAGTGGTGGTAAGTCCGGCGGACAAAAGGAAAAGTTAGCCTACACGGTGCTGGCTTCAGCCCTGGCTTACCAGTATGGTATCCACGATGAGCAGAAAAGTGCTAAGGCTTTTCGTTTTGTGGTGATTGACGAAGCCTTTGGGCGGGGTTCTGACGAGAGTACCCGCTTTGGCCTGGAGCTATTCAAGAAAATGAATTTGCAACTGCTGGTGGTGACCCCCCTTCAGAAAACCGGAATTATTCAGCACTACATTGACTTTGTGCACTTTGTAAGTAACCCGACCAAGAGCAATAGTGAAGTAATCGATTTAACCAAAAAGGAATATTTGGAACGGAAGGAACAATACGACCAACAGCGATTTAGTGCATAAAAACTCCTGATGATCAGCCCGAAAGATATTGAAAAGCAGGCCACCCGTTGGTACACCGATTTTTTGCGGGCAGAGTTATTAGGGAAAAACTTATTTCCGAAGGAAGTCCGGTTTGCTAAAGTAAAACCCACTCAGATTTCTTCCCGCTTCGAGGAGCTTCATCGCGGGTTGCTTCAGCTCCGTATCAATAGCAAAGAAGCAAGGGGTACAGGATACTCGGTGGTGTGGGAGGAGATAAATAACCGTACTATTGGTAAAAATCTGTTTCCAGTTAGCATTCAGGTTAGTAGCAAAGCCGACTACCTGACGTTGCTCTCACCTGAACTACGAAAACATCACAAACAATTTGTGCGGGCCTCGGATCAATTACTCCGGGAGTTTCCCCAATTGAGCGATTGGGTGTTGAACCGGGTACGCCGGGTTGGTGACTATGGACCACTTTGGCCGGATCTGATTAAAGTGTGCCACTGGTTTCTGCACGATTACCAAAAGAACCGATATTATATCCGTGAACTCCCGGTAGCTGTTCCCACGAAGTTTGTAGAGCAAAATAAATCGATACTCAGCGAATTATTACTTCAGCTACTACCCGCCAACCAAATTGACCTGACCTTCATCGGCAATCGCGATCATAACTTTGAGAAGCGTTTTGGGCTGAAGTACGACGAAACTCTGATTCGCCTTCGGTTCCTGGATTCGGCAATGGTGGTGGACGGGCTTGATGATCTGTCGATCCGGCACTCGACCTTTGCCCGTCACCCTTTCCGAGGAAAAAGGGTAATTGTCACCGAAAATAAAATGAACTTTCTGACGCTGCCTCCCTTACCTCAAACTATCGCTTTGTGGGGTGGTGGCTTCCAAGTACATCTTCTCGGACAAGCACTGTGGCTGAAAAAACGGAAAATATACTACTGGGGTGATCTTGACACCCACGGATTATATATTTTATCGCAACTGCGTGAGCAGTTCAAGGGGACTGAAAGCCTGATGATGGATCGAAAAACCTTTGATCAGTTTTATACCGGCGATCATGCGCCGCCCATTCCGCAGGTGAAGCTGGATAGCTTACACGACGACGAACTTTCCCTATTCCACTATCTGAAAGCAGAAAATCTCCGGCTGGAGCAGGAGAAGATACCGCAGTGGTACGTGCAACAGCAAATAGATACCTATCTTGATATGTAGTGTTTTTTAGCATAGTGGGAAGGAGAAAGGTAGACGTAACCCCTACCGTGTATTCTGTACACCTCTGATTTTCGGTATTCTATCCCCCGGGTGCTGTCCCTTACCTTTCTGCCAGCACTTGCGAGATATTGGTTCGGTACGCTTGAATGGCAGGGATAAGCGCTGCGACTAATCCAACCACTAAACTTCCAATTAAAACCCATAATTCCTCCGCGATAAACCGTCCGGCAGATAAGCCTAACTGCCCCGGACGCGCGTAGAGTTGGGTGGCAGCGTAAATCACCGCGTGTCCTAAGAGTAATCCTAATAAGCACCCCGCTAGTGTAATGAGTAACCCTTCCAAGATCACGTGGGTAAATAGCAGGGGAGGGGAAGCCCCCAGCGAGCGCATAATCGCTAAATCGTACCGACGGGCTTTCAGCGAATTGTAGAGAGCGATGAAAATACTCAGTGTAGCAATCACCACAATTACGTAAGCAAAGCCTTGTAGCATATCTACTCCTACACCAATCAATGAGAATAAGCGAGCCGTCTCGAACGGGGGAGAGGCCGCTTGCATATTGGTTCGCTCGTTGATGTAGCGAGGAAGCTGAACGGCAGCCATTGGTGAACGAAACTGAACCAGTAGCGAGGTGATCTCATCGCCTTCGGCAGGTAAGCCTTGTTCGGTAATGGCCTCACTATGCTCCTGTTCGTGTTCATGCTCATGATTATGCTCGTGCTCGTGATCAGATTCATATTCGTGACTGGATTCATGCTCATGCTCGTGATCAGCTCCGGTATGAGTAGTAGTATCAGTTTCAGTTTCAGTTTCAGAGCTATGGTCATGCACTTGCCAGACGCTTTCTAGGGACGTGAGAATAAGGTTATCAATTACGTTCTGGGTTGGAGCCAGTAGTCCCACCACAGTAAACTGATGCTCATCGTGCACATTCAAACCATCATCCGCGAACCCGTGGCTACTAGCAAAGGTATCGCCAATCGAGAGACCGGACTGCCGGGCAACCGCTGCTCCCAGCGCTACTTCCAGCGGTTTTCCCCAGCGAGTACCTTCGGATACTTCTACCTGATAGAGATCGAGATATTCGTAATTAGTGCCTACAATTCGGTACCCTTGATAGTTATCTCCCAATGACAAAGGAATGGTATTTTTAATCAGACGATTGCGGGAAAGCTGCTTGGCTTCTGCTAGAGGAATATTTCCGGTAGGATAGTCTATGTGGAAAATACTGGACAGGATTATTTGCAAGGGACTGCCCTTGGCACCTACTACCAGATCAATACCCCGACTATTCTGGGTGAGGGATTTTTCTACCTGATTGCTAGTCAACAGTAGCACCGTGATAATGGCAATACCCAGTGCCAATAATATAATGTTGAGTAGCGTATTGAGTGGCTTGGTTTTGATGTAGCTTCCGCTAAGCTTCAGTAAGTTCATGCTTTTGCCAAGGTCAGTTGGTAGGAAATATGTTCTTTCACCCGATGGTCATGGGTGACGATAAGCAAGGTAGCCTGGTGCTGTCGGGCCTGGTTTTGTAGTAATTCCAGTACTCGGTAGCAATTTTCGTCATCTAAGCTGGAGGTGGGTTCATCGGCTAGTATTACTAGTGGGTCGTTTAAAACAGCTCGGGCAATAGCTGCCCGCTGGGCTTCACCCTGGCTGAGGGTGGTAACCCTAGCAGTACGTCGGTGTTCTAAAGAAAGAGAAGCTAACGTATCGCGGATAACCTCTCGGTCTTGCTTTATCCCAGCTAGATACTGGGCTAATAGCAGATTTTGCTCGAGGGTAAGCGAGGCCAATAAATGGGGCTGCTGAAACACTAATCCCAGCTTTCTACCGCGAAAGCGGTCTAGAGCATTTGATTTTAGCTTGGTAATATCCTGGTCACCAATAATAATCTGACCTTGTTCTGGATGAAGTAAGCCAGCTAAAAGATGCAGTAGGGTAGTTTTACCGCTACCCGACGAACCAAGCAGCACCGCGTGTTCACCGGAAGGTACTGACCAATCGGGAAATTGAAAAGGAGCTGAACTGGCAGTGTAGCGAAAGGATGTATTTTGAAGCTGAATCATATCTGACAAGATACTGAAGCCTTAGGAAGAAAAAAATATCCCGATGTATCTCGTCACCCCAATTCACTTAAACTGTTTGGTTTTATTGGCTTTATAACAAATATTCTTCTAGAAAAGATAATTTGTAGTTACCTACTAATGTTGTGATAAGCGTAAAATGTCATTAGGCAGCGGGCATCTAAAGGTAAAAGGTTTTGGGGTAAACGGTAGGAAGGTTAATGCTTTAGGCCCTCAGCCTTCAACCACTTACCCTATCTACTTGTCCCGTAACACTCGGCCTAAGATCATAGAAAATACCTCAGCCTGATGCATAGCAAATACCACATGACGACTTTTTTCCCGCAATACTGCCAGCCCATCGGGGTAGGGTTGAAAGTTGAGTATTTCGTCGAGGTTTAGAATTTTCTCCTGGTTATCAGCCCGGTAAACGATTCGTCGGTTAGTAAGGTACACTTTACCGATCGGGGCTTCGGCAACTGAGGCTTTGCTTAGCACTGAGCCTTTGGCAGGTTGCCAGAAGGTTTTTTCTGCTAATTTGGTACGCAACGGGATGGGGTTGGTGACGAGTACCTTGCCAGAGGCATCGTGCCAAGCGGCGTTCGTTAGAAAGTAGCAACTTTCCCCTTCCGACAACTCCAAGGGAATGTGCAGCGTAGGAAGTTCACCATTTTCTAACTGCCAAAGCAACTGGTATTTAGCTAAAGATGCGCGGGTAGGGCTAACCAGCGCTGGGGGAGTGTTCCACTGCATAATCAACATGGCTAGCTCCTTGGTCTCGTCGGATGAAAGCGGTTCATCCGAAATAGCCCCAATAATAAATTCGGTAATAATGGATTTGGCTTTATGCAGGGAAATTCGACGGGCAACCTCAGTCGGAAGCAGCAATTTGGTTTGTAGGTCCCGTAGGAAACGGCGTTCCTTCACATCCAGGCGGTCATCATGCAGGGCTGATTCCAGCTCCCGTTCGTACATCTCCTGACAGATCCGATGGTGCGCCAAATCAATATCTTTATCAGTTAGTCTGAGCAGCCGTTTTAAATGCTTTAACCGTCCAATTTCCTCTTCATTCAGGTGGTTATCATCGAAGCAGTAGCGTAGATACGATTTGTACAGCTCCCGCAGCGAGCCGTCGGTGAAATCAGTATATAGGTTCAACCGATATTTATCAGCGATGGCCTGAACTTCGGTAGGGGTAATTTCCAAAATAGGCTTCTCTGACAGCAAGTTATTGATTTCTAAAACGGCGTTCTTCTCCAGCTTTTGCCCCCGTAGCTTTCCCCAAAAAGAGGTCGATTCTAACTTGGACTTGTAAAACGGTTGTGTTTCCATGATTTTTCAAAACAGACAATTCGGCAATTTAGGCCGATTTTAGTCGATAGTCAATAGGGAGGGGAGGCTGGAAGACCGGAGTCCGGAGACCGAAGTTTAAAAATTGAGGCTAGGGAGATACACTATCCAATGTTTAATAATGACACCGTGCTTCGGTTTCCGGTTTCCCGGCTCCGGTCTTCCGCTATATTCAAATCTCAAACAACTGCTTAACGGGGGCGGCGTAGCTCTGTCCGGTAATAATTTCTTTATGGTTGGTATCTCTCAACTTGATAACAAATCGGCTACCCGGTTGCTTCTTGATCTCTTGGATCAGATAGCTGTTAATAATACTGGAGCGATGTACCCGGACAAATTGCTTGGGCAGTTTAGCTTCCAATTCGGCTAAGGTATACTCTACCAAATGCTCTTTCCCGTCAGTATCGTATAAATAAACATGGTTATCCTGGGCGTAGAAACAAGCGATTTCTTCGGTAGGTTTGAAAACAGTGCGGTCGCCTAGCTTAAGAGGGAAGTTACGCAAGTCTTTTTCTGGTTTTGCATAGCCGTTGGTGTGTTGACTGAGAACAATTGGGCCAGAAGACGGTCTTCGCAAGCGGCGAATGCCTAATATAGCGAGATAAATAAATAGACCAGGAATTACTACATACAATACTAGACCATAGATTAGCAAGGGGACAATCTCCCAACCCAATAAGCTTGAAGCAGAATTACCTTCTATTATTGAATAACCATGCGGGTTATTTAGTTGATTTATCCGATCCCGGAAAGCGTTCATATCAGTAACTTCCATCTCAAAGTGATAATTGCCACTAAAGGAAGTTTTCCCAATCGGTGTTAAATCTTGATATTTTGGGTATTGTAATGCTTGCTCGTGTAATTTTACTCTAATTAGATTTTGATCATTAACAATGTTAAGGAATGCAATATCGCCTTGAGTAAACATCTCTTCAAATTGCTCTTCGCTGATAACATTGGGGTTAAAGCCTAAATCTAAAGATAAGTAGGCAATAGAAATTAACAATATACTCAAGATAACAACGAGGATTGTCCTTTTTTTTCTCATAGATACTCTAGTAGTTTTTACTAAAGATAATGCCTCGCTTCTGTAAAATATCGCGAAAAACAGGTGTAAATTAGTGAATACTACTTACAGGATCATGAATAGACCATTAGGCAAACTGAAAAAGTTAAATCACTTCTTCTACCTCCACATTAATGCTGCCTAAGCCAGCTTTGATGTCAAACTCGAGGCGATGGTCGGAGGTGTCGTAAAGGTCGTTGGTGTAGATACGGCCATCTTTTCGGAAGCCATTGGGAACGTCTACGTCGCCCAAGCCTCCGGCAATCTCTAGACGAATACCCACCGTACCCGGTAGTGAGAGGTTAAGTTCGCCAATTCCTCCTTTGATGTCGGCGATTAAGTCATTCTGCCACTTCCCGGTTAAATCCAGGGTTACTTCACCCACTCCGGCCTTAATGTCTAATTCAGGCACTGAAGAGTCGCGTAGATTGATGGTGTGTTCGCCTACTCCGGCATTAATATCTACACTGTTGAGGGAAAGGCCGCGTAAATCGAGATTAGTTTCGCCTGCCCCTAGGTTGCAAGATAGGTCTTGCAGAACATCATCATTTAGTTGGATCACCCATTCATTCACCTGCTCATCATCGCTCAAATTGATGTTTAGGTTCTGTAATTTGGGCTGTTCAATAGTCAGAAAGCCTGTGTTATCCTGAGTCTCATACGAGATTTCTGGCTCCCACGAATCGTAGTTAAACGTAAAGTCTGCTTCCATTAGCTGTTTAGCCCCGCCGGTTACGGTCAGCTTTCCGGCCTTCATCTCTATGGTTGTGGCAACTGACTCCGCCCCTTTGGTACCAATCTGTTGAGTGATCGTCCGGGTATCGCCCGCTTCTTCCTGCGCCGTGCTAAAGGGAATATCACAGGCAGACAGTAAGGCAAAGCAAAGGATAAAAAGAAAATAGGTTCTCATGGTTGGCGGTGTTAAGTATCTGATCTCAAAAGTACGTATTTTTTGTTTACACTTAATTCCTTAGATTGGACTAATTGAAGGCAGTTACTATGGTCAAGGAGAAATTACTATTGACGATTGGCAGGGTTAACCGAACTATTTTCGCTTTTTCAATGGGATGGTTGAGCTGGGCTTGCTCATCTACCCCACCCGAGCAACCTGCTTCGGAGGATATGCAATCAGAGTGGCGAGTGTACCGAGGCACTAAAGCCAGCAATCAGTACTCTGCATTAGATCAAATAAATACGCAAAATGTCGATCAGTTAGAGGTAGCCTGGACGTACCAAACCGGAGATGCTACCGAACGCTCGGCTATTCAGTGCAATCCAATTATGGTAGATGGAACACTCTACGCTACTTCGCCTCAGTTGAAAGTAGTTGCCCTCAATGCCGCTACCGGAGAAGAACAGTGGGTGTTTGATCCGGTTGAACAGTGGAAATCTACTGGGGTGAACCGGGGGGTAACTTACTGGGAACAAGGAAAAGACAAACGAATTATTACCTCAGCCGGGCCGTACCTGTACGCGTTGAATGCTGACAATGGACAACTTATCAATTCATTTGGGCAAGGTGGTAAAATCGATTTGCGGGAAAATCTGGGGCGCGAACCGGAGAACCTAAGTGTCTGGATGACTTCACCTGGTATTGTCTACGAAAACTTACTGATTGTTGGTTCAGCATTGGGTGAAAGTTACGAGGCATCGCCCGGTCACATTCGAGCGTATGATATTCAGAGTGGTGCGTTGGCTTGGATATTCCATACTATTCCCTACCCGGATGAACTTGGTTACGATACTTGGCAAGAAGACGATTGGGAAACCGTAGGGGGAGCGAACTCCTGGGGTGGGTTAAGTTTAGATGAAGAACGTGGATGGGTGTTTGCGGCAACAGGTTCGGCGGCTTTCGATTTTTACGGAGGGCAACGTACCGGGCAAAACCTGTTTGCCAACTGTGTACTGGCTTTGAATGCTCAGACGGGCGAACGTATCTGGCACTACCAAACCGTACATCACGACCTCTGGGATTACGATCATCCGACGTCGCCTAATTTAGTAACCGTAGAACACAAAGGGCAACCTACGGAAGCCGTAGCCCAAGTAACTAAAACCGGATTCGTATACTTGCTCGACCGGGAAACCGGCGAACCACTATTTCCGGTAGAAGAACGTCCCGTGCCCGGTAGCGACCTGTTAGGCGAATCAGCCTGGTTAACCCAACCCATTCCCACCAAGCCACCCCCGTTTGTTCGTCACAGCATTACCGAAGATGACTTAACTACGGTGTCGGAAGAAGCTAATCAGTACGCCCGGGAGTGGCTGTCAGGATTACGCAATGAGGGAATATTTACTCCGCCGAGTACGCGAGGTTCTCTACAGATTCCGGGTACAAGGGGTGGTGCCGAATGGAGCGGAGCTTCCTTTGATGCCGAAACCGGAATTCTCTACGTGAATGCTAACGAACTTCCCAACGTCATTACCCTGAAGCCCGTAGAAAGCCCGGTGGCTATGGACGAAAATTTGGGAGTACAACTGGCCTCAGCAAAAATAAGTGGAAAAACGAGCTATCAACTCAACTGCGCTACCTGCCACGGTATTGATCTAGCTGGGCAAACCTCAGCTATTCCCGCTTTGACTGGAATAAATGCTCGATTGGGAAGAGACCAAGCAGCCACTATTCTGGCACAGGGAAAAGGGCAGATGCCTTCGTTTGCTCACTTGCCCGAGACTGAGCGACAGGCTATTCTCGATTATATTTGGGACTTTGATCCCGATAAAGTTGAAGAAGAAACTATTGCCTCGGGCTCGGTTCGTTACGTACACACAGGTTGGAACCAATTTTTGGATAGAGATAAATATCCGGCGATTGCCCCACCCTGGGGAACCCTCAACGCCATCGACTTAAGCGGGGGCGAGATTCTTTGGCAGGTTCCATTAGGAGAATTTGCCGAACTTACCGAGCAGGGAATACCACCAACCGGCACCCAGAATCTGGGAGGCTGCGTAGCTACTGCGGGCGGACTAGTTTTTGTCGGGGCGACTATGGATGAAAAGTTTCGAGCATTTGATAAGAGGACTGGAAAGATGCTATGGGAAACCCAACTTCCGGCTGGGGGCTACGCCACCCCTAGCATCTACGCTATTGATGGAAAACAGTTTGTAGTAATTGCAGCCGGCGGGGGAGGTAAATGTGGTACTCCCTCCAGCGATACCTACGTAGCGTTTGCATTACCGGAAAAAAATCGGCAAAATTGATAGTACTTTTCGGGTAAATTTTGCTAAATTGATGCAAACAGACCTAAAAACTCCTTGAACTACTCTTCCTCGTCGCCCAATTCTCTATCGGATACCCAGCTATGGGATCGGTTGAGGGAAGGTCAACAGTCAGCTTACCTCACCATTTACGAGCAGTATTCGGAAATACTGTATCAGTACGGTGCTAAGTTTACCTCAGACCGGGAGCTATTGTTAGACTGCCTGCATGATCTCTTTCTCGATCTTTGGGATCGCCGTCAGCATTTAGGGCCAACTGACTCAATCAGGTTTTATCTTTTTAGAGCACTGCGACGACGTATAGCCCGCGCTACCTCGAGAACGATAATTGACCCAGAAGTGATAGACGTTATGAATGTGGATTCCCCAGAGTTTCAGTGGATGATAGAAGAGACAGCTGATGAAAGGCGGTACCACCTTCAGCGGACAATCGCTTCGCTACCTGAACGGCAGCGGGAAGTGATTTATCTTCGGTTTTACAGCAACTTCACCTTTGAGGAAATTGCGGGAATTATGAAGATCGATCTGCGTTCGGCCTACAATCTTACCTATAAAGCTTTGGGAAAGCTAAGAGCTTCACTATCACCCAAGCAACAGTTCATGCTAGGAGCTGTTCTAACGGGGTTAGGGATTTTATTTGCAAATTTTCTATAAAAGAGTTGATAAATTCATGTTTATCATAAATAAAACGACCTGTTTCTGTTGTGAATAAAAAAATGTAAAAATTTTTTCTATTGGGCGGTGTAGTTTTAGCTTTTCCTTCCTTTCCCTAAAAAACTACACCAGTGAACCAAGCTGCTTTTTCATCTTCCGACCTTCTTTTCAACGACAAGTTTATTGCGTGGGTACGTTCCCCTACACCTGAGCTGGATAGCTACTGGCGAAAGTGGTTACAGCAGAACCCGCACCGAACCGATGAATTGTCGGAGGCTAGAGAGCTACTGTTAGCATTGCAGACTGATCAGGATGGCTTTCCAGACAATGAAAGACAGAAGCTATTTGAGAAGCTTGCGGCATACAGCCGAGACCAAGCCCGTTCTCAAGTCAATCAATCAACAGTACGATCAATCAGTCGTTGGCGGTCGACAGGAATCGCCGCATCGTTAGTTTTCGCGGTCTTACTGGCGGGTTTACTAATCTGGACAAACTCAACCGAACGGTTTACGGTAGCTACTCGGTACGGAGAAACTAAGGAGTTTACGCTGCCCGATGGCACTGAGGTATTTTTAAACGCCAATTCTACCCTAGAATACTCAACTGAGGATACGCCCCGGGAAGTATGGCTGGAGGGAGAAGCGTACTTCCAAGTAGTAAATCAGAAAAACGCCCGCACCGCTCAGCTCGACGACTTTAAGGTGCATACTAGTAACCTAACCGTTCGGGTACTGGGAACCCGCTTTGTAGTGGATAGTCGCAAGGAGCAGGTGGTGTTGGACGAAGGAAAGGTAGAAGTACAACCCCGCACTGATAACCAACCTAATCTCTCATTAGTACCGGGCGAAATGGCGGTACTCAACCGAACAACGCAACAGATTAAAGTGAGCCAGGTAAACCCTTACGAATACATTGCCTGGAAAGATAATCAACTCATTTTCAACGAAACGCCCCTGTACGAAATTGCCCGGTTGCTACAAGATCGCTACGGTTACGAGGTGAAGTTTAGAAATCCGGCTATCCGTCAGGAGACGTTTAACGGAACCTTTCCTGCCAATGATTTGCAGGTTCTATTTCAAACCCTTGAAAAATCTATCTCTCTGAAAATCAGTGATAAAACTATTTTATTCAATGAATAAGCTTCAGCCAGAACACTTATGTCAAATGTAAAATCCATATCTATGAAGAATCTATTACCATTGCGGTGGGCAAGTATTTTACTGCTCACTATTGGGGTAGGGTTTGGAGCGGCTAATGCCCAACCCCTTGCCTCGGCGGCTACGTACCATTACTCACAAGATGAGCAGTGGCAACCGCTTCAGACTGTACTGCAATCGGTGCAGGAAAACTACGAAGTGTACCTCAATTACAAAACATCCTTAGTACAAGGAAAAGAGGTAAATATTAAGACGATTAAGATTGGGAAGAATAGGGTTGAGGAAGTGCTACAAAAAGTGCTGGTTCCTCACGAATTGTCGTTTGAGAAGTTGAAAGACAATTACTACGTAATCTTTCAGCAAAGCCAACTTCCTTCGCTGACTCCACTTGACCTGGGAACCCAACCAACTGAGGAAAAGGAGCGTCCCGGAAATTTGCTTTCAGGTTTAGAAAGTCGCTGGAGTCCGCAACCTCAAATCACGCTAGAGCAAACCGTTCGGGGTACGGTAACCGATTTAGAAACGGATGAACCCTTGCCCGGAGTCAATGTGCTAGCGAAGAGTACGACCACTGGTACCGTCACGGATGTTGATGGTAACTATCGCCTCACCGTGGGTGATGACGTCACTACTTTAGTATTTTCCTCAGTAGGTTATCTTTCCGAAGAAGTAGGGATCAACGGGAGAAATATCGTTAACCTTTCTCTCAGCCCTGATATTCAAGCACTTGAAGAAGTTGTTGTGGTAGGATATGGAGCAGTTAAGAAAAGTGATTTAACTGGGTCAGTATCGTCAGTAAAAGCGGAAGAGCTTACTGCCTACCCGGCGATTGGAGCAGTGCAAGCGCTACAGGGACGGGCGGCTGGGGTTCAGATCACCGCTAACAATGGTGAGCCAGGGGCGGACTTTAAAGTACGAGTAAGGGGAGGAACTTCCATCAATGCCAGTAGTGATCCTATTTACGTGGTAGATGGCTTTGTGGGAGCTGCCTTGCCTCCGCCAGAAGATATTGAGTCCATTGAAGTCTTAAAAGATGCTTCGGCTACCGCTATCTATGGTTCCCGAGGGGCTAACGGGGTAATTATGGTTACTACCAAAAGAGGTTCTAAGGGTCAAGCTAAGATTGATTTTAACGCTTCTTACTCGCTACAAAATGAAATTAATAGACTTGACCTACTCAATAAAGAACAGTTTACCGAATATATCCAGGATACCAATCCGGATTTTACTCCTCTTGACGGCAATACTGATTGGCAGGATGAAATCTTTCAAACAGGAAATATTCAGAACTACCAACTAGGTATATCGGGAGGTGCTGATAACTTGAGCTACTATTTATCTGGAACTTACTTTGATCAAGAGGGGATCATTATCAACTCCGGTTTCCGACGATACTCCATCACTAGTAATATTGAAATTCAGGCTGCTGAGAAATTCAAAGTTGGCTTAAACCTATTTGCCCAAAGAAGCCAGCAAAACGGAGCACGAACTCAAGAAGGCTCCGGAGGGGCTAATAACTCGGGGGTAGTGGCAGCCGCGTTTAAGTTTGGCCCCGATCAACCGATTCGGGATGCCAATGGTAATTACACCCTGGCTCGGCTAAGCGATGCTCACGATAATGCCGTAGCGGTAGCTACCGAGTACATAGATGAAAATGTCACTGATCGTTTTCAGGGTAACCTATTTGCCGAGTACCAGATTTTTGACAATTTAAGTTTCAGAACAACACTGGGGGTTAGCTCTAATAATGGTCGAACCGGTCAGTATACTCCCACCGCATTGCAAGGTGGAGCAGGTGTTGGTGGCGACGGAAGGGTAAACGGCTCAAAGAACTCGCTATTACTAAATGAGAACTATCTTACATACTCCAAAGAATTTGGCATTCATAACCTTACTGTGATGGGAGGTTATTCTTACCAGGTTTCGCGAGAAGAGGATTGGGGTGGACGCAGCCAGAGTTTTCCCACTGATGCGGGATTATACTGGAACCTAGGAGCTGGGTCAGTATTTCAACGACCCGGTTCAGAGTTTTCTGAATGGGAGCTGGCCTCTTGGTACGGTCGGGTTAATTACAGCTTAAATGACAAATACCTGATTACCCTCAATGCTCGTTACGATGGCTCTTCCGTATTTAGCGAGGGCAACAAGTGGGCGTTTTTTCCTTCGGGAGCGTTCGCCTGGAATATGGGGGATGAAGGCTTTATGCAGAATATAGAACCCATCAGTTTCTGGAAGTGGCGAGTGAGTTACGGAGTGACCGGTAACCGCGCTATCAACCCTTATCAAACGTTGGCTGCCTTGAGGGCAATTGATGTCTTGGCGATAGAAAATGGGACTCCCGTCAACGCGATTACCATTGATAATGTCGCCAATGAGAATTTATCCTGGGAGTCAACTACTCAGTTAGACATTGGCGTTGATATCGGACTATTCAATGATCGGATAAACCTGAATATGGATTATTACAGAATGGTTACTGATGATCTACTGTTTAGGGTTCCCCTGCCGGAGTACTCAGGATTTGGTAGTCAGTTGAAGAACATTGGAAAGGTCGAGAACCGAGGTTTTGAGTTAACGCTGAACTCGAGAAATATTTCCGGCGAGTTTATCTGGGATATGGGTTTCAATGTTTCAGCCAATCGTAATCAAATTCTCGAGCTCCCCGACGGCAACGAGATCCTGTACCGTTCTGGACCAGGCCATATGGTAGGACTAGGCGATACCCAAATTTTGCGGGAAGGTGAGCCAGTGGGTGTGTTCTACGGCTGGATTTACGACGGTGTTTACCAAGAAGGAGATGACTTTATTGAAGGGGGTGGTTTTGAGCAGGAAGCCGGAGGTGAAAGATTCCGAGATATTGATAGTCGGGATGAGAACGGGGAGTTAACGGGTGTTCCAGACGGACAACTCAATAATGATGACCGAACTGTTATCGGTGATCCAAACCCTGATTTTATTTGGGGCTTCAACAATGATTTCAGGTGGAAAGGATTTGACCTAAACGTGTTCTTCCAGGCATCACAAGGGAATGAAATCTTCAACTACACCCTAATGGAACTGGATTTAATGGCTGGGCGTAACAATGCTACTACCGCAGCGCTAGACCGATGGACTCCTACCAATACAAATACGGATATTCCTAAAGCTAGCGGCGGCCGGGCCAGAAGAGCCTCGACTCGATGGATTCAGGACGGTAGCTTTATCCGGCTTAAAAACCTAGCATTGGGATACAATATACCTCAGGTAGTTTTAGATCGTCTAAATATTCGCAAGCTACGAGTATACGTTAGTGCCCAGAACCTGCTAACGTTTACCGATTACGAAGGCTATGATCCCGAAGTAAACTACCGATCCGGTGGTGGTGGACCAAATAGCGATAGAGACAGTAATAGAAACCTTGGGCTAGATTACGCTAGCTATCCTAATGCTAAGTCGTACACTTTCGGAATTAATCTAGGGTTTTAACAAATCTCAGCTTAGATAAAATTAGAACACAATGAAATATATTATCAATAAATCATTTATACTCGGCTTGTTAGTCACTTTTTTTAGTTGTACTGATTTGGCCGAAGAACCAGTTGGGCTACTTGCCCCCGAAGCCTTCTTTAACACTGTCTCCGATGTGCAGACGGTCGTTATGGGTGCTTACGCTGATATTGCTTCAGAGCAATTCTATGGTCGTAAATTAGTGCTGAGTCTTCAGCTAAGAAGCGATATGTGTGATATAGGCGACCGTAATACGCCCGCCAGAAGACAGCAGGTGAACGACTTCAATATGGACTCCAATAATGGAATGGTTACGGCTTTCTGGCCAAGGGCATACCGAATTATTGGTACTGCAAACGCCGCCATTGAGGGAGCTGATATTGTGGGCACTGAGGATGATGCAGTAATGGCGCTCAAAGCGGAAGCTACGTTTATTAGGGCATTTGCTTATTATCATCTGGTAAGATTGTTCGGTGATATTCCTTACATCGATTTTACCATCACCAACCCTGACGATGTGAAGGAGATTGCTAAGACTGCCGAGGCAGAAGTGTATCAGCGTATTATAGATGACTTGGAATTTGCTAAAGCTAATCTGGTAGATACCCACGCCAGTGGAGCAAGGTCGCGAGCAACTGCCGGAACCGCTGCATCGTACTTGGCTTCGGTGCATCTGACACTAGGTAACGATCAGCAAGCCTACGATGAAGCAAAATTTGTTATTGATAACAAAGATCAGTTTGGCTACGCACTAATGGGTGATTTCGCTGAGTTGTACGACGGTTATAATGCTGACGGCTTGGCTGAGCATATTTTCATGGTAGATTTTGCAGCGGGTTTATCTGGAGATAATGGTCAAGGTACTGACTGGATGGGGCCTATCACTGGAATTAGAAGTGTGTTTTTGCCCAATACCAATGCTGGCTGGAGTGTGAGTGTCCCGGCTTTCTCAGTTTTCGAGTCTTGGGATAACCGTGACTATCGCAAAGAAGTAAGTTTTATTGACTCAGCTTTTGCTGATGCCGATCTGACCCAACCCATCGGTTACGAAGAATTTGCCCCTAATCATGGATCGCCCCGTCCTCATATCGGAAAATATTTTCGGTTGGCAGGTAATCATCGAGGAGACTCAGGGGGCTCGGATAATAACTACTCAGCTTTCCGCTACGCTGAAATACTATTGATTGCAGCTGAAGCAGCGATTAATTTGGGTAGAAACGATGAGGCGGCTGGCTACATCAATCAGATACGGGCACGGGCTCGGAATTGGAATGGGATCATGACTGACTTTCCAGCGGATGTAACTGTAGCTGATGATCTTACCCAGGTAGTGAGGGAAGAGAGGAGGTTAGAGCTGGCTTTTGAGTACAAGCGGTGGTACGATATTAAACGTTGGCAGATCGGACCTGAAATATTTACTGGACCGAGCTCACTAGAGCCACATGATAACTTTGATGCAAGTAGAGATTATTTTTTTCCACTACCGCAGGATGAACTAGATCGTAACGCTAACTTACTGCCACAAAACCCAGGCTACTAACGTAGGTACGAACAGTACGTGGCAAAAAAGGGGTAGGGCAGTCCGCCCCTTTTTTGTATCTTCCCTAAAAAATATCAATACACCATGGATCAACCTAACCATACTCGTCGTAACTTTTTAGGATCATTAGCATTGGCTGGAGGAGCGGTTGGTAGCGGATTAATAAATCCGGTTCAAGCCAGAGGGTCAACATCCGTTCACCGCCCTCGGGAAGAAAAGATGACAATCCACGTCTTTTCTAAGCACTTACAGTTCTTAGATTATCAGCATACCGCCGAGATAGCCGCTGAAATTGGCTTCGATGGGGTGGATTTAGCCGTTCGTCCCAAAGGCCACGTTCTGCCTGAAAACGTAGAAACGGACTTGCCAAAGGCCGTGGAAGCAATCAAGAACGCTGGCCTAGAGGCGAAGATAATGACGACCGCTATTATTGACGCGGATGATACAACCAATCAGAAGCTACTGAAAACAGCGAGTGAACAAGGTATCCGCTACTATCGTTGCAACTGGCTCAAGTACGGTAAGAATCCGGATGTGGCTCAAGTTATTCCTGATTTTCAGAAGAAGTTAGCTGCTTTAGCTCGCTTAAATGAGCAGTATGGCATCTCAGCGGGTTACCAAAACCACGCAGGTGCCCAATACATGGGTTCTCCGGTTTGGGATATTGCGTATTTGCTCCAAGAAATAAACCACCCGAACCTGGGTAGTCAGTACGATATTCGCCACGCCACCGTAGAAGGAGGGTTAGCTTGGCCGCTGGGCTTACAGTATATTCATCCGCATATCAATACGCTGGTTATTAAAGATTTTCGCTGGGAGAAGGTGAACGGCAAGTGGAAAGTGTATAATACTCCGCTGGGCGAAGGGATGGTAGACTTTCCGGCCTTCTTTCAAAAGGTAAAGGAGATGAATATCCGCGTACCCATTTCCGTACATTTTGAGTACGAAATGCCCGAAAAAGATGAGTCACTTTCTGAGTCAGAAAAGGTAAAGCAAACCATTGCCGTGATGAAAAAAGATGTAGATACCTTACGATCTTATCTTTCTGATGCAAAACTCTCTTAGTAAGTTGACAGTTGACAACGCTTGGCGTCCGATGGATAATTGATAGTTTAAGCACATATCATTATCCACCATTAACTGTCAATTGTCACCTGTTCATTGTACATTGCTAATTGTTTTCCACCTAACCCTTTTTATCATGAAGAACGTATTCTTTGCTGCTGCCTTTCTAATTTCTGTTAGTGCTTTCGGGCAAGGTCAATTTCAAAATGAAACTGTTGGCTTTATATCCAATGCTTCTGGAAAAATTATGCAACTGGCTGACGCAGTTCCTGAAGAAAAGTACGATTGGAGTCCGCAAGAAGGCGTTCGCTCTTTTTCCGGAGTACTTCAGCACGTCATCTCCGCTAACTATTTCTTCGGTACTAAGTTAGGAGCCGAGCTTCCCAAAGGAGTAAACATGGAGACAATGAAAGATGATCTCTCTTCTAAGGCAGACTATACCGCAGCTCTTCAGCAATCTTTTGATTTTGCGATTGAGACTGTAAAAAATGCCGAAGAAGCTAGTTTAGCGGAAAAAGTTGAGGTTCCTTTTTCCGATCAGTTTACTGGTATGTCTACCGCACTTTTATTAATGGCACACGCTAATGAGCATTTAGGGCAGCTAATCGCTTACACCCGAATGAACGGTATCACTCCACCTTGGAGCGAAGGTCAGGCTAGCAATTAAAAGAAGTGTCAAGGTTGTTATAGTGTTCTGGTGTTCATGTATTTTGAAACTTCTTTAACACTATAACACCCTAACACTATCATACTTTTATACTTTCTTCCCTTCTACTTTCATTCTCCAGTACTCGTTTAGAGATTACAAAGTATGCAAGAAAACCAATAGCAACGCATACTGCCATAATTCCGAATGGCAAAGGCGAATTAATATTAATTCCGGGAAGACTGATAATCATAAAGCCAATTCCGATGAATAATATGATTAAGCCCCATTTTAAGGATTCCATTCGGCTGCTACGTTGTTTTTTCAAAATTGCTATAGAGTTAGGGTCTACGTGACCCATTTGAATCATTTTTCGTCGTAGCTGATAGTCAGTGATGGTGCGGATAATACTGACGACACTGAAAAAGATGATACCCACTACGATAGGAATCATCACAAATTCGTTAGGAAACATGGTCTTTTAATTTAAGAGTGAAACGATTTTGTCCTATCAGACAGTAGCTTTTTCAGAAGGTTGCAGTAAGGTTACATAAACTTCTTGCAACCTTTTTTATTAATGACTGTCTAACGAGCTGATGACGGATGATGCTACCCTGGTTAACCAAGTGAGAAAAGGCAATGCAGTTGCATTCCGGCAGCTAGTGCAGTTGCACGAGCGGCTGGTTTTTCATATGGTAGGCCGGATTGTGAACCAGCCCGACAATTGTGAAGACATATGTCAGGAGGTGTTTATGCGGGTATTCCAAAAGATTCATCTTTTTAACTTTCAATCCAAGTTATCTACCTGGATTGCCACCATTGCCTACCGTACCGCCATCAACTACACCCGGAAAGAAGACAAGCACCAGATTGACCCCCTAGAGTACGCCCGGGCTATACCCGATCACAAGTTATCGCCTTTGGCACAGTTAGAGAGAAAAGCAAGTTATACATTTATCCACGAACAAATTGCGTTACTTCCGGTTCATTACCGCACGGTGCTAACCCTCTACCACTTAGAGGAAATGAGCTTACAGGAAATTCAGGAAATAACCGAAATGCCGCTGGGAACCGTAAAAAATTATTTATTTCGGGCGCGAAAGTTGCTCAAAGAAAAGCTCGAACCACAGTTTCAACCGCAGAACTCATGAAGAATTTTGAGAAAGATAGGGAATGGCAGCGTAGGCTAGATGCTGGACAATACTTAAGGCCCGATAAAGACGAGCCGGGGACTCAGGCGTACCAACTGTTGTACGAAGCCTTAAAGCAAGAGCCGAATATTAATATCCCTGAAAGCTTTGCCGAGAAAGTAGCGCAGCAAGCCCTTGTTCAACAAACTCGGCAAGGCAACGGGTTTTGGTTACTTAGCTTTACATTGATTACTTTGGCAAGTATAGTATGCGGCGGATTGCTTTTTTATCTTTATCCTGACTTTATACCACTTCTGCGAAGCCAAATCAGCATTTGGGGCTTTGCCGGATTGATGTTCGTTATCATCCAAGTGGCTGACTACTGGCTTATTCAACGAAAGCAACTGCTCAGGTTTTCCTAGAATCTACGGCTGGGTTACCGCGAGCATAGTGCGCGCCTCTGGCGACAATCGCTCGTAGGTTGTCGGGCGAATGTAGCGTTGCTGATCCACCTGCTGGGGCTGGTCGCGACGGCAAAAATAGCTATGAATAGACCTGCGAGGCGCATCAGTGTGGTTGTCCGTTCCGCCGTGCCAGGTGTGGGAATTAAAAATCACAACCGTACCCGCCGGGGCTTCAATAATCTTCTGGTCGGGATGCGTAGCCCATGGATCATCCAATTCTTCCTGGGGTAAGATTCCCGAAAGGTGGGTGCCGGGCACCAGTCGGGTCGCGCCGTTTTCCTTCGTAAAATCATCTAGTAGCCAAATGGTATTGCAAACTTTGTAATCGCCGGGTTCCACTACTTCGTGCCAGTCAGCGTGGAGCTTTTGGTTTCCCTTGCTGGGAATAGCCGCACGGTAGTTGAGGGAGGATAGCTTAAAATCGCCACCCAGCACATGAGCTACTCCCGCCAATACCCGAGGGTGAGTATAGAAAATATCAAACACCGCGCCTTTATTGACTAAATCCGCCAGTCGGTCAGCCCCTTCTTCTTTAGGGTGACGAATATAGGGCGAGTCCAGTAGTTCAGAACCCGATTTTTCCCCCTCTTCAATCATCAGGGAATGAATTCGCTGACGAATTAGGGCGAGCTGTTCTTCTGATAATATCTGTCCCAGAGAGACGTAACCATTCTCGTCCAGAAATTCCTTTTCATCCGGGGAAAGGCTACCGGATTCGGTTGCTAAGTTGTTGGTTGCTGTTTCCATATAAGTAATTTACAAAAATGGAAAGACAATAGATAGTATTCTGATTTTAAAACGGAAAACGGAAGATATTCTGACTTTCTGGGTAGGAAGAAATTGGAAATTGAGAGAAATCAAAATTTGCGGGAATGGTTAGAAGTTAAGAAGTTCCGGGGGAGACCGGAACAAGTCCGGGGCAGGCTGGCCTCCGGTCTCCCATCATTCAACAGAGTTCACCCGGGCGCGTGCTTGCTGCCATAGTGAGTTTACTGACTCTCGAGGGTAAGAACATAGGTATACCGTAGTGCCGTATTCCCGGGCGTGCGGATTGCTAACCTTACCGATGATTTTAATCTGGCTGAACGCACTCCCTACATCGCTACCGAGTTCATCGTTAATGTAAATCAGATGCTTCACATCAGGTGGGATAGAGTCGGGAATCCAGTAGCGAAAACTATCGCTGAAACTTAGCGGGTAAGGTAAGTTCCACTGCTCCCCAATAATACTCACCGCTCCGGCTTGGCCGTAATTTTCACCATAAATAATCCCTTGCTCACCCTCGGGTATAGTCTCATGCGCCTGTCGGGCTATGGTAGCCATCGACTCCCAACCCAACATATCGGCGTAATCCTGGGGTAACGAATGAATGGTGCCATCCTCGAAGCGACGCCCTAGGTCAAGTCCGTATTCTTTTTCCAGGTGGTCAAAGTAGCTAATCAGTCCCGCTGGTTTATAAATGGGTAATCCGATGGGCACTATTGGAATAGTCAGAACAACCAAAAGAACGGGTAATGCCCAACGTAGATACTTTGGCTGAATGATTTGCTCGTAAAAGGCTGCCCCAGCGGCAATCAGCACCGGAAAAATCCCAATGGTATAGTAACTCTTTCCCCGAAGCAGCAGCAGGCTAATGACTACCAGCAGGGCGGCTATTCCCAACGCCCGGTACTTAACGGTTTGAGGACGAACCAACAGATAAATCAGTCCGGGAATGGTAAGCAACGTAGCTGCGAAGGGCATCATCAACTGGTCACTCAGGAAGTTGGCGTAGGAGACGTTAACCAGTTGGGTTTCATTTAACTCTTGCAGATGGGTTATTACCGGGAGGTCGTGTAAAAACTGCCAGATAAGGTTAGGGAGGAAAATCAGTAGGGCCAGTGCCAACCCCCAGTACATTTCTTTTTTCTGGAAAGCAGTGCGATATCTTGTAACTGATAACGATAGCAGCAATGCTAAAATTAGCAATCCGATCAGATACTTGTTGAGCATGGCGAGACCTGAGAGTATGCCCAGCAGCATTAGGTAAAGTCCGTCTTCGGTATTCAGGTAGCGCAGTGTAAAGTAAAAAAGTAGTGTCCAGAAGGTTACATCCAGAAATACTGGTTGGTAAAGAAAGAATGTTCGCAATGTGAAGGGGGCGCACATGATAGCAATAGCCGCCAGGATACGGGCGTAGGGTTTTCCCCCTAACTCCCGGGTCATACTGGCTACCAGCAATACCATAAACCCACTGAATAAAGCGGGAATAAGACGGGCGGTAAAAACGGAGTAACCGAGCAAACCAGAAATGGCGGCTGAGAGCCAGCCGATCAAAGGCGGTACGCTAGCGTAACCAAATGCCGGGTGCTGACCTAGTGAAAAATACAGTAACTCATCGCGGTGGTAGCCCAGATTATTGTAAAAAGCTAGATGGATAGCGACATTGGTTATTGCCAAGATTGCCAACCAGTGTGAAGTGTCCCAAGAGCGCATAGGTAAACTTTGTACCAATATACGCTATTTTTCAGAGCAACTGTCAGGGTTAAAAGAACTTGATATTGACCGTAGCCCCGGTTTTGATCTGAAATTCCTTAGCTTCGGTGTATTTGCTGCCAAAGGCATCTTCGGCCCGGAATACCAGTTTGTAGCTGCCGGGCTGAATAGCAGTGGTTACCCGGGTTTTTTGGTCATTGAAATCCATAATCCAGCGTTGACGGCCTTGCTCGTTAAGCTGGTAGAGGCTGCCGATACCCTGTTTTACGAAGTTGATATTCAGCAAGCCTGGTCCGGGCAACGACAGCTCGGTGACTTCACTTTGCTTCACTGACACTTTACGAAAGTAGGTTTTAGGCAAGGTGAGCACTTCCAGGTCATATGTACCCACCAGATACTTCTCCGGTTGGGCAAAGGGCTGTACATTAATGATACTCGCTTTTCCGGCTTGTCGCACCAGTACACTCACTCCGTTAGCGTACTCGGAGTGACCGGGTTGTTTCAGGGCTAGTGTGCCCTGGGGTGCTTGGATAGACAGTGTATTATGTTTGCCCCCTTCAAAAGTAACGTTACGCCGGGCGACCGGAGGAATAGTATTAACCACTACATCGTAAGAAAGTACGGCATCTACGATTACCGAGTCGGGGCGCCCTTGTTTATCGCGGAAGTGAACAAAATCGTAGAGGGCTGCTTTGGTGAAATTATTGACAAAGGTGACATTTACATCAGTCTCGGTGGGGAGCTTGTCTTGATCGAGCAATTCTACACTCACCGTGGTGGTTTCTAATGATTGTTTTAATATTTTATTCAGCACCTGGCGGAATTCCCGCTGGTTCTTAGCATCAAAGTACTGGCCCACGCAGGCAAACTCTTCTTCAAAGTTTTCTTTAATTCCCAAACCAATTACAAAGGGTTTGAGAAATATTTGTCGCTCTTGTAACGCTAAGGAAACCGCGCAGGGATCGCCGCTGCAAGACTCGATGCCATCGGTCAGAATAATGACTACGTTGCGGTACTCTGGGTCAATTGGGAAGTCACGGGCAGCCTGCTCCAGAGAGTAGGCAATCGGTGTTACTCCGGCAGGCTGAATTTGCCGCAATTTTCCGATAATCCGGTTATGATTACCCGGGGCGAAGCCTACTTCCAGCTTAGTGTCTTCGCAATTCTGATAGCGGCGGTGGAACTGATGACCGTATACCCGTAGCGCTAGTTCTAGATTACTATCCACCCGCAACGAATCCACCAGATCGACCAGCATACTTTTAGCGACGTCCATCCGCAAGCTATTGCCCCACTCGGCAAACATACTGCCGGAAGCATCCAGCAGAAACAGCATCCGGGTTTTTTCCGGCGGGCGTTGCACTTGCACCTGGGCTTTGGCTGTGGGTGAGAGCCATAAATATAAAATGCTGAAAAGTAATATCGAGCTAACTCGTTTTACTGATGAGATAAAATCCCCCCAGCCCGTTCCACTGCCTGCCCCTGGCTTGACCGGGGGGCGGCCTCCTTTAGGAAAGGGGGAATTAAATACCCATCGTCGAAACTGGAGAAGTAAAAAGGTGGCTCTCAGAATTGATAAAAGACCCTTACAAAGCAAAAAAGACAAATTGCTTATCTCTCCCCTTGAAAAAGAGGCCACTGTGGAACAGGGACTAAGAGGGATTTTGCCATCTTGTAGTTCAAGCAAGAATCTGAGCGGTATGGTCTTTGGTTTTAACCTTTTTGATAATATTCTCAATTTTCCCTGCTTCATCGATGACAAAGGTAGTACGGACAGTTCCCATATACTTACGACCGTACATCGATTTTTCTTGCCATACGCCGTACTTTTCGTTCACGGCTTTATCTTCATCGGCAATTAGGGTGAAGGGCAGTTCTTGCTTCTCAATAAACTTCTGGTGGGATTTCACCCCGTCGGGACTTACCCCAATCACTTCGTAGCCGGCTTTCTGAAGCTCGGAATAATTATCCCGCAGGTTGCAAGCCTGAGCTGTACAACCCGGAGTACTGTCTTTGGGGTAGAAGTACAGCACCACCTTTTTACCCTGATAATCAGAGAGTTTTACGGTATTACCCTGCTGGTTAGGGGCTTCAAAATTAGGGGCAGTGTCGCCAATTTGTAGTTCCATTTAGGTATTTCGTTTTGAATGGGTGAAAACGTAGGCACGAAAATACAAGCTCTCTTGAAAACTCTAGCGGTAAATACAGAAAAAACTAATATGAGTTGGAGACGATCTCGCCCCAAGTATTATGCTTAGCAACTTCAACCGCTGTTGTCACTATAAAATAGTAATAGCGACTATAGACCCATGTGAAGACTTTACTCGAAGTATAGTGCTTACGGGATATTACCTGCAGGCATTTTTTCTATCAGTTTTTCTATTTCAGATGGTCTTTTTGTGCCAATCAAGATTTTGTCTCCACCTTTAAGATCAATTGCAAGCCCCTGGTTACCTTTAACATTATATACGGTTCCATACTTAGGGCTGAATCTCAATCCATAACCTACAAATCCGTACTCTATGAGCTTAATATTTTTAACCTGACTCCATTCTATTTTTCTATTCCCCAAGATGGAAAAGTTAATAATTATTCGATCCCGGTTAATTTTAGTTTTGAGTTCTACATATCTAAAGAAAGCAATAACGCCTAAAGAAATAAAGCCCCCTATGAATAATCCTGTGTAATTAGTTGGATTTTTGAGTAACTGCTCCCAGTCAATGAAGGCAAATGGTAGTAACCCAGCAATAATTAAAATCGGCCATAACCACCATTGCGTAAACTTTTGTGTTTCCTCAAATTCAACCTCCATAATATTTGTTCTTTACTCGTGGGTAACGGCTAGGCTAAAAACAGTAGCTGTGGATTGTGAGTCAGCTTTGTCTGACTCTTGTTTTTTAGCTCTTGTTACCCCTCGTTTTTATTATCTCTTCTACTCGTTTCACCGACAATCCAGTTAGATCAGAAATTTCTAAAGTAGACTTATTTTTGTTTTTTAGCCTCAAAACAAAGGATATTTCTTTTTGGATTCCCCCTTCCTCAAAAGCATTGTCCAATGAGTTTTTTAAATCTCGATACGACTTCAAACTTTCTTCATAGGCATCAGCCTCTTCTTTACTGAATTTGGCTATCTCGGCCACTTCAAAAAGCTTCTCGAAAATATTTTCCCGAAGCTGACTAGGTATTCTGTCCAACTTGTTGAGGTTACGAATCACGTACATCCATTTGTCGAATCGAGATTCCAGCAATTCAACAGGCTTGTTGAACTTGGGCATTTCTAAATAAATGAATGTCAGTTTGTCATAAAAGACTTTACAGGTTTCAGTGTCAGTCAGTTTCACGTCATACCTGAATTTATTTGGTTCTTCCATATCCGAATCGAACACAAAGTCCAAGACTGCTATCGTATAAACTGCTTTCAACTCAAAGCTCCAATCTGAACCTCTCTGAGCTTGTTCGCGGATTGGAAAAGTCGAATAGTAAATAGTTCTGTCCTTGAAAAATTTCTGCTTGGTCTTTTGGAGCTCCACAATGAATTTTTCCCCATCCTTATTTTCACAGTAGAGGTCGAAAACTGCTTTTCTATCTTCTTCGCTATTTCCCAGTCTATCACTTTTCAAATATGTAAGGCTTGTAATCTTTCCTTGCTCGTTTTTAAGAAGTTCATTAAGAAAGTCGAGTAATAGCTCTTTATTTGGCTCTTCACCAAAAAGTCGTTTGAAGCCATAATCGGTGAATGGATTAATATATTTTTCTACGAATCCGGGCATATTATCTCCTTTTTACAAAAATAACGAGTTTTGATTTCATTGACCCGACAAACTGCTCTATTTTTCTATGAGAGATATTGATAATAGAAATATCTTCGCTATGCACCTCATATTGGCGGATAACGGCAATTCGTTGCCGTTATTCCCAGTTACGCATCGTATAGGTAATCACCTTTGCACCGGCACTTTTAAACTTACGGTAAAGTTATCACCTACCATGAAGCTAATGAAGGGCCCCTCGATGCCATATTCTTCGCGGTCTACGGTAAAGCTTCCTTCAAACACCCCAGAGTTACCATTTTGTGAGAACGTAAAAGGAAAGCTGATTTCTTTCTCTGTTCCGTGTAAGGTAAGCATACCCGTCATCTGGTACTGATTGCCCGATGCGGTCACTTTAGAAGAACGAAACTGAATATTGGGGTATTTCTCTACATTAAACCAGCTATCGCCCCGGGCGTGTTTGTTTTTGGTGTTATTGCCAGTCTCGATGGTGCTGGCATCCACAGTCACATCAAACCGGGCTTGCCCCAGGGCATCCGGGTCAAACACAATGGTACCGGATAACCCACTAAATGTGCCCTCCGCTCCCGAACCTGAAAACTGAATAGAGTAATCCTCTCCAATCTGCCACTCGCTCTGAGGAAGTAGCACTGGAAAGGTCAAAAAGCCAATAGTTACTAATAGGTAATGAATCATTTTAAGTAATTTTATTGTAAAGAGGCAATCTTAGAGTTTATCAATCTAGGGGTTGGTTGCTTAACTTTGCTAAAGAACGCAGAAAGATAACGATTTGATTTACCAAATTGAGCAAATAGTAACCCAATTGAACCGTCTATCCTGCGAATAAATCGTTAAGTTTGAGAGAAATAACCTAACGATTAATCCTCATGAAATTACTGTCTGGAAAAACCGCCTTAGTAACGGGTGCTTCGCGTGGTATTGGTCATGCAATTGCCCAAACTTTTGCCGAGCAGGGAGCTAATGTGGCTTTTACTTATCTGTCAAGCGTAGAACAAGCCGAAGCTTTAGAGAAAGAGTTAGCTGAGTATGGTATAACCGCTAAAGGCTATCGTTCGGATGCTTCCGATTTTGCTGCCGCCGAACAACTAATTAGTAGCGTAGTTGCAGATTTTGGTTCATTAGATGTGTTGGTGAACAATGCTGGTATCACCCAAGACACTTTGCTGATGCGGATGAATGAAGAAATGTGGGACAAAGTGATTGACGTTAATTTGAAGTCAGTATACAATACAGTAAAAGCAGTTTTACGAACATTTCTTAAACAAAAAAGCGGGTCTATTATTAATCTAACTTCAGTGGTAGGTATTAAGGGAAACGCCGGGCAGGCCAATTATGCGGCCTCTAAAGCTGGGATTATTGGGTTTACCAAATCAGTGGCATTAGAGTTAGGTTCCCGTAATATCCGCAGCAATGCTATTGCTCCGGGCTTTATTGAAACTGAAATGACCGATAAGTTGGATGAAAAAACGGTGCAGGGCTGGCGCGATGCTATTCCCCTGAAACGGGGTGGAGAACCAAAAGACGTAGCAAACTGTGCGTTATTTCTTGCCTCAGACTTATCAACTTACGTTACTGGGCAAGTTCTGCAAGTAGACGGCGGAATGCTGACGTAATGTATATTGTGTTTAGGTGTTTGTGTGCTCATGTGTTCAAGTTTGGGGTTCTGAGTTTTGAGCGACCGCGTGCGCCGCGTCCACGGTGGATTCCCCACCGGGACGTCCATCCACCGTGGACGCGGCGTCGCCTGGCTTAATAATTTTGAACACCCGAACACCCGAACACCCGAACACTTTCGCCCTCAATTGCCCGTTATGTGAAAAAGTTATAGTTATTCATCACCACCAAGTAAGCATATGCAAAAGATTCAATTGCTGTTTGAAAATTCGCCTTGGCTGATTGTGCCTGCTTTAGTAGTGGGAGCTGCTTACGCTCTTTTGCTATACCTAAAAGGTAGAAAGTTGGGAACAGTTTCTTGGGGAAAGACGATCAACTATGTTCTAGCTGGACTTCGTTTTGTGCTAGTGAGCCTGTTATGCTTACTAATTGTGGGGCCATTCATTAAGCAAATCCGCAATACTATTGAAGAGCCCATCGTCGTTTTTGCGGTTGATAATTCAGTTTCGGTAGTGGCGGCGGGAGATAGCGGGCAGTGGCTAGCTCAAGTAACTGACTTACAAAACCAAGTACAACAACAAGACTATCAGGTAGAAACCCGTAGTTTTTCAGCTACCAGTCCGCTGGATTCAATTATATTTTCTGAGCAGCGTAGCGATATCGAGGGGTTACTATCAGTGATAGAAACTGAATACGAAGGGAGAAATCTGGCATCAGTTGTCCTGGTGTCAGATGGAATCTATAATGAAGGTGTTTCCCCGGCTTACTCCACCTATCCATTCAGAATACACACTGTTGGGGTGGGTGACACCGTACCCAAACAGGATTTGAGAATTAGCAATCTGTATTACAATAAGGTTGCCTATCAGGGAAACAAGTTTCCGTTGGTGGCAGAAGTAAGTAATACTGGCTTTGGTGGTCAGTCAGTAGCAGTTTCGGTTAATTACCGGGGAACGAAAATCGCCAGTGAACAAGTAACTTTTCAGCAGGGTAGGGGAGTGACTAGTGTTGAGTTTCTATTAGAGGCGGTAGAAGAAGGAATGAGTCACTATGTGGTAGAAGTAGAACCCCTAGATCAGGAGTTTACCCAGGAAAATAACGTGAGCCATGCCTATATAGAAATTATTGAAGGGAAGGAGTCTATCTTGATAATAGCCCAATCACCTCACCCAGATGTTAAAGCACTCAAACTAGCCATTGAGCAAAACAAAAATTATGAAGTTAAAACGGCGGTTTTGGGGCTAGAACCCTGGAATCCGGCAATAGTCGCTAACAGTAAATTTAACTTAGTGATTTTGCACCAGTTACCAGGAAGGGGATTAAATGATGCCCAGTTGAACCAACTAGTGCAGGATGCTAGTGCGCTCTGGTACATTGTTGGTCGACAGAGTAACATCCCAATGCTAAATCGGTCCAATGGCCTGATTGAGATTATCAGTCAGAGTAATGAAACTGATGAGGTGCGCCCGGTTTTTAACGAAGGCTTTACGGGCTTTCAGCTCGAGAATGATAACCGTGTGACCGTAGAAAACTACCTGCCGTTAAAAGTGCCTTTTGGCAGAATTAACTTTAAGGGCGAAACTACCACCCTCCTTTACCAACAGATAGGTAACGTGAAAACGAGTCAGCCTTTACTGATTATGGGCGAGGTGGATGATAAAAAACAAGCGGTATTGCTAGCAGAAAGTGTCTGGAAGTGGCGATTACAGGAATACGCTACCAGTGAAAACACCCAGGCATTTGATGTTTTATTTACCAAACTGATTCAGTTTTTATCAGCTAAGGAAGATAAACGCCGATTTAAAGTATACCCGGTGAAAAACGAATTTTCAGATACCGAACCAGTGGTTTTTGAAACCGAGATATACAACGATATTTACGAAGAGGTATACGGACTCACCGTCAATCTACAGCTAACTGATGAAGCGGGTGAGGCGCGCGATTATAGCTACGCTACCAACGAGAATAATACCCAGTACCGTATTGGTAATTTGCCGGAAGGGATATATCGCTACCAAGCTAGTATTGAGCTAAACAACGAGAATCTGACTAGTGAGGGGGAGTTTAGTGTGCAACGCCTGGAGATAGAAATGTTGAACCTAACGGCTAACCATGAGCTACTACGCGAAATTGCCCAAACGAGTGGCGGACGTTTTGTCACTACTGAAGATTTGAGTGGATTAGGAAAGGTATTTGAAAATCAGGAATCGCCAAGTAAGATTTATACCAGCGAAGCTTTTCTGCCAATAATTAATCTAAAGGGACTATTTTTCTTACTGCTACTGCTGGTGGCAACCGAGTGGGGTATTCGCAAGTATATGGGGAGCTACTAAAGTAAAAAAGGACATCGCCAAGCAACGCCCTTCTTCTATTTTCTGGTTCTGTGGGAAACCCCTACTTGCTATCGGTCTTCTTCTCCTTGGGGGCTTTCTTCTTCTTCAAGCTGAGCTCGAGCTCTTCACCTTCGCCTTTGTAGTCAGCAATGATGGTATCATCTGACTCAATTTCCCCCTTCAGAATCTCTTCGGCTACGGCATCCTCTAGGTATTTCTGGATAGCCCGGTTTAGCGGGCGTGCCCCGTACTGCGGATCGTAGCCTTTATCAGCCAAAAAGTCCTTGGCTTTGTCAGTTAGCTCAACCTTATAGCCTAAAGCTGTGATTCGGGAGAATAGCTTATTAAGCGTAATATCGATGATTTTATGAATATCATCCCGCTTCAATGAGTTGAATACAATCACGTCATCCAAGCGGTTGAGAAATTCCGGGCTAAAGGTTTTCTTGAGGGCGTTCTGGATAGTTGACCTCATAATGTCATCCAGGCTCTCTTCCTTCGCCTTCGTTGAGAATCCAATACCTGCCCCGAAGTCTTTCAGGTCACGGGCACCGATGTTGGAGGTCATGATGATAATCGTATTGCGGAAATCTACCCGACGACCTAATCCATCAGTCAGGATGCCATCGTCCAGCACCTGCAACAGAATATTGAATACATCCGGGTGGGCTTTCTCAATCTCGTCCAGTAGCACTACGCTGTAAGGCTTACGACGTACTTTTTCAGTCAACTGACCACCTTCTTCGTAGCCCACGTAGCCGGGAGGAGCTCCTACTAAGCGGGATACCGAGAATTTTTCCATGTACTCACTCATATCAATGCGAATGAGAGCATCTTCTTTATCGAAGAGGTACGTTGCCAGCACCTTGGCTAATTCAGTTTTTCCCACCCCAGTAGGACCGAGGAAAACGAATGAACCAATAGGTTTCTGCGGATCTTTCAGGCCAACCCGGGTACGTTGAATGGCCTTAGTCAACTTCTTAATTGCTTCTTCCTGACCAATCACCTTGCCTGTAAGCTGCTCATTCATGCCAAGCAATTTTTGGCTTTCGTTTTGGGCAACTCTTTTAGTGGGGATGCCGGTCATCATGGCAATTACTTCCGCTACATTTTCTTCATCTACTGTGTAGCGACGAGTGCGGGTTTCTTCTTCCCACTTGCGTTTGGCTGATTCTAGCTGGTCAATAAGTTTCTTTTCCCGGTCGCGCAACTGGGCCGCTTCTTCGTATTTCTGACTCTTCACTACCCGGTTTTTCTCCACTTTAATATTCTCAATGGCTTCTTCTAACTTCACAATCTCATCAGGTACATGAATATTGTTGATGTGTACCCGCGCGCCAGCTTCGTCCATTACATCGATGGCCTTATCGGGTAGGAAACGATCGCTGATATAGCGATCAGAAAGGCTCACGCAAGATTCTAAGGCATCAGGGGTGTACTCCACGTGGTGGTGATTCTCGTACTTATCCTTGATGTTGTCCAAGATTTGCATGGTCTCCTCCGGAGTAGTGGCATCTACCATTACCACTTGGAAACGTCGGGCTAGGGCACCATCTTTCTCTATATACTGCCGATACTCATCTAGCGTAGTGGCACCGATGCACTGGATCTCCCCTCGGGCTAGTGCTGGTTTAAACATATTGGAAGCATCCAGCGAACCAGAAGCACCGCCCGCACCCACAATGGTATGCAGTTCATCAATAAACAGGATTACATCAGGTGATTTCTCAATTTCGTTCATCACTGCCTTCATTCGCTCCTCAAACTGCCCTCGGTACTTGGTTCCAGCCACCAGTGAAGCTAAATCTAGCGTAACCACTCGCTTATTAAAAAGTACGCGGGACACTTTCTTTTGTACAATGCGTAAGGCTAGCCCTTCGGCGATAGCCGTTTTACCTACTCCCGGCTCACCAATCAGAATGGGGTTATTTTTCTTACGGCGGCTTAAAATCTGAGCTACCCGCTCAATTTCTTTATCCCGGCCTACGATAGGGTCAAGCTTATCATCTTCGGCCAGCTTGGTTAGGTCGCGTCCAAAATTATCCAGCACCGGAGTGCGGGATTTCTCAGAGCCTTTGGATTCCCGGCTTGAGCCGGAACCACTTCCACCGAAGATTCGACCCGAATCTTCATCAGCATCGTCGGTATCTGGACCCGCCATGGGCGTATCGGATTGATATTCTAATAGTTCTTTCACAACGTCGTAGTTAACATCGAATTTTTCTAGAATCTGGGTAGCAATATTATCTTCATCGCGCAGTATAGAAAGGAGCAAATGCTCGGTGCCAATTAGCTGACTCTTGAAAATTTTTGCTTCCAGATAGGTAATTTTTAGTACTTTCTCTGACTGTCGGGTCAGAGGAATGTTGGCCAAGTTTTTCACATTACCCGTAGCCGTTCCTTTGGTAGCCTGCTCTACGGCAGTACGTAATTCATCTAATGAAACACCTAATTTTTTCAGCAAGCTTACCGCTACGCCTTCCCCCTCTCGAATCATTCCCAGTAGTAAGTGTTCAGTCCCAATATAATCGTGACCCAACCGGAGGGCTTCTTCCCGGCTGAGCGAAATAACTTCCTTAACTCTATTTGAAAATTTAGCTTCCATAAGCTGGCTTCTTGGAATTAAATGGTGAAATGAGTGCGTCTCCTCGTGCTAAAAACCCTACAACAGCAAGATAGATAGATATACTTAGAAAACAACAAGGGGGTCTAAGCAATTGTTCATCTTTCGTTGGCTGATCGTGGAATAATATTTCCGGCTTGAGGGCCTACACAAAATAACAAATCTATGACACTTAAATTTGGTACAAAGTCTTTGCCAAAGGCTTGTGTGTACCTTATTGGCTTAAATTGAGGGTTTTCTGATACACGGCTCTTGGTCGATACTTTGCCCCGATGGTCTGATACGTTCATTTCTGCCATATATGGCCTCGTATCAGGCCACAATTCTACCGAAATGTCCCACATCAACAATTCCAGACATTTTGTCAGTAGTGCTAGGTTTAGTTCAATAAGGTAATTGAAAGGTCGATATAGAATCGAGCGAATATCATCAGCAAAATAAGCAAAGAATGGTGCTTTGCCATACGCTGAAGCCAAACTGCGCCAGTGGTTATTCTGCCACTGACTCTCTCTGGCTATTCTTACATCCCGGGTAGGCACTTTACCGCTTCCTCGGTGTATTGGTACGCTCAGTGCCTGTATTTTGTTCGGCCCAAGAATGTAGCAGCGATTTCGGTACGATTGCTTTACATAGCTTTCGCTGACATCAATCCATATCTGACTGCCTGAACTTAGTAAAGAGAAGTACTCCAGACAGGGTAGATAATGACTCTCAATCAGTACAGAATGCTTCAATGTAAGGGCAGTAAAGCTAGCTTGATTAAGTGAGCATTGCCGTATCGCCTAAGCCCTGACGAATGATCTTAGGTTCGGATTCAGTACAATCCACTACGGTAGACGCTACGTTATTACCCATACCCCCGTCAATAATGATATCGACCTGATCGGCAAAACGCTCATAAATTAAATTAGGATCAGTCGCATAAGCGACAATTTCGTCCTCATCGTGTACGGATGTAGTAATGAGCGGATTGCCTAACCGCTCTACCAGCTGCTGGGGAATAGCGTGGTCGCTCACCCGTACCCCAATTGTTTTGCGTTTACTATCGATTTTTTTAGGAACGTGCTTGCTGGAGGGCAGAATAAAAGTGTAGGGGCCCGGTAGGGCTTTGTTCATAAGCTTAAACATGGGGGTGGGAATATTCTTGGAGTACTCCGTCACCTGACTGATATTTTGGCAGAGAAAAGAAAATTGATTCTTCTGAGGGTCAACCCCTTTAATGTGGCACAATCGTTCGATAGCTTCGGGGTTGAGCAGGTCGCAGCCCAACGCGTAGATGGTATCAGTGGGGTAGATTACAATACCTCCCTGCTTCAGTACTTGGTGTACCTTGGTAAGTTTTTTGTTCTCAGGATAAAGAGGATGGATTTTTAAAAGTGATGCTTTCATAGATGTGGGTTATCAAAAAAATCAAACTTTGGATGAAAACTTTTTTTATGGACTGTGATGTTACAAAAAAGTTGGTTTACACCACAAACGTAAGCACTAAATTCTCATATTTGGGGCGAAAAAACTTTACATCATTTATGAAGAGGCAAAAACTGCTGGCACTATTTATCGTCATAGGCTCGATGATGTTAGTATCATTCTCGTTTTACGCTTATCAGACCGTTTACACTCCCAATGTGCTGGTTGATAGAACAGATCGAATATTTTTGATACCCTCTAATGCTACATTTGATAAAGTGCAGGATCGCTTGCACCAAGAAGGTTACGTGAATGATCTGCTTTCATTCAGTATACTAGCCAAGCTAATGAAGTACGATAAATACTTGAAGCCTGGCCGCTACCAGCTAAAAGCCGATATGTCAAATATTGAAGCTATTCGTTTGCTACGGTCGGGGCAGCAAGACCCGGTAAACGTTACCTTTAATAATGTGCGCTTAAAGCCCGAGTTAGCCGAACGTCTATGCGAAAATCTGGAAGCTGACGAGCAGCAGTTTCTAGCGTTGCTCAACGATGAAAAGCTCGTGGCGAAATATGGTTTTACTATTGAGAATATTCTAACTATGTTTCTTCCTAACACCTACGAATTTTACTGGGCAACCTCGGCCGAAGAGTTATTTGAGCGGTTTCATCAGGAGTATGAAGATTTTTGGGAGAAACGACGCTTGACCAAGGCCGATTCATTGAATATGAGCCCTAAAGAGGTAATTATTTTGGCGTCTATAGTGGAGTCAGAAACCAACAAACCCGATGAGGCACCCAAAGTGGCAGGGCTTTATTTAAATCGTCTGCAGCGTAATATTGCTCTTCAGGCTGACCCCACGCTGATGTATGCAGCCGGGGATTTCACCATAAAGCGGGTGCTCAATAAGCATAAAGAAATAGACTCACCTTACAACACGTATAAATATACTGGATTGCCCCCGGGGCCCATCCGCGTACCCTCAATTAACGCAATTGATGCAGTGCTGAACCACGAAGATCATAATTACCTGTACATGTGTGCCCGGGAAGATTTTTCGGGTTATCATAACTTTGCCACCAACCTCACGGCTCATCTTGCCAATGCCCGCCGCTACCAACGAGCACTGAGCCAGGCCGGAATCTACAACTAGCCCATGTACCAGCATACTATTCAATTGAGGGTTCGCTACGGGGAAACTGACCAGATGGGCTACGTGTACTACGGTAACTATGCATCGTACTACGAAGTGGGCCGGGTAGAAGCCCTCCGAAATCTAGGAATGAGCTATCGAGAACTGGAAGAAAGTGGAGTAATGATGCCCGTTTTGGAAAATCACTCGTACTACCATCAACCTGTTCTTTACGATGATTTATTAACCTTGAAAGTAACCCTAGCGGATATGCCTTCAGTAAAGATTGCATTCGAGTATGAGTTCCGCAATCAGGATAATGTGCTAGTGCATTCGGGCAAAACGATACTCGCGTTTATGAAGGCAGATACCAAGCTCCCGTGCCGCCCCCCGGCTTCCCTTATCAGTTTGCTCCATCCTTATTTTAGCTAAAAGTCTTCCCGAACTGCTATTGCATCTTTCAACGCGAACTGCTAAGTTTGCGATCTGTTTTATCAAGAGAGTTGGCGGAGTGGTCGAACGCGCCGGTCTTGAAAACCGGAGACCTTCACGGGTCCGGGGGTTCGAATCCCTCACTCTCTGCATCTTACATTCATTCAACACCAAAACCCCTTAAATTTTATGATTTGAGGGGTTTTTTGTTTTCGAGCCCTTCATAATATTTACTATTTCTCTTATATTAGGTGACCTATTCGGTTACCTATATTTGCTTAAATCTGATAGGTAACCGAATTGAACCGTTACTCAATTAGCTTTCCTCTTTAGTTGTCTTTGCAATTATCATTCATCTACACACTCTTGCTTCCCTATGAAATATTCTCTATCGATCTTGTTCTGGCTGAATAAATCCAAAATAAATCAAGCTGGTGAAACACCTATCTACGCTCGTATTACAGTTGATGGTAAAAGAGCTGAGATTGCTACTAGGGAGAGAGTTTTACCAGAGAAATGGAGTACTAAGACAGGAAGTGTCAAGGGCAATCGGGAAGAGGCCAGAAGAATCAATGCGGTGTTAGATCACTTACGTAGTAGTATCAGAACGACCTTCAATCGGCTTTCTGAAGATGGAAGCTATATTTCAGCTAGTATTATCAAAGAAGTGTTGTGTGGAAGGAAAAAGAGAGAGTATAGCCTATTTCAAATCTTTCGGCAACACAATGAGGACATGCGGGCGCAAGTTGGCAAAGAATATGCTGCCGGAACTTTTGAACGCTACCAAACATCCCTAAAACTAACCAAAGAGTTCCTAAAACATAAATACAATCGCGACGATATCTACCTTTCTGAGCTTCAATACAGTTTTATCACCGATTATGAGTTTTTCCTTAAAACGGTTAGAGGCAATAGTCACAATACAGCTAGTAAATACCTGAGAAACTTCAAGAAAATTATTCGTATTGCCGTGGTAAACGGTTGGCTGGATCGTGACCCATTTCTTGCCTACAAATGCAGCTTGAGAGAAGTAAAACGAGACTACTTAACGCAAGACGAGTTAGACCGGATTATGGCTAAACGGTTTCCATCTGAACGGCTTACTCACGTTAGGGATGTTTTTGTGTTTTGTTGCTACACTGGGTTAGCCTATGCTGATGTGTTCAAACTCAGCTCTTCCGATATTTCACGAGGGATTGATGATGAGTACTGGCTATTTACGGAGCGTAGAAAAACAGGAGTTTCTTCTAATGTACCCTTATTGCCTCCTGCGTTAGAAATCTTGGAAAAGTATGAAGATTACGCTGAAGCGATGAATGGAAAACAATTGCTTCCGGTGATTACCAACCAGAAACTCAATGCTTACTTAAAGGAAATTGCGGATGTTTGTGGCATTAATAAAAAGTTGACCTTCCATATTGCCCGACATACCTTTGCTACAACCGTTACCTTAACCAATGGTGTCCCCATTGAATCAGTGAGCTCTATGCTGGGGCATAAAAACCTACGTACTACTCAAATCTATGCTAAGGTAGTTGAGAAGAAAGTTAGTGCTGATATGAAAGTACTGAAAGAAAAACTTGCCACCAATGATAGCCCCTCTAACGGTGACGAGAGGCGTCATGGATAAAAAGAAGAGTTGGTGTTTATCTCGCACTGCCAATGAATCCTTGTGTACTAACTAATTCAAGTTGCTACCTATGAAAAGAAGTGTTATCGTATGGGATAAGATTGTATTTTTGAGGTTCTCACACTTCAAAACACTTATTCTTATGCTCAACGATAACACCATTGCAATATATGTGATTTTAGATGATATGCT
>JBCCTI010000049.1:0-52702 GCA_039198955.1 Bacteroidota bacterium | reverse complement strand
CGCTACACGTATGCCCAGTACACGATTCATCAGGATAAAGCATTGGTATTTACCTTCAGTTGCCCCCGTCAACGCCAATCCCAATGGCAATCTATCGCCCAAAAAGTGATGGAAAGTGTGAAGTTGAAGTAGAAAATTGGTATTATATCATACTGTACGAAGTATAATGGTGCTATTTTTTTATCCTGATTATAGCTAGGTCATCGGTTACTAAATGATCCCATTTATCTTTCAATGCTCTGATTTTTCTGTCTAGAAAATTGTCAAACTCCGCCCCGTCATCATCCACTAGGAGATATTCAATGATTTCATCTTCAGGCTTCTGTCTGGACTTATCTATAAGATTTTTAAATGTAAATATTCCGTCTGTGCAGATGGATAAATCGCTGAAGCTATTAACGGTTAGCTTTTGATCTAAACTATCATACCAGCGGTCAAAATCAACAGATAAATGGTACCCTAGATAATCGGGTTTATTATTTTGTTCATACTCGATAAGCTCGCCATCCTTACAAATTAGTCCATCTCCCACTATTAGAATTTCTGCTTTTGATTTTTTTGTATCAATAATTCCAATAATGAGGGTTGAAAGCAATTCGCCCGTTTCAAGGCCTAGTTGATTTTTGATGGATATGGTTTCGTCAATTAGGGCTTTGACAGTGTTTCTTAGTGTACTTTTCAGAGATGTTGAACATACTTCAATAAACTCTTCGTAAAATTTCTTTCTAGCCGTATTTCTTAAAATTTTTCCGAAAAGGGCTGATGCAAAAAATGACTCTTTACCCATCGTACATCCGTCCAAGACCGCCACTAGTATTTCGCTCGAACCTATTTGCTCTACAACCAAAAAATCTTCACAATAGTTTGTATGAAATTCGCCGATAGTAAGTACTGTGTACGTTCTCATCCCTTCTTATATACCATATTAAGCTGAAATCTAAATTCTCCGCTATTCCCTGCGCTATCAGTAGCCATAATTTTGATAGTCAGTGGTTCTTTTGATTTCCAAGTTCCACTTAACGATAAATTATCAGCATCAAACCTTATCCATTCAGGTAATTGAGCCCCGTCTGCCAACGATACTTGGTAAAAGAGGCTAGTATCGTCTACATCTTGGAATAAATCCTCAGGCAAATCTAACTGAAATGGTTTATCATACTCTATCTGAATGTCAATATCACCATTATACAGATAGGGTTTGAAGATGGATTTGGTGCTCACCCAGTATATATCTGCCTCATACGTATCCTGACCATCTACTTGAGTTACGCTCGTTCTGCTGAAAAACAGGTATTTGCTGTCCGGTGACACAAACGGTCGTTGCTCAATTTCTTGACTATTTATGCGGGAATTTAACCGCTGTAGTGTTGTCCAGTAACCTGCTTTAGTTTTGAAACTGATATACAAGTCGTGTTTGGATTCAAGCTCGTTTCGCCACGCTTGAATAATTATGTAATCACCCTCAGGAGATAAAAATAGGCTTTCTTCATCCTCAACAGAGCTTAATTCAGCGGCTTTTTGAACGGTGGTATAACCTTCTGATCCAAATTCTGAATAATACACATCACCACAACACTGGTACTGATCGTCCCGATTGGAAGTGAAATAAAAAGATCCGTTTTCCGACACACCATGTCCCGCCTCTCTGGAATCAGAATTAAATATTGAATCTAATGGCTGAGGGTCAGTAGCTTTGTTACTCGAGTAGTCGGCAACCCATAAATCGGTCGATGCGCCGTTGGCCGACTTGGCGAAATAGAGCTTGCTTCCGGTAGGATCAAACATCGGAAAGAACGTATTGATGTTGTCATGAAGAAAATCTTTGCTTGGGGTAGTCCATTCACCGTCTACAAAATGCATGAGGTATATGGCAGTTTCGGCTGGGTCACTTTCGTGAGCTACTCCAAAGGCAATACTTTTACCATCGGGTGACATGGTGAATCCCATATCGAATCTATCTTTCACTGAGATGACCTCTTTTCCAAAAATTTCAGGAGCATCACCGGGTGCTTCTTGCCCTAAATAATTGATCCCTTGATCCTCCAGGTTTTGTCTTGGCGAGCAAGCGATGATCAATACCAGTATTACCAGATAAGGGCTTTTCATTCTGTAGACTACTAATTTTTTGATTAACCTACTGGTAGAAATGACGTGATACTACTGCTTCCTCTCTTCAGAGTAAGCCTGTGGTTTTCCCCAATTTAGAAACCCCTTTGCTCGAACGTAGATTAAACCCAATCCTAGAATCAGCATAAAAATGGACATTTCTACCAATGCAAACCAACCCCAAGCACCTCCCGTTTGCTCAATCAATTCAGCCTGCCCCATTACCGTAGCCCAAGGGAAAAGAAAAGCAATTTCTACATCAAATAGAATGACCATTAGCACAATTACGTAGAAGCGAGAATTAAACTGCTCCTCAGCCGAACCTAATGAGTCTTCGCTCAACTTGTACACTGACAGCCTTTCTGACTTGAGGCGATTCGGTCGGATGAGCCGTATTACTACCAAGGTAACCAGTACCAAAGAAATGGCTCCAACAATGAAGAGCAGAACGGTTCCAAAGCCTGACAACTCAGTATTTTGCATATTTTTCCAGTCTAAGCATGCCGAAAGCACAACAGTTATTAGAAATCCAAAGGATCAAACTTACGGAAGTGCCCGTTCATACGGATGCGCTCCCGGGCATTCTCCATATCACGGATTACTGGAATGGATTCTTCGAGGTGGTCAATGATGAATTGCTGTCGGTCACTTTCTTGTTCTACTTGGAGCAACTGGTACTTTTTCTGATTAGACAGACCGATCTTATGCCCTAAGTCAAAGGCAGTAGCCTGCGAGCTAACTGTAAAATTATCGGAAAGGCTAAGTATATCGAATAGCTCCAGAGCGAGTTCTACCATTCGCTGTTGCTTGATGGCGTCAGCATTAGCAACATTCTCCAAAAAATCGACATCGCCACCTGCGTAGAGCTTACCAGGAGCCACCCGGTAGAATTCAACTACCTTAAACACCCGGTGACCCATTGTAACAATGTCCATCCGACCATCGGAGTAAACTTTACTCACGCTTTCTACGCTCATTTCAGTACCATAGCCTATCTGGTCGCTGAGGTAAGCTGGCATCCCGAATCGTTCGTCATCTTCTATGCACTCATTGACCAACTGCTTGTAGCGATCTTCAAATATGTGCAGGTTTAACTGTTCGCCGGGGAAGGCTACAAGCTTGAGGGGAAACAAAGGCAAAAAATTATTCATAGTGCATTTTATAATTTTTTCAGCGGCTACATTCTCTAATAGCTAGAAAAACAAAAATAATTATTTTAAGAAATTGTATGAGAATATTGGCACATCATTTGTATTGTACTTAGTGCGCAAGGATTTTTTTCTTAGCGTTTGTTTAAGGTTGATAGTTGGCCCCGGGTGCTTAATCGCATCCGGGGTTTTTCTATTGTAAGCTACACAGGCATTCTGCCAAGTAGTTCAAATTTCTCTCTTCATTGTACAGATGAGGCGATACCCGAACAGACTCACCTCGCACTGAAACACTGATTATAGCCTGTTTAAGCGTGTTTTTCAGTCTGTTCAGCGATATTTTCTTAGGCAGATAAACCCCGAATAGGTGATGCCCCCGCTGGCTTTCTTCCTCTATCCAAAAGCCTGCTTCTAAAAGTGTTTTAATAGATGAGGCCGAAATATCCCGGCAATATTGCTGAATCTGCTCAGGTTGCCACTGTATAACAGCTTCTAGGGCCTTTCCCATCATGGGAACGAGAATAAAATTACTGCGCTGCCCCATATCGTAACGCAAGGATTTCGGCTGGTATTCATCTTGATAGTTCACCAAATTAGTAAAATCTTCGCTATTATGACGAGCAATCCAGCCTTCTTCTAGCGGTTCGCCATTATCGAAGTATTCGCTAAAGTAGCCTAAGGTAATTCCGTAGGGGCCCATCAACCATTTATACCCGGCACAGATAAGCGCATCTGGCTGAATATCAGCACTATTGAAGGGCATTGCCCCCACTGACTGGGTACCATCTATGACTAGTAATGCTCCCACATCACGGGTACGTTGCCGAATTGCCTCTAGGTTAAACCAGGTACCGTCTGCCCAGTGGGTTTGCGGAACCGCGACCATACGCGTCTGATTATCAATAGATTCTAGTAAAATCTCGTTCCAATGTTGCCCTCGCCTCTCAAAATCAGCCAGGGCATCTACGGTACGCAACTCAGCGTTGACTTTCGTCACCAATTTACGCCAGGGGTACACATTACTCGGAAACTGTTCACCCACTACTACAATATTATCACCTCGCTGAATATGCAAATTTTTAGCGACTATTGCCATCCCGTAGGATACTGAAGGAAGAATAGCAACTCGCTGATAATCAGAAATATTAACCAGCTTAGAGAATAGTTTTCTTACGTAATTTACCTCATCAAAAAACTCATAGGACCCGTATTGAGTGGGCAATTGCTTTTTCCGCAATCCTTCAATACCTGCTTCCTCTACTGATTTTAACAAGGGAGCCATATATGAGCAATTCAGATAAGTAACATTGGGCGGAAGAGAGAATAAGCCTTTTTGGTTAGCGATGGTGGCGGCAGCAGATTGCATAGTCAGTTTTTTTTATGATAAATTAGAAACATTAGATCAATAAACTAATAATCCTGGTAGCAACTTACTCTCTTTCCAAGATTTAGAAAAATTTCCCAAAATGGGACGAATTTAACGATACATGAAGCGAAGTACGGCCGAGCATACTACTAAAACTACCCCCCGAATCACTATTCGTTACCTTTGGCAAGAAGTACTAAGTACCCTCAGTTGGGATAAGGGCATTTTCTTTACTATCAAAGAGCTCCTTATCAGACCCGGTGAGGCTATTCACAAGTATCTGGCTGGAGAGCGGAAGCGTTACTCAAACCCGATCCGATTTCTCGTACTGGTTACCACGATTGCCAGTTTTATTACCATAAAATTAGATCTGTTTCGAAGATTACTCAGTGAAAACAGCAGCCCCTCTAACGAAGGGGATCAACAGTTTGTACAAGACATGATCCTATTTTTATATCAGTACTACAATATCATCATGTTCTTGTCAGTGCCATTATTAGCTGTTCTAACGTATCTATTTTTTCGACGCTGGGGGTACAATTACGCTGAACATTTAACGCTCAGTGCTTTTCTATCTGCCGAATATATGGTACTCTACCTATTTATTATAGTCGGAGTATATTATCAGCCCCTTTTGTTCAACAATATTGGTCTGGTGGCTTGGTTCGGATATATTGTTTGGGCACTAGTATCCCTCTTCCCGGGAAAGAAGTGGAAGGTAATTGGTAAAGGAATCCTAATCAGCATTCTTCAATTCCTTTTCTCTATAATGATTGGTGGAGTTTTGGCCTTAGTGTATATATCACTAAGGTAAGTGGATGATGTTATTTAACCCTTTGCCTAATGCTGCCATTGTTATGCCATGCGACCAGCTACTGGTAAACCAAGGGTTGTTAGAGCAACTGATCGCCACTCGCCGACAACTCGGCAAGACACTGTTTGCTTCGCCTTACCATGATACCGTAGGGGTTCCGATATTATTTGGTGAGACCCTGTTTCCCGAGGGTGTTTACGATATAGATACTCCCGAAGATTTTGCCCAGATAGAAGGAATATTTACGAATTTATAGGAACACGCTGATCACATACACTCTTGTAGAATTTCTCACAAAAAGACTGTTTGGTGAGAAGGTGATTAACTTTTATAATCGATGAAACTCTTACCATTAATTATTTCCCTAGTAGTTGCTGGGATTTTCTTGTACTTGGCACTGAATTCGCCCAATGCGTTTAATCTAGTTCCTATTGCCTTATATGATTCTTTCCTTCAGGATGTTATAAAAGAAGGCACCTTTATTAAGCTATTTGACATTCTATTCGCACTGGCTCTGATGCGGTTTACTTACAATTTAGTAAGGAGAATTACGAGAGTTTGAGAAACTATATGACTCAATAAAAAAGCGATGGGCTGACTGCCCACCGCTTTTTCTAAAGGAAAATATATGTACTTATTCGCTAGCCGAATCTCGCTTGGCCCGGCGTTTGCCCCGGCGTTCGCGGGAATTCTTTCTAAACTCTTCTTTTTTCTCATGGTACAGTTGCATTTGCTCTTCGCTAAGTATAGCTGATAGCTTTTCTTCTTTCTCTTGGTTTAACGCTACCATTGATTCACGCATAGCTTCCCGGTCTCCTTGGCTTTCTTCCCGATTTTCTTGTATTTTCATGGCATACTCTAAGTTTAAATCGCCCACCTGATTTTGCTGATCCTCATTCAAATCCAGTAATTCCGTCATAGAAGCGGTAAGGCGCTCAGCCCGCTGGCTGGGGTCACCGCCCCGTCGCCCGTTACCACCCTCGGGTTGTGCCCAGGCAGCGGTTCCAATAAGCAACAAAAATGCTGCGCTAAAATTTACTATCTTGTTCATCATGTTAAATAATTGTTTGTTCTGAGCTTTAGATCATTCCAGTAATCAAAGGTTTAATCGGCTCACTAATTATCTCATATCTACTTTCCTCACTTCTTCCAAAAAGCCAACGATTATAAGATTAACTCTCTCCTTAAAATATTTTTTATTTTGTGAATTCTACCTATTTCAAAAATTTATTTTGTTATTGTGTCTCAGTTATTTTTCTGCAAACTATATCCTAGCCTACTTTGAAGTCTCTTTTACCCTATTGTCTACTTCTTTCCTCAGTTTTATCCTGCACCACCTCCAATCCTGAAACCGATGCTCCCGCTAACTCAGTAGATGTTGCTCTGCGAGAAGGTACCAACCTGGCAATTGCTCTATCACCCGACCACTCCACTTTGGCTATCGACTTGCAGGGAACTATTTGGTTGATGTCCGTAGCCGGGGGAACAGCCCAACCGATTACCGATGCCTTGGGCGACTGCCACGAGCCGGCTTGGTCACCCGACGGACAGCAGATTGCCTTTCACTCCTACCGGGATGGTAACTACCATATCTGGACGATTCATCGCGATGGTAGTCAACTAAAGCAGCTGACCTTCGGACGCTACGACCACCGGGAACCCCACTGGTCACCCGACGGGCAACGCATTATCTTTTCTTCGGATCGCAACGGTAATTATGACCTGTGGGAAATCACGCTAGCCAGTGGTGAAGTAAATTCTCTTACCGAGAATCCAGCTAATGAGTATCATCCGGCTTATTCGCCCGATGGTAGCCAGATTGCTTACGTATCGGGGCAAGCGGACGCGCCAGGTATTTACTCGTTAAATTCGGAAACTGGAATAACCGAACGATTAGTGGCCTCTGAGGCTAAGCTGGCTTCCCCCGCCTGGAGTCCCGATCAGCAACAGTTATCTTTCCTCCAGTACAGCGAAGGAGAGGCGTATTTGGCAGTATTCTCTCTAGCTTCAGGTGACTCCGCTCAGGTACAAACCATTGACGAAGATGTCTTCCCATTCCGCTCGGCCTGGCAATCGGATAGTAGTTTTTTCTACACCAGCGACGGTAAAATCAAACAGCGAGTTTTAGGGAAGGAGGGAGCTAACACCATTCCTTTTGAGGCAATGGTAACGTTAACTCGCCCCTCTTATACTCGTAAGACCTACGATCTGGACGATACTACCGCCCGTCCGGCTCTGGGCAAAATGACCCCGGTTGTCTCGCCTGATGGTCAATCGGTTGCCTTTGCTGCCCTAGGAGATATTTGGGTACAGTCTATTGCGGATGAAACCTTACAAGCAATCACCGATGATTCTTTTGTAGACATTGACCCGAACTGGTCGCCGGATGGAACTCAGTTGGCGTTTGTATCGGATCGGGATGGCCAGATGAACCTGTGGATGAAAAGCCTCAGTACAAAAGAAGAAACTCAGTTAACTGATTTAGATCAAGCCGTTGGCTTTCCGGTTTGGTCACCCAGTGGGGATCGCATTGCCTTCTACACCCGCGATGTTCGCAATGTCTGGGGAAGGGGACAACTACACGTACTAACGGTAGCCACGGGCGAGCTGGTTTCGCTAGAAGATAGCTACTTTGTGCCGAGTAAACCCACCTGGTCGCCGGACGAATCCATGCTGGCACTGATGGTACTGCAACCCTACTCGTCGCGCTACCGCGAGGGAATCAGTCAAATTCTGTATCTCCCGCTGGAAGATACCGTTCGTCGCTACCTATCTCCCGAAGCAGGCCGTACTCCCGCCATGCGAAATGCAAACGGTCCCATTTGGTCACCCACAGGTCAGTCCATTGCCTACGTGCAAGATGGCGTTCTTTGGCATTTGCCCGTAGATAAAAGTGGAGAGCCTACTGCCGAACCCGAGCAACTTACTACCGAACTAGCCGCTTCGCCCAGTTGGACAGCCGACGGCAAGTCGATCGTTTACATTGCCACCGATCAGCTCAAGAAGCTAGACATCACTACCGGAACAACCGAGCCTATTCCCAATCTACTAAGCTGGAACCCTGAAAAGCCTACTGAAACCTACACCATTCACGCAGGGCGCGTCTTTGACGGTTTAGACTCAACGTATCAAGAAAACGTAGATTTACTGATTGAGGATAATCGGATAAAAGCTATTCAGCCTCACCAGGAAGATTTAGATGGATTAGTTATTGATGCTTCGGATAAAACTGTTATCCCAGGACTATTCGAGATGCATACCCATCAGCACGCTAGTGCGGGTGAGCGATTAGGAAGAACCTGGCTAGCCTACGGAATCACATCGGTTCGGGAGCCGGGGGCTGACCCCTACGATGCCCTGGAACGAAAAGAAGCCTGGGCCAGTGGAGTACGTCCCGGTCCTCGGGAATTCTTCACCGGAGGTTTAACTGACGGTAGCCGCATTTACTACGGACTGGCTAACAGCGTTATTCACGGTCCTCATATGGAATTAGAGCTCGACCGGGCTGGGCGATTGGGTTACGATATGATAAAAACCTACGTGCGAATGCCTGATTCCCTTCAGCAGCGTATTACCGAGGCGGCTCATAACCTAGGCATTCCGGTTTCCTCGCACGAGATATATCCATCTACCAAGTACAATGTAGATGCAGTGGAGCATATTCGGGGTACTAGCCGTCGGGGTTACTCTATGAAGCAATCCGAACTTAAAAACACTTATGACGATGTAGTCCAACTTTTGGTGAAGTCGCAAATGAATATTACCCCCACTATGGGATTACAGGGTGGCTTTTATGTTCTGGCCGATAAACACCCTGAAATTTACCAGAACCGGCAATTGGTTGAATTGTACTCCGAAGAGTATCTTGCTCAGTTACAAGGAGCACCCCAACGGTTACGCAAGCTATTTCCAGGGTATTTAACTAATATATCGACTATGCAGCAGGCTATCACTCGCATCATGCGAGCTGGAGGTCGGGTAACCGCTGGCACTGACTCGCCTTTTATTCCCTACGGAACCAGTTTACATACCGAAATACAGCTTTTTGTAGACGGTGGGTTTACTCCCTTTCAAGCCCTGCAATCAGCCACTATCCGCGCAGCGGAAGCCGTAGGGGTAGCTAGCGATCTGGGTTCTATTGAAGAAGGGAAAGTGGCCGACCTAGTTATTGTAGATGGTGATCCGCTTACTACTATTTTTGATGCCTGGAACGTAACCATGACCATCAAAAATGGGACCCGCTACGAAATTGATGAACTCCTAACTATCCCTCAGAACTGATGTCATCCGCTAGTCAAATCTCTCGGCGAACAGTGCTAAAGCGAGCATCCGCTCTAGTAATCGCTCCGGTAGCCACTAAACAGGAAAAATGGCCTACCATCAACTACAACTACGGAAGTAAGCCATCAACTGTGGTAGTGGGGGCCGGGGCTTTTGGGGGATGGACAGCACTGTATCTGCTTCGTCAGGGTTACGATGTCACACTTTGTGATACTTGGGGACCTGGCAATGCCCGAGCTAGCTCGGGGGGTGAAACCCGCCTGGCACGCTGCATGTACGGGGACAAACAGGTATATTTTGACTTGGCTCGTCGGGCACTTACCTTGTGGAAAGAGCACCAAGCCCAGTTCAGCCAGCCAGTATTTTATTCAACTGGATTATTGGTCTTCTGCCAGATGGAACATTATGATTACGCTGAGCAAGCTCGTTCGCTCTATCAGGAAGCCCAAATGCCGTTGGAATGGCTGTCGCCCGATGAGATCCAGCAGTACTTTCCCCTAGTGCGAACCGATGACCTTAACCATGCGGTGTACGATCCATCCGCCGGATTTGTACTAGCTCGCCAAGCTTGTACTGAGGTAGTCAATCAGTTCACTCGAGAAGGCGGAAAATTTAGGCAAGCCCACGCCCTGCCCAACGAAACCCGGAATGGGAAATTAGCAAGCGTACGATTATCCGATAATTCTACGCTTACCGCTGACTGCTACGTATTTGCGGGTGGTCCTTGGTTGGGTCAAGCCTTTCCCGAATTACTTCAGAATAAATTACGCGTGACCCGCCAGCCGGTGTTTATGTTTGGTTTGCCCCCCCAATTCTCGACTACTCTTGCCCAGCGACCACTACCCACCTGGATGAACCGGGATTTAGCCAACCAAGAGCGTCACTACGGCGTACCCAGTAGCGATTACCGGGGCTTTAAAATTGGGTGGGCCCCGCCCAATACCGAACTATTTGACCCAACCCATAACGATCGGCTGGTTCGCCCCGAAGAAGTGGAACAAGCTAGAACCTTACTTACCCATCGGTTTCCGTTTATGAAAGATGCCCCTTTGCTGGAAAGTCGCGTTTGCCAACATACGGATACATTTGACAAACACTTTATTACGGATCGTCATCCTGATCTGGCAAACACCTGGATATTAGGGGGAGGATCGGGACACGCCTTTAAGCACGCTCCGGCATTGGGTGAATTAGCTTCGCAATTAATTACTGACGAACAGGAAGTTCCCGCTCTTTTTTCTTTCTCACGCTTTAGTACTGCTGAAGGATTCACTCAGCAACATCATTAATTTTTGAACAATAACGATAGTTCAGTTTCCTTTTTTGCTAAAAAGAGAATCTGGACTTTGCAAAAGAAAATATTAATAAAAAGTCAACAAAATTTGTTAATTACATAAACCTATTATTATTTTGCTGATTAGCAACATTCCTATTCCCATATTCTGCGTTCCTTTACATTCTCAATATTTCAGTTGTTTTTTACCTAAACTACCTATCTTTTTATCATAGTGCTTTGCATTTAATCCTTCATTTATAAACACTAGTAACCAATTTACCTATGAGAAACATCTTTACAAATTTCGCAGTACTGGCAAGTCGGCGTGACCGATTGCTATCTACTTGGCTTTTCATTAGCCTAATTCTGATAAGCACGCAGCTTCAGGCTCAGGAACGTACCATCAGTGGTAAAATCACCTCCGTTGATAAGGGAGACGCGCTTCCTGGAGTTAACGTGGTGGTGAAAGGCACCACTAACGGAACTATCTCCGATATTGATGGGAATTACCGGTTAAACGTAGGCGAGGATGCTGAGACACTGGTATTTTCCTTTATTGGCTTGGTCACCAAAGAAGTAGCTATCGGTAATCAGTCTACCCTAAACGTAGAACTTTCTGATGATACCAAGCAACTATCGGAAGTAGTAGTAACCGCACTGGGTTTTGAAGAAGATGCCGACGCTCGCGGACTAGCATTTTCTAAAGTAGAAGGCGAATCCATCGCCCGCTCGGGGGAAAACACCCTAATCAACAGTTTGAGTGGAAAGGCTGCCGGGGTACAAATTGCCCGTTCTAGCGGTGACCCTGGTGCTGCCGCTTACATTCAAATTCGGGGACAAAATACTATTACTGGTGAATCTCAACCACTTATTGTGGTAGATGGTATTCCCATCAGCAACACAGTGGGAGCACCCAACGCTGACATAGCAAATAGCGGTGAAAATACAGCGGGGGTACGGCAGCAATCACGTATGAATGATATCAACCCTTCGGATATCGAGTCACTACAAATACTAAAGGGAGCTTCTGCCGCGGCTCTTTGGGGCTCGCGAGCAGCTAACGGGGTAATTCTGATTACCACCAAGCAGGGACGTGATGACGGAAAACTGGATATTACCTTCCGGTCTACTGTATCGCTCGACCAAGTAAATGTACTCCATCCACTACAGAATAAGTTTGGACAAGGACAAAACGGAATCTACAGTCCAACTTCTTCCCGTTCCTACGGGGATAGAATATCCGACCGACCCGGCGGGGCTGATGAGCAAATCACTGACCCTACTGCTCCTGGCTACGCTGGCTTCTTTGAGGCCCGAGATGGAGACCGTTATTTCGCAATCCCGAGTGGTAGTGCGGATGATCCGAACGGCGGAAAAAATTCCCGGGAAACATTTAACGATGCCCGGGAAGACCAGGTTTTTCAGACCGGCTACTTCGTTGATAATTACCTCAGCATGAGCGGAGGTAATGAAAATGGAAATTTCTTGCTAAGCTTAGGTCATATGACTCAGGAAGGAGTCTACCGGGGTGTAAGCGACTATGACCGCAGTACCATCCGCTTAAATGCTAACCGAAAGTTTAGCGATATTGTACGAGTATCGAGTAACGCTACTTTCGCGCGTACAACTTCAAACCGGATTCAGACTGGATCGAACCTGAACGGATTGTACCTAGGTATGTTGCGAGCCGCCCCTGACTTTAACGGGGAAGATTATATTGGAGACTACTTCGCATCGCCGGAAGCCGCTCCTATTCTGAACCGCCATCGTTCGTACCGACGATATCTGGCTAATAATACTAATCCAATTTACAATAATCCTCTGTGGACGATTAATGAGTTGCAAAACTCAACTGTGGTAAATCGCTTTATCATGAGTGCCGAAATTGGCATTAAGCCGGTGAAATGGTTTGAGCTTATCGCCCGCGGTGGGGCTGATACCTACGAAGATCTACGAAAGACCTACTTCCCAGTCCACTCTGCTGGAGCCAACCAAAATGGCCAGTACGAAGAGTTTATCTTTGGCGAGACTCAGCTAAATTTCGATGCGATCGGTCGTTTTTCGTTTGTTCTTTCCCCCAATATTTCTTCTAGTGTAAACTTAGGTTGGAATATCAATCAGCGTAACTACAACCGGGTAGGAGGCGAGATGCAAAACTTCCTGATTCCGGATGGCCCACTCGATTTCTCTAATGCAGTGGGAGCTGATCGCTTCCCGGATGACACTGAAACCCTTATTCGTAGTACCCGGACCTACGCCACGGCTAACTTTGGCTTCTTCGATCAATTATACGTAAATGCGACCGGAGCCCTAGAATCGGCTTCTTCGTTCGGCGAGGATAAAACGTTCTTCTATCCTTCCGCTGATTTGGCTTGGCAGTTTTCTCAGCTTATTGCTGCTAACTCATTCCTTAGCTTCGGTAAATTCCGCGCCGGATACGGACAGGTAGGAGTACAGCCTGACCCCCATCGTACTAGCACTGACTTCATAGCGGCCAATACTGCGTTTGGAAGTTGGGGTGCTATTCTCTCGGGCGTGGGTTACGGAAACGGAGCTTTCGTACAAAGCGATCAGCAAGGTGATCCTAATCTAAGGCCCGAAATTAAGACGGAGTGGGAGATCGGTACTGATTTACGATTCTTTAATGATCGACTGCGAGCTGGGTTTACCTACTACCAAAACGAGATCAACGATTTGCTACTAGAAGTAGCAGTAGCTCCATCAATAGGTTTTGAAACCAGCTACACTAATGCGGGTTCTATGGAGAACCGAGGCTGGGAAGTTGATTTGGGATACACAGTATACAACAAGGGCGATTGGAACATTGAGTTATTTGCTAATGCTAATCAAAACATCAATGAGGTAACTAGCCTGGGCGGTAGCGAGGGCGATGTAATTTCCCTAGGTGGATTTAGTACGTTGACTAGCTCAGTAGCCAAGGTGGGAGAACCACTGTCGGCTTTGTTCGGTGGGGTCTACCTGCGTAATGCCGATGGCTCGCTAGATCTGGATGAAAATAATTTCCCCCAAGTAGCCCCAGATTTTGGTGTGATCGGTGATCCAAACCCAGTTTGGCGCGGAGGTATGGGTGCGACTATCTCTTGGAAAAACTTGTCCTTGTACGCTCTCTTTGAGACTTTCCAGGGTAGTGACTTCGCACCTAACACTAAGTCGGTGCTGTATAATTTTGGAAAGCACGCCGATACTGGCAATGAAGTAGTAATTCCGGCGGGAGGTTTAGTTAATTTCGATGGCGAAACTATTGCGGCCGGAACTACTGTCCGGGGTAACATCCAGGACTTCGGAGGCGGTCCCGTACTGCTCGACGAAGCATGGTATACTACCCTAGGACAAGGTTTCAGTAACCTTCAGGAGCAATTTATTGTAGACGGTAGCTGGACGCGTTTGCGTGAAGTCTCGCTTTCGTACAGTCTCAATTCCCAGAAATTCCGGGAGAGAACTAAACTACAGAGCATTGACTTCTCACTCCGGGGTCGTAATCTTATTTTATGGACAGATGTAGTAGGAATTGATCCAGAAACTTCGCTGGACGGTGCTACTAATGGTCGTGGGCAGGATTACTTCAACAATCCGGGTACTAAGTCCTACATTTTCTCAATCGCCATCAATTACTAATTAAAGTATCATGAAAATATTATTTAAATACAGCTTACTGACGCTATTAATCTTTTCGCTATCTGCTTGCGAGGGATTAGTAGAAGATTTAAACGATGATCCAAATAACCCCTCGGATGCTCCGGCTGGGCTAATTTTTACCGGAGTACAGTTAGCTAACGCTACTACTCACGCAGGATTCACCGCCCGAATGGCGGCAATATGGTCGGGTCAAATGAAGGGAGTTGATCGTCAGTGGAGTGACTTTCACGTGTACAATGCGGGTGCCTCTAATTTCACTAATATGTGGGATAATATTTATTATGGTACTCTTCGCAACTCTCGAATTGTGCTAGATAAGATAGAACCCCAGGGTGTTCGGGTATTTGCTGGAATTACGAAGGTAACCCAAGCGCACTGTATTGGCAATGCTACGTCACTGTGGGGAGATATTCCGTTTTCTCAAGCAGCTCAAATCGAGGAATTTGAGTCTCCGCTGTTTGATAATCAAATGGATATTTACACCTCACTTCAGAATCTATTAGATGAGGGAATTGATGATTTGGAGTCCGGTATTGGCGTTCCGGCCAGTGGTACCGATATTTTCTACAACGGCGACCCTGATTCCTGGACTGCGGCAGCTCACACCTTGAAAGCCCGTTTTTACCTGGATACCAAGCAGTATGACTTGGCCCTGCAAGCAGCGGAAAACGGGATTGCTAGCTTTGAGGGCTCTATGTATCTACAACACGGTACTACCAATGACGTTGACCTGAATATGTACTGGGACTTTCTTGGCCCCTCCCGCGGTGGTGATATTGCCGCAGCGGATGATCAAGGTGAAGCCTATTTAGTTACATTGCTTGATCCAGCCAATGGTAACTATCGCGGAAATGCGAAAACCGATGAGACGGCGCGCTTCAATTACTACTATCTGGGAGCAGACGAGGCGGTAAATACTCCGGATAGAATTGAGCCAAATACCCTCTCCCTGTCTACAGGGAGTACACTCAATGCCTTTTTTGCTCAAGACGCTCCTTTTCCGCTAATTACCTATCAGGAAAATATTCTGACCCTAGCTGAGACCTCGGTGCGGGTGGGTGATTTTGACGCTGCCTTAGGCTATCTGAACGAATACCGGGCGTTTCTGAATGAAGGTGGTTACATTGATGCTACTTATCAGGCTGCTTTCACGCTGGCTTACGAACCTTATGTAGCCGAAGACTTTGCTTCCGGCGGAATGGAAAACCCTGACGGTCTCTCTGCTAATGATGCGTTGTTGCGCGAGATTATCGAGGAGCGATATGTAACGTTCTACGGACAAACTATCGCCTGGAACGACGAGCGACGTACCCGGGGTAGTGTAGTAGAAATTCCGATTACCCCGAACTTTGGCGCCAATTTGCCTTGGCGTTTTGTCTACTCTCAAGATGAGATTAACGGTAATCCGAATGTTCCTAATCCGGTACCGGGGCCATTTGAGATTATGACCATTTATCAATAACGCTATTCAAGCAGTAACCAAAAAGCACCGATGGATTTCTGTCGGTGCTTTTTTCATTTAAGGATATTTAGATCAAAAGAGAAGCCGGGCAGAACATCTTCCCCAGATAAAGTACGTCTATAATCAATAATTTCTTCTGTGGGTTTGCTCGGACGGTAGATAAATGCTTTCTCATCATTGGGGAAGAACAACCAGCCTAGGCGTGCGCCATTTTCTAACCACTCTTCCATTTTCTTTTTAGCTCGGACTAGCGAATCGGTTTCAGACATTAGTTCAATCACAAAATCGGGGCAAAGTGGAGGGAACTGCTTTTTTTCGGCTTCGGATAATGCGTCCCAACGGTTTTGAGCAACCCAAGAGGCGTCTGGTGAGCGAGTAGCTCCATTGGGTAAATTGAATCCGGTAGATGAGTCAAAGGTTTCACCTAGCTTTGCTTTTCGGTTCCAAACTTCTAGGTCAAAAAGAATATTCTTGTTTATTTTTCCTGTAAATCCTCCGGTAGGTGGCATAATAATTATTTCTCCGTCTTTGGTACGCTCCAGTTTTGCTTCGCTATTAGCCTGGCAAAGCTCAAAAAATTCTTGGTTAGTCAACTTCTGAAGGTTGGGCGTTAACTTTAATTCGTACATTTCCATTGTATTTCAATATAGGGATTAAACCTTTTAGGCCAACTTGTATCTAAACTGTAAAACGAAAAGATTTGCTAGTTTGGTTACAGTAGTATCACCGAATAACCGATTGGAAGACCAGGATCAGCGTATACTTAGTAGGTTTAACGAGGCCGATGGGCAACAGGAGGCTTTCCAGCTACTAGTGCATACCTACCAGGAGCGGATGTACGCTATTGTCCGAAAGATGGTCATTGACCACGATGATACTGACGATGTGATGCAGGAAACTTTTGTAAAGGTCTGGCGTAATCTGGGAAAATTTCAGGGCGGTTCGCAGTTGTATACCTGGCTGTACCGTATCGCTACTAATGAAGCCCTGCGGTTTTTGGAAAAGAAAAAGCGACGATTTTTTCTACCGATAGACGACGCAAATCAAGAATTGGCTGACAAAATTGATCATACTCCGTCGTTAGATGGCGACGAGATTCAGCGACGATTACAGAAAGCACTACTACAGTTACCTGATAAGCAACGACTCGTATTTAACCTGAAATACTTTGAAGACTTAAAATATGAGGCAATTGCCGAAATTACGGGGACTAGCGTAGGTGCCCTTAAAACGAGTTATCACTTGGCAGTGAAGAAGATAGAAGCAATTTTACAATTGGAAAAAATTTAGCGATATGGCTAACAAGATAAATTTAGACGAACTAAAGCAGAAAGGGTTGCAAGATCCATTTCCCGCTCCTGAGGGCTACTTCAACGATTTTTCACAGCGTATTCAGCAGCAAATCAATAATGAAGCTCAAGCAGAAAAAAGGAAGGTAGTTCAGCTTACTTCGCGTTGGTACTATGCAGCGGCAGCCATAGCTATCTTGGTAATAGCTATTTGGCTCATCAATCCTTTGCAGATAAACACTACACCAATTGCTGAAGTAAATCAGAATGAGGTACAAAATTTACTGGCTGAGGTTAATGAGCAAGACCTGATCGATTACTTGCAGATGAACTCGGTAGATATGATTTCAGCCGTATCGCTTACTGAGGAAGAGCAGGAAGAGTTATTAGAATCCGAACTAGAATCATATGATTTGCCAGAAGAATACTACCTCGACACCGATTATTTACTGGAAGAATATTTGTAGAAAAACCATGAAACAACTAAATATTAAGCATTATTCTGATTTTCTTTCAAAGAATCAAAGGGAGAGCGGGATAAAATCGGCAGTTTCTCAGCATAATCTTCGGACTCCATCCTCTGTCCTCCGTCCTCCATTCTCCACTAACAGACTTCATTTGAGCAAGTTTATCGGAATTACACTGTTACTCTATTTAAGTGTTATGATAAACACTTTTGCCCAGCGCCCCATTGAGAAGATTGAAACTGCCCGGATTGCCTTTCTAACTGAACGCCTCTCGTTAACTCCAGAAACAGCCCAGCAGTTTTGGCCCATTTATAACCAGTGGGATGAACAACGGCGAGAATTAAAGAAAGAAGAATTTCAGCTACGTCGTTCGGTCAAAACCGACGAGCTAACCGATGAAGTTGCCCAGCAACATATTGATGAATTTTTTGCGCTAAAAGAACGCCAATTAGACTTAGAGAAAAATATGGCGGAAGAATTATCGGAAGTACTTTCTTCCACCCAAATGTTACAACTCATCCGGGCCGAAGCTGACTTTCAGAGGATGGTTTTACGCAAGTTGGGTGAACGGCGCCGCGGTGAAGGTCGCCGAGGTATACAACGATAGCCTAAACTTCTTATCTTTGAGGCGAACTTCCCGAGAAAAAGGCACTTCGGGATAATGAACAAACGCCCTGATGCGTTGCACTACTAGCCCAATGGTTCGTCTACTTCATGAAGCATACTGTCTTTGCGGTCGTTTTCTCACTCATCGTAGGTACTGTCTACAGTCAGGACACCTCTGTTTTTCCTGCTCCGTTTCGTGACCTTACTCCGGTAAATGAATTACCCGAAACGGTAATGTACACTAAGACGATGGTGTTGGTAGACGCACCCATGATGATTAGCCACGATGAAACCTGGCATACCTTTGCCGAAACGGCGCACCAAGCTTTTCAGGAAACGGGTATTGATGCCGTAGCCTATTACCACTTGCAGGATGCCCGAGCGGGTCGCGATGTTTCCCGATTACTCACCGGACAGTTAGTCAGTCGGAACATCAAAAATGTGATACTCCTAACTTATAACCCTCAACAAAGTAATCAGCGTTGCGGCCTACTAATCACTACTTTTAATGAAAAAGCATCCTTCGTAGGAGCTGACCAATCAGCCTACGTAATGACGGGCAATGATTGGAAAGCCATGATGGATCAGTTTCAGAAATACATGCTACTAAACCAGTACGAAACTCAGAACTTCCTTATTAGTGATTTACCAGAATTTTTCACTGGGGCGGGTAATGTAATAAAAGGTCGTCGGGCGGAAGGCTTTGCCCAAGATTTGAAACTGGATAAATTAGCCCTTCCTCGCCACGAAGAATACTTATCTACTTCGCCCATTGCCAGTAGCGATACTGCCCAGATACTAGCGGATAGCAGTACTATCATCGCTCAAATTATGCGAGCTTACCCCTTTGAGTACGGCTTGGTTGACCCCGCTCAGGAAGAAGATCAGATACGTCAAGATGGCTACCAGTTTGTTTTACTGCGCTTACAATCTTCGGAGAAAAACCTGCGTACTATGCTCGGCTACGAAGAGTCTACCAGCGAAGCCAGCAGTACTTCTGAACCCGTATACAAATACTACATCAAGCACATTTACACAGGTGATGTCTACCTGGGCAATACCTGGGATGCTGCCCCCCGCTGGCAAGATGCCCTCCGCAATCACCTCCAGCATCTTCGGGAGGGTTTTGGATTGTAGTATTTTCTACATATTAATGTGTTATAGTACTCGCTTCAGATTCGTCAGGAAGCTAAATGATCTTAAACTATCTTATCTCAACCTTTATCAAATACTCATTCTGTAACTGATTTCTATGTTCATCAGTAAAAGTGAAATTTGATTGCTGCCATCGAGTAGTAGGCTTTAGCTCTACCTCATCAATCGCTATCAGCATACTGAATTCTTCTAGGATGTCGCTCCACCGATGCTCAAACCCTTCTGCGTTTTTCTTAATCTCCAGAACAGGAATTTTAGTGGTACGCAAATACTGATTAAAAAATGATGAATAATCTTCACCGAGTTTGGTGTTGAGGTAGGCCAGAAGTGTATCAGTATTAATAAATGAATACTGAAAATCGGCTTGAATGCTTTTTAAGGTAGAAAACCAAAGCGGATCGTCATTCACCGCGTGTCTCAATGTGTTGAGCACAAGCGCTCCTTTAAAGTACTTGTCTTCAATTCGGTAATGGAAGTGATTCACTCCTTCTGTGCCGATAATAGGGTGATCATTAAGTATTTCGCTCTTTCGGGCATTCAGGTATTCTTGCCCCAATGCATAGCCCAGCGTTTCTTCAATATACAGTGACTCGGCGTAGGTAGCGAAGGCTTCGTGAATCCAGATATCGGCATTGTCGGTTACGCTGACGTTATTACCCCACCATTCGTGAGCGGTTTCATGCAAGATTAATTGCTCATCAAAGTATTGCCCGACCGCCACGCAGCTTTGGTGCTCCATCGGGTAGGGTGATTGAACTATCTTGAAACCGTCGCTGCTAAACGGGTACGAGCCAAAGTACTTTTCGTAAACCGCCAGCATTTTAGGCACTATCTGTAGCTTTTTCTCAGCTAACTCTTGGTCTTGCAGAAGAAAGTAATAATCCAAAACCAATGTATCCCTGCTCTGACTGATATATTTATCGCGCACGTTTTTATAATTTCCAATGTGTACAGCAATATTGTAGTTGTTAATCGAATGCTGAACTTTCCAGTGATAGCTACTCTTCCCGTTAACCGTTTCTGTTCCAATCAGGTTTCCATTGGATACAACGTAAATATCTTCGGGAACGGTAACATGAATTGAGGCACTGTCCGGCTCATCCGACAAATGATTTTTCACTGGCCACCAGGCTTTGGCTCCGTAGCCCTGACACAGCGATTGAGCAAACGGTAGACTTTCGCTATCCTCTTGCCACAGAAAGCCACTCGCCCAAATATTAAAATCGGCGTCAAGTGGATGCCCTTCGTAGCTCACTAGAATTCTAGCACTACTTCCTGCCTTCAGCGTGTCAGGAAACGATACATACACCGCGTCCAAATCCCGTTCAAACGCTAAGTCTTTATCCTCAAACTGTATAGAATGAATGTCTAGATACTCGAGCAGATCGATTCTAATTTTCTTGGTCGCTTCAACCACCGTAAAGTGAATAGCCGAAGTGCCTTTAATCCATTCTTCGTTGGGATCAATGTCTAGCGTTAGATCGTAGTAATTGACATCATAGCAGGCCAAATCAGGGGTTAAAGTACCGTAAAGCGTATCAGCTCGAGTAAACTTCCGGGTAGTATGATTACCAATTCTTAGCTCTTGCTTGTATTCTTTCCTTGGTTTCGTAGGTGAGGTAGAATTGGCAGTCGCTATGTATGCTAGTTTTTCATCGGTCAATTTATTATCGGAAGTAACATCCTGGATATCGTTGAAGTACTGCCAAAAGGCGGAATCGTAGGGTTCGTTACGGTTAATCAGTCCTTTCTTTTTTCTAAACTTATCAACCGAAGTGGCCGACACGTTTTCTTCTACCTGATTGATTAATAGTTCGGTAGAAAAAGCTGACTTTGCCGAAATAGTATCAACTTTTAAATCATAACACCTAAAGTTTAACTTTCGGAAGAAGTAGTGGGGAAATAGCTTTCTGTTTATTTTCCGGTATTCGTACCCCTGATGATCCAACATTGCTCCACACTTTTCACCCTGTGGGTTCACCGTTCGCCAGGCGTAGTTGTCATGATCTGACTCCTCCACTTGCATGATAAGTTCATTTTTGTAGACGGAATAATCTTCTGTATCTACCAACAGCCTCAACGCCCTTCCGTAGGACTTATTCGCGAGAACATAAACCAGACGATCATTGAAGTAAGTGATCTTTTCAATTTCCAGCGAAAGCTTCCAGATTGATCGCTTATACTGACTACCTATAGGTATCAAATTAATGCCGCCGTTTAACAATAGTAAAAGATGGTTACGCCCCTCCTTCGTTTCAATAAACTGATCAGTGTTTTGCTTGCGATCGTATATTTTCCGAAAATGGGTAATATCAATTTCCTTGAAATCGCGAGTCAATCTATTATCAAAGATATTGACTGCACATTCTAACACTCCGGTTCGCTGGTTTTCGCTGGAATGTATTTCCCGATAAAAACCGCTTAGCTTAAAATCTTCATTTGGGTAGCCTGCTTCCTGCTGAATTTTTTCCAAAACCTGTGCAAAAATTTCGTCGGCAGTAACACGCTTGGTTTCAACCGCTACCTCTTCTAAGTCTACGACTGCCTCCTCTAACTTTATTGTCAGATTTCTGGAATGATTGCCAACTGGTTGGTAAAAGTTCTTGAACCCCACGTAGGTTACCGCTAACGTATCTTCGCGAAAGCTTTTCGGAATGTTGAGTTTAAATTCTCCTTCCGAATTGGTTACGGTTCCAATGGGTTTTCCTTTAATGTAGACAGAGCAAAAAGGGAGTGGTTGTTCTGTGTTAGCATCAGTTACTTTTCCAGTTACTGAGATAAAATCCTGCGCTGTCAGGCAAAAAGAAACAATCGTGAGGCAGATAGTTAAAGCCATCTTCATGCAGTATCAACTTTGTGGTAAAGTAATTATTGCTATGAGATACGTTCAAAATTACTTCATCCATTTTCATGAATACCTGAACACACAAATACCATCACACCACTTTCTTTGACAAAGGAGAAATATATTCTAATTTAGTGCTCCCCGGTAACGGATGCAGTATTTTTTCATCAAATCTTACAACCTGACAATTTATGAAGACAATGAAAGGACCCGCTATTTTTTTAGCGCAATTTATGAGCGACGATGCTCCTTTTAATACCTTAGAAAATGCCTGCAAGTGGATGGCCTCAGTGGGCTACAAGGGCGTACAAATTCCCACTTTTGACCCCCGATGTATTGATCTAGCAAAAGCCGCCGAAAGCAAAGATTACTGCGATGAAATAAAAGGTATTTGCCAGGAAGCCGGAGTAGAAGTGACTGAGCTTTCTACCCATTTGCAGGGACAACTAGTAGCAGTACATCCCGCCTACGACGCTATGTTCGACGGCTTCGCTCCCGCTGAAGTTCACGGCAACCCCCAAGCCCGTACCGAGTGGGCGGTCAACCAAATGAAAATGGCGGCGAAAGCCAGTCGCAATTTTGGCATTGCTGTGCATGCTACCTTCTCTGGGGCCCTGGCCTGGCCGTTTATGTACCCCTGGCCCCAGCGTCCGGCGGGGTTGGTTGAAATGGCTTTTAAAGAACTGGCTGACCGCTGGAAACCTATTCTGAATGAATTTGAAGAGCAAGGGGTAGATGTTTGCTACGAGATTCATCCGGGTGAAGATTTGCACGACGGCATCACCTTTGAGAAATTCTTGGAAGCTACGGGTAACCACCAGCGCGTGAAGATTCTCTACGATCCCAGCCACTTTGTGCTGCAACAACTGGATTATCTGGATTACATTGATATCTACCACGAGCACATCAATATGTTTCATGTGAAGGATGCCGAGTTTAATCCCACGGGACGCTCGGGCGTATACGGCGGTTACCAGGGTTGGGTAGACCGACCCGGTCGGTTCCGCTCCTTAGGTGATGGTCAGGTAGACTTCAGTGCGGTATTCAGCAAACTGGCGCAGTATGATTACGAGGGTTGGGCAGTCGTAGAGTGGGAGTGTGCCCTGAAGCACCCCGAACAAGGTGCGGCCGAAGGGGCCCCTTTCGTCAGGGACCACATCATCCGCGTTACCGAAAAAGCCTTCGACGACTTCGCTGATAGCGGTGCCGATGATGAAGCAAACAAAAAGATTTTAGGAATAACAAAATAGTGTTATGGTGTTCATGTGTTAGAGTATTATGGTTCTTATACCACACATTTCAACACTGTAGCACTTCAATACTATAATACATTTTACTATGAACCAACGTATTTTATCAATCTTTAGTGGACTGGCTTTCGCCGCACTTTTAGCTTGCTCGCCGGGCGGACCGTCTTCTGAAGAAGCCGCTACCGAAGCTGAACCGACAATGGAAACAGAAACCATGGCTAATGAATGGCAAGATTTGTCATCGCTAGATGCATGGCGTAACTACAAAGCCGATACACTTTCCGACAAATGGACGATGGAAGATGGCGCAATTACACTCACCGAGAAAGGTGGAGGTGATATTGTTACCAAAGAGCAATATGATGACTTTGAGCTCGAGATAGAGTGGAAAATCTCCGAAGGAGGTAACAGTGGCATGTTCTTCAACGTGATTGAATCTGATGATATTGGTCCCGTCTGGCATTCTGGCCCCGAGTATCAATTTTTAGATGATGCGCGGCATAAAGATGCTCAAATCCGCAAGCACCGCTCAGGTGATAATTACGATGTACAGCAGTCATCGGTAGAAACGGTAAAACCGGCTGGCGAGTGGAATATGACTCGCTTAGTGGTAAATGGTGATCAGGTAGAGCATTACCTAAACGGTGAAAAAGTAGTAGAGTATGAACTAGGTTCGCCCGCTTGGCAAGACTCGGTTGCTGCCAGTAAGTTTGCTGAAATGCCTATGTATGGTAAAGCGGACAAAGGGCATATTGCCCTACAAGATCACGGGGATCAGGTTTGGTTCCGAAATATCCGTATTCGGGAAATGTAACTACTTCTCTTGATTATCTATTTTTAACGGATCGCTGTAGAACAGGGTAGGGAAGCTCTTGAACCTTAAAGCACTGGCACTCGTTAGTGCTTTTAATTATAAAAATTAGGTATTTTACGCTATTACTACTAGCAATAAAAGCTTATGATAAATGGCAGTAGAGGTGGCGATTGTCCCAGACCAAACTATCTGCTAACCAAGACTTCCTCAAAAAGTAGGAGTTAGATTTGCTGCAAACCTTAGAGAGGTTTATCACAAAATGTTGTATGTAAATATGGTAAATACCAAGGCATGTGCCTAGCCGTTAATCAGCTTAAAATACCCTCGAGCGATAGATAAAAAAAGGTTTTGGACTATCTGAGGAAGCCCTAATTAAATACGCTCAAGCCGACGTGAAACGGTATTAATATATTCGTATGTCCAGGCACTCATAAGTTGCTATTCCATAAAATATGAATACCGCACAATGGTCTCCCGAACACAAAATACATTACAGATCCACTATTTGTAATGTTCCGGTGGAATACTGCAAATGTTCATTTACATCCGCACCAATTGTGCAGTAGTAGACATTATATCGGTTATTTATTAGCTAGTTTTGGGAAATTAAGGAAAACCTAAGTAGTAAGTGTAATTTTCTAGATGGTATGGTTTATTCCTATCAAGAGCAAGATATAGGGGCTTTTTTTGCCTTGAGTACTGATTATAACAATGAGTATGAAAATTTTTTACACCAGCCAAATCTAATCAGTATTCACTGGAACCAAGGTAGTGAGCCTATTTCTCTGAATGTCGATGGAATAGACTTTCAGCTTCAGCCTCATCAGATTACGACTACCACTTATCTTCAGCATCTGACCTTGCCTCATTCCTTATCTGGTTTAGTTACTTTCACTTTCAATCGGGAATTCTACTGCATTAATGATCACGATCACGAGACGTCGTGCAACGGAATCATCTTTTTCGGTAATCAGTTACCTCCTTTCGCTACCATCGACCCAGAAGAACAGAAAAAGTTTGATATGCTATACGAAGTATTCCTCGAGGAATGTAAAAATCGGGATACCATTCAGGGAGAAATGCTACGCATACTACTGAAAAGACTAATTATCAAAATCACCCGCCTCACCAAAGATCAGTCGCTCCACCCCAATCTGCCGGAAGGACAACGAGACACCATCCGCAAATTTAACGTACTGGTAGACATACATTATAAAGAGAAGCGGTCGGTTCAAGATTATGCTGACCTACTCTTCAAATCTCCTAAAACCCTTTCTAATCTTTTTGCGAAATACCAGCAAAAATCTCCACTACAAGTTATCCACGAACGGATCATTCTGGAAGCAAAAAGACAGTTGATATACACCGATAAGAGTACCAAAGCAATTGCTCACGAACTCGGTTTCAACGATGTAGGATCACTTCACCGCCTTTTTAAGCGAGTAGTAGGCCAAACTCCGCAGCAGTTTAAAGGAAGCCAAAATTAGCCGATTACTCACTAAGAAAGGTAAAATCGCCAATACAACGGGAAGAATTGTCAATTACTTACGGTCAACCTGCCCGTAAAACCTATTGTATTCAAAATTTTCACAAAACGATTTTACACTTTTAAACCAATACAATCATGTCAGTTATATTTGAAGTTCCTACTCGAGACCAAGTATCAGAAAATAACCAAGCTATCTTTGATCAATTAGAAAAGGGCTTAGGCTTTGTTCCTAATTTGTACGCTGCTTACGCCTATAACGACACTGCCTTGGGCGATTATCTGGCTCTTCAGAACCGCAAAAGCACCCTGAAAGTCAAAGAGCGAGAAGTAATTAACCTAGTGGTTTCCCAAGTAAATGAATGCCAATACTGCTTAGCTGCCCACACTGCTTTGGGGAAAATGAACGGTTTCACTGATGAGCAAATTTTGGAAATCAGAAGTGGAGAAGCCTCGTTTGATGAGAAAATAGACGCCCTGGCAAAATTCGTAAAGGATATTACCATCAACCGAAGTAAGCCTAGTGCCGAAGCCCTGGATAATTTCTTTACCGCCGGTTATACCAAGGCCAACCTAGTTGATGTGATCGTAGTGATTGGCGATAAGATCATCAGCAACTTCATTCACGGATCCACTCAAGTTCCGGTGGATTTTCCTGCTGCCCCTGAGTTAAACACTGCGGCTGTCTAACTTTTCACTCACTGAAAAAATTAAATAGATCACATTTTAGAATTATACCAAAAGATAAGAAGATGAAAAGAGTACTATTCATATTTACCTTAATAGCTGGAGGATTATTCAGCCAAAGTCTCCAAGCGCAAGAAGTTGTTAAACTAGATCAAACTAATGGTGCGTTTGCCCAGCAGGAGCTTAATCTGAAAGCAGGTGAGACTTACGTATTTGAAGTGACCAACAGTGGGGTAGATCACGAAGTAGGGTTTGTGATTGCCCCTAAAGGAAAGACTGATCAGGAACATCACATTCCCGAAGCCTACCTGTCTAAAACCATTACTGATGGTGAAACAGCAGCGTCTCAAGAAGTGACACTGGAGGAGGGAGAGTACGTATACTTCTGCCCTATGAACCCAACCCCTCAGTACACCTTGATAGTAGAATAAAAAGGTCATTCACACATAAAGTTAAGAGATCAACCCTTGGTGTTAAGCTCACGCTTAACATCCGGGGCTGATTTGTTTTATTACAGTGAGTTGATGAATTGATTCTAAACTTTTTGCTAAGTTATGTATAGTTTAAATAATAAGTTGCTGATAATCAAATACTTATTGATTTTGGATTAATATGAATTATAACTTATCAATGGCATAACGTAAGTATTTGATTTTCAATGCTCTGCCCTTAAGCCGGGCGGGCTTTTACTTTTTCATCGATAAAAAGTAAACCCAGCGTGGGGCGCAAAAATCTAGGAAACCTTGAAACCGCTGGGCGACCCCATCGCTTCGCTCAGACAGCAAGCTTTCCCCTTAAAACAGAAAACTTTCCTGCATTCTAACCCATAGCTCATTTTGAACTGATACTATAACTTAATCGCCTGCTGAGCTTGAGCATCTACCACGGCAATCGCTACCATGTTGATAATCTCCCGAACATTACTTCCTTGTTGTAAGACATGCACTGGTTTGTTCATTCCCAGCAGAATAGGGCCAATGGCTTCGGCACTACCAATTTCCATTAGTAGTTTGTAGGCAATATTTCCGGAAGTCAAGTCCGGGAAAATCAGGGTATTGGCTCCCTGTTCAGCAAGGTGGCTAAACGGATAGTTTTGCTGCTGTAACTCTACATTGAGCGCCGTATTTGCCTGAATGTCTCCGTCAATAATCAAGTCGGGCCAGCGGTTTTGGGCTAAAGCTACCGCCCGGGCTGTCTTTTCGGGTACTTCACCTTTACTGGAGCCAAAATTAGAATATGAAAGCACCGCCACCCGTGGAGTAATACCAAACGAGCGTACCGAAGATGCGGTCAAGCCAATAATATCTACCAATTCTTCAACTGTAGGATTTACGTTTACGGTAGTATCAGCGAAGAAAAAGGGGCCTTTCTTATTTAGGATAATGTACATCCCCGCTACCCGTTTCACTTCGCTACTCATACCAATAACCTGCAAGGCTGGGCGCACCGTTTTGGGGTAATCGCTGGTAAGGCCGGAGAGAAAAGCATCGGCATCGCCGCTTTCTACCATGGCGGTACCGTAGTAATTACGCGAGCGCATTACGTTACGGGCTTCCTGCTGAGTTACTCCTTTGCGTTTACGCTTTTCATACAGCTTATCTCCGTATACTTCTCGATTTTTTTGTTCTACGTAGGGATCGATGATTTTGCAAGACGAAAGTTCCAGTTGGTGCTCTTCAACTAGGGCTTCTATTTTCTGCCGATTTCCGAGTAAGATGGGAATAGCAATTTGTTCATCCTGAAGAATCTGAGCTGCTTTTAGAATTTTTACATTCTCAGTTTCGGCAAACACTACCCGCTTGGGTTCTTTTTTGGCCTTAGAAATAATCTGCGACATCAACTTCTGGTCGATCCCCAGACGATGCTGAAGCTCTATATCGTATTGCTCCCAGTTATGAATCTTGGTACGGGCTACCCCAGTTTCCATCGCCGCTTTAGCTACGGCGGGTGAGATACTGGTAATTAACCGAGGATCGAGTGGTTTGGGAATGAGGTACTCTTTGCCAAAAATAATTTTATCATTGCTGTAGGCTTTGTTGACGATTTCAGGCGTAGGTTCTTTCGCTAGCTTCGCCAAGGCTTTCACCGCCGCCATCTTCATTTCTTCGTTGATGGCTGTCGCCCGCACGTCTAACGCCCCCCGAAAAATATAGGGAAACCCCAAAACGTTGTTTACTTGGTTAGGGTGATCAGATCGTCCGGTTGCCATAATAATATCATTCCGACTTTGCATTGCCAAATCATAGCTAATCTCCGGATCGGGGTTCGCCAGGGCAAAGACAATTGGTCGTTCAGCCATGGATTTAACCATCTCAGCCGAGACAATATTTCCGGCAGAAAGCCCTAAAAACATATCTGATCCTTGCATGGCTTCCGCCAGGGTTCGCACCCTTCGGTCGGTAGCAAAGTACGCCCGAATTTCGTCTAAATCTTCCCTTCCCCGGTACAGTACCCCATCAATATCACACATTACAATATGCTCTCGACGAGCTCCCAGCTCTTCGTAGAGCTTGATACAGGCCATTGCCGAAGCTCCCGCCCCACTAACCACAATCTGAATATCTTGAATCTTTTTCCCAACCAGTTCTAGCGCGTTCAGCAAAGCAGCACTGGAAATAATAGCGGTACCGTGCTGGTCGTCGTGCATCACCGGAATGTTCATCGTTTCCCGTAGCCGCTGCTCAATCTCAAAGCACTCCGGGGCTCTAATATCTTCTAGGTTAATTCCACCAAAAGTCGGCTCTAGCGATTTTACAATTTGAACAAATCCATCGGGGTCTTTCGTATCAATTTCCAGGTCAAACACATCGATACCCGCAAATTTTTTGAAGAGGACTCCCTTACCCTCCATCACGGGTTTAGAGGCTTCAGGGCCAATATCTCCCAATCCTAATACAGCCGTTCCATTGGAAATTACTCCTACTAGGTTGCCTTTAGCCGTGTACTTATAGACGTCATCAGGTTGTTGGGCAATTTCCCGGCAGGGTTCGGCTACTCCGGGTGAATAGGCCAATGCTAGGTCAATTTGAGAACTTAGCAGCTTGGTGGGAACGACTTCAATTTTACCGGGCTGGTCTTGGGTATGATAATTCAGGGCATCTTCGCGTCGTATCTTGATGGTGCGAAATTGCTGGACTTTAGGTTCGGCCATCGTGAGTTATGTTGTTTCGGTAAAAGTAGTAAAATCGCCTCAGATGCCAAGCTTTACCTCTCAAGGGGAAAGCCAAATTTCACAAAGTAGACTCAACCTAAAGTTTGAAATGGTATCGATGTAAGAACTCCCTCCATTTTGGTTAGCGGTTCATCAGGAAAATATCAACCTTACTTTGCTATTCACCGCCATCTCTAGAAGGCGATAGCTACATTACGATCACAAGTAATCTTTATGCAGTGGACTGAAGAACAAATATTAGAACTCGCCCCTGATGCTGCTCCGGTTAAGGCCAGAAAGAAACAAGCCAACCCCAGTAAGTGGCTCCGGTTAGGGGCTACTGAAAACAGCCTTTGGGGCAAGGTACAGGGAAGCGGTAGTACGCCCTATCAGACATGAATTGATCTTCGTCAGATCGGTTACAAATGTACGTGCCCCAGCCGTAAGTTTCCATGCAAACACGCCATTGGATTACTGCTGCTGCACGCCCGAAGGGCCGATGCCTTCACTGAAACCATCCCACCCGATTGGGTAGCGGATTGGTTGAACCAGCGAGAGAAGCGGGAAGAGAGAAAGGCTAATCCGAAACCAGTAGATGAGAAAACCCCACAAAAACGGGTCGCTAGCCGAACGAAGAAGATTAAAGGTGGAGTTGAAGAATTACAGCTTTGGCTGAAAGATATAGTACGCAATGGATTGGGAGTACACTGCCTGACAGGCGCTCACGCAAATGTACTTAGTGACTGAAGGGTTTAAACACTGAGACACACTGGATGTTGGGGTGAAGAAAGATATTAAGACTGCTTTAGGCTGGGCGCACTCCAAGGATGAGCTAAATCAGCAGGCTGGAGTGCAAATAGGCGGCACCTATATTGAACGAGCACTATGTTATTACCAGCAGTCGGTCACCCGCCCTAACGATACGGTGCTAGTGCTCATTACCGACTTATACGAAGGCGGTAATGTTGTTGAAATGAAAAAGCGAATTCTCTCACTGGTAGGTAGTGGAGTACAACTCGTAGTGCTGCTGGCACTAAACGATGAGGGCAAACCGTACGTTGACCACGGCAACTCAGCATTCTTAGCAGCGAACAATATTCCCGCATTTGCCTGCACTCCCGATCTTTTCCCCGATCTGATGGCCAACGTTCTGCAAAAACAAAATCTCTTCCAATGGGCTGCTACCCATGATGTGGTGATTGCCGGGCGGTAATAATTCAATCTGATCTATTTCTGATAAGAAGGCTTCTGAGTTAAACTCTTCATCTCAGAACCTTTGATTTTTTCGCTATATCCCCGTTGAGAAAGGCGTGCTGGCAGCCTTACTCGTGATTTAAACGAACCAGAGGTCGTGATCTACACCAGAAGGTTCTATAACATTGATTTTATTGACTAGATTAGTGTCCGAAGTTTATGGGCAACGTAGCTGACTTCGGATAACTAATTTACTGATGAGAATATATCTTCTTTTTCTACTTATAAGCATTCTGTCAGGCATCACAACCACTGAGTGCAATGCTCAATCTGAGGCAACTACTGGCCCCAAAGAAGGATCATTAATCATAGCCGGAGGAGGTAGACTTGGAGAAAGCATTATTAACCGGTTTATCGCATTAGCCGGTGGGCCGGATGCACTTATCGTTATTGTCCCTACTGCGTTAGGAGCGAAAAGCTACGACGAAAATTATGGTGGTACCAGGGCGTTTAGGGATGCCGGAGCTACCAATGTAACGGTGTTACATACCGACGATCGGACGGAGGCTAATTCTGATGCCTTTGTCCAACCCCTACGGGATGCTAAAGCTGTATGGTTTGGCGGAGGGCGACAATGGCGGTTGGTTGATTCCTATAAAGATACCAAAGCTGAGGAGCTGTTCTGGCAGGTATTAGATAGGGGTGGTGTTATCGGTGGTTCATCTGCTGGGGCAACCATTCAAGGTTCTTATCTGGCGCGGGGTGATACCAAGAATAATCAGATCATGATGGGCGACCACGAAGAGGGCTTTAGTTTTATTAAAAATATCGCCATTGATCAGCACGTGCTGGCTCGCAATCGCCAGTTTGATATGTTCAATATTCTGAGGAACCGCCCGGAATTATTGGGGGTCAGCATAGATGAAGGTACAGCAATGGTGGTGCAGAAGAATCAGTTTGAAGTTCTGGGCGATAGCTACGTAATTGTCTATGACAGCTCTTTCTGGTCAAGAGAGGAAAGCGATTTAAAAACTCTGCCCCCTAATGATAAGCTATTCTATTTTCTCCGAGAAGGTGACCAGTATGATTTGAAAAAAAGGAAAGTTATCTCAAAGTAACGTCCATCGGTGATGTAGACTCGTATCTCATTAAGAATACAAAACCTCAAAATTGTTTTGAGTGATTACCAGTGAATTAGGTATAAGATCCTACGAATTTTTCATGCCACCGAGGGAATAAATTCTTCGCCCTGAAATGGTTCTCAGCTCACCTGATGAAATTATGGAGCTGCATTTTCCCTGATTGTCCTAAAGGCAGAAATGATGGAAGCTCTGCGGTTAAACCGCTCAGGGCACTATCGTATACGATTTATTAGGGTAGGAAAAGGGTAGAGGGTTGGTTCCTTGGCGAGGACAGTTTGAACATACAGTGTGGGGAACTGCTCACACTAGGATTGCAAATAAAAGGGGCCGAAGCCCCAATCTTAAGACTAACTTGTCGAAAATTCTTATTCGGTGGGAGGCAGTATCACAGCATCAATTACGTGAACTACGCCGTTGGCGGCTTCGATATCTGCACTAACCACTGAAGCACCGTTCACCTTAGCCCCATCAGCAGTAGTAATGGTCACTGAAGCTCCGTTTGCAGTTTCTGCTGTCATTCCATCAGATAGATCGGTTGACATAACCTTTCCGGGTACAACATGATAAGTTAAGATAGCCACCAATTGATCTTTGTTTTCAGGAAGCAACAAATTATCTAGCGTTCCTTCGGGGAGTGCAGCAAAAGCATCGTTGGTAGGCGCAAATACAGTAAATGGACCGTCACCTTTCAAGGTTTCTACCAATTCACCTGCCTGAACGGCAGCAACCAAGGTAGAAAGAATTTCGGTCTCAACCGCAAGGTCAACGATATCCTTAGCCTCCATCACTGTTTGCTCAGGTACTGTTTCTTCAACAGCCATCGTATCAGTAGCTTCTTCGGCTGTTTCTGTAGTTGATCCGCTTCCACATGCGTTAAGAGCAAAGATCAATATCAAACTCGGAAATACTAATTTTAGTGTTTTCATAGTGATAGTTTAGTTTACGCTCAGAATAACAGGGTAGAGATATAAAATGTTTAATATTGATTCAGGAGTCGTTTTGGACATCCTTAGCCAAGGCTCTAGCGTTCACTACTAACAGTATGGAAAGGCAATGTTAATATTCATTTGTGGTGAGCGACGACTCGACCTGTGACCCTGGATGATTGTGACCTTTATTCCAATGAGGTTCAATTCTGAACAATCCTATATAAGATTGAGCTATATCGAGTAATTTCATGCATTGAAAATATCGCTATTGACCAGCACGTGCTAGCCCGTAATCGGCAGTTCGATATGTTCAGTATTCTGAAAAATCACCCGGAGTAATTGGGAGTCAGTATAGACAAAGGCACGGCGATGGTAGTGCAGAAAAACTGGTTTGAAGTCCTGGGTGATAGCTACGTAATTGTGTACGATAGCTCTTTCTGGTCAAGGGAGGGAAGCGATTTAAAGACACTTCCACCCTAAGATAAACTATTCTACTTTCTCCGCGAAGGTGATCAGTATGATCTGAAGAAAAGGAAAGTTATGGCGAAGTAGCAAGTCGTTGTGAATACTACCCCAACTGCATCTTTAAGCTTTCGTAAGTCTCTTCAGCGGAAATGTCTTTTGTTTGGTTAGCTTCTATGGCTCTGATAATGGTATCTACGGTATCAGGGTCATAGCCCAGTTTCATCACAATATTTTCGGTAATTCGCATCTCCTCAGGGTGAACTTCATTGTCGGCCAGAATCATGTTGATGAGATAGAACAGCATGAAAAATCGCTCTTCTCGTTTACGGGGTGGTTTGTAGGCAAGGGTAGCCGGATTGAAGTTATCCCGAACATTTTGCAGCTCCTCCTTTTCCATCCCCAGCTTTCTCCCTATCGAGTAAATGTATTGCTCCTCCATTTCATCCAAACTACCATCGGCCCAGGCTACCCGAAATAGCTGGTTAATATACTCACGCTCGTGATTCCGACGACTAAAGAAGGTGTCCCAAATACCCATATTCGCAATCATTAATTTTAATTGAAGAATAGAACTTCTTCAATAATCAAGCCACGAGGAGTAAGTCTTGAATCGTTTATGATGCGCTACTTACCCCAGCATCCGTAATAAAGTAGACAAACGGGATTTCAGGTTACGACGGTCAACAATAAAATCTAAAAAGCCATGATCCAGCAGAAACTCTGATCTTTGAAAGCCCTTAGGCAGGGTTTTACCAATCGTTTGCTCAATTACCCGGGGGCCGGCAAAGCCGATGAGCGCCCCCGGTTCGGCAATATTAAAATCGCCTAACATAGCGTAAGAGGCGGTAACCCCGCCAGTGGTAGGATCAGTCATAAGTGAAATATAAGGAATGCCTGCTCGGTCGAGCAGCGCGAGTTTGGCGGAGGTTTTGGCCATCTGCATCAGTGAAAGACCTGCTTCCATCATTCGTGCCCCGCCTGACTTAGAGATCATCAAAAAAGGCACTTCGTTTTTCAAAGCGTAGTCAATTGCGCGGGCAATTTTCTCGCCCACCACCGAGCCCATTGAGCCCCCTACAAACGAAAAGTCCATACAGGCAATGACCACAGGCAAGCCACTGAGATCACCATGAGCCGCTCGTACCGCATCTTTTAATTCGGTTTTCTTCTGAGCAGCTTTTATCCGGTCAGGGTAAGGCTTGCTGTCCACAAACTCCAGCGGATCTCCTGATTCCATATCAGCATCTAACTCACTAAATTGGTTGTCATCAAAAAGTAGCTCGAAGTACTCTTTGGATCCAATTCGTACGTGGAAACCATCTTCGGGTACTACATAGGCATTATTTTTCAGTTCACGGGTATGAATGATCTTGCCACTAGGGGTTTTGAACCAAAGCCCGTCAGGAGCCTCTTTTTTGTCTTCAGTAGGGGTTTGAATGCCTTTATCTTTCCGCCGGAACCACGCCATAGTGTAGTGAAAAAAGTTTTACTAATTCTTAAACTTCGTTAGGGCGGGCAAAGTTAGGCAGAATTTTATATTTCTGAAATCACCGCCAAATACTGATACCCAGCAATCAGGAGGCGGTAAACAAGTGGCATTTCACTGCCTCCTACTTCCTAAATAGCCTCTTTACATTTTTCTTTGTTGTATTTAGTATTACTATCACTCCCCTATCTTTAGGATAACATTTCCCTTTTTTCTGCCAGTATCTACGTATCGGTGGGCATCTACTACTTGCTCTATTGGGTAGATTTTATCAATTACCGCTTTATACGTTCCTTGCTCGAACAATTCCTTCAATAATTGTAACTGTTGTATTTTTTCGGAGGCATAACCCGATTTGTTTACATTCAGGTAAACCCCACGCCTGCTCAAAAGATGTCGGCATTCATTTTTGGCAGTCTTACCCACCGCATCAAGTATAATATCAAACGTATCTGTTCGCCGAGTAAAGTCTTGTCTATCGTAGAGAATAGCATCGGTAACACCTAAGTCTTTCACTAGATTTAATCCGCAAGAACTGCAAACTGCGGTTATATTAGCATTGTGATATTTCGCTATCTGAACCGCCGATGAACCGACTGAGCCCGTTGCTCCGATAATTAAGACTTTTGGGTTTACCCATTCTGCAATCCGGGCTTTTTCTAGAAAGTGCAGGGCAGCTTGTCCACCAAAAATGATAGCTGCCGCTTCTTCATAAGACGCATTAACGGGTATTCCAATAACATTACTGTTTTGATTTACTGCTATATACTCGGCATACGTTCCGAATCTGAGCCCAGTCATACCGAACACTGCATCGCCGATCTCAAATTTTGACACCTTATTCCCCACGCTTTCAACGATGCCGGAAAATACAGTTCCTAAAACCTGTTTTCGGGGTCGTTTGATGCCTAGCACCAACCGCATTGCTATTTTCGTAAAGCCCTTCACCGCTAGTCCTCTTACCCTAGCATCACCTGAGTTTACAGCGGTTGCCATTATTTTGACCAGTATTTGATTACTTTTCGGAACCGGCTTGGGAATTTCTCGAATTTTTAACACTTCAGGCGAACCATATCTTATGCAAACTACCGCTTTCATTTCTTCAGCCTGATTTTTAGAAGTTATATCCAAAGTGCAGCCCCGGCTCACCAATAAAGTACTTGGGCCACTTGTCGTCAAGTTGCTTGAATGACTTGGGCATATCGGTTTGATAGGGTCGGTGGGTTACCGCAATAGAGGGTTCTATAAAAAACCTATCCCTAAACAGTTTGATATGATAACCTACCCGGTAGGTATTGAAAATCTGAAAGCCCCGGTCAATTTGGTTTCCATCATCGCCCACAAAATTCTGCCAGGCATTCATCACGTGAATACCCGTGTATAGACCTTTCCACCAAAAGCGTTGATAGGCCAACGCAAAACCATATTCGCGAATATAACCCGGAAACTTTTCTTCGGGGGCTTCAAATGAATCGCCGTAAGGGATACCTAACGACCAAGCGTATTTCCAGGTTTTTAGCTCTAGCGAGATGACATCTTTGGGGCTTAATCTATACCCTAGGTTAAGCTGAGCAAATTCAGGTGCATTATCATCTGGCACTAAATTGTACAACACAAACATAGTGCTTCCAATAAAGCACTTCTTGTACGTGGTATCTTGTTTAGCATACTGGGCTCTAAGCTGGGAAGAACTCGCCAATAGTAGAATAAGAATAAAGCTGATTACTAAAATAGTCCTTTGCATATTGTAACTTTTTAAGATTTACTATAATGCAAAGGTAGATCAGAGGTACGCTACTAATCGTTACCTTAAGTTAAGAAATGCGTATTAACCCTTAATATTCGCCAAAACTCTGGCTCTCAGCCGACTTAATGATTGGGGAGTGATGCCTAGAAAGCTGGCAATTTGGTGTTGGGGTACCCGCTGGATAAGATCCGGTCGTTTTTGCAATAAATTCAGGTATCGCTGTTCGGGAGAAGAAGTTTTAAATTCATCAAAATTGATTTGCTGCTTAGCCAAAAGCTCTTCGGATAAAATTCGGCAGAGCGTCTCAAATTTTGGAAATTTTTCAAATATCTCCACCTCCATATCGGGATTACTGACGGTCATGATTGAGTCTTCCACGCAGGATATAAAATATTCGGAGGGCTTTTTATCGAGTACACAATGTGGGGTCAGACCTTCCATTTCAGTATAAAATGCAGTGGTTTTTTCTTCCCCATCAATTACATAGTAGGTGCGTATGCAGCCTTTCAAAACGAAATAACCTTCGTTTGAAATTTGCCCTTGCTCAAGCAAGATAGTACCCTTCCTCGCTGAGCGAAAAATATCCAAAGAAGTAATGGCATTTTTCTCCTCCTCGGTAAGAGAAACGTATTTTGAAATAAAGTCAGTAAGTAGTTCTTGCATTTTCACTTGTTGTCTTTACAGTATTACACTCGCTATTAGCTTCAGTTCAATATGTTATAGCTAAGTCTCTCTTTTTCATTAGTGTGAGCAGAGGAGCAATGCATTCGTATAGCAACACAATAATCTCAACTTTGCATTTGTCAAGTTTTTGTCCAGTTAATCAAAGCCTACCATGCTATTTGCGATTTCAGAGAGCACCCTTTTATTTACATTTTTTTCATAAGTTGGGCTATAATATTGACTAACACCCTAATAAGCGACATTTGTTACAGTTTCTATCATGAAAATTCTTATCGGAAAGCGCAAAAAAGAAAACAACACTGGATTAAGCCTTATTTGGAGATGTTGCCTCCTTGTAGCATTCATCCTCGCAGGTACAACCTACAGTTTCGCTCAAACAACAGATTTAATGGGTGGGGATAAAGAAAGTAAATCTCAGGCAAGGGTTACTGGCTTGAGATATATCAGTATCCATGTGCTCGAACTCGAGAAAAGCCTAAAACTGTACCGTGAGATTCTCGGTTTTAAAATGGATAATGCTGAGGTTCTTCACGGCACAGGGCTTGAAGGAATGCTGGTTATGAAACTAAAGGCGAACGACTTGACAATTGGCCTGTCGGTCACGTCGCCAGAATTCATGCATACTATAGGTCCAGTTGGAAATACTAACCATAACCACTTCATGCTCAAGGTCAATGATATTGTCCCAATTGGGGATAAGTTGAAAGAAGAGGGGTATGAACTGGAAAATGAGAACTATGCTCGCGACAAATATACGTTCTTCGTGGGGCCAAACGGAGAGATAATTGGTCTTTCCTCATATGAGTAATGCCAAGCTCACAGGCCTTAGTTTGGGTAGAAGTAAACAATAACCAGTCAACCCCCCTGATATTATGGATGCTTAAAATAATGTGAACTCATGTACCGCTAGGATAAGAGTTCACGTTGTTAAGGCTGCTTGTCCATACTGTCTTAAAACCACGCATTCGGTCCCCGGTTTAATGATAGCAAAGATACGGTTAATAAGTTTGGCTCTTACAGCCTTGATAACTACCATTTTAGTGGTTCCCCACCGGGATTTTCCTTCTGCGACCTTTCGGTAAAAGCGGCCGCTGCGCGGTAGGCTTGCAGTCCTTCAGCCGATTCTTCGCTGCACAGACGACATGTAGGGCAGTACATGAATCCGGATTCGTATAGTTGGGTCAATTTCTCCTCAAATATATCTATTTACAGCATCTGAGCTTCGTATCCGTAAGTACGGAAATTGAGGAGGTAAAGCTGTTCCACGGCTAAATACTCATAACCCTCCTATTCTATATCCTCCTCTAGCTTTTTAAGCTCTAATAAACTATCAGGGTTCACCAAAGTCTTAGTATAAATTTCTTTACCCTGAGCAATCAAACACCCCCAAAAATCCATGCAACAATCATAAGAAAAGTTATACGATTACTTATCAGATATCCACTCTTCAACTTCCTCTTTCGTCGGATTTTTCACATCCTTGAGTTTCATCTTCTTCCGCATCCCGCAAACGTCGTTATGCAACTTATTGGGAGAAGCCCCCGATAGCTGAGCTATGGTGACAATGCCTAGCTTGCGTAAAACGGGAATTAGCCCCAGTTGTACTCCGCGATCAACAAATTCCTGATCGGATGATTCGGTCTGTTTGGCTTCAGGTTTCATTTGGGGGAAGAAGAGCACTTCCTGAATGGAAGGTTGGTTGGTCATAATCATTGCCAGGCGATCAATCCCTACTCCAAGTCCAGCAGTGGGAGGCATACCGTACTCTAAGGCACGGAGAAAATCTTCGTCCAGGGTCATTGCTTCTTCGTCACCCCGCTTACCTAAGGTGAGTTGTTCTTCAAAACGTTCGCGCTGGTCAACGGGGTCGTTAAGTTCGGAGAAAGCGTTACAGATTTCTTTACCGTTGCAGATGGCTTCAAAGCGTTCTACCAAGCCAGGCTTGCTGCGGTGCTTCTTCGCCAGAGGTGACATTTCTACTGGATAATCGGTAATGAAGGTCGGTTGGATCAGCTTGGGTTCGCAGGTTTCACCAAAGATTTCGTCAATTAGTTTGCCCTTGCCCATGGTATCGTCAATGGGAACATTGAGCTTACGCGCAGTTTCCCGCAGTTGGGCTTCGTCCATCTCGCTGATGTCAATATCGGTGTAATGCTGAATCGCCTCAAACATGGTAAACCGTTTCCAGGGGCGTTGGAAGTTGATAGTATTATTTCCCACTTGTACCTCAGTGGTACCGTGCAAATCTAGCGCGACGCGCTCGATCATTTCTTCCACCAAGTCCATCATCCACTCGTAATCTTTGTAGGCTACGTAAAGCTCGATCTGAGTGAACTCTGGATTGTGAAAGCGCGACATACCTTCGTTCCGAAAATCTTTAGAGAACTCGTACACTCCGTCAAAGCCTCCCACAATTAATCGCTTTAAGTATAGTTCATTGGCAATCCGCAGGTAAAGCGTAATATCCAATGTGTTATGGTGGGTTTTGAACGGACGAGCCGCTGCCCCACCGTAGAGTGGCTGTAGAATGGGAGTTTCTACTTCCAGATAATCGCGGTCATCCAGAAAGTTGCGAATTGAGCTAACCAGCTTGGTTCGCTTCCGGAAAGTTTCCCGCACCCGTGGATTCACAATTAGATCCACGTAACGCTGGCGATAGCGCTGCTCTGGGTCGGTAAAAGCGTCGTAGGTTTTAGTATTACCCGCTTCATCCTGCACTTCTTTCGGCAGTGGCAATGGTCGGAGCGATTTGGTAAGTACAGTTAGCTCTTTCACATGCACCGTCGTCTCGCCCGTTTTGGTGGTAAACACAAAGCCGCTGACCCCAATAATGTCACCCAAATCGAGCAGTTGCTTAAAAACGGTATTGTACAAACTTTTATCTTCACCAGGGCAAATCTCATCACGGGCGACATAGATTTGAATTCGCCCTTGGGAATCCTGAATTTCGGCAAAGGAAGCCTTGCCCATGATACGGCGGCGCATCAGTCGCCCAGCTAAACTTACTTGCTCAAACCGTTGCGGTTCTTTCTCAAAATTTTGGTGAATATTCTGCGAGTCAGTAGTAATCTTAAATAATTCGGAGGGATACGGATCAATCCCCAGGTCCATCAGTTTCTGCCGTTCTTCGCGGCGGTGTAGTTCTTGTTCGCTTAACGCCATTGCTTTTCTAATTTTAAGGCGACAAAGGTAAAAATAATAGACGGAAAACGGAGGATGGAATACGGAAAACGGTCAACGCTATTCAGGGATATACCGCACACCGTTTTCCATTTTCCGTATTCCGTCCTCCATTCTAGAGCTGAATCTTATCCTTTTTTCTAACGTTTCCTTTGAGGAAATCAGAAGTCCAACAACTCGGAGCGCGAAACCTACGTGGAAAATTCGTAACATTGCACTCTGAAAATAAACATTGATGATAGTGAGCCGGATAGTCCGTGGAATTACGTGGATAGCTAGTTGGGTACTTTTGCTGTTGGTAGGAGGGTGTGCCATTACTAAGAAATCAGCCGGTAACAAAGATGCAGGCTATTCACTCAGTGAGGCAGTGCTGTTTACTGCCTCGTCTGATACTGTGTTTGCCGATGAGTTTTTATACGTTTATCAGAAAAACCGGGTAATAGATACTGCTAGTGAGCGCACTCTGGAAAGCAAGGAGCAAGCCATGCAGGAGTATTTGGATCTGTATGTTAATTTCCGACTAAAGGTTCAGGCAGCAGAAGAGGCGGGCTTGCACCATCGAGAGAGTTTTAAACAGGAATTATCCCAGTATCAGGAGGAGCTAGCCAAACCTTACTTGATTGAGACCCGGGTGACTGAGCAACTTATTGAGGAGACTTACGAGCGAATGAAGCAGGAGGTGCGAGCAGCTCATATCTTGATCGAGCTTCCTGAGAATGCCTCAACTCAAGATACTCTGCAGGCATATCAATTCGCAGACAGTCTGCGAGAGCTGGCGCAGAATGGGGCCTCTTTTTCTATGCTGGCTGAACAGCACTCGGCTGATCCTTCGGCTGCATCCAAAGGCGGCGACTTAGGGTATTTCTCGGCTCTGCAAATGGTATATCCATTTGAAAAAGCCGCGTATCGTACTCCGGTCGGAGATATTTCTGAGCCAGTTCGTACTCGTTTTGGCTACCATATCATCAAAGTAAAAGATAAGCGTCCCTCGCAAGGAAAAGTGAAAGTCGCCCATATTATGATTCGCCCCAGTAATGAGGGCGAATCAGTGGCGTACCAAAAAGCCCGGCAAGTACATCAACAACTACTCACCGGAGCCGACTGGAACGAAATGGTAGAGCGGTTTTCCGAAGATGTGTCCACCAAGTCGCGAGGGGGTGAGCTGCCGTACTTTGGCACCGGTAATATGATCGAGAGCTTTGAAGATGCCGCTTTTGCCCTGGAAAATTCAGGAGATATTTCCTCTCCGGTAAAAACCCGCTTCGGCTGGCATATCATCAAACTGATTGAGCGTCAGGGATTAGATTCTCTCGAGATAATGCGTCCCTCGCTGGAGCAGCAGGTAGAGCGCAGCATTCAGGCTGAAGTGCGACAAGGGGAAATGATTTCTACGCTGAAGCAGGAAAATGATCATCAGGCTAGTCAGGCTAACATAAACCAAGCAATTCATTACTTATACGCTGGGGCTACTGCCGAAAGTGCGTCCCCTGATCGGGGTGCCGTGCTGTTTTCAGTAGCAGATACTACTTTGGAAATTGGTAATTTCTACGATTTTGTCCAGGAAAAGCAGGGGGCACTCACCGCAGATAGTGCGTTAGCGCATCAGCTATACCAAGATTTCGAGGCGGAAACGTTACTGACCTACGAGAAAGGGCACTTGGCTGAGAATAACCAAGAGTACCGCCGTATCATCCAGGAGTACCGGGATGGTATACTGTTGTTTGACATTATGGAGCAAAAAGTATGGTCAAAGGCAGTAGAAGATAGCGCAGGCTTGGTTCAATACTTTCAGGGCCATCGGGAAGACTACCGTTGGAAAGAACGGGTAGAGGCTACTATCCTGGATACCCAAAACCAGACTACGTTGGAAAAAGCTTTAGAAAAGCTAGGCGAAATTTCTGAGCCATTGAGCGACGAAGCTATTTCTGAGGTGGAAAGTCTATTCAATGAAGATAACCCGCTGGCATTTCAGGTTCATCAGGGAAAGTACGAACGGGGTGAGGAGCGCATTTCGGTGGAGGCTATTATTGACCAGGTAAGCTGGGAAAAGGGGACGTACTCGCGGGAAGAAAACGGTAGATTTTACCAGATTCTTATCCATGACGTGTTACCGCCCAAATTAAAGGAATTAAACGAGATAAGGGGCATTGTAATTGCAGACTACCAAAACGAGTTAGATCGGCGGTGGATTATCACCCTGCGCGAGAAGTACCCGGTAGAAATTAACAAAGATGTGCTACAACACTTGGTTCAAGAGACTGAACTTTAGAGGCTTTCTGATACTATTTGCCACGGTCATTGTGGTATCAGGCTGCGATCAGCCCGGCTTACCCGATTTTTTACGGTTCAAGAACCAAGAAATCGACGAAGGGGCAGTTCTCCAGCCCGTGGCCCGGGTGTACGATAATTATCTGTATTTGCAAGATCTAGAAGGTATCGTCGACGAAAATACCTCCCCTCCCGACAGTGCCGATATTATGAACCGCTACATCGATAGCTGGATTAAAAAGCAACTCCTTATTGCTGAGGCAGCCTCTCAGATAGATATTGACGAAGCCAAGCTAGAGCGGAAAGTCCTCGATTACCGCTACGCCTTAATTGTGTATGAGTTCGAGAAAAACTACGTAAACCAACGGGTAACCGATGAGGTATCTGAGACAGCTATTGAAGAGTATTACCAGGATAACAAACAGAACTTCGAGCTGAAGAATAATATCATCAAGGGAATTTTTGCGAAAGTACCCCAGGAAGCCCCTCGCACCGGTCGCCTACGGGCACTATTTCAGGGTGAACTGACTCAGGAAGTCCGGGAAGAGATAAAGTCGTATTGTCTGAGTTTTGCTACCTCATACTCCTTAGATGATTCTACCTGGTATAATTTTGAGGATGTAATTGCCAACACCCCGCTGGTAAGCATTCCGAACAAAGTGCAGTTTTTGCAGAAAAACGAGTTTATTGAAACCTCTGATGACATATACGTGTACTTTGTAAAGGTTATGGACTACAAAATAACTGATCAGATTTCGCCGTTGGAGTTTGTGCGGGACGATATTACTAAAATTATTACCAACCAGCGTAAAGTTTCCCTCACTCAGGAACTTGAAGAAGAAATTTACCAGGATGCAAAAGATAATAAACACTTCGAGTTATTTCAATCAACTAATAGCTCTACTTCAGCTCAGCCACCGCCTACTGCCCAGGCGGGCACACCTCAGTAAATGTTTGTTAATAGGCTGGCTATTAGCTCTGATGCCTCTCTTGAGCTTAGCCCAGTACAGTGGCGAAACGGTGATCGACAAAATCGTTGCTAAAGTAGATAACTACATTGTTCTACAATCTGATCTGGAAGCCGCCTACCGTGAAGCGCAGGCTAACCCTAATTTCGGAAATATTACTAAGTGCCAGGTACTACAGCAATTGGTAGTAGAAAAACTGTTGTTAGCTAAAGCCGAGATAGATTCAGTAGTGGTAGAAGACGCGCGGGTTGATCTGGATTTGGATCGTCGGATGCAGATGATGACCAATAGGTACGGCGAAGAAACCATTGAGCAGCAGTTCGGCAAATCTATTGGTGAGCTGAAAGAAGAAATGCGGGACGATATTCGTGAACAACTGGTAGTGCAGGAAATGCAGGGTGCTATTTCCCAAGATATTGAAGTAACCCCCGCCGAGGTTCGTAAGTTTTTCAACGCCATTCCTAAAGACAGCCTGCCCTTTTACTCTTCTGAGGTAGCCGTAGCTCAGATTGTACGCTTGCCGACTGTAAGCAAGGAGCAGAAAAATATTGCCCGTAAACAATTGCAGGATATTCGCGAACGCATTCTGAACGGAGAAGACTTTGGTAAACTAGCCCGGGAGTTTTCTGATGATCCCGGTTCGGCTCAGTACGGAGGTGAACTAGGCTTTGTGGAACGTGGGCAGTTTGTGCCGGAGTTTGAGGCTGCCGCCCTCAAAATGGAACCGGGCGAGATGTCCCAGCCCATTGAGTCAGACTTTGGGTTTCACCTCATTGAATTGATTGAGCGACGTGGAAACCGTTACAGCAGTCGTCATATTCTTATCAAACCTAACTCTTCGGAACTGGATGTAAAGGAGGCTGAGGAGTTCTTAGATAGCCTTCGCACCCAGATTATGACCGATACCATCACGTTTGAGAAAGCTGCTAAGGAATATTCCGACGAAAAAATGGAATCGGGTGGTGCCGGTAACGGTGGTTTCTTCCTAGGTGCCGACGGTTCTAACCGGGTTTCCACCGAAAATCTCGATCCAGTCATTTTCTTCACTGCTGATACTATGAAGATTGGCGACATCACCAAACCATTAGTGTACCGGATGGCTTCGGGCGAACCTGCGGTGCGGATTCTTTACCTTAAATCGAAGTCGAAACCTCACGTAGCCAATCTAAAAGACGACTATCAAAAGATTTATAATGCGGCTCTTCAGGAAAAGCGGGGGCGGATGATGCAGGAATGGTTTGGTGATGCCAAAAAGCAGGTGTATATTGAAATTGACCCAGAGTACGACCACTGCGATGTGAATAACAGCATCTAAATCCGCTGTAGAACGTTCCTGGTGTCGGTGCAAATATCAACTGTAAACTTTTAAACGCTACGTTTTTTTATGGAATCCACCCAATCGGAAGTGGCTCTGGCCGACCGTCTGAACGAAGACTATCGTCGCTTATCGGCAGAAATTGGTAAAGTTGTTCTTGGTCAGGATGAAGTGGTGAGACTACTCATTACCTCGCTATTTTGCCGAGGTCATAGCTTGCTGATTGGAGTGCCAGGCTTAGCTAAAACTCTGCTGATTCATACCATTGCCTCGGCGGTTAACCTAGACTTTAGCCGCATTCAGTTCACCCCTGACCTGATGCCTTCGGATATTCTGGGCGCCGAAACCATTGACAAAGACCGGAATTTCAAATTTATCAAGGGACCAATTTTCGCCAATATTATTCTGGCCGATGAGATCAACCGAACCCCGCCCAAAACCCAGGCCGCCTTGCTAGAGGCGATGCAGGAGTACAAAGTAACCGTAGCCGGGGAAGATTATCCACTGGATAAACCCTTTTTCGTACTGGCTACCCAGAACCCGATTGAACAGGAAGGAACGTATCCGCTGCCCGAAGCCCAGCTCGACCGCTTCATGTTTGACATTCAGTTGACGTACCCTAGCTACGAGTCGGAAGTCGATATCGTGAAAGCAACTACCACAGATAATGAATACGAAGTTCAGGAAGTGATTACGGGGGAGCAGATTGTGGAATACCAGCACTTGGTGCGCCGCGTACCTATTGCTGACAATGTGGTAGAATACGCTGTCAGCTTAGTGAACAAAACCCGTCCGCGCTCTGCTAAAGCCAGTGAAGTAGCCAACAACTTTTTGGAGTGGGGAGCGGGTCCGAGAGCGTCTCAGTATCTAGTGCTGGCCGCTAAATGTAATGCCCTAATTAACGGTAAATACTCTCCCGATATTGAAGATGTACAAGCTGTAGCCAAACCCATTCTGCGCCATCGTATCGTCCGTAACTTTAAGGCTGAAGCCGAAGGGATGACTGTAGGTAAGATTGTTGAAAATTTGCTTTAGAAATGCAGGGTATAGACACCCGAAGTTTCTTTGGGTATCCAATCGTTTGTTTATTTTTTGATGTAAAACTTCGTATGTCTCAGACTACCAATATTTTTCTCTTCACTAGAAATCCGCTAATTTAGGCTTCTACAACCGAAAAAGCGCGGGTCTTTTGGCAGCAAAACCACCGACATCCCTAGTTAATGCAAAGTTCATTGGACTGCTATTTGGTCCGGTACTGTTTCTACTAATTTACTTCTTGGTTTCTATTGATGGGTTAGATAGCAATGCTACCAAAGTGCTGGCTGTTGCCGGATGGATGGTGCTGTGGTGGGTTACTGAGGCGGTTCCTCTGCCGGTTACCGCATTGCTACCACTTATTCTTTTTCCGGTGTTAGGCATTTTACCCACAACCGAGGCAGCGGCACCTTACGCCAGCCCAATTGTCTTTCTGTTTATGGGTGGTTTCATCATTGCCCTGGCCATGGAAAAGCGCAACCTGCACCGCCGCATTGCCCTCAACCTTATCAAACTCACCGGAACCCATGCCAACGGTATCATTCTCGGCTTTATGCTGGCTACCGCTTTTCTCAGCATGTGGATTTCCAATACCGCCACCACCGTAATGATGCTGCCCATTGCGGTATCAGTCATTGACCTATTAAAAGATCAGCAGTCGGCGCAGGCACAGGTGGGCTACCGGAAATTTGCGGTTGGACTGATGCTCTGCATCGCGTATTCAGCGAATATCGGCGGAACGACTACCATTATCGGTACCCCGCCCAACGTAGTGATGGTCGGCTATATGCAAGAGTTTTACGATCGGGAAATAGCCTTCGGTCGCTGGTTGCTGGTAGGTATCCCGGTGTGTGTTACGCTACTGACCTGCACTTATCTGATGATTACCCAGGTACTGTTCCGCCATCGGCTAAAAGGGTTAGCTGGGTCAGGAAATATTATTGCCGATAAACTAGGAGAGCTAGGTACCATGTCGAAGGCAGAAAAAACGGTAGGGGTCATTTTTACGCTTACTGCTTTCTGCTGGATTTTTCAGACTACAATTAATGACTGGTTGGGTGATAAGTACCTGAATAATACCATTATTGCGATGGGCGGTGGCATCTTAATGTTCGTGACGCCAATAAGTATAAAAAGTCAGGAGTACGTGCTAGACTGGAAGAGTACTGAGCGTCTGCCGTGGGGAATTTTACTACTGTTCGGTGGCGGACTTTGCTTGGCGAAGGGCATGGAAATGACCGGGATTGTACAATTGGTGGGCGAACGCCTAGCCGGGGAAGGCACCCTTGCCTTACCAATTCTGATTTTAGCCCTCACGGCATTCTCATTGTTTATTACTGAGATTATGAGCAACGTAGCGCTGATTGTGATTTTTGCTCCAGTGGTACTGGGCATTGCCGATAGTTTGGGGATAGAACCTATGTTGCTAGTCGCCCCAGTCACCGTCGCCTCTAGCTGTGCTTTTATGATGCCCGTCTCTACCCCACCTAACGCCATTGTATTCTCCAGCGGTCATATCCGCATTGCCGATATGGTAAAAGCCGGCTTTTTCCTGAACGTTCTTTCCATTATGGTACTACTTTTGATTACCCTAGGTATTATACAGTGGGTGTATTGAAAAATATGGGGTGTGAAATATGAAAAAAATCTACTGGTTACTTCTTAGCTTACTCGGATTGGTTTTTACGGCAAATGCTCAGACTACCGATACGCTCGGTAACGCTAAAATCGCGATTGGAGTCAGTACGAATGCTTATCAGGGTGACCTGGGACAACCTTACGATAAGTGGACTCTGGCTTTTCAGGGAAGCTTGCTATTTAACCACCAACGTCGGTTGCACGGTGGAATACATCTAGCTTACGGAACCCTCACTGGACAAGCCCGGGGCGAGCGGGTTTTTGATCCAGAAGTCAATACCGCCAATCGTTTCTTCAAAACTAACTTTTTATCGGTTCACTATGGGTTGGAGTACGACGTGGTACGATATAACGGCCTGGTGGTTTATTTAAGTCAAGGACTGGGCTTTATCCGTTTTTCGTCCCGAGACCAATTTGATCAGAACTTGCAGGATGACTTGAGCACCCGAGCCCCTAACGAAACCTACGGCAACGTAGCAGTGATGCTACCGACTCAGCTTGGCGTTAACTATTTCTTTCCTAACCGATTTGGGGTTGGCAGCAAGGTCGGCTTCGCTAATTTTCTGACCGATTATCTGGATAATATATCTCAACTCGGTAGCGACAGTGGAAACGATAATGCTCTGCACATTCAGTTTCTCTTCTTTGTTCCCGTTGCTTTTTAAAGCATATTTTCTATTGCCGGAGAGACTTCAGAAGTCTCGAGCCAAGTTACTCAGGTTCAGTATGCAGTGACAAAAACTTCTAAAGTTGTTTACACATCCGCCAGAACTTGCTTACATCGGTCAAAATACGTAAACTACCCTTTTTAATATCCTATCACTATGCAACTACCGTCTTTATCCGTCAAATTTTACCTAGTTCTTACGTTAAGTTTGAATCTTATACTGCTTGATAATCAAGCGATAAGCCAATCAACTACCCGGCTGATTCTGGACGCCGATACCGGTAATGAAGTAGACGACTTGTACGCCATCGCCCGGGCACTAGTAGAACCTTCTTGGGAGATTCTCGCCCTGACGGCAGCTCATTGGCAAACTAGTCAGTGGGCGGAAGATAATACGATGGAAAATAGTTATCGGCTCAATCAATTACTAGTAGGGGAACTAGGTCTTTCGGTGTCTACCCTCCGAGGTGGAGCTGCCCGGATGTACGATTGGGGTGACCAAGCCCGGCATTCGGCCGCAGCTTACGAAATTATTAAGCAAGCGAAAACTACTCCAGAGGGTGAAAAGCTCACAGTAGTTACCCTAGGCACACTCACCAATGTGGCTTCTGCCATTTATATTGACCCATCCATCGAGTCTAAGATTGAACTCTACTGGCTAGGCACTAGCTATGACTTTGAGCAGAACGTTCTCAAAAGGGTAGATTTCAATGCTGTAATGGATGTCCAGGCACTGGAAATCCTGCTTACTTCGGAGGTGGAGATGAACGTTATTCCAGTAAACGTGGCCTCAGCCATGACCTTTACCTTTGCTGAGGTAGAAGAAAAACTACTCAACGCCCACCCGATGGGCAAAATTCTGGTAGACCGCTGGTATCAGCATCTGGACGGTAGCCGAAAAGAACGCACCATTTGGGACTTAGCCCTAGTTGAAGCGATGATTCACCCCGAGTGGACGGAGACAGTAGAAGTCACTACTTCCCGCGATAGTGGTAACCGTAAGATTAATTATTATCGCTCTATTGACACTATAAAGATGAAGGAAGATTTTTACGCCACGCTGTTCAGCTATTTTGAAAACTACTAGTTTTAAGCGTTTCAGTGATAAAAGGATTGAATGGCACAAGTTCGCGATATAAAGTTGTATACTACAATGATCGGTAAAATATTTACAATATTAGAGATGCTGTGTACAATTACAACTTAGATTCCAAAATAATTCGTAGTTTAGATTCAAGGCTGTACGAAATATGGTTTAAGCTACTGAGTATGAAGCGGTAAAGGCGACACCTTGCCCATTGGGGGGTGGTTCAGTCTTGATCTCCTGCATTAACAGCAGCAATAACTCTTCCTCGAACTTCAGTTTAACGATCTTGTAGCTTGGTATCCGATTGCTCACCTTGTAAACAATCACCAAGATCGCTGTGATCAACGCAGCATACATCTGAATCTTAACCCCATTTTCACTACGGTTCAATAAGTGCTTAACGGTTAACTCTTGCTTGAGGAAGCGAAAAAACACCGCAGCGGCGGCCGCCTCCATATCCCACCGACGGCGGTAAATACGGGCAATATCCATTGCACTGAGCTGCCAAACATTCGTCAGAAAATAGAGATGCTCGCCACTTTCTTCTACTTCTACCTCCACTAACCAAAATAGATGGCGGATCAAACGCCCTCCATCAGCGTATAAATAGACCGCACGATCCTGCACAAAGCGCAAACCATCAGCGGTGCGACCCTGGACGTAGCGATGCACCTTGACCCCGTGATAACGTAGGTGATCCGTACCTCGGGTAACGAAGGGAACTCCCTGTTGATCAAAGACTTGTAGGACCTTCTGCCCCTTCAATCCCGCATCAAAGACGACCAGTTCATCCGGCTGGGGATTCGCCTGTTGGATAGCTTCCCGCAACGCCGTTTCTTCAGAAAGGTGATCTTGGTCAAAGAAGCTTTCTAGTGACGTAGGTAACCAGTTAGTCAGCCCGACTGTAAACTTCACTTGTACTTTAGCAGCCCCCTCTCTGGGGGTGGGTCCCACGCGCATCCCCCAAGCTACTAGGGCACTGCTGATGGCGCATAGCGTAGAATCAGCGTGTTTGATCTGCTGAATGAATTTATTGTTGGGTAATACGTGGGCAAAGTGTTGGCTTGTCCAGCGAAAAAGCTGCTCAAAGTAAGTCGCCTTCATACTACTAAGTCGGTCAGCTAACGAACTGTGCCGGGTCTGATGAGCCCCTTTGCCAGAGAAGTGGCTAAACAGTGGAGAGTTATAAAAGTGTTCCAACACGCGGGTGCTCAATTGGTTACCTCGCAACATGCTGAAAATGAGTAGCTTGACTATAAGCTCTCCGCGTAGGCGGCTGACATGGCGGTCAATCTGGGTCACTTGCCCGAGGTGGGTAAGAATATCTTCTGTTAGCAAGTGGAGAATATCAGCTACGCTTTTTTTACGCATTTTAGGCATCTGAACATAGATTCGTTTTAGGATAGTCTTGTTTTATCTTACTGATTGTAAGCACGTTTATTTACATTTCGTACAACCTTGATGAATGACCCATAAAGTATAAGAAAAATCGGACACGACTGTTTTTTAGCTGCCTAAAATTCCAGCTCGCTCTGGCTCAGTTTTTGGCTTTCTTGGATAACGCGATGATTTTCTACCCTATTGCGCCAGTGCATAGCATCGATTAGCTGGTTGTGCTGACGTAAAAATTCGGTCGGTCTTTTCCCGGTAAACTCCCGGAACTCGGCATCGAAGTGCGAATGATCGTAGTAGCCCGCCCAGTAGGCAATTTCCGATAGCGAGCTAAACTGTTGACGGGAAATAATTGCCAAAACGCGGTTGAAGCGGACTGTTTTTTGAAAGCTTTTCGGACTAATTCCCAGATGTTCCTTAAACAATCGCCGCAAATGGCGGGTACTTACCCTACACCTATCGGCCAAAGCCTCCAGATGAATTCGCGGATTTTTCACCCATTCCATCAAAAGCTTATCCAGCAGATCAGGTTCGGTCTGAATGTGTTTCAGCTTTCTCAGAAAAAATTTGTTTAACAGGTTAATGCGAGTATGATTACTACTTGCCTCCTGCACTTGGTCTTGCAGATAATCAAGTTCTTTTAAGTTCAGATCAGAAAAGGAAGTAGGTTGACCGACTATGGCTGCGTAGGGCAGCTTTAGAAACTTTCGGGCTTGACCCGGTTTAAGGATAGCGACTATGAGCGTAAAACCTCCTCGATATTGAATAGTGTAACTACCTCTGAAGTACGGCAGAATATAACCATGAGGCAAAGTCTGCTCAGTTTGGTCAGAGCTAAGCAAAATTGGATACTTTCTTCGGTAGTAGAAAGCGAATCCTGCCCCCGGTATGGGTGGAATCTGTACGGTAAGAGGCTTTGCAGATATTGTCGGTTCTTCCAGTACCCCGTACAAATGAATATACGGTTTTAGGGCAGGAGGCGGAATAAATTCCTGGTAAAACATGGTTTGCTTACTTTTTAAGCAAGTTAACTACCACCTGCCTACCTCAATAAGGACAGATGTTTCAAATGCTGGTAATTTCGTTGCAACACACGCTTCATAAGCTAATATGATCGCTATGCATAGCACAGAATGTATTTGACCCAAGCAGTTAAAGTACCAAAATGCTACTTCAAAAGCTCTTTATTCCAGAGGTATATTAAAGTCAAACCCATAGAATACCATAAAAAGATCACCGAGCAACTAGCATGGGTTAGTGTTACTGAGTCACGGTTTCCAGCGTATTATCTGAAGTAGCTAAACTGGTATCCTTTACAAGTTCTGAACCTACCTCTCCTAACCGATTAAGGCTATCAATTTTATGCTGTAGTTGATCACCTCGATCGGAAAGTGAATCTAACTCTTCTCTTAACTCCCGTACCTGCTGGGCTTCATCGCTGTTGACAGATGTCCAAACGTAGACTGTTAACATACCTACTACTCCTACAATGGCTAGCCAAACTTAGGGTGATTTCATTATAGGTTGTGAAAATAGTAGGTAAGTGTCAGTTTTGCGAATATGACACTTTATACAATGTTTTCGCAGCTAGAAGACCCGCGCATTGAGCGTTGCCGTCTTCATTTGTTGGAGGATATTATCATGT
>JBCCTI010000048.1:0-53107 GCA_039198955.1 Bacteroidota bacterium | reverse complement strand
TGGCCGCACTCACTGTAGCCGGTTATACCCTTTGGGATAAAATCTCCATTTCTAAGATAGAACCTTTCCTTTATTTCTACCTGTACACGCTCATAGTGGCTATTTTGTACAGTTCTTTAACCTTTATCAAATTCAAAAAAAGTAAGTTAAAAAAGGAGTGGGAATTAAACCGAGATAGAATTATCCAAGTCGGTTTTTTTAACAGCTTTACCTATGTTCTGACGCTAACCGCTTTAGCAATGAGTAAAGCTACCTACGTAGGAGGGGTAAGGCAATTAAGTATCGTAGTAGGTGCCTTTCTTGGCTATAAACTACTAGGTGAAGATCTGAGCTTACCAAAGATTACTGGAATAATCATTTCCCTGGTCGGTGGTAGTTTAGTCTACTTGGCAAAGTAACGCCCGGACATAACCAAAAATTAGCATAAAGTAAAATGAAATTATGAAGCACGCAACCCGGTGATAAGACCGTTACGCAACCAATGAAAAACATGAAAAATATACTATTGATTTTCTATTTATGCCTGAGCGCATTGGGCGTTCACGGACAGACGCAAAAGGACTCGCTGGCCATCAAGCAAGTTGCGTTGGACTATATCGAATCTCAGCATAATGTGAAGCCCGAACAATTTGAACGAGCGGCTCATCCCAGAATGGTTAAAAGAACTTTTTGGACGGACAAAACAACTGGGAAGGAGTACTTGAGAGAAACCTTTACCGATGCGATGATTCTACTAGCCGAAACCTACAACCAAGCTGGAGACCAGTTTCCGGCAAACCCGAAAAAAGAAGTTATCATACTAGATATATATGATAAAACCGCTTCGGTAAAACTCATAGCGGATGACTGGATTGATTATATGCATATCGTAAAATTGAATGGAAAATGGCAACTAGTGAATGTACTGTGGCAATTCAACGATTCCAAAGATCATTGAAGAACGCCCCACAGCACTGTATATAAAGCATTTTGGACTGAATGTGATTGTCAAGTCAAAGAATAGAAAAAATGGAAAACGATAGAATCAAAATAAAGAAGACAGAAGTGCTTGCTGATAATTGGTATGTGCTAAATAAGGTGACCTACGAATATCAGAAGAATAATGGGCAATGGGAAACCCATTCTAGAGAGGCATACGACAGAGGAAATGGTGCCACCATTCTACTGTATAATCAGAAAAAGAGAACAGTGGTTCTTACTCGTCAATTTCGGCTACCAACTTATATTAACGGAAATGAAACCGGAATGCTCATTGAGGCGTGTGCCGGGCTACTGGACAAGGATAACGCCGAAGACTGCATAAAGAAAGAAACGGAAGAAGAGACTGGCTACAAAGTCACTAAAGTAGAGAAGATATTCGAGTCTTATATGTCGCCCGGTTCAGTCACTGAGATTCTTTATTTCTTTATTGCTGAATATGATAAAGATATGAAAACTAGTGATGGTGGGGGCTTGGAGGATGAACAAGAAAATATTGAAGTTTTAGAATTAGATTTTGATAAGGCATTCAGTATGATCTACACTGGCGAAATCAAGGATGGAAAAACTATTATGCTGTTGCAATATGCCAAAATTCATAATCTGATATGACTACCTTTCAAAAACCGCTTATGATATTAGTTGCCAGACCGTATCGTTCAGGTACCAATGATGACCCGGAATTAATCCAAAAAAACGTAGATGCTATGAGTAAGATGGGTTTAGATTACTCAACTGAGGTATAGGCCAGACATTCAACTTTCCGTTCTGCTTCGCACTTATTACTTATCAGGATACGTAAACGCCAACGGTTCATCTACTCGCTCATGCCAAGGTAGTCCGTACTGGTTGAGAGCTTCCATGAATGGGTCGGGATCAAGTTCTTCTACATTATACACTCCGGGTTGCATCCACTGATTAGTGAGTATTAGCATCGCCCCAATCATGGCGGGTACCCCGGTAGTGTAGGACACTGCCTGAGCACCCACTTCCTGATAGGTCTGGGCATGGTCGCAGTTATTATACACGTAATAAGTTTTCTCTTCACCATCTTTCAGTCCTTTAATCTGGCAACCGATAGAAGTCTGACCGTGGTAATCTTCGCCTAATGAGGATGGTTCAGGCAATAGCGCCTTCAGAAATTCTAATGGAACAATTTCTTGTCCCTTAAACTTGACTGGGTCAATGCGGGTCATACCCACGTTTTCCAGCACTCGCAAGTGGGTGATGTACTGGGGCGAAAATGTCATCCAGAAGCGCGCCCGCTTCAGATGCGGAATGTTTTTGGTCAACGATTCCAGTTCCTCATGATAGAGTAAGTACGATTCCCGCTCACCGATTTCTGGATAATCAACCGACTGATGAACTTCCAACGGTTCAGTTTCTATCCACTTCCCTTGCTCCCAGTAACGTCCGCGCTGGGTAATCTCCCGAATATTAATTTCAGGATTAAAGTTGGTAGCAAAGGCCCTCCCGTGATCCCCAGCATTACAGTCTACAATATCCAGATAGTGAATTTCATCAAAATGATGCTTCTGGGCGTGAGCCGTAAACACCCCAGTGACGCCCGGATCAAATCCACAACCCAGCAGAGCCATAATTCCGGCTTGCTCATACCGCTCTCGGTAATCCCATTGCCATTTGTACTCGAATTTGGCTACATCGCGGGGTTCGTAATTCGCCGTATCTAAGTAATGTACCTTCATGGTGAGGCAGGCATCCATAATAGTTAAGTCCTGGTACGGTAGCGCCACGTTAATTACCAATTTGGGATCAAACTCTTTCATTAAGGCTACCAAATCCATTACCCGGTCAGCATCTACTTGGGCAGTACTAATTTGCGTCTGAGGAAACTTCTCACGCACCTGCTCGGCAATTTTATCACATTTGGATTTGGTACGACTAGCCAGTAATATTTCACTAAATACGGAAGATACCTCGGCACACTTATGGGCGACTACGTTACCGACTCCACCCGCCCCAATAATTAAGATTTTGCTCATTGTTAGTTACACGTTTTAAGCTGGAAAACTTAGGATACAAGTCTGAGGTTTCAAGTTGCAGGTTCCGAGCCAGGGTTACTATTAACTTGTAACTAAAAAACCGCGCGGTGGCTGCCTTAAACTTGTCACCTCCCTTAACCTTGCACTTATTAAAGAACTTTTTTACTACTGCACTGTTGTATCAACAACAGATTAAACCACCATCATGCAAATCGAGCAAGAAATTCAGCAGACGACGTTTAAAAACCCCTTTCACAAAGTGGTACTAAATATCAGATTCACTTCAAATTGGCTTGCCAGCATTTCGTTGCCTATCTTTAAAAGATACGGTATTTCCGAAGAACAATTTAATGTATTGCGCATTCTGAAGGGGCAATATCCTACCCCCTCTTCCCTACAGTTGATCACCGAGCGAATGCTCAACCGTATGTCGAACGTCACTCGCCTGGTAGAGAAACTCAGGATTAATGGCTACGTTACTCGGGAAATTTGTCCAGAAAATCGTCGCCGGGTTAATATCCTAATTACCAAAAAGGGGTTAGAATTACTCGAGCAGGTATCACCTGAGATTGATAAAGCAATGCACGGACAAAATAAACTCACTGACTGTGAGATAGATACCCTCAATCAATTACTAGATAAAATCCGGGAATAAATTGCTGATTGCTAAAATGGCTAGGAGCTAGACGATTAAAGTTGATTATATGTATATTTTACCCTTTGCCCTTTAATTCCTACCAAGCAATTTCTGGTTGCCATCTTTCGTCCGCGGCGAACCGCTTCCCACTTTCACCTTTCATATTTCTCATCTCATATTTTACCTCACTTGCCCCTGGCCGTAAACTAGCCACTTGTAACTGGTTAACTCCGGCAAAGCCATTGGTCCGCGGGCGTGTAGTTTCTGCGTACTGATACCAATTTCGGCTCCCATTCCAAATTCAGCCCCATCGGTATAGGCAGTAGAAGTATTAGCGTAGACCGCGGCGGCATCAACGAGTTGCATGAATTGCTGTACCGTAACTTCATCTTCAGCAACAATAGCTTCACTATGCTTTGAACTGTAGTGGGCAATATGGTCAAGAGCTTCATTTAGGTTACTCACGGTTCTAATGGCCATGCGGTGCGATAAAAACTCAGTACCGAAGTGCTCCGGGAAAGCGGGTTGTAGCAAGGCATCGGGATACTTACCGGATAATACCGTGTAGCTCAGTTTATCGGCGTATATCTTTACGTCTTTGGTAGCCAACTGGCGAGTAATCTCCGGCAGATCCGACAGTCGCTCCTGGTGAATAATCAAACAATCTAGGGCATTACAAACACTCACCCGCCGGGTCTTAGCATTGAATACAATAGCTTTTGCCTTTTCCAAATCACCACTTTTGTCAAAGTACGTGTGGACAATACCCGCTCCGGTTTCAATCACTGGTACTTTGGCATTTTCCCGCACATAATCAATCAGGTTCTGGCTACCCCGGGGGATAATTACGTCTACCGTATCCACGGCATTAAGTAGGTGGTGGGTTGCTTCCCGAGAGGCCGGGAGCAGGCTCATCAGGTTAGGGTTAAGTTGGTACTCCACCAGCACCTTACGAATGACTTCGGCAATAGCGAGGTTAGAATACTCGGCATCGCTACCTCCCTTGAGTACGGCTACATTTCCGGCTTTCAGGCATAAGGCAAACACATCGAAGGTGACATTAGGACGGGCTTCATAGATCACCCCCACTACTCCCAACGGCACCGATCTTTTTTTAAGCTGTAATCCGTTTGCTAGGGTTCTTTCTTCCAGCACTTTTCCTAGCGGAGATGGTAGGTCAGCTACATTTCGCATATCCTGGGCAATGGCTTCCAGTCGTTTGACCGTAAGCTTCAGACGGTCGTACTTGGGATTCGCCGGATCCATTCGGTCTAGATCCTTCTGGTTCTCCGTCAGAATATAGTCAGTTTGGGCCACTGCCGTATCAGCTACGGCTTGCAGTACCTGATTAATAACGTCATTACTCAACTGTAAAGCATCCCGGCTTGCTTGCTTGATAGCCGAAAAATCAACAGCAGTTTCTACTAGGGTAGGCATATTAGGTTAGGTTTAACGAGCCAGAAAGTTACGAAAGCTACCCTAGAATGGCTATTCTAGGGCTAATTTATTACTACAGGCTAGGGAGTAATAGTCTCAATACTACCGTCCGACCGATAGGTAAGCTCGGTTACTTTGATATTTCTCAAATGGGTCTGTCCTTCCGACAGTTCAGCATCATGGTAAAATAAATACCACTGCTCATTAAACTCCACAATAGAATGATGGTTCGTCCAGCCCAGTACCGGGTTGAGTACTACTCCCCGATAAGTAAAAGGCCCGTAGGGATTATCTCCGGTTGCGTAAGCAATGTAATGAGTATCTCCGGTAGAGTACGAGAAATAGTAAGTATTCTGATGCTTGTGCACCCAGGCCGCCTCAAAAAACCGTCGGTCGTTATCCCCGGATTTCAGGGGCTCACTGCTTTCATCTAGAATTACCACATCTTTTGGTTCTTCGGCAAACTCCAGCATATCATCGGTTAACCGGGCTACTTTAGGGCTAATGGCTGGCTGATTGTCGGCGGGGTACGTATCCTCAGACACGTAATTTCCACCCTCCCAGCGTTGTAACTGTCCGCCCCAAATACCGCCAAAATACATATAATATGCCCCATCACTGTCTTTAAACACAGCAGGATCAATACTAAAACTTCCTGCTATGGGTTCAGGATTAGGATTAAATGGACCAGTAGGCGACGTGCTGGTAGCTACTCCTATTTTAAAAATACCCGCTTTGTCTTTAGCCGGAAAATACAGGTAGTACATACCATCGCGATAGGCAGCATCGGGTGCCCACATTTGCCGTTCAGCCCAGGGAACCTCACCTACTGATAAAGCAACCCCGTGGTCGGTAACTTCACTGCCCATTTCAGTCATAGAGAATACGTGATAATCTCGCATATCGAATTGACTGCCCAGATCATCCGCCGGAATATCAGACTCAATATCGTGAGAGGGATAAATATACAAGGTATCGTTAAAGACGTGCGCGGAGGGGTCAGCCGTGTATAGGTGGGAAACTAAAGGGTCAGTTAGAAACTCCTGGGTTATTACACTATCTGCTTCATTAACCTCTTCGGTGTCGGATTGACTAGAATTGGAAGATTGGCAGCCCAATCCGATGAAGCTGATTGGCAATACAAAAATGAGTAACAGTTGAGCCTTTTGCATTTTGGTAATTTTACCTACCAAGGTAAGCTCTTCTTACTACTAAATCCAAAACCATCGTAGTTTTCCGTACTAGAAAAATGTAGAGTAGAAAGACCTTTACCTATAAAAAAAGGCCAACGAACGAACGCGGCCTGATGCTCACTGAGGAGCTAGATTGTTGTAAAGTAGTAAAAAAAGGGAAACCGTAAAATGAGGAATTGATAAGAATTCCCGTTTAATTCCCTTTAAGATACGAAAAAACAATTAAAACAACATATGGATTACCATTTTTAAAATAAATTTCCTGAAAAATATATTGCCATTCCCAAATAAGGCTTCTCTTCGGAACGAATACGTATAATTTTGGTGTCCGGTAAGAATTTATCCCATATTTTGGGGATCAGAAACAAAAGATCACCCTTTGGCTTAACCCCCTTTCCTGATGATTACCCACCAATCAGTTCATTACCATGCCAGCTAACGGAACTGAACTCAAAAAGTCATACCTGCCAGAACAGGCCACTTCACCTCGAAAACTAGGTACTTTCGGTGGGGTATTTACCCCTTCCCTGCTCACCATTCTGGGGGTAATCATGTACCTGCGTTTTGGCTGGGTGGTAGGTAACGTGGGCTTGATCGGGACGCTGATTATCGTTACCCTTTCTACCAGTATCACTTTTTTAACTTCTCTATCCATCGCTTCTATAGCTACCGATACCCAAGTGAAAGGTGGTGGTGCCTATTACATGATCAGCCGATCACTGGGAATTGAGGTAGGCGGGGCGGTAGGCATTCCGTTGTTTATTGCCCAAGCTCTATCAGTGGCATTATACGTAATCGGATTTGCCGAAAGTTTGGTAGCGGTATTTCCTACGTTAAATATGACCTTGGTAGGAATTGGAGTGACGGTCGCTATTGGACTGTTAGCCCTCTTTTCGACCGAAGCTACTATCCGCACTCAGTACTTTATATTAGCCGCAATTATTATTTCTCTACTTTCGCTGGCATTTGGTAGCCCCCTAGAAGATGCCCCGGTGGAAATGTTGGGGTCAGATTCCGAACGACCTAGAGAAAGTTTTTGGATAGTATTTGCCGTATTTTTTCCCGCAGTAACGGGTATCATGGCGGGAGTTAATTTATCCGGCGATCTAAAAGATTCAGCTAAATCAATTCCTAAAGGTACTTTTCTCGCCGTAGGTTGTGGTTATTTAGTGTACATGGTTTTACCGATCATTCTGGCCACCCGGGTCGATGCCAATACCTTGATTGACGACCCCCTGGTGATGCGACGTATCTCGTTATGGGGTGATGCTATTTTGCTTGGGGTATGGGGGGCAACCTTATCGAGTGCAGTGGGCAGTATTTTGGGAGCACCTCGTATACTTCAGGCTCTGGCTCAAGATCAGGTACTACCCCGAAGTTTCCACTGGCTAGGACGGGAACATCCAGCCACTGGCATTCCCCGGGCGGGAACAATTTTTACGATGGTGTTGGCTATTATTGCGGTAATACTTGGTGACTTGGACATGATTGCCCCAATTCTCTCAATGTTTTTTCTAACCACCTACGGCGTATTAAACATAGCCGCTGGAGTGGAACGGTTGCTAGGTAGCCCATCGTTCCGACCGAGCTTTCGTACTCATTGGTTTTTTTCCCTACTGGGAGCAGTCGGTTGTATTGCCGTAATGTTTCTGATTAACCCTCTGGCTACGCTGATTGCTATTTTTCTGGTAGGGGTTACATTTGTATGGTTGAAAAGACGAGGGTTGCGGACCACCTGGGGCGACGTTCGCCGAGGAATGTGGCTAGCTCTGACCCGTACTGCCCTACTACGAATTGACCATACTCCTGACCCCAAAAACTGGCGGCCTCATTTATTAGTGCTATCCGGTGCCCCTACCCGACGTTGGCATCTGATTGAGTTAGCCAAAGCCATTGCCCAACGTAGTTCCTTACTCACCGTAGCCACGGTACTGAAAACTAATGATATTGCTTATGACCGATTAAAATCATTGGAAACGAATATTCGCGACTACTTAGAAGAGCGAGGCGTAGAGTCTTTGGTGAAAGTCACTTCCGACGAGGATCCATTCAGCGGGGGGTTACGGCTGGTGCAGACCTACGGTATTGGTGCCTTAGTGCCTAATACTATCATACTGGGCGATACCCGCGAACTCTCCCACCATGGCCCCTACTGCGACATGATTCAGCAGTTTTACGAAGCCCGGCGCAATGTGGTGATTGTACGGGACGACGAAAAGGAAGGCTTCCAACGTAAACGTACTATTGATGTATGGTGGGGCGGGCTACGGAAAAATGGTGCTCTAATGATGATTCTCGCCTACCTGATTAGTAATGATCCCGCTTGGCGATACGCCGATATTACCGTAAAGATGGCCGTGCCCTCCGAAGCCGCTGCCCAGGATGCCGAGGCCAATCTCAAGCAGATCATCCAAAATATGCGCATTTCTTTTCAACAGAAGGTTATTGTCAACCCCCAAAAACCTTTCTGGACGCTGCTGAAGCAAGAATCCCAGTCGGCAGATTTAATTATGCTCGGTTTGGCTGAACCGAATGAGAACTTTCTGGCCTATTACGAGCAACTCTCCGAACGCACTCAGGGACTACCCGCTACTATGTTTGTACTCGCCGCTCAAGAGATTGCCTTTGAAGAGATTTTGCTCTAAGTCCTTTCATTTCAACTTATTTACTAAGGCGTGTTTTGAACGCGTCGACTGATACCCGTACGCGTCTAAAGCGTGAACTAGCTTGATGGGAAGTGATAATACTAATTTGTATCTGCCTTGAATCGAAAAAGCGATTGATAAATGACGGGTACAAATATCAACAAAATAATAGTTGCAAAGAGAAGCCCAAATATAATAGTAATCGCCATAGGCGACCAAAGCTCCCCTCCACTCGTCCAAAGCGGTATCATGCCACAAGATGTAGTTAAAGTAGTCAGCAGAATAGGGCTGAACCTGTCATTAGCAGACTTTTTGATACTTTCTACCAAACCTTTTCCTTCTTTTAGCTCACTTCCAATTTTATCCACCAGTACAATTGCATCGTTAATAATGATACCCGCTAAAGAGATAACTCCTAAAAATGCCGTGAAACTAAACAAGGAATTTGCTAACAATAGCCCGCCAGTAACACCAACAATCGCCAATGGAATGGTTAATAGAATAATGGTTGCTTTACGAACAGAATTGAATTGGATGACCAGTAAGAGTATAATAATGAAGAAGGATAAGGGTAAGTTGAGTAAAATGGCTCCCATGGCATCGTTGCTTCCTTCGGCATCGCCCCCAAACTCATAAGCATAGCCTTGCTGCCAATTTTCAGCTTCTTCCTCCATCATAGGATAAATCACATTATCCATAATATCACTAGCCAGATATCCGATTTCCAAATTGGCCTGAATCGTGAGGTTGAGTTTGAGGTCACGTTTCAGTATTTTGGAATACTGCCAGGGTACTTCAATCTGAGCTACTTGAGATAGAGGAACGCTCGTCCCCTGGTTTTGTGAAAACACATTGAGGTTTTGAATATCGGTAAAAGCCAAGTCATCGCTATCTTCTTTTTTCATGATGATAGGAATGCTGTTTTCTTTACCTCGAAATTCACCTACCTCATATCCACTCAAAGAGGTGAGTAAGGAAGACGCTACATCCTGATTGGTTAAACCTGAACGCGCTAATTTGTTATCATCAATATTTACATACAATTTTTTGCTTCGTGGACCCCAATTGTCAGAGATATTGATTAACCCCTCAGTCTGCCACAAACGTTCTTCAATTCTTTGGGTAATGGCAAACAGTTCATCCGCATCTCTACCAGAAATTCGGATTTCAATGGGAGCTTCTGCACCGCCAGCACCTACTAAGCGACTGATTTTTATTTCTGCATCATGAATGTTATCGTCTACAAAGTCTCTCAAACGATCAATTACGATATCGTTTGCTGCGTTAGAAGTAGTATTGAGTAACATGTGGGCGTAACCTGAATTGGCTTCGCCCGCAAAATAACCTAGATCATAGGCCTCAGGTCCTTTACCAATATAAGATGACCAATTGACTAGCCCCTCACTTTGATCGTCAACTACCTGAAGGCTATCCTTCATAAACTGCTCGATCAAAGCTACCTGAGCATCTGATGTTTCGATTTTAGTACCTAATGGAAAATTGATATCTACGATCACTAGATTTCTATCGCTGGGAGGCATGAAAATGTTGGGGATAAAACCAAATCCGAAGATGGAAATAATGAATATTACTCCAATAGCGGTAATCGTTATGCCCGGTCTTTCCAGGGACCAGTCTAGGAAGAGATTATAACGCCCTCGTATTTTATCAAAAATAGTGTTCATCGCCCCTTCTCCTTGTTTCACCTTTAGGAAATAGGAGGCAAAAAGAGGAATGATGGTGAAGGCGAATATCCAAGAGGATAACAAGGCCATAGTAATAACCAAGAAAATGTTTCCCATCATTTCTCCCATAGCACCATCGGCAAGGTAGAACGAGAGAAAGGCCGCACTGGTGGTTAATGAAGATATCAATAAAGGCGTCATGAATTCTTTTGCAGAATTGACCGCAGCTTGAAACTTACTTTGTCCTTCTTGCAATTTTTCAAGTAAGGATTCTACCATTACAATTCCATTATCCACTAATAGTCCAAGTGCCATGATTAGGGAAGCCAGTGTTACTTGGTTTAAACCCACATCAAATAGTCCCATCAATAAAAAGGTAAGGATGATGGTACCGGGAATTAAACTGGCGATGATGACACCCGCTTGCCATCCGAGTATAAGTAAAATCACCAGAAGAACGATAACAATACTTTGCCCCAAATTGCCTACAAAGACATCTAGTTTCTTCTGTACCTCATTATCTTGTGAAGCCACGCGGATGGCTTCAATTCCAAGTGGTAGTCTACTCGAGTTGTACTGTTGTATCAGTTCATCTACCTCTTCGCCTAGCTCGATCAAATTCGCTCCTTCTTTTAAGGAGATATACAGCGCTAGTGCTTGATTTCCATTGATTCTGACAATGGATTCTTTGGGAGAAACGTAGCCTCTTCGAATCGTGGCAATGTCGCCTAAACGGACGGTTTCTCCGTAACGGCCTATGGGAACTACCAGATTTTGAATGGCCTCAACCGATTCGAAATTTCCAGAAGGTTCTAAAATGATCGCTTCTTCCTCTATATTCACTTGACCCGAAGGAATAATGATGTTACTAGATGAGATAGTGCTCTGTAGTTGAGAAGAAGTGAGTCCTATCTGAGCCAGTTTTGCATCGTTGTATTCTACATAAATTCGTTCGTCTACCACCCCTCCAATAATCACCTTTGAGGCATCGTCTAAGGCAATGAGATCATCCCTCAAGTCATCCGCATATTCTTTCAATTCACTGTACTCGAAGCCGTCAGATTCCAGGCCTACTATAATTCCATATACCACACCAATGTCGTTGTCTTCTACATTGGGACCAAAAATGCCATCGGGTAAATCGTTTTTAATGCTTTCTATTTGCCTTCTTGCTAGATCCCAAATAGACTGAAGTTCTCCTTCTGGTACATTGTCCTGCACCACTAGGGTTACCACAGAAACACCTGTTCTGCTGGAGCTGGAAATGGTTTTTACTTCGGGGATTTCTTGTAATACCTTTTCTATTTTATCAGAAATCAAGGACTCTACACGTTCGGGACTTGCGCCAGGAAACTGGGTAATCACTTTGGCGGCCCTCACAACGAAGGGAGGCATACTATCTCGAGACAAACTTTGATATTCCAAAAGCCCTAACATGATGATCACCATCAAGGCCAAAAGAGTAACTCTATTAAATTTTAGGGCAAATCCTGTTAAATTCATATCCACTACTTTTCTAAAAGTTTAACTACTTTTCCGTCGTACAAGGCGTTGAGACCAGCAATTGCAATGAGATCTCCTCGGTTTACCCCTTCTTTTATGATATATCCGTTATCGGTTATGTTGCCGAGTTGAACGCTTACTTTTTTTACTATGTATTGACCACCTTCTTCATCTGGTATCAATTTAAAGACATAGTTTCCCTCGGTTCCACTAGCCACTGCTTTTATAGGAGCCATAGTGAAGTCAGTTGCTATAGTTTGAGTATTATCTATTCTAAAGTCAACCTCAGTAGCCATTCCTGGTCTAATATCTTGTATGGGATCTACTATTTTCAATTTAACGGGATACGTGGTAGTAGTTCCTGATGCGAACGCTACTTCCACAATCTCAGCATCAAATTGTTGTTCAGGTAAGGAGGGGAGTTTAATTACCGCTTTTTGACCTTTTACCAGTCTATTGATGAGTATTTCTGGAACACCTACTTCTACCAACATTTGACCTGTTGAACTTACAACCGCAATCACAGCTCCCGCACTTACCATTTCGTTCGCATCTACCGTGACATCGGTAATCACGCCATCTATCGGTGCATATACGCGTGTATAGCCTACTTGATTGTTGGCGGCTTGTAATTGTTGATCGGCAGTGGTAACGGAACTGATCGCTGCGTCTAGCTGTGACTTGCTGGCATCGTATTGGGCTTTTGCCGCATCTAAACCCGCTTTTGATTGCTGATATTCGTTCAAGGAAACACTGTTATTCTCGTACAGCTTAGCAATTCTATCGTAGCTCGCTTGCGCACTGATAAGCTGTGTTTCGGAGGATTTTAGATTTGCTTCGGCACTTTCTCGATTGGCTACGGCCCCTTCTTTTTGCGAGACGGCTTGTTCTGATTGTAGGGTGTAGTCGGTAGGATCTACCGTAGCGATAAGTTGTCCTTTTTTTACTTTATCACCTAGAGCTACATTCAGTTGGTTTAACGTACCTGTCACTTTAAAACTCAGAGCCACTTCGTTTTTAGCGATTACCGCCCCCGAAAAAGTGTAGGATTCCAGTCCAGTAGATTCCCCAATTTTTGCGTATTTAACTGGACGTATCTCTTTTTCTACTGTTTTAGTATTTTCATTACAGGATATGCAGAAAAGTGTCAGTACTATTAACACCTTGAGGAGTTTCATAATCAGTTGGTTTTAAATTCCAGAAATCGTTGTAAAAAAAGCCTTCTTTGCTCTTCGGTAGCTAAATAGGTGTAGTTCCCCATTGAGCGTTGTAGCGAAAAGTAATCGAGCATAAATTGATAGATAGCATTGGTGGCATTAATTTGAGCGCTTAGTAAAGAGTTTTGGGCATCTACTAGAGATATTACATCTACTTGTCCCGATTTGTAGAGATCCTGAACAATAACCACATTTTTCTCTGCTGCTACGGCTGCATCTTTGGTGAGTCGAATATTATTATAAGCTGCATTAACGGTTTCCATACTGGATCTTAGCTGTAGCTCTAATAAGTTGCTTAACTCCTTTTGTTGGTCTTGCAATTGGTAGAACTCAACTTTGGTCTTGTCTCTCTGGTATTTTCTTGAGGCACCAGCGAAGATGGGCATGGAAAGGGTAAAAGCAGCATTCCAACTGGGGTTGATGTCAATTTCAATATCGGGTATGGGTAATGGCTCGCCTGGATTTACCACTTCTAATGGATATTCGTAACTCGCGCCAAAGCTTACTGTAGGTAGATAAAAAGCACGATTATTTGATCGTAGCAAACGTTCTTGGGAGGTTAAAGCCAATTCTATTTGCTTCATCTCAGGAAGGTTCTGCAAAGCTTCCCGTACCATAAAATCAGATAGTTGATCTAAAGTGCTTTGATTTTGAATGAGGTTCAAGAAAATTTCATCTAATCCTTTAATCAACCGATCTACGTCTTCTGACGATTCAATGGTAAATTCCTCATCGATAGGTCGATTTAAGGTTTCGTTTAACTGAAAACGTGCCGCTTTAAGTTGTGCATTGGTGTTGTAGAGGTCAGTTTTTGCCAGATTCAATTCGGTTTCCCAACGGTATACATCACTGGCACCACTATAACCTACTTTTGCTTTGTCGCTGGCTATGGTTAAGTTTTGATTTACTGCCTTTATATTTTCATTTTGCAACTCGGCCACAGACAAGACTTGGCGGTAACTAAAATAGCGTTGAGCTACTTCCAAGATAACGTCTAGTTCCGATTGCTTCTGCACTTGTTGCTGGCTTTCAAACAGTAGCTTTTGGATAGTGATGTTTGCCATAGCGGGTTCGGAAAGAATCAATTGGGAGAATGAGGTGCCTGTGGTCCAGTTGAAATCTCCTTTGGTACCCAAAGAGCCATTTACGGTATTTTCGTCCAGGAAAAGTCCAGTGGTTTCTATATTCCATTGAGGTAAATAATTACTCCTGGCCAACCCCACCTCTTTGCTACTTATTTCGGTCTGTTTGGCTTCTATTTGATAGCCTAGGTTGTTTTGAAGACCTTCAGCAATGACGGCTTTGAGGTTGAGTACCCGTGAAGTGCTAAGCTTGTTGATGTTGGTTAGCAGTGCATTATCCAAAACACGCCAAGTGGGGTATTTCCCAGTTTTGTTTACCGTTTCCATATTTACCACCAATTGACTGGTAAATTCTTCCACATTTACCGAGAAATCTTTGGGATTTTTACCTTCTGCTATTTTTTCTACGTTTAAAGCAATTCTCCTCGGCATTTTTTGGAGTTGGTCACTTACCGCAAAAGAGGCGTAAGCACCCAGCTGTAACATGGGTGTATCCAACAAAGTAAAAGAAGGTAACTTGCGTGTATTGAGTTGTTCAAAAAGTTGTTGGATTTGGTCTGAGGAGTAGTTCCTTAGAGGAGATAAAATGTAAACCCCTTCCACATCCTCTGGGATTTTGGGAACCGTACTGCTAAGGTCACTTTCCAGTGCTACCCACCCTATGTTTGCTTCTATTTCAGAGTAGCGTTGCAACCTATTCATTCCGATTTCAATAAGACCAGGGTAGGTGAGTATGGCTATTTTTTTGTTCAGGCAAATTTCTTTCAGAATCTTAATCCCTTCTTCTATTTTAAAAGGTGTATTGAGGTAAGTAAAATTGGAGATACCGCTAGACGCTTCGGTTGAGTTTGCATCTGAGTCCGTTTTGCTACTTAACGGAGTGGAGGCGATAGAGGGTATGTGAAAGGTATCTTGATTGGAAAGTATTCCACTAGATACTATGCCCGTTGTGATAACTGCATCTGCACGGTTTTTAGCATACAGTGCCTGTATTTCTTGGCTTATCTTACTGGCATCTCCAGAAGTATATATCTCGGTAAAGTTGATATTATACTGCGAAGCCAATAGAGCATTTATCTCTGCTTTTATAGCCTCTTCAAAAAAATGGTTTTCTTGTTCTTTGGCATCCGAAATGATGAATACCTCAAAGTCTTTCTGAGCTTGTAATCCACTGAAGGTGAACAGCAATAATATTAAGCTGAAAATAGTTTTGTACATTATAGTTCCATAAAAGGTTAAGATTATTATCGCTTTGACTTCATTTTTGGGGAGGGGTTGAAAGAGAATCCTACTCTAAAAAAGGATCCGTTTTCTGGCGTTCTGTCCAATACTTCTTCTGCTGTGTTTATAAATTCCAATCTTCTTCCTGCGGCAACTCCTCCTGTTGCATAAAATTTGAAAGCGTCTTTTACCGTGTAAGAGAGAATAGGCCCTAACGTTAGGCGGGTATAACCTGCTTCATCAATGGTAATGTTTACGGCCTCGATTTCACCATTATTATTAAATAGTCCCCCATTAAGGGTAGCTTCCAAACCGAAAAAAAATGGCCTATGGGTATTATACAATATGGATAGTTTATTCGGTAGCATCATATCTAGGTCTATTCTTTCCGTTTTGTACTGAAGCAACCCAATAGGAGTTGCCAGTTGCCGTCCAAAGCGCGTGTTGTAGGCAAGTCCAAATCCGTATTGGAGTTTTTCGCTTTTGGAATTCATGGCAAATACGCTTGCCTGAAACAACAGATCGTCACTGTTTAGTGAGGCTTTGAAATCGGATGCCAGGGTGGGGCTTACATTTAGTATTACTTTCCAGTTGGCATTCAATGTTTGTACAATACCTAAATTGTATAGGATGCTGTGATAGTATTCGGTTTCTTCTATATCTGTATTGAGAAGATTTGCCCGTATGTCTGCTCTTAAATTGACATACCCTACTCTGTGGATAAGTATGGTTTTATCATTCTTAAGCGGTTGAGGAATTGCGAGTTGCACTCCCCATTCCCAAAAACCCACTTCTCCATCTACAGAAGACTCTCTAATGGTTTGACTAGGGTAATAGGCGGTTTCTATTTTAAAAAGCTCAAAGTCTTGAGCCAATCCATTGAAGCCAAATACTAAAAACAAAATAGAAGCTCCGTATTTAAAGACTATCTGCATTTTTAATATTGGTTTGGTTTAAGATCGTATTTAAACTTTATCCTTTAGTTTTCTGATGGCTGTCTCAATCTTTAGCTGGACATATTTTTGTCCATTCAAGGGTTTTACTCATCAAAACCACGTTTACCATAATGAGTATTTTGTTGCTCTTTTCTTTTAAAACAGTATCCATCCACTTCTGTGATTTCAATTTTCATGTTATCCTTTCCTGTGTTCCAAAAGAACAGGAATGATACAATATAGCATATCAGAAATGAAGTGGAATGAACAAAATGGAAGGTGAATTGAACAATGGATTTAGAAACTTCTAGTTGCTTTTCAATCCATTGTCGCTAAAATGAGTCATATAATGCTAATCAGCGGGATAAACATCAGTGCGCCGATAATAACCGTTCGGTTAATAATGAGCCACAAATGATTTGGAGTACTCCTACTACGGCTTTGAAGGGCTAATGGTCGAACAAATACCAAGATCATCGAAACAGCGATAGATCTTACAGAGGCATAAGTAGCTCTTCTTCTATAAACCCAAACCGCCAAACTGACATCCGGTTAGTCTACTGTAAATGTACCGCAAAAACTTCCATCTCAACAGTAAACTTTAAACGAATAGCAGGGGTCATTCGTACCGCAAGGAATCGGCGGGATTAGTAGCGGCGGCTCGGGAAGAACGGTAGTAAATTGTAAGCAAGGCGATAGCAAGTGAGACCAATAGGGTAGCCACAAATAGCTCTACACCCGGCGGAATGCGCTCGGGCAGCTCCATCAAAAAGGCTTGTCCTAAGAAGTAGCCGGCCGGAGCGGCCAGAACAAAGGCTAAGGCCACCAGCAGAAGAGATTCCTTGGTGAACATGAGGATAATAGTAGACACACTAGCGCCTAGTACTTTACGAATACCCACTTCTTTGGTACGCCGTATGGTCATAAAGGAAATTAAGCCGTACAGCCCCATACAACCGATGAATATGGCGAGGAAAGCGGCTAGCTCCATGACGTTCAGCATCATATCAAAGAACCCGTACTGCTCATCCAACGCTTCGTCCAGAAAGCGAATGTCGATTAAGTGATCCGGGTAGGTTTCCTTCCAGGTTGTCTTAATAAACTGAAGGGTTTCGGCTACTTGGGTGGGGGCTATTTTAATGGCTACTCCGGCAAAGCGATTGGGGTCGTACTGAAGTACTACCGGGTCAATCTTGCTGCTGAATGCACTGGTGTAGGTATCATTCATGACTCCCCGGATCGTCACCTCGGATTCTCCTAGCGTAAATATCTCACCAATAGCTTCGTCGGGATTATCAACCTCTAGCGCTTTTATCAGAGCCTGGTTTACAATCACTTCGTTAATCGGGTTCGCGCGGTCGGCTAAGAAGTTGGTTCCAGCCAGCAGGGTTCGCTCGAACATAGAAATATACTGTTCATCGCCGTAGTGAATTACTCCCGACTGTTGGTACTCTTCTCCATCTTCGCCGTAAAACTGGATTCTCCGGGCATTGAGCAGGGGCTCGCCCCAGCCAAATGTCATATCTTGAACGTTAGGATTCCGGGTTAACTGTTGTTTGAAGGTTGCTACATCTTGCGTAGTATCGGGCAGCACGGTAAATACAATCGCTTCGGTATCAAAACCGATGGGTCGCTCCCGAAAATGGTTAATCTGATTCATCACAATAACGGTCACCAGAATCAGGACTTGCGCTCCTACAAACTGCGCGATCACCAACCCTCGGCGTAGGTTAAGTCTTTGGGGCTTTCCGCTACCAATTTTTCCTTGTAATGCTTTTACTGGTTTAAAGCCCGACAAAACAAAAGCTGGATAAAAGCCGGCTAGTAAGGTAATCAACAAGGTGATACCCGCCAGGAATAGTACCATGGAGGGACTTTGGAAGAAATCAAAATTCAGGTAGTTATAACCTGCCCGGGCATTAATAATCTGCATAGGAATTCGGGCTAACGCTAATCCTAATGCCACTGCGATTAGCGTAATCACCAAGGCTTCGCTGGTATACTGCATGATTAGCTGAGTGCGGCTGCTACCCAGCGTTTTCCGAACACCCACTTCTCGCGCCCGATTGAGCGACTGAGCGGTAGCCAGATTGATAAAGTTAATACAGGCAATAAAGGCAATCATACCTGCTACTACCGAGAGAATGATCATCACCGGTAGCGGAAAGTCGTAGGTGAAGCTGTTGTAGTCATAGTTCCTATCGTGGTTGTCATCCAACGCCATCAGCACGAAAGAAGTACGCTGAGCGTCTTCTTCCGAAAGGTACTTTTGCTTAACCTTATCTATTTGAGCTAAGATTTGCGCTGGGTCGCTACCTTCCTGCAAAGCAATAAACGTGGATCCCCCTCCTACCGACTTCCAGTTGTCAGTGCTTTGAGGAACATAGGCTGGAAGAGTCGGATAGGAGATAAGTATGGAATAGGGCATATCGGTATTATGCGGAGGGGCTTTCAGCACTCCATTTACCTTGAGGGTTAGCGTTTGGTCAAAAATGAACGTAGAATCCATCGCACCTTCTACTCCACCCAAGTACTTTTCGGCGAATTGGTCAGTCACTACTGCCGTATTGGGTTCACGAAAGGCCGTTTCGGGATTGCCCAGCAGCCACTCGCCATCGAACACACTGAAGTAAGCGGTGTCTACGAAAAAGATATGTTCACCTTCATAAATATTTTCGCCTACGGTAAACTGAAAGCTCCAGTTGTGGTGCATACTGGTAACGGCATCTAGCCCACTTACCTCGCTGCGGATTGCCTCACCTAACGGATAATAATTGTATCCGCTTAGTTGCCTACCATTAGCTGTTTGCTGGTTGAAGTTAACTCGGTAGATACGGTCAGCCTTGGCGTGAAAGTCGTCGAAGGAAGTCTCAAAGCGAACTAGTACGAAGATAGTGATACAGCAGGCGATGCCTAAGGTTAGTCCAGCTATATTAATCAGGGTATAGACTTTATCCCGATTGAGATTGCGGAGGGCAGTGATAAAAAAGTTGCGTATCATACATTGAGTATTTGAGAATAAATGAGTCTACTATTATCGATACCCCCTCCAATAATCTTAGCTTTCTTTGAAAAGCCCTTGCACCGTCTTTATCACTTCACCAAAGGTGTCTATCATCCCACTGGGATCAGTAATAAAATTAAGCATTACTCTAGGCAGTATGCCAGCAACTTCCAGAACAATCGCCATTACGGGCAGCAATGCATAGGCCCACAAGGTATAGTTAAACTTAGTATTTACGTTTTGCCAAACCGCCCCCCAGATTACCTGCATTCTTTCTTGGTAGTGCCACAGAATCAGAAAATCTAGTAAAATATAAAACGAAAGTCGCCACGCAAAGGCTACTTTAAAAGCAAGAGGCATTACGGTTAAGTCAATCAACAAAATAGCAGCAACCAACGGTAAAAACATGAACGCTCCCAAAATAGCTGTTCTATTGATAATTAGTAGTATACCACAGATAATTTGCATTACCCCCATTACCATTTTGAAGGGCTGATGATCAAATAGGTACCAAGATAAACGAAACAGCGATAAGTCTCGCAATGGGGTGAGTAACTCTTCTTCAGTAACTCCAAACTGTCCGCCGGTAAGTTTACCGAGGCCATATCTCAAGAATGTCCAGCCCAGCAGGAAGCGGGCCACCAAAATAAAGTAACCCCAGTACTTCTCTCGGGCAGTATTCTTTACAGGTGATAATACTTTAGTCATTTGAGGAATTGACTTGGTGTAATAAATAACCTGGTACCGTGACCTGAGCCGTGCTATCTATCTCAGCTCTCAACGAATCAATGGCTGATGGGCGAACTGTGAACGTACTTACATCCCGTACCTCTACGGTAGCCCGCTTAATCTGATTCGGTTGTTCAATCCGGATCATTCCGCCCTGAGTAATCTTAGCCGTAAGATTATCTACTTCACTTTCGGTGAGAGCCATACCACTCCCCTGACCTTGTTGCTCTAAACGCAATGCGGAAAGTTGCCAGCCACTCAGCTTGCAGGCACTAGATGCTGAGTGAACCGCAGTGAGATTAGGAGCCATAATATAAAAATTGGACTTATTAGATAGTATACGCTCCGCTACAAATCGCTCAGGAAACTCTGCGCCCGGATGCGTAAGAATCAGTGTGTCGTTTTGGATACTCCACTGGAATTCCTCGGCGGATGACCCACGACGTTTGACTTCGTATTTCTCGGCGTACTGAATCTGTATTAGTCCGGGGTACTTACCCTCTATTCGTATCGCACTAAAGTTATCTAAGGCTTCGGAAGTGTAACCATAGTACGGATTATCTTTGTCGATTTTTTCATACTCGCTCTTTAGCACCGTAGCGGTACCGAAGATAGCAGCAAATAGTATAATGATAAGCCCAATTAATAGCTGGTTACTGGTTTTCATGATTAAAATTGATTAGAGGTGGGATAGGTTTTGGCGACAAAAGTTTGATAGCGCTCTTGAATTTCTTCTAGGTTGATATCCAGTAGATAGAGCGTTCGGAAAAAATCGGGCAGTTCAGTTTCTAAGAATCGCTCTTTACGGTACGCTCGCACCTTCTCAGGGGCTTCGGCACTGACAAAATACCCTAGCCCGCGCTTGTTGTAAATAATGTCGCGCTGCTGCAAGAAGTCGTAGCTTCGCACTACGGTGTTGGGGTTCACTTCTACCGTGGCGGCTAAGTCCCTTACTGAGGGAATTCGCTCTTCTACCGACCACTGATCCAGCAAAATCTGCTCACAGATGTAGTCAGCAATTTGTAAGTATATCGCTTGTTGATCGTTGAAATCCATGTCCTTTATATCTCTTTTTCCCGCAATCGCACGTAGGTGATACCGATCAGGGCTACTACTATCAATCCTGGAATTAATTTTACTAAGTCGCCGATAGGTTCGGGATACGTAATGGTATAGCGTTGCTGAGGCTCAAAAATTTTCCAAAAAGTGAAGGGGAATGCATCGATACTTCTAGGATACTCAGTATAGTGATAGGCCAGAAGCAAGTTGAACACGAATGCAACAAGCGTCACAATCAATACTGCACCTATTGTTTTTACCAGGGAATTTTTAGTAAAGTATAGCGAACCAAGAAAAGTAGCTCCCTGGAGTACGAAATAGATATACCTGAAAAATTCCAAGACTTCGGAGGGAATAGGATTGTATTTGCCACCGGGCATTATATTTTGAGTGGCTAAAGCAGTTATTCTCTCGTGTAACTGAAGACCGATTATAAATACTAACGTACTACCAAGAAGACTGATAAGCAATACAGGGGCAAGCTTCTCTAATCGGGAAGCGGGAACCATAATGGAGGCGATTCCCCGCCCAGGAGAGCTATAAGCGGCGAAAGCAGTAGTGGTAAATAAGCAGCCTCCTAACATTGTTCCCCCAAATAGGATTAAGATATGTAATATGTATAACAAGCTGTTAAATTGTGAAGTACCTACGATAGGAAGCATCAATAGCAGCATTGCCCCTATCGTCAGTGCAAACGATAGCAAATAATAGCGACCGCTCTCAGCCCAGTGTAACTTCAGCATTAATCTGAAGCGAGTTGTACTAAAATGTTGGCTCATGATAGTTTAGAGTTGAATAGTTGACGGATACGCTCTGGATTTTGCGTAGCTGCATTGAATAGCCGCTCCAGATCTACTTTACTATCCTGCCGTTCTAGGTTTTCCATTACCACCGTGTATCCCTGTAACGAAGGTTCGGCGTACAGCACCCGCTGGTCGTCCTCGGCCTGATTAAGGGTAGCAAAGCGCAGCTGCTCGCTTACCCGATGGAGTGGCTGATGCAGTAAAATTTTGCTGTCCTCCAGCACAATTACTGAATCGATCAGATTATCCAGGTCTCGCACCTGGTGGGTAGAGATCAACATAAGCTGATCTTCTCTTAGTGCTGAGGCCAGCAATTTGCGAAATTGCTTTTTAGAGGGAATATCCAACCCATTGGTAGGCTCATCCATAATGAGCACATCCGTATTACAAGCTAAGGCAAAGGCAATTAGCACCTTCTTTCGCTGCCCAAAGGACAGGTCAGGAATATGGCTATCAAACGGAACATCCAATTCAGCTAGGTAGTAGCGGAATTGAGATTCATCAAATTTAGGGTAAAAAGGGGCTTGGATAGCTAAGTACTTTAGAATAGCCACTGAAGGCAGGTAAATTTCTTCGGGTACAAAATAGATCTGTTGTAAAAAAGCGGGTTGACGCTTACGGGGGCTAAACCCCGCTACGTTAATATTACCCTCGTGGGGATAAAGCAAGCCAACAATATTCCTAAGCAAACTCGATTTACCCGCTCCATTCTTACCCAATAAGCCATAAATATGCCCGGCCTCTAAATGAAGGTTTAGTTTACTGAACAAAGGGCGGTCTCTACGGTAGCCAAAAGAGAGTTGATCCAAATGAATCATATCATAGTGTATTAGTTAAATAGTACACTACAAATGTAATGATTATTTTTAATACTCCAACCCGCCGTCAAATTTTTCCCATCTTGTATCTGGTTTCTCTCTGTGGGAAGTCTTTCCGAGGAAAATCAGCCTATATTTCATTTAACTTTAATAAAAAGGCATGGTATGTAATTTGAAATAATATTTTTATAATAAATTTTTATATTATTTTAATTAAACGAAGAAATCATGATTACTAAGAGTGATGTACTAACGGATGAGTATTTGGAAGCAGAACTGATTGATCAGTCTCAAACTTTACTATGCCGATCCAAAAAATCGTATATACCTAACCAGGAGTTCAAAGATTTTTTCGAGAGACTAGAATCTGTTATTGATGAGAATAATGTTACTAAGCTAATTTTTGATAAAACTTCGCTGTCCGTATTTGATCAGGAGGCTATGGAATGGTACCATATTTACTGGAAAGAAAAGATGTGGGCAAAAGGATTAAAGCATCACCGTAAAATCTTACCCGATAATTCGTTGTTCGAGACTAGCGTATCAATCGGAAGACGAAAGATCTTAGAAAAAAATCTAGACTTTAGTTTCGATAAGTTTGATATACAATACTGTAGTTCGGTAGAAGAGGCAATGAGTAAATAGCCTTACGCCGTAGACACTCCATTTGTAAGCAGTCTCTGGATGGGACTGCTTATTTTTTCGCTTTTAAAGAAAAATAGCCCTCAGATTAAAATATAAGGGCTATTCTGTACCCAGGGCCGGGGTCGAACCGGCACGGCCGAAGCCATTGGTGTTTGAGACCAACGCGTCTACCAATTCCGCCACCTGGGCAAAAACGGACAGCAAACGTAGCTAACTTTGCCGAATATTTCAAGCACTTGGGGTGCTATCATGCTCAAAATAAATTGTCACTGGGCTATCGTAGACTAATCCTAGCAACTCACTGGCGTTGCCCTGGTTAATCCCTATTTCTAGCCACCCAGCACTGTTAAACAGTAGAAAAACTTCGCCATATTCCACTTCGTTGTAATGCTGCTGTAACTGGCTAGCTGCCTCCCGCCCGAAGCGAGCCTGAAAAGCCCTCCCCTTCTGATGGTACTCAAAAGTAGGTTGGTCAATGTTGGTAATTAAGTTTCCGTAGTGGTCTACGTGCACTACATTCCCCACAATCTGCGTACGGGTTACTTTTATCATTCGGGGCACCCGCCGCTCTAACTCACTAGTCAAACTCCCTAGTTTTTGAATAGCTACTCCTCGGCTAAGTGCGATTGAGGCTGGGGCGAGTATCTCTTTAGTGGCAAATGTGGTAGTGCTTTTGGTATCTAATACGGCAATTTTCTCAGGAACTTGCTCATTTAGCAGGCTAAGTAAGCCGTTATCAGCCCCTACAAAATAATGTCCTTCTAGACTTACAGCAATGTATTTCTGAGTGGGCGATTGAGCATCAACTGCTACCAAGTGAACCGTACCCACCGGAAAATCACGGTAGACCGATTTAATAACAAATGAACCCTGGGCAATGTTAAAGGCCTCTATTGAGTGACTGATGTCTACAACCTGAACATTGGCATCTAAACTATATAACTTAGCTTTTACCGCTGCCACGTAATGATCGGTTGTTCCGAAGTCAGAGGTAAAAGTGATAATGGACATGGTTTCGCGTCGAATTATGCGTACATTTATTTAGGCAAAAGTAAACATTACTTAATTGTTTGCTTGTTTAAATGATAAAATCTTAACCCAGAAACTTACAGCGATTGGTAGAAAAAATTATTACGTTAGACGATGTTTCTTTACCTGATTTTCTTGGGGTAGAGAACAAGAACATCCGCCTTATTTCTAGGGCTTTCCCCGAAAGCAAAGTCATATCCCGGGGCAATGAAATCCGAATTCAAGGGAGCTCTCCCGAAATTATCCGAATCAATGATATTATCAATGCATTGCTTAACCACTATTCCCGCTACGGCAAAGTAGATGAAGAAGAAGTAAAGACCTACATCAGCAACGAAAGAAAGCCAATGGTCGACGAGAGCGTGGACGATATATTACTGTACGGCACCCGAGGGGCGGTAATTAAACCTCGTACGGTCAACCAGTACGAGTTGGTGCAGTCGGCCGCCCAAAACGACTTGGTGTTTGCTATCGGTCCGGCCGGAACCGGGAAAACCTATATTTCAGTAGCCCTGGCAGTTCGTGCCTTAAAGAATAAGCGGGTAAAAAAAATTATTATTACCCGCCCGGCAGTAGAAGCTGGGGAGAACCTCGGCTTTTTACCAGGTGACCTCAAAGAAAAAATTGATCCCTACCTGCGCCCTATCTACGATGCTTTGGGCGATATGGTACCCAGCGAGAAACTCAAGTTTTATGAGGAAAACAAAATAATTGAGATTGCCCCTCTGGCCTACATGCGTGGACGTACACTACAAAACGCTTTTATTCTACTGGACGAAGCCCAGAATACCACTCCCATGCAGATTAAAATGTTTCTGACCCGGATGGGACCCAACTCTAAGGTAATTATTACGGGTGACCGCTCGCAGGTTGACCTGCCCCGTAAGCAAAAGTCTGGATTAATTGACGCCCTTAACGTACTGAAGGGGGTAGAAGGCATTGGTTTTGTCACACTCACCAGTGAAGACGTGGTGCGTCATCGTATCGTGAAAGATATTATTAACGCTTATAAGCGAGCCGACGATCGAATAAATAATGATGAAGGTTCGCAAGATTAGTACCGATGAAGAATTGAAACAGGCTTTTCAAATTCGCAATGAAGTTTTTGTGCAGGAGCAGCAGGTAGCCCCCGAAGAAGAGTATGACAAGTATGATTCCACAGCAGCCCATTATCTGGCTTATGATGATAAAAATACTGCCTGTGGTACAGCCCGATGGCGAAAAACTGGGAGTGGAATAAAACTAGAACGGTTTGCTGTGCTGAAATCCTACCGTGGTCAGGGAGTGGGAGCCTCTATTCTTCAGCAGATGCTGGTTGATATTGATCAATCCGAATGGACAAATCAAGCAATCTACCTCCACGCCCAAATAACCGCAATACCCTTCTACGAACGCTTTGGGTTTGAAAAAGTAGGCGACGAGTTTGAGGAGTGTACTATTAAACACTATAAGATGATTCGGGGGTAACTGAGACACAAAGCTTGCTTTCCAGTAACGGGTCTGACTGCGGTAGTTTGCATGAAAAAGTTACTATGGAAACGAAGTCCACCCATTTGACTCACCATCTAAAAAATAAAACCGCCCCAATCCAGTAGTGATTGAGGCGGCTAAACTTCATTTTGCTCTCAACAAGTCCCTTATCGCATGGCGATGGTCGGGGTTCCTTCCACCAATTCAGCTTCCCGAGCGGCTAAAAAGCGTTCAGCTTCCAAAGCTGCCATACAACCCGTTCCGGCCGCGGTAACAGCTTGTCGGTACACGTGATCCTGGGCATCACCCGAGGCAAATACGCCGGGAATATTGGTCTCAGTAGAGTCTGCTTTAGTGATGAGATAGCCATTTTCGTCCATATCGAGATAATCACGGAAAATATCAGTGTTGGGCTTATGACCAATGGCTACGAAAAACCCTTGCACTGGAATATCCTGCTTCTCACCCGTTTGATTATTCACTACCCGAACTCCTTCCACTTCGTCTGTCCCTAGTATTTCTTCGGCTTCGGTGTTCCAGAGTATCTCAATATTTTCGGCTCGTTGGACACGCTGCTGCATAATTGCCGAAGCCCGCATCTCATCGCGACGCACTAAGAGATACACTTTGTTGGCTAGTTTAGACAGATAACTAGCTTCTTCGGCAGCAGTATCGCCCCCACCAATCACTACCAAATCTTTTCCCCGGAAAAAGAAGCCATCGCATACAGCGCAGGCTGAAACACCTTTTCCGTTTAATCGCTCTTCCGAAGGTAGACCTAACCACTTGGCAGAGGCTCCGGTCGAGATAATCACGGATTGAGCCTCGATCTCATGTTCATCGTCAACGATAGCCTTCAGAGGATACACCGAAAAGTCAACTTTGGTAACCATACCAAAGCGAACATCCGTGCCGAAGCGTTCGGCCTGCTTCTGAAAGTCCATCATCATTTCTGGTCCTGTAACCCCTTCCGGATAGCCCGGATAGTTCTCTACATCCGTAGTGGTTGTTAACTGCCCACCGGGTTGTATTCCTTGGTATAATACTGGTTTCAAATTAGCTCGAGCCGCGTATACAGCCGCAGTATAACCGGCTGGCCCCGAACCTATAATCAATACTTCTACTTTTTCTGTTGTCATGGTCTTATAATAGTTTATCTACTTTGCTTTTTAGCTCGCCTACTTCCTTCGGGAGATCATATATAGAATCGCCTATGAAATCGTAAAAACCATTTGACTCTTCCTTAAGCTCTCGCAGTCCTTGCTCAACATCTTTGATTCGCTCGAGGACAAATGAAAACTTGGCATCATTTACGTTCCTGTGACGGTTTAACTCTTTCCTAAAGCTCTCAGCGTCCATTGCTAGTAATATTATAGATTAGAAAATATACTAATCATAATACGGTGAGTGTCTCGTTGAAGTTTCTAACCTCCACTAAAACTAAAAAGGGTAGCGTGATTGGCTACCCCTCAAATAATCTTTCAAAATATAAGCTGCTACCCCAAATAAGGCTTTAAAGCTTTGCTACGAGAAGTGTGACGAAGACGACGGATTGCTTTCTCTTTGATCTGCCGAACCCGCTCCCGAGTTAGGTTAAATTTCTCACCGATCTCTTCTAAGGTCATGGCGTGCTCGCCATTCAGGCCAAAGTAGAGAGAAATGACATCAGCTTCTCGTTGGGTTAATGTAGAAAGTGCCCGCTGAACCTCTTTCCGTAGCGAGTCATTCATTAGGGAAGAATCGGGCGTACTTTCCGATTCGTTTTCCAAAACGTCTAGCAGGCTATTTTCCTCACCTTGCACAAAAGGCGCGTCCATCGATACGTGGCGACCCGAGATCTTCATAGTGTCTACCACCTCATTGGTGCTCACTTCCAGTACGTCGGCTAACTCATCAGGCGAGGGTTCCCGTTCAAATTTCTGTTCTAGTTCCGAGAAGGTCTTAGAGATTTTATTGAGCGACCCTACCCGGTTCAGCGGAAGTCGCACGATTCGGGATTGCTCAGCCAAAGCTTGCAGAATTGACTGGCGAATCCACCAAACAGCGTAGGAGATAAATTTAAATCCACGAGTTTCATCAAATCGCTGGGCGGCTTTAATCAAGCCGAGGTTTCCTTCGTTGATGAGATCGCCCAAAGTCAGACCCTGATTTTGGTACTGCTTGGCCACTGATACAACAAACCTGAGATTAGCCTTAGTAAGCTTTTCTAGTGCTAATTGATCACCCGACCGGATACGCTTGGCTAGGTCTACTTCCTCGTCGGGGGTGAGCAAATCTACTTTACCAATTTCCTGAAGATATTTATCAAGCGACTGGCTTTCGCGATTGGTGATTTGCTTACTAATCTTAAGTTGTCTCATGCAAGTGGCTTCTTAATGCAGTGGATATATTTAGAAATGAACAAATATCTATTTTAGGATAGTTCCGATCTGATTTGGATAAATTTAGCTTGTAAAACCTCAGTGAAGTAAAAGCTCACAAAGATTAGCTAACAATTATGATGCTAGTTACGGGATGCCCTGTCGGGCTTGGGGAGTAAGGCTTTGCGGGAAAGTCGATATTTTCCAGTTTTTTTATCGATATCAATCAACTTCACCTTCACCTCTTCGCCTACCTCCATTACGCCGTCCATTTTCTCTACTCTTTCCCATTTAATCTCAGAGATATGCAGCAATCCATCTTTACCGGGCATAAACTCAATAAACGCTCCAAATGGCATAATGGACTTCACGATACCGTCGTACACTTCACCCACAGTAGGCATCGCCACAATGGCTTTAATTCGTCCCAAAGCTTTGTCCATTGCCGTCTGATCCGTGGCAAAGACATTAACAATACCTTGGTTATCTACTTCCTCGATCACAATAGTGGTATCGGTCTCTTTCTGAATTTCCTGAACTACTTTTCCGCCCGGACCAATCAGGGCACCAATCATATCAGAGGCGATCTTCACCGTTTCAGAACGAGGGGCGTTGGGTTTCAGGTCAGCATTAGACTCAGCGATTGTCTTAGCCATTTCCTGAAGGATATGCATCCGTCCGGCATGGGCTTGGTTTAATGCTTCGGTTAATACGTCATAAGATAGACCATCAATCTTAATGTCCATCTGGCAAGCGGTAATTCCCTTCTCAGTGCCAGCCACCTTAAAGTCCATATCACCCAAGTGATCCTCATCACCCAAAATATCGGATAAAATGGCGTACTTATCCGATCCTGCGTCGGTGATAAGCCCCATGGCAATTCCTGAAACAGCCCCTTTCATTGGGATTCCCGCGTCCATCAGAGCCATAGAACCCGCGCAAACGGTAGCCATAGAGGAAGAACCGTTAGATTCTAGAATATCTGAAACTACCCGAATGGTATAAGGATTGTCATCATCGGCAGGCACTGATTCTTTGAGGGCACGGTACGCCAAGTTTCCATGACCTATTTCTCGTCGCCCTGGTCCCCGGTTAGGCCGGATTTCACCAGTAGAGAAGGCCGGGAAGTTGTAGTGTAGTAAAAATTTATTGCTGCCCTTCACCATCGCCCCATCAATCATCTGCTCATCCAGCTTAGTACCTAAAGTCACCGTAGTAAGCGACTGGGTTTCTCCCCGGGTGAAGACGGCTGAACCATGAGCGGTAGGAAGGTAATTTACTTCGGTAAAGATTGGCCGGACTTCATCAAGCTGACGACCATCCAGGCGTTTTCTTTCTTCCAGCACTAGGTTGCGGGAAGCTTTCTTCTGAATCTCAGAGAAGTACTTATGCACCTGAGCTAAATCTAGTTCATGTTCCTCCGGCAGACTTTCAATATATTCGTCTTTGAACGCCTTAAACTGATTTTTTCGTTCTTCTTTGTTATCAACTCCCTTTTGGGCAACCGCGTACATCCTATCGTAGTACTGATCGTACAGTTGCTGATACAATTCCTCATTACGCTCCGGCGGAATAAACTCCCGCTTGGTTACGCCCAATTCTTCAGCAAGTTCTTGCTGAGCCTTACATTGTAACTTAATAACTTCGTGTGCAGCCCGGATAGCCTCCAGCATATCCGATTCACTCACCTCCTTGGCTTCTCCCTCAACCATGATGATGTTATCCATGGAACCTGCTACGATCAAGTCAAGGTCAGCCGTTTGGGTTTGCTCTTCGTTCGGATTCACCACGTAGTTGCCCCTAGCGCGTACTACCCGCACTTCGGAAATATGTTCGGGAAACGGAATGTTTGATACGGCAATCGCCGAAGAGGCCGCTAAAGCAGCTAGGGCATCGGGCATTACCTGCGAATCGGCGGAGATCAACATGATATTGATCTGGGTTTCAGCCATATACTGATCGGGAAACATGGGGCGAATAGCCCGGTCTACCAATCGGCTGGTAAGAATCTCATGCTCGGAAAGGCGGCCTTCCCGCTTTAGGAAGCCACCGGGTATTTTTCCAGCCGACGCAAATTTTTCCTGATAGTCTACTGAGAGGGGGAAAAAGCTAGCATCTTCCCGGGCTTCGGCAGCAGAAACCACCGTGGCTAACAACATAGTGTCACCCATTCGGACGACTACCGCCCCATCAGCTTGGCGAGCTAGTTTTCCGGTTTCAATCGTGATGGTACGTCCATCGTTTAGTTCAATATGTTTTGTTACTACTTGTGGCTGCATAATAAAGATATGGATAAATGAAATGTGATTCGCTGAAACCCTGCACTATTTAACAATTGAAATTTACTCGATTGTAATGCGGGAAAACTAAACTAAGAAGCAAAAAAAATCAGAAGAGAATACGAAAAAATGCAAATAAGGGGAAGCGCGCACTTCCCCTTGATATTTTCACTACTTGCGTAAGTTTAGATCAGCTAATACTGCCCGATAACGCTCAATGTCGCGGTCGTGCAGATATTCTAGTAATCGTTTGCGCTTACCAACCAACTTGAGTAGGCCCCGGCGGGAGGAATGGTCTTTCTTATTTTGCTTCAAGTGCTCCGTCAGATGGGCAATACGATAGGTATATAAAGCTATTTGTGATTCAGCCGACCCAGTGTCGGCCTTGGATTTAGAGCGGCTGTGACTTTCAAATAGCTCTTGTTTCTTTTCTGAACTTAAGTACATGCGTATATTTTTATACTATGGTTTTAGAAATAGGGCACAAAGTTATCAATAATAACACTGATTTACAATACTCTATTGATCGACTAAACTGATTTACAAGCTTTTTCGTTCAACCCGCTAGTTTTTGTCTAGGCTTCTTCCATTGCTCCCAAAGTCGGTCAAAGAGCACCCGATAAAAATCGCTTTCTAATAGGCGGGCATCTAAGCGAGCCTGGATCAAAAATACGATACCGAACGGCAGTAGTACCAGATTAGGAAGCCAAACCGCTAGTTCGGAACTTATTACCAGATCTTCGGCCCATTTTCGGCTTATTTCAGTTACTACATAAAAAGCAATAAAGAAGCATACTGAAATTAGTACTGGTACTCCCAAACCTCCCCGTTTAATAATCGCTCCCAACGGGGCACCAATCAGAAACATAATCAGACAAGATAGAGCCTGGGTCACTTTCTTGTAGCTTTCATATGTATTCTTGTGGATTTCGCTCTCGAGCCTTCGCAGCTTCTGGACGTTAATTTGAAGGGTATTTTTGATTGTACGACTTTGATTTAACGCTTTAGAAACAATGCCTACCTGCTCAGATTCGGCAATTTCGCTTTCAGCCCGGGCAATCAGTGCCGTATCAACTTCGGCTACCAAATGTTTCTTCTTGGTATGCGCTATATCGTTTACATTTTCCTGTATTTGCTGCCGCTGTCGCTTCAAGTTTCCGGCTTTAATTGCACTCGACTCCGTGCTCAACAGACCGACCTGCCGAATATTCTCCACGCTATCCACCGAATCGATCCCAACTTCGGGTACTACAATCTGCTCTTCTAGCCCTTCGGGCATCAATGAGTCGTAGCGCAGGTGGTAATTGTAAAAATTAGTCGACCCGGCAAAAGCATCGTACTTAATTGCCAGTTTCTCGTATTGCATAGAATCAACCGAAGTGGTTAGTTGCTCCATCGTTTGCATCCGTCGGTGGGAGGCAAAATACTCCTCTTTGGTACGCTGAAGGTCAAAGCTCGCCAGGTCAAAGATCATCTTGGTAGTATCGAAGTTATTGCGGACAAACTGTTCACCTCCTGCCCCTGAACGAGAGCTAGCTAGTAACTTGGTGCTTTCTGAATAGCGGTTACCTTTGAAAAGCTCTAGCATCAAGTATCGATCGTTCTGAATCGTATACATTTTGCCCGAGTCGGCCAGTATCACATCCCGGTTGCCCAATCCAGTACTATGATCGTAGATAATAACCTCTTTGATCGTCTCCCCATCCGGAAATTTCTTATTAATTTTGATTTTAAAATTGGGAATCCCCCCGTAGAAAACCCCCTCTTGAATATCTAGTGCTGGTTTTTTTTGTTTAATGTCGTAGAGCAAGCTGTAGGCCTTGAGATTAGCCTTAGGCACTACAAAGTTATTGGAGAAGAAAGCGATAACTGAGATGAAAGTAACAAAAACGAAAAGCGGTCGTAGTGCCCGCGTTAATGAAATTCCGGCCCCTTTGATAGCAGTCAGCTCGAAGTGTTCGCCCAGATTACCGAAAGTCATAAGGGAGGAAAGCAACACTGCCAACGGCAATGCTACCGGGGTCATGTTGATACTGAAGTAAAACAGCAGTTCAGCAAACACCTCAGCCCCTAGCCCCTTCCCCACAAAGTCGTCAAAATATTTCAGCATATACTGCGTGAGCAGAATGAAAACAACTACGACAAATGTGAGAAGAAAAGGTCCAATAAAGGACTTGATAATGAGCTTGTCGATCTTCTTCATACGTTAGCTATAACAGCAATCGCTCAGAAAATATTTTGAATTTGACTGATTTTTCGTCTATCCACCCACAATTTCTTTGAGGCTATCAGTGAGTTGTAGCCAGATTTCATAGAACTCTTCTTCATCATCAGCCGTCATAGAATCGGTCACATTAAGAAATACGGTGCCGGTGAGATCATTGGTATCCAGGTGCATTTCCAAGAAGGAGGGCTGATCCGAAGAAGGGTCCGTACCATTGAGAAACTCGAAGCGGACGAAACGATTGACTCGCTGGGCGGACAACTTAGCCCGATGCTCCTCACCGTCCCAAAGAAATGAAAACACTTTATCTTCATTGATCGTAACATCGTCGGCAAACCACTGGGCTAGTCCGCTGGCAGTAGTAAGATAGGGAAATAACATCTTACGCGAAGCCCTAAACTCAAATTCGGCGGTAAACTGATGGTGATCCATGTCAGTAGAGATTAACATTTTTCCCAGCGACATTGCCTTGGGTAAATGGATTGACTGAGCTGTTGCAAGGTAGTTTTTTTTGATCAGACCGCCAACGGAACTTAAAATTTTACCCTAATTATTGCTTGTAGTTCCCAGGCATCTTTGTAATTTTGCAATCCGTTTCTTGGCGAGGTAGCTCAGTTGGTTAGAGCGCAGGATTCATAACCCTGAGGTCACGGGTTCAAATCCCGTCCTCGCTACCACAAACACCCGATGCACTTTGAGCAACCGGGTGTTTTTTGTTTTCCCTGATTCGTCACCAATACGACTTTCCTTCACAGGCTTTTATCCGTATTTTCATACATATCCATTTTACTTTTCGATCCAATATGTCCAACGCCATTACATTTTCTAGTCAAGACGGTCACCAACTAGCAGCAAGACTCGAGATGCCCGCCGATAACGCTCCTCATGCCTTCGCTATTTTCGCCCATTGCTTTACCTGTAGTAAGAACCTGAATGCGGTAACCCATATCAGCCGGGCGCTCACGCAAACGGGTATGGCGGTACTTCGCTTCGATTTTACCGGGCTAGGGGAAAGCGAAGGCGATTTTTCGGATACAAATTTTTCTACCAACATTCAGGATTTAGAGGCTGCGGCCCGTTTCCTAGAAACCAATTATCAAGCCCCTAAATTACTAATCGGGCACTCTTTGGGTGGGGCCGCCGTACTCATTGCCAGCAATCGTATCGAATCAGTAGAAGCAGTCGCGACCATTGGTGCCCCCGCTGCTCCTGAACACGTTCAGCACCTGATTCAAGAAGACCTTGCCGAAATTAAGTCAGAGGGAGAGGCTACCGTTTCTTTAGGCGGACGGGCTTTTACAATCAAGAAGCAATTTCTGGAGGATCTAGAACACGTCTACCACCATTACCAGATTGAGAAAATTCGTAAACCACTATTAATTCTGCACTCCCCAGCCGACCAAACCGTCAGTGTAGACAACGCTGCCGAAATTTACCAGCAAGCCCGACACCCAAAATCATTCATTTCCCTGGATAATGCCGATCATCTGCTCAGCAAAAAAGAAGATTCGCTTTACGTAGGCGATGTAATCGCTACCTGGGTAGCCCGCTATATTATTCCTCACTCCCCTACGCCACTCTCGACCGATTTACAGGTGGTAACCCGTACCGGATCAAAATACACCACCGAAATTATGGCGGGACAACACGCCCTCACTGCTGATGAACCTGAATCGGTTGGAGGATTAGATTTGGGGCCTTCCCCCTATGATTTGCTGGCAGCGGGCTTGGGTGCCTGCACAGGCATGACCCTACGGATGTATGCCAACCACAAACAGTGGCCTCTCGAAGAAGTGATTGTACACCTCAAGCATCAGAAAATCTACGACGAAGATTGCCAGGACTGTGAGGATCCTTCTAAAAAAATTGACCACATTGAACGAGTGGTAGAGGTAAAAGGCGACCTAACCGACCAGCAACGGGAGCGACTACGGGAAATTGCCGACAAGTGCCCCGTTCATAAAACCCTCCACGCCTCGATAAAAGTGGACACCACTTTAATGAGTAATGATTGATTGTTACTCCATTATTCATCACTTACCAATCATTAATTTTTCCTTCGTTTACTAAATCGCTTACGGTTCCCGTTGCTGCTTCTTCCCCTGCGTTGGTGGGGAGTATAGGCTGGGGCTTCGCCCAACTGTGCTGGTACCTTGGCTTTAGGCACGGTAGACTCAATCAACTTCTCAATGCGGGAAAAGGAAGTTTGCTCATCGGGAGTAATAAAGGTAAAGGCTGCGCCTTTGGCTTCAGCTCGCGCCGTTCGCCCGATGCGGTGAACGTAATCTTCCGCATCATGCGGCACATCGTAATTAATTACCAGTTCTATTCCCTCTACGTCAATGCCTCTTGACAAAATGTCGGTCGCTACTAGGATATTCAATTGCTTATTTTTGAACTTGCGCAAAATATCCTCCCGATCAGATTGCTCTAAGTCAGAACTAATAGCGGCTACTTCGTAGTCTAGCTTCTGAATTATTTTGCTAACTTCCTTCACCGTAGTTTTACGGGCACAAAACACAATCAGGCTATTTACTTTTTTGGCTTGCAGCAAATGCTCCAACAATCCTAATTTCTGGCGGGCGTGTACGCTAAATGCGGCTTGGATAATCCGTTCAGCAGGCTTGGAAATAGCAATGTTTACCTCGTAGGGGTCTTTTAACAGATTTTTGGCCAATTGCCGAATTTTGGGCGGCATGGTAGCTGAAAACATCAGGGTTTGCCGTTGCTGGGGTACGTAGTGGGCAATCCGCATAATATCATCGAAAAAACCCATATCTAGCATCCGATCGGCCTCGTCTAAAATAAAGAATTTCAGATGATCCAGATTTACATAGCCCAAATTCAGGTGGGTAAGTAACTTACCAGGAGTAGCAATTACAATCTCAGTCCCTCCCTTCAAAGCCATTTTTTGCTTATCAAACGAGGAGGCCTCTTGCCCACCATAAACCGTAGTAGAACTAATGGGTGTAAAATAGGAGAAGCCTTCCAGTTGTTGGTCAATCTGCCCGGCCAGCTCCCGGGTTGGGGCAATCACCAGTGCCTGAATCCCATCTCCCTTGTGCTGTAAAATATGATCGATAGTAGGAAGCAGGTAGGCCGCAGTTTTTCCAGTGCCGGTTTGAGCACAGCCAATAATGTCGTTTCCCGCCAGAATGGGAGGAATGGTTTGTTCTTGAATAGGGGTTGGTTCTTCAAACCCCATAGAGCCAAGACCAGATAATAGATCTTGGTGTAAATTGAATTCTTTGAAAGTCAAAATGATTATTGTTAGGTAGTCAGGAAATTCCCTGCATAAATAATAAAAAAAAAGACCGAATGTTTAAATAACACCCGGTCCTACCTTTTTCTTTATGCCTGATTTAGGTAAGGTTCACTGCCGTTCTTGCGCTATTTTCAGCAGCCGGGCAATCACCACATCAGTGGGCACTTCATTGGCCCTCGACTCGGGAATAGCTATCACCATATCATCTACAAATTCAGGACGCAAACTAAGCTTTATTGCGTATTTCTTGCAGATTTCCACTTCTCTTTCGTGAATAGCCCCGTCAATCATCATCATGTTGACTAGCTGATATAAATGCTCGAACCGCTGCTGATCCCGGGTAGGTGCCTGATAATCTACCAAACCAGGGTTCTCTTTAATTAATTTAAGCTCGGCTTCAGAAATATTGAACCGACCTGCTAACGAGAGGAGGTACTCTATTTCTAGTTCATCAAACTCTCCGTCTGAATACGCAACCTCCAGCAGGTTCTTCATGTGCCCCTTAGCTAACTTCTTTTTCTTGCCAGTAAACAAATCCAATAACTCCATACGCTTAGTAATGACGTGAATAATTATACTTTTCTAATAATAAATATACTAAAATAATTGTATCAGTCATAGTTTTAGTCGTTCTACTATCCAGCCTACCACCCCAGTTTAATGTAAGTTTTTACCGCAAATTACCTTAAGTTTATTGGATAATCACTCGAATTGACTTATTTGGATTTATATTTTATTTCATCGATTACCAATTGATTGCTAAGGCAGAATCTATGTAATGGCTAGTTGATAATCAGGGGTTTACAGTAAAAAAAGAGCAAATAACATGTACTTCTCACTATGCTAAAGATGTATAATATTCCCGCATTAAGCTATTTTACTTACATGCTGTAAGGATGAACGGGAAAAGTAATCGTCACTGAAAAGATACAAGCACTACTCTCTACAGTGATTTTTCAGTATGATTATCTGGGCATTTTAAAAGTACAATTGTCTTCAGGGCTATTTACCTAATGTCAGGAACAATCCGACTGTTAACTTTATTATTTGTATGTTATAAGTACTAAATTTGATACTTGATAGCAGTTTACTCACTGTCCACAAGTACAAGTAATTGATACGCTCATTATGTTTGATAATTTAAGTAACCGGTTAGATCAGGCCTTCAAGACACTGAAGGGTCAGGGACAAATCACCGAGATTAATGTAGCCGCTACGGTTAAAGAAATCCGTCGGGCGCTAATTGATGCTGACGTTAACTATAAAGTTGCCAAGCAGGTCACTGATAAGATAAAAGAGGAAGCCCTGGGTAGAGACGTACTGATTGCGGTTTCGCCCGGTCAGTTGCTCACCAAAATTGTTGAGGAAGAGCTAGCTGAACTGATGGGCGGTAGTCGGGTGGGAGTCAATATTACGGGCGACCCCGCTGTTGTTTTGATTTCGGGACTACAGGGTTCGGGTAAGACTACTTTCTCAGGTAAGTTTGCCAACTACCTGAAAAAGCAGGGACGAAATGTATTACTCGCTGCTTGCGATATATACCGCCCAGCAGCCATTGACCAGTTAAAAGTACTGGGAGAGCAGGTTGGGGTTGATGTGTATGCTGAGCCAGAAAACAAGAACCCAGTTGAGATTGCCAATAACGCGATTAGTCACGCCAATCAAAACGGCAAAAAGATCGTCATCGTAGATACTGCAGGTCGCTTGGCTATTGACGAAGCTATGATGAATGAAATTGCTGCCTTGAAAGAAGCACTAAACCCTAGTGAGACTTTGTTTGTGGTTGATGCTATGACCGGGCAAGATGCAGTGAACACTGCTAAAGCATTCAATGAACGTCTCAATTTTGATGGGGTAGTGCTGACTAAACTTGACGGTGATACTCGGGGCGGGGCGGCTTTATCTATCAAAACTGTTGTTGAAAAGCCCATTAAGTTCGTGAGCAACGGTGAGAAGATGGAAGCTCTGGATGTTTTTTATCCTGACCGTATGGCTCGCCGAATTTTAGACATGGGCGATGTGACCACGCTGGTAGAAAAAGCCCAGGAAGTTTTTGACCAAGAAGAAGCCGAGCGCTTGAGCCGCAAAATGCGAAAGAATCAGTTCGATTTTAATGATTTCCTATCGCAGATACAGCAGATCAAAAAGATGGGTAACATCAAAGATTTGCTCGGAATGTTGCCCGGTATGGGCAAAGCCATTAAAGACCTGGACGTTGACGATGATTCGTTCAAGCCGATTGAAGCAATTATTCGGTCAATGACCCCCTATGAGCGCGAAATGCCAGATGTTATTAACGGTAGCCGAAAACGCCGTATAGCCAAAGGCAGTGGTACGGAAGTCCAGGAGGTAAATAACTTACTAAAGCAATTTACTGAGATGAAAAAGATGATGAAGAAGATGAATAAAATGTCGGGTAAGCGGGGAATGGCCAATATTAACCCGTTTGGGTAGACCTGAATACTCGATACGAGAATGATATAAGATAGGATAGCGGCAAGAGATCAGTCACATACCAAGATCAAACATATTAGTGACTCTATTCAATACTTTCTTTAGAGTTTTAGACATTTTAAGCGCGGTTATACCTGTAAAGTCGTGTTCTTTACTAGACCTTACAGGTCCATTTGCGTCATTTTTCAGTATTTTTTCGGTCTCTTTCATTTCATTTTCATAATCTCGTTCATTCTCAAAGAAACCTTCTTCATAAAGAATTGGATCAACGTAAGTTGTATTTGTCCCTGTATTTTTCATATTCTTTCAATAAATCCCAACTATGGCAACGGTAACAAGTTACAAGATAAATGTGATTAATCCCTAAATCAAAAAACGTGTTGTATACGACATTATTATGTTTACCTATTGCAAGAAAGCGATTTCCTGAAGATTTAAGCTTGCGGATTATTGACCGCTTAAGTATCCTCAAAACATCTCTGGGACGAACGTCATGGTCATTGTTACTTAAGAAGTTATCCATGAAGTGTTCAGCATGTTTAGGTTTTAATACCACCTGATACAAAAGATTGTCAATAATTACGCCGTTCTCGTAATCGCTACTACCCTTTGCTAGGTACATCTTCCCGTGTTGCATCCAAATAGCCCAAAATCTTGAAATTAGATATACAGCACGTCTTTACAAGCTTGCAGTGTCTTCTTCACATTAGGTAGTATTTGCTCAATTAGTGTGGGTGCGTAGTGCAGTGAAGTATCCCAATTATTAATTCGTCGGATGGGAGCATCCAAGTAATCAAAAGCATGACGCTGGATATGGTACGTCACTTCGGTAGAAATATTTCCGAGTGGCCAGGCTTCTTCTACTAACACTAGGCGATTGGTCTTCTTCACGGAGTTCACCACTGCTTCGTAATCAATGGGGCGAATGGTGCGAAGGTCAATCACTTCTGCTGAAATATCGTCTTTCTGCAATTCATCCGCCGTTTCCAGGGCTACTTTCATTACTTTTCCAAAAGATACGATAGTTACATCAGTACCTTCCCGTACTATATCAGCTTTGCCGATCGGAATCAGCAGATCGTCGCCTTCCGGTACTTCACCCTTATCACTATACATTAGTTCCGATTCCATAAAGATGATGGGGTCTTCGTCACGAACTGACGATTTCAGTAAACCCTTCGCATCCTTAGGGTTGCTAGGTACCACGACCTTTAAGCCAGGGGTATTAGCGTACCAGCTATCAAAATTTTGCGAGTGCTGTTGCCCCAATTGCCCCGCATTGCCCGTTGGTCCCCGAAAGACGACCGGTGCATGATATTGACCGCCCGACATAGAAAGAACTTTAGCTGCCCCGTTAATGATCTGGTCAATAGCTACCAGCGAGAAGTTGTAAGTCATGAACTCAACAATCGGGCGCAAGCCATTCATAGCTGCCCCAATTCCGATACCGGTAAACGCCAGTTCAGAAATAGGAGTATCAATAACCCGCTTGGCACCAAACTCATCAAGCATTCCTTGACTCACTTTGTAAGCACCATTGTATTCGGCAACTTCCTCTCCTATTAAAAAAACATTTTCATCGCGACGCATTTCTTCGCTCATCGCCTCACCCAGGGCTTCACGAAACTGGATTTCTCTCATCGTAGAATATCAATTATTAAGGTAAAAAAAAGCCCTCCTCAGGGAGGAAGGCTCAAATTCTATTTTGTCAATAGTTACTGAAGCGCACTTCGGAATGCCTCAGACTCTTTGTAGTTGGTAAACACTAAGTCGCTAAGTGCATATTCCCGTAAGCTAGGGTCAGCCTGTACCGCTGCACTCAGAGCATCGGTCATACCACTTTCGTTCTGTAGGTACGCATTGGCAATAGCAATACCGTACTGGGCTTTTGCCATACCACTTTCCTGACTAAGGGCTTCTTCAAAACTAGTGATTGCGTTCTCGTAGTTATCGGTAAGCACCTGCGCCAGACCTAAGTTGAATGAGTTTTGGGCACTTTCGCTAGCATTGGATAACGTAGATACTGCTTCTTGGTACTCTCCGTTCATAATTTGGATGGCACCACGCACTCCATTCATACCCGCCCGGGCATCAGGTTCGGAAGGCTGCATTCCGTTAGCCTGATCAATCTCTTGCTTGGCCCGCTCAGTATCTCCCCGTACTGCGTAGATGATTGCCATATTAGCATGAGCCTCGGCATTATCTTCCATACGAGCCGATTGCTCTAGGTTTGATAAAGCTTCGTCCAACTTATCGGTCATCTCAGAACCTTCGGCTTCCATTGCCTGAGCAATATACACTGCACCTAGGTTGTTACGAGCTGCCCAACTATCGTAACTTTCAATGGCTTCTTCGTAAATCTTTTGCTTCTCATCTAAGCTAGGAGTCAACGTAGCTGAGTACATAAGCTCTTCACTAGTTAACGAATCAGAACCGAAAACCCCTTCGTAGATTTGCTTAGCAAAAGTAGCAATCTGGGAATCAGTCTTCTTCTCCTTAACCGTTAGTATATTAGTCTGAGCAGTACGCAGCTTTGGATAAACATCTGCGAATACCTTTCGATAAGTAGGTAATTGCTGTAGCTGGTCTTCCTTTTCCTCAAATGAGCCAGCACCGTTGATAATGCTGCTGTACTCAGCTTTTTCGCCAGCCGAAATACCATCGTAATTTTGTAAAGAATCGTTGAACTGTGCCCAGTCTTCAACCACAGGCTTCAAAATGAATTCAATAGAATCGGCCGCACCTTGGTAGTCGTAGCGATCCATCTGCTCACGGTAGTACTCTTCAATACGTCCTGCCCGATCCGAAGAAAGATCGGAGTTTACTCGCTCAGAACCTTCGGGAGAGTGAGTACCAGTAATGGTTACTGAACGGGTCACATTTTTCTCGGCGATAAAGTTGCTGAAACGGTCGCCCCGGTCGCTGCGGGTTTCAGAACGCCGTAGCACTGAACTTCCTTGAGGAAAGTAGAAATTAACATTGGTAGGAACAAGCTCTTCCTGGTTATTGTAGCCGTGGTTTCCGTAAGCAACGTAACTGGGAGTCTCCACCAGTTTCTGAGTTACGATTAGACCTTCAGCTACCTGCATCTCGGGAGTCTCAGCAGTTTTATCAGAGTTAGGATCAGAAGCTACCCCCTGAACCATCAGCATGCCATTATCCATTTCCTCGCCAGCGTAATCAAAAGTAAACTCTTGGCTTTGCTCAGGCTCTTGTTCAGCACCGTTGGGGAAATCAGCCGCACGAAACTCCACACTACCTACATCCACTCGCTGGTCGCCGTACTGATAAAAAGTGTTAACGGTGTAGATTTTGTCTTTCTTGAGCATTTTCACCGGCAGCTTAGCACTCATATTGAATGTTACAGTACTGCCCTGCAACTCCAACGGAGATGGCTCCACAGTTAGGTTCTGCTCTTCCGCCATCTTTACCATTTTCTTCAGCGAATTACATCCGGTGAATACCAGGAAGCTGAGAAGTGTAGCAGTCAGTAGTAGTGATTTCAGTCTATTCATAAGATAAAAATTTGGTTAGTCGGTGTCGCGAAAATAGAATGATATTAACAATATTACAATTTTGGCGAAAAAATAGTTATTTTATGCTTTTAAGAACCCGTTCAGAACAATTTTTGTTTGCTCTAAGTTTAAAAGTTTATGAGAAAATTGCAGTATTTTTTGGAAAAACAAGCCTTTGGGGTTTGCACCCGGATCGGTAGCAAAATGGAGATCCCAACAGCTACTATCCGGCTGTATTTTATATATGCCTCTTTTCTGGCATTTGGTTCGCCTATTTTGTTGTATCTCGGTATTGCATTTTGGATGAACTTCCGGAACCATCTTCGAAGAAGCCGTAATCCGGTGTGGTATTACTAATCTGATGGGCTAAAGCTAAGTCCTGAAAATATTTTTTCCCCAGGATGTATTTAGCAAAAACAATTGAACCTACCATTTGTACTGGAACAGTCTTCCCCTTACCTACCTCACTGATCTGATTACTCCTTTTCCATCGCGATAATTTTCCAATAAAATCCCAAGTAGCCCGTAGAACTGCCTTCCCATCACTGCGCTTTCCTCGAAAAAAGAATATTAAAGCAGCGAAGAAGTCTAGCCCTAGTTTGGCGGGTATTTTCCAAAGTAGTGCGCTGACTGATTCATTTTTATATAGCATTATGGAGCTATTCCGAAAGTTCAGGTACGTTTTCCGAGGATTACTAGCGGGCATGGTCCCTCCGCCTACGTGGTAAACTACGCTCTGCGGCTGACAATATAGACGGTAACCCGCTCGGTTCATGCGCCAGCACAAATCTATTTCTTCCATGTGGGCGAAAAAATTAGGATCAAATCCACCCAAGTCTTTATACACTTCTGTGCGAACAAAGAAGCATGCTCCGGTAGCCCAAAAGATAGGAACCACACTATCGTACTGCCCTCGGTCTTCTTCGGTGAGCTCCAAGATTCGCCCCCGGCAAAAAGGATACGCTAAAGCATCGAGATAGCCCCCAGCAGCTCCAGCGTGCTCAAAGTAGTTCTTTTGATAGTAGGCTCGTATTTTAGGTTGGCAAGCTGCGATAGAATCGTCCTGATCCATCAACGCTAACACTGGCTCAATCCAGTTAGGGGTGACTTCCGCATCGGAGTTCAGTAGAATACTGTAAGTACTATTGACCCGATTTAGGGCTTGGTTATACCCTTCGGCAAAACCATAGTTTTCGGAGAAAGCAAATATTTCTACAGCTGGATAGTTTTCGTGCAGAAAATTGAGGGAAGTGTCGGTAGAAGCGTTATCAGCTACAATAACTCGGTGCCCCGGGCTGTGGGTCACCACGCTGGGCATGAACTGCTCTAGAAAATGAACTCCATTATAGTTTAGGATGATAACCGCAGCGGGATCCATCTAAGTAAAATTGCCCAAATCGAACCCGGGGATATTGGGAATAAAACCCTGAGTGGACTGCTTCATGGTTTCTTTCGCTTTGGCATCTACTTCTTCTAGCGCTTTATTAACCGCCGCAATCACCAAGTCTTGCATCACTTCCTTATCTTCGGGCTTAACTAGATCGTTGTCAATCTCTAGGTTAATCAATTGTTTTTTTCCATTGACCGTAGCTTTTACCATTCCCGCCCCTGACTCACCTGTAGCAGTTACGTTCACCAGTTGCTCTTGGGCTTCTTTCATCTTCTCCTGCACCTCTTTTACTTTCTCCATCATTTTGTTCATATCAAACATAAGCGTCTCAATTGAAAATTGATAGTGGATAATTGATAATTATGTTCCGTCACCTAAATTTTGAGACGGGTATTGATTAAACGGGGAAATAGGTGGGATGTTCTTGTTTAGGGGGCATTGGGATTTAACAGGACAAATTTTCCGCGCTGGTTGAATTGGTTTCCTAGTTGATCTCTTACCTGAACTTGGTAGAGATACGTACCTTCGGGTGCCTTTCCACCTCGGTAGGTGCCGTCCCAGCCTGCCTCGAGCTGATTGGTCTGGAACAAGAGTTCACCCCAGCGGTTAAATACCTCAAACGTCACCGATTCTACTAATGCCGCCCGATACACAAAAACATCGTTCAGCCCATCGCCATTGGGAGTGAATGCATTAGGAAAATAGAGTTGAGCCTGAGCCGGAACCCGTTGGCACACTTCTTCGCTTAACTCAGATTCGTTACCGCACTCGTCTACGTAGTTCACTTGGTAGCAATATTCCTGATCGATTTCCACGTCAGTGTCTACATAAGGTAAAATTAGTTCTTCGGTGGTAACTGAATCATAGCGAGCCAGCGTACCATCTTGTCTACGATAAATGTAATACTGTTCAGCTTCGGGAGTTTCTACCCAAGTTAGGCTAACTGCAAGCTCCCGCAGCCCTGGCTGTAAGCTAGTTAAGGAGGCAGGGGTAGCTTCATTAATAGCTGTTAACGAAATTTGTTCTGAACGGCTTACTCCAACCCCATCATCAGCAACAATCTGGTAGGTATACGTCTGCTGACATACCACATCGATATCCTCATAATTGGTAGGTACAGAAGTAATTAGAAGTTCATCATCCCGGATGATATCATACTGATCGAGCAAGCCAGGTTCCGTCTGCCAGTTTAGGTTGTTTTGCAGATTTTCGGCGGTGGCTTGCAAGGCGATGGTACAAAGTGGATTCGAAGGAAAATTATTGCCTGAACAAGGGTCTACGGCGGCTACGGTTATGCAGTAGTAATTCTCACGGGTATTCCACTCTTCTTGCGTTACCGTTATTTCCGAAGAGCCTGGTTGCAATGGATAACGTTGGGTTGTACCAGTCCCATTTTCCGAGACTTGCAATTCGTAAGCAATATTTTCGCCCCCGGTAGGAATACTGTAAACCGCACGAATACTGATTTCATCTAGCACTTCTACCTCTGAAAACGTAGCTTGGGGAAATGTGCCACCATCAAAGGTATTAAAAGTAGCCGTACTATCCGTACAATTAGAATCATCGCTATTAGCATCACTAAATACTCCCCTGACTGTAACTGTATATTCACCGGGAGTAGCGTAGGAGTAAACAAAGGAGGGAACACTGGTGAGGCGATCTTCGGTAGTACCATCGCCGAAATCAATTTCTAGCAAATCATAAAAATCGTCCTGGATATCTACGTAAACCCGGTTTTCGGTACAATTGATAAGATTAAACTGAGGGGCGCGAGGTTCTAGTACCTCGATAATCAGAGTATCAATTGGCCCAGAAGCATCAGCGTTACCAATTACGTGCAATAAACGATATGTTCCCGGCTCACCATAGGTATGAACAAGGGTCTCAGGAGCCGCGTCGGGATCAACCATAATATTTCCCTCATCCCCATCCCATTCCGGGTTCCAGACTATACCATCTGTCAGGTCGGGATAAAGGTTAGTAGCAGTCACCGTAAGCGGGGCGCAGCCTCTTACAAAATCTACCTCAAACCTATTTTTAGGGCTGGTTACTTGTCCGTAGGCTTGGCTGTAAATAGACCCCAATATTAAGAGAAATACGTAACACCTGATAATCGGCAAAACAGATTGCGTTTAGGATAGTAACTGCAAAAAACGGTTTCTTATTGCCTTAACTCAAGGTAGTGAGCTGCTCAATAACGGCTGCTAACGATAAAGAATGCTGTTCGCTGGTTTTAAGATTTTTGAGGCTGTACTGACCACTGGCTAGCTCATCAGAGCCGATTACTAACGCGTAGGGAATATTTTTCTTATCAGCGTAGCTAAATTGCTTCTTGAGTTTCACGGCTTCGGGATACATTTCAGCGCGGATATCTTTCGCCCGAAGTTGAGACAGCACGGGTACTACCTGCGATTGTAATTCTTCATCAAAGTTAATAAGCAATACCTGCGTGCCGATCTGGCTTTCTTCGGGAAATAGTCCCAGGTCTTCCATCACATCGTAAATACGGTCTACCCCAAAGGAAATACCCACCCCCGATACACCGGGTAAGCCAAACACTCCGGTAAGATTATCGTAACGACCGCCCCCGCTGATGCTGCTGCTAATGGTAGCTTCTTGCGCTTTTACCTCAAAGATAGTCCCGGTATAGTAGGATAAACCCCGGGCTAACGTCAAATCAAACTGAACATGACTTAAATCTGAACCTAACGATTGGGCAAGATCTAGTACCTCTCGTAACTCCGCTACTCCCTGTTGTCCGGTTTCTGAGCTACTCACAATCTCTTGAGCAGTATCCAATTTTTCGGAATTGCTGCCTTGTAGATAAAAGATTGGCGAGAGTTTTTGGATTGCTTCGTCGGAGAAACCCCGCTCCTGTAATTCGCCGATTACTTTTTCTTTCCCAACCTTATCGAGCTTATCAATAGCGACCAGCAAATCAGATTCCTTGCCTTGCACGCCAACAGCTTCTACCAAACCATTTAGAATCTGACGGTGATTGACGTTGATTGTATATTTTTCGATACCAAGCTTTCCAAAAACTTCTTCCAGCATTCGGATAATTTCCGCCTCACACAGCAAAGAGTTAGTGCCAACCACATCAGCATCGCACTGGTAAAATTCGCGGTAGCGGCCTTTCTGCGGACGATCCGCCCGCCAAACGGGTTGAATCTGGTAGCGCTTAAACGGAAACGTAATCTCGTGCTGGTTCATTACCACATAGCGAGCGAAGGGTACGGTGAGATCGTAACGAAGACCCTTTCCAGCTATTTTTGGTAAAAGAGCCGAAACGCCCTGTTCATAATCAGCATCGGTAGTTTTTGCTAGAAAATCACCGTTATCCAAGATTTTAAACAGCAATTGATCGCCCTCATCGCCGTATTTTCCAGTCAGTACCGAAAGCTTTTCTAAGCTAGGCGTTTCTAACGGTTGGAAGCCAAACTTTTGGAAAACAGTACGGATGGTATCTAAAATATACGTTCGTTTGACCATTTGCTGAGGGCCAAAATCGCGGGTTCCTTTGGGTAAGGTTGGTTTATTACTCATTAATGTAGGGCGACCGATCGGGGTCGGGATTGTAGTCAGAAAATGTATTTTTGATATTTTTGTCGCTGGCTTTACGCGGGTTTTTCCAAGACGGATCGAGCTCCAGTTTGGTAACCTTATCTAAACTCAGTAGTAAAACAAGCTTCCGCAAATCTTCACTAAACCCACCTGCTCGACGATTGATTGAGAGCGCGTATTTTCCAGCGAACAAGTTACCTTGGGTTTGCAGTTCCAGTAGCTTCTGGTTAATGTAGCTGAGGTTCTCGTAAATATCGCTGGCATCCTTACCAATCACGTTACTCGCCTCAAGACTGCCAATCGTCATAGACGTAGTACCCCCAATGCCCGAAACAAAGGGTTGGGCATCGTTGCCACTTAGCACCACGGGAGATAGTCCGGTAATTGCCCCGAGGGAGGCCGTGGTAATTGCCCGATGCTTTTTGCCTTTACGAGCCTTTTTATACTCTTTCTGTAAGTCTTTCTGCCGATCCTTAAGCTGGTCGATTAGGTTCATCGTCCGTACTAGTCCGGTGCGGTACTGATTATAGAACAACTGGTCTTTCTCCTCCAAATTTTCCGTATCCTGCACATATACCTGAATAGTTCGCTCCTGTCGCTGATTAGATCGGTCAATAGCAAAAAAAGTAATACGGTAGGTACTGGTATCACCGGGCTCCGACAACAGATCGTAACCGGGTTGCCAGACAAACTCCCATTGAGTAGGCTCATTACTCACTAAGGCTGAGCGGGGAATATCATGACTATCCGTCACAAAATCAAAGCTCACAATATCTTCATCCCCGTTAGGGTCGGATAAATAAAACTTGATATTTAGTTCTTGGTCTTCTTTGATTTGATGATAATTCTGGTCAGGAATCATGGAGATTTCGGGCGGTAAATCCTGCTGGGTTACTTCAATCCGCAGCGTACCTTGGGTTTGGGCTTCGTAGGGCTGATCTTCTACGATAAAGGGTAGCATCAGTGGCTCTCGCTTCAAACGATTATACTGGCTAACCGAAGGTATCCACTTCAGCACGCCTCCAGCCGAAAGGCTCATGCCCTGCGGCATTTTCGCTAGAATAGGCTTGAAAACTACTGGATCTTCATCCGGGTCAGTGACGGCTTTGGTGGCGCCTAGTGAATACGTATTTTCTTTGCCGTAGCTCACGTAGAAGTTACGCATCTCGCCAATTTCTGGGGGGCGGTTTACGTGGTTTACTAACAGCTTCACGGATTTTCGGCTGGTTTCCCCGCTTTGGTTTTCTACCTCAAAGGTTACCGGAAAAGCTTTGGTATCGTTTAATCGATCAACCAGATCGAAGGAAGGGCGCCAGTATACGTTGCCTGACTTATCGTAGCTCAAACCTAGTTCCTGGGCATTTAGTACCCGATAGTTGTAAGCATCGTCCGTCCCGCCCTGGGCCGCTAGTTTAAATGAAAGCACCTTACCTTCGTTCACCACATTCCAGTACGAAGTGCGGGGAAGCAGCAGTTCCAAATTGGCTTGGGAAGGTAGGGTTTCTTCCCGGGCAGTAGCTGAGGCAGGTAATAAAGATATTTCAACCGCAGCTCCATCTCCCAACTCCTTATCCCGAATTAGCAGCTTAACCTTGGCAGGTTCCTGACGTAAGGCAGCGAATTGCTCCCGACTGGGTTTCCAGCGAAGTTGCCAATGTTTATCATCCATCGGTTGAATGATCATTCCGTCGACGAATTGACTTGTATCTGCTTCCAGGGCAAACTTTTGAGGATCTAACGAGAGAGAAAAGGCATTCTCGACGCTGGGTTGAATAAAGAACGGTTGCAATTCCTCTAGTGTAGGAATACGAACGGTGTTTTGTACGATAAAATCTACCGTTTGAGTGGCCGTTTCACCCGCCCCGGTGACTACCCTAAACGCGACAGGAACGATCCTGCTTTCTTCCCCCTGAATAACCACATCGTAAGCGGGCGTCCAGCTAACTACGGCGTTAGTTAGGGCAAGCCCCTTGGCTTCTTCGCTCTTGTATTGAAAGGAATAGTTTTGGTCACTTCCACCAGTAGCCTTGAGCGTAAATTGTAAGGTCTCACCCTCGCTCACTGTATTCCAATTGTCCCGCTCTGGCAACAATAATTGTAGCTCAGTTTGCGCGTAAGAGAGAATCGGCAAAACAATGGTAATAATAGTTAGTATAAAAATAGCGTGTCGCATATCAAACTTTCGTTCGCTCGAACTTAGATGTTTCAACGATTTATGCCAAAAATCATTCCTTAATTCTTTGCTGTAATAAGTAACCATTCCAACCGTTTTATGCACGGTTACTGTCTTCTCTTAAACACTCTCATTATCAACTACAAACTATATGATAAAAAATCTACTCGCATCATTATCTCTGTTTGCTTTCCTGGGCTTCCCTTCTGCTATTCTTGCTCAAAAATACACAGTTAGTGGCTATATTAAAGATGCTACCAACGGCGAGGTGCTGATCGGTGCCAATGTATTTGACCTGAAATCTTCCAGTGGCACAAGTAGTAATACCTACGGATTTTATAGTCTTACCCTACCGAAAGACAGTGTAAACTTGGCCTATTCCTACGTAGGCTACCAACTGCAAGCGACTCGTTTACAGTTAACTCAAGATACTGTCATTAATATTGAGCTAAGCGAAAGTGCTCTATTAGATGAGATCGTAATTTCTGCAACAGAGGCCGAAAAGATTCAGGAAGTAACCCAGATGAGTAGCATTTCTGTACCCGTCGAGCAGATCAAAAACCTTCCCGCATTCTTAGGCGAGGTCGACGTGCTAAAAACCCTACAACTACTTCCGGGAGTACAGTCGGGCAATGAGGGAACCAGTGGTCTTTACGTGCGCGGTGGTGGCCCCGACCAAAACCTGATTTTGCTCGACGGGGTTCCAGTATACAATGCCTCTCACTTATTTGGCTTTTTCTCGGTTTTTAACGCTGATGCCATCAATAATGTACAACTGATTAAGGGTGGTTTTCCAGCTCGCTACGGCGGACGACTTTCCTCAGTGATTGATATCAGTATGAAGGAGGGAAACATGAAAGAGTTTCACGGAGAAGGATCATTGGGAATAATCGCCGGAAAGTTAACCCTAGAGGGGCCAATTGTAAAAGATAAAACTTCCTTCATTATTTCAGGGCGACGTACTTGGATTGATGTGCTGGCTCGTCCGCTTATCAGATCTCAAACTGATGGTGAAGAAACCGTAGGCTACTATTTTTACGACCTTAATGCCAAAGTAAACCATAAGTTTTCGGATCGTGACCGACTTTACTTGAGTGCTTATCTGGGAGATGATCGTTTCTACGCTCGTTACCAATATGAAGATATTGCTAATGGCGTAGAGCTCGAGGATGAAGACGAAGCAGGTTTGCAGTGGGGAAATATCACATCGGCCTTACGATGGAACCATATGTTTACCCCTAAGCTGTTTAGCAACACTACACTTACTTACAGCCGTTATCGCTTTGACATCAATAATGAATATCGTTACGAGTATCTGAACGATTCTGGAAACGGTGTGCTCGTAGATCAGGGGCTGGCCCGTTACCTATCCGGCATAGAAGACTACGCTGCCAAAGTTGACTTTGATTATATTCCTTCTCCCCAGCACTATGTTCGTTTCGGGGTGAGTGCCATCCGGCATACGTTCAACCCGGGGGCGCTCAATATTCGGTACGATGACGAGGTTAGCGATGAGACCTTAGATACTACGCTGGGCTCACAGGAGACGGATGCGGTAGAGTTTGCTGCATATGTGGAAGATGATCTTGAGCTAGGTCGTCGCCTCAAGTTTAACATTGGCTTACATTTTTCCGGCTTCCAGGTTAATGATGAATTTTATACCTCTATTCAACCCCGTATTGCCGGACGTTACCTGCTGAATCAGCAGCTTTCACTTAAAGCTTCTTACGTGCAGATGGCTCAGTTTATCCATTTATTGACCAACTCCGGCATCGGTCTCCCTACTGATTTATGGGTTCCGGCTACCGACCGGGTGCGTCCCCAAACCGCTCAGCAGTGGGCATTAGGCGGAGCTTATAACTGGCAATCAGGTTACGAGATTAGTCTAGAGGGATATTATAAGGATATGCGTAACCTGATTGAGTACCGCGAAGGAGCGAATTTTATTGATGTGAACGAAGATTGGCAAAATAAAGTAGCTGTTGGTGACGGACGCAGCTACGGAGCCGAACTACTTATTCAGAAAAAACAAGGGCGTACCACGGGTTGGCTAGGCTATACGCTTTCCTGGACTAACCGCCAGTTTGATGACCTTAACTTCGGCCGACGTTTTCCCTACAAATACGACCGCCGCCACGACTTGGGAATTGCGGTAGTTCATCAGTGGCGGGAGCGAATAGACTTGTCAGCCACTTGGGTATTTGGAAGTGGCAATGCTATTACCCTACCTACTGCGATTTACAGTGGCACAGGAAGTTCGTTCTTCGGAGGGGGTATTTTTAACTACGGAGAACGCAATAGTTACCGAATGGCTTCTTTTCATAGGCTAGATGCGAGTATTACCTTTCGTAAGAAAACCCGCTGGGGCGAACGGGCTTGGGTATTGGGAGTGTATAATGCGTACAGCCGACGCAACCCGTTCTATCTATACCTAGACGAAAGCTCTGATCCCAGCCGAGAGAGTCAGTTCAGACAGGTAAGCCTGTTTCCTGTTATTCCTTCCATTAGCTACCGCTTTAACTTTTAATCGATATGAAGTACACAGTACCCCTCTTCTGGTTAATATTATTTGGGTTTAGCTCCTGCGAAACGGTAGTTGATGTAGATGTCCCACGAGAAGCCCCGAGACTAGTAGTCAACTCCTTCATTGGGGTTGATGCGCCAGTAGCAGCAACAATAAGCCAGAGCAAGTTTGTTCTTAGCAACGAACGACTACGAGAAGTTTCCGGTGCTGAAGTAACGCTGCTAGAAGACGATCAGATAGTGGCTACGTTGGAGGAGACCATCCCCGATAGTGATATTATAACGACACCTCCTGGATTTTACACGACTGAGTTTGTGCCTTCTGCCGGGCGAGAATACACAATACGGGTGAGTAAATCGGGGTTTGAGTCGGTTGAGGCAACTGCCTTTATTCCTCCCCCTATTCCCATTGCAAACTTACGATACGATACAATTACTGCTATCTACGAGGAATTCGACGATAGTACCGGCAATTTTACCACTGTTCAGCGACCATCGCTAAACCAAGTATGGCTGGGTATTGACGACCCGGGCGACGAAGAAAACTTCTATGAGGTTTTAGTACAGCGCTATAGCACTAGTTACAATTTTGAACAAGATGACGATGGCAATTTTATCATTACTGACACCTTCCGCATTCTGGTGCCTGTTCCCTTGGTTAGCGATGATCCTGTAGTAGACGATAACGATGACTTTTTTGAAGGTGATAATGAAGTTATTACTAGTGGGGTCTTCCTGTTCTCTGACGAGATATTTAACGGTCGCCTTTATACTTTTAATTTTAGAGCAGGCCAAACGTTTGGTTTTGGACAGGAAGAAGAATCAGAATATTTTATCACGCTACGTACCCTCAGTGAAGCCCAGTATCGTTATCTTCTTTCGGTAGGCCTCCAGGAGGAAACTGAGGGTAATCCGTTTGCTGAGCCTGTACCAGTCTTCAATAACATTCAAGGAGGGTATGGTATCTTTGTGGGCTACAGTGCTGATATGGATACCGTAGATGTGGAGTAGATTCTTTGGTAGAAAATCAAATGCTGTGGTGCTAAGTATTTTGGTATTAAGGTATTATGGTAGCCTATTCTTGGTGCATCTAAAAAGCAAGCACTCTATCGCCAAAACACTTTTTGGTAGTGTACTTTAAATAAGGATGAGAAAATTAAAAATTTGGCAACGAAGCAGTAAATCGTATTAATTATTGGATTGACCAAAATCTAAATAACATGACTACCTGTCCCCATTGCCAAAGCACTAAGATCGTAAAAAATGG
>JBCCTI010000047.1:0-53752 GCA_039198955.1 Bacteroidota bacterium | reverse complement strand
TGAAGCTTTCCGGGCAGCGATGGACGCGCCATGGGGCACAGAGTGTTCTCAATCTCAGAGCGCTGCGTATGAGCAATCGGTGGCATGAACTTCAACAAATGATCAAAAAAGCTGCCTAGCGACATTTTGTTATGCACCCCAGTGCCATTCGTATAATTTTATTCTCGCTAACATTTCCTAAGCTATTCGCTCCTTTCCATAGTGACAAGACTGTTCTTTCTTTGTGCTTTCATTTTATCCGTTGCTCGTCCAGCAAACCAGTAATTTTCCTCCTCCCAAGAATTCTCCCGTTGTTTACGCTACCAAGACCATCGACAGAATCAGCATTGATGGTCAACTGAATTAGTCAGCCTCGCAAAATGCTTCGGTGGTTCAAGACTTTTTCTGCATGAAGCCCCGACAAGGAGGACAGTTTCGTTACCTTACCTAAGCTCGCTTGCTACTCGATGAAAAGGTATGCTACAATTTATCTGAACTTGCATTGAAAAAGTGAACAAAAAATTAAGCCGTCCAAGGTTGCAAACATGAAAGCACTCTGTCTAAATTGCTTATAAACACAACATCGTGTTACGATGCCTGTTGTATGCATGTACTTACACAGAAAACACAGACATTACTAAAATATATACATACTTATGAGAAACTTTGTCATTTTATCTGCGCTGCTTCTATCCTTAGCGTCTGTGCAGACAACTTACGCCCAAAAAGCGGACGACATTGTAGGCATATGGATGCCCAGTGAAGGGACTTCTTATATTCAAATCTATAAAAATGACGACAATCAGAAGTACTACGGTCGTATCGTTTGGCTTAAGGAGCCCAATGATGAGTCAGGTAAACCAAAAACTGATCCCGAAGGTGAGCCCATTCTGAAAATGGTCAACCTAAAAGATTTTATCTTTGACGATGACGAGTGGACGGATGGCACCATCTACGACCCTAAATCAGGTAATCTGTACTACTGCAGCATAGAAATGGCCAAGAAAGATAAACTAGAGGTACGGGGCTCACTTGATCCCTTTGGGATTGTAGGCCGTACTGATGTGTGGGTTCGTATGAAAACCAAATAGAAATACTATGAAGCCTACGTATTGGCTATTACTGGCTGTCTCGTTCATGGGCACTACTACGCTGAGTGCTCAGGAAGACGATTTTGATTTTAGCACACTGGTACCTGCAGAAGAGGTTAAAGCTTTTTGCTCTTCCCGAATACTGGGGGGCATGCCACAAAAGCTAGTGTCGATTGGATATGATGTACAGGGTAGCTATGACATGAATGTAGGCACCAGTAGTAGCCTTACCAGGGTCAGCTTCCCAGAAACTGACTATCGGGTAAATCGTACCAGTGAGTTTCGCATTGATATACAGTATCCGGTTATTTCTAAAAATAACATTACGGTGGCACTGCAACTGAATTACCTGCGTACCTTTTACGATATAGAAAATGTGACTACTAATGACGAATTACCTTTTGCCAATACACTAGACGATAACGGGCTTAATAGTACCAGTTTTTCTACTGTTATTTTCAAGCCCCTAAACATTACTAACTTCTTGATATTGCAAGGCGGGGTGGCCCTCAATGGTGACTATACCTTTGCCGATATACAGCCCCTCTCATACACTCGTTGGTTTGGAGCCGCCATATTCGGATGGAAACCTACTGAGCGTAAGATGTGGGGTTTAGGTGTTTCGCGGACGTATCTGGGCGGTGCCCTTAACTACTTACCAGTGTTTTACTACCAGTTTGCTTCAACCAATGGCCAGTGGGGTTTGGATGTGCTCTTACCCTCCCGGCTCAACGTAATATATAATTTTAATAAAAAGACGATCTTGTCATTAGGTCATAATTTTCAGGGCAATACCTACCGCCTCAATGCTCTGGCAGATAACATTGAAGGAGGGCAAGATCCTGAACTCAGGCGTTCTGAGTTACGATTTCGGGCTATCCTTGACCGGGCTATTACCCGTACCGTTTGGTTTTCGGTACAGGCGGGCCTTAGATACAACTGGGAGTTTAACGTAGACGATGGTGATTTTTTCAGGAGTTTGTTTTCTGACGAATCCTATTTGTTTGAGAACTCTCTAGGTAACCCAGTGTTCGCTCAGTTTAGCATCAGTTGGGTGAGCCCCTAATCCAGATTCAGCATAAATTCTTAATAGCAACACCCTCATTTTAACGCTTACTTTTTGGTCAATGTCAATTTTCCTTCTGTACTGGGGGGATATGCTAATGCGGTACCAATCATTTATCTACCTCGTCTTTAATGATACCCGTATTGTCGGACTAGAAAACCCACTGGAAGAGCAGCAATTCATCAGTAAAATCACTTTTCTCGAACAGCTCTAAACTGCAAATGAGGATTTAAAAAAATACGAAATAAATGGTCTATATTCCTTCGCAGATGGAGTGTGCCCAGATTACCTAACTAAAAAGTGACGTTGATACGATTGATGAAAAAAGGAAGGTCTATAACGAATATTTTGATGAAAAATACTATTACTGTGAGAATCAAAAAGTACTTGCTGATAATCCTCATATTTTCCGGAAATACTGCTTTCTCTCAGGCATTGGTAGCGGTTGACAGCATTAAAAAGGGCATGGAAATGGAAAATATTGAAGAGACATTTTTGGACATGACCGCTTACTTCCGATCCAAAAGATTAACCAAGTCAGATACTCCTTTTATCTTTCCCCGAAAAGGAAATATTCAATTACCCCAAGGCTTTGAGTATGAAGAAGACCATTACGATGTTTTCAATTATATCGACTCCAGCTACACCCAGGGTTTACTGGTAATACAGAACGATACAATTGTTTATGAGAATTACTGGAGGGGGCAAAACGTAGACACTAAGCACATTTCGTGGTCGGTATCCAAATCCTTTACCAGTGCATTGATTGGGATTGCCATTGAAGAGGGGTATATAAAGAGTGTGGATGAGAGCGTAGATTCCTATGCGGCTGAACTTAAAGGATCTGGATTTGAAGGAGTATCAATAAAGGATGTACTGGAAATGTCATCAGGAATTGGTTTTGATGAAACGTACAGTGATCCGGTGTCCGATATATCCCGATGGTGGAATGGCTTCATGAACGGGGAATCTCAGAATGAATTTGTTGCTACCTTAAAGAACGAACTAGTTCCGGGAACCTTTAACCGCTACGTAAGCATGAACACCCATGTTTTGGGAATGATTCTGGTGAAGGCCACTGGTAAAAGTATTACCGAATATATGCAGGAGAAATTGTGGGATCCGTTGGGGGCTGAATTTGATGCTTACTGGCTCACTGATGCTAACGGAATGGAAATGGTTCTCGGAGGGTTAAATGCCACTTTGAGGGATTATGCTAAATTAGGTCAATTATATCTGCATAATGGTCGGTTTAGGAATAGGCAGGTTGTCCCAGCCGAATGGATTAAGGAGTCGGTAAATCCAACCGAAGAGCACTTGCTACCCAACAGTAAGAACTCCTCTTCCCCAGAGTTTGGCTACGGTTACCAATGGTGGATTCCTGACGGGAGAGCTGGAGAGATCACGGCGATCGGTGTGTTCAATCAGTATATATACATTAATCCAACGACCAAAACGGTGATTGTAAAAAACTCCGCGAACCAGAATTACTATGATAGTACTAATCCTTATCGTTCTACTACGGCTCATTTAGAACTATTTAGAAAGATTGCTCGTCAGTGCGTTGACCCAGTCGTCAGCAAATGATAAAATGTACACGAACGCATATAAAGCCAACCACTACATCGGAGCGGCTACAGGTATTGGATGCGCTACGGGGATTTGCACTTTTCGGGATATTGTTGGCAAATCTGTATAGCTTTATGGGATATAATACCTACCGCCCTGAGGAGATTATCGCTTTGCCAGTGTTGGATCGTGCCGTGTTGTTTTTTATTGATTGGTTTGTGGAAGGCAAGTTTTACGGGATTTTCTCTATTCTTTTTGGGGTCGGTTTTGCCCTCCAGGCGGGACGTTTCCGAAGTGTCAATGCGAATTTCTCTACTTTTTGGTTCAGGCGCATGGCGGTACTGTGTTGTATCGGCTTGTTACATATGTATCTAATCTGGAATGGAGACATCCTGACGCTCTACAGCTTGCTGGGTATGTTGCTACCCTTGTTTATGAATCTATCGAAGCGAACTTTATTGCGTTGGATTGTAGGATTGTTATTGATTCCACTACTCATTCACGTTCTATTATATCTTACACCAGAGGCCTCGTTCTGGGGATCTATGCGTCACTTGGCGGCAGGCTTGAAAGCCCAGTGGGGGTTTGCGGATCAGTCACTCCTGGAGATGCGAACTTCCGATTCAGTGTTGGAGGTATTCTCAGTCAATGTCTTGTATGCCATTCCCCGACCAATGAGTTATTTGATGTCGGGCCGTTATTTTCAGGTGCTGGGGCTATTCTTAATCGGCCTGTTGTTAGCGCGGCACTGGTTACCCAGAATTCGCAACAACGATATCTCAGTTCCACCTGCGGCGGTTTGGGTCGGTTCCATTGGGTTAGTAACCTCATTAGGCTACGCGATCATCAAAGGGGCTATCGGGACCCCCTTTGCAGTGAGCGAGATTGGTCTCATTCAAGCGGTAGTTTACCATATTGGCTCCATATCTTTAGCCATAGGAATTTCCATGCTATTCGTTTATATATGGGCGTCAGGTCGAGCGAAGTTGGTGTTCCGGAATCTTGCGTTACTGGGCCGTATGGCGTTGACCAATTACCTATTTCAGAATGTAACGGCGGTGCTATTATTTTTCGGCTACGGGCTCGCCTTGATGCGCAAGGTGCCTTTTGCCTACCTGCCTTGGTTTGCATTCGGTATTTTGGCAACCCAGTGGGCATTTAGCCGGGCCTGGCTCCGACGATTCAAGCAAGGGCCGCTGGAATTCGCCTGGCGCAAACTGACGTACCGCTCGGCAAAACCAAAATAATATGGTCAGCGAATCTCCCCCAATCATCTGATTCGGAACTGTAAAGTAGTCGCTCGAGAATTCGTATCGTTAAAAGCTACGACGAGGCATCCGGCGAAGCTTCATCGGTCATGCGCTGGCGTTCTTCCTGCATCATCATTTCGTGCCCATGCTCCATCTGCATATGCTCTTCTTGAAACGAAGCAATTTTTTCCTGATTACCCGATGAACAGGCTATCATGAATAAAAATGAAACGAAGAGAATATTGCGTGACATAAGTAGTAAGGTTTAGTTAGACATCAGTAAGGGAAACCAAACCTACCGTATACAAATTTGTTGCGTTTGTAGTCACGATTTAACCGTACAAGGGCATAATAGATTTTAACGATGACGAGATTAGGTAACTGACATAGTCTTTCGTCTGAGAAATTGGCTTAGTGAGGAAATGGATTCATCCGTTTTTTCCTCTTGCACAAAATGCCCACAATCGTAAGTGTGTGTTTCGGCATTTGGCAATCGGTTGATCCAGCGTTCCAGATAGTCCGGGGTAATAAATTCGTCCTTCGTTCCCCAGAGAATGAGCCAAGGCTTATCGGTCAGAATATCCAGCTTTTCCCATTGCTCCTGATACCATTCTGAAGAACCGTATAATGACTCTGCCAATCGAAGTAGCGGCTGCCGGGAGGTTTTGGTAGGGAATGGACGAATATATTGGCGGTGGATTTCTTTCGGCAGTTGACTTTTATCGGCAAAACCTTTCTTAAGCAGTACTTTTGGTGAGAAGTTAAGGTTGAGATAGAGAAATTTACCCAACCAACTGTGGGCAATGTTATCTATTTTCTTCACGGCTGGATTAGAAGCGGTTTCCCACAACCAAGTATTGAACATCACCACCTGATGAATGCGCTCCGGCTGATCTAAAGCGGCACCCAAGCCAATGGGTCCACCAAAATCGTGAACGACCAATGTGATATTTTTTAGATTCAACTTCTGGATAAATTCGGATAGGTTTTGGGCATGATCTTGAGGACGAACTGCCGATTTCTCAGGTTTCTCCGATAATCCGAAGCCCAGATGATCTACGGCAATACAACGCTGACTCTTGGATAGCCCTTTGATAAAGTCCCGGTACAGAAATGACCAGGTGGGCGTTCCGTGTACGAATAAGATAATATCGCCACTGCCTTCGTCAACATAATGCATATTTCCGGCAGAAAGAGAAATATAGCGATGCTCAAACGGATAAAGTTGGTTATCTAACCATTTTGGTGATTCCTTTTTCATGACTGATTTTGTAAAGTTCAACAATGCTTCTTGGAAGCTTTTAACAAAGGTCATGAATTGCCGAACGGGGATTCTTGGTCTAAACCAAGATTTTAGGTTTTTACGGAATTGAGTAGCTTACTAAAATTGGTAGGGTCAATTCGTAGATAAGAGGCTGGACCTTTATAAGGAACCATGTCTAAGTAGGTGAGGACTTCGCCCAGAGTAAGCAGCAAACCGACTTCAAAATTTCTCGTTAGCCAGCGTAGCCCGACCTGAATGTCAACATGCCCTAGAAAAAGTGGGGGTGTTTACTGGCTGTCTCATTCGGCGAACACTTCGTAGTGGGTGACCTTCTCAGGGAAATCAATCAGGTAATTATCGTCTTCAGGGTAGTATTTTGCTTTCTCAAAGTCCGCTCCTGCAAAGTTTTTGATGACTTCTAAATCTTCCCAGAAAGTAATCAGATTAAAGTAAGCAAATTCATGATCTGTTCTTCTGAGAAACGTCAGTTTCAAGAAGCCTGCCGTCGCCTCATAATCGGGAATTGCCCGAATTTTCATAAACTCAGTGTATTCTTCTAAGTGCTCTAACTTAGTTTTACCTTGCCATATCCTTGCTATCACGTTATTAGTATTTTAGATACTTTGGTTCAATAAAATTAGCGTAGTTTTGCCTGCTATATCCAAACTACTTTGCAGTTTAGCAAGCATAGTTATCGTATTTATTGGTATTGCTAAGGGTAGGTTCTAACGAGTTAGATTTCTGTATCGCTCCGAACCGTGTTGTAAGTCGGTTCGAGGGTTTGCGACTACTTGAATGCACAAAAAGCCCTAACTCAATGAGCTAGGGCTGAGAAGCAAGGGTGAATAGGTTAAGCTATTTGATAGTCGGGGTTTGGCCCTGTATAGGGTTAGTATCTACTCGGGCACTGGCACTATTGCTTACCTCTACCTGAGCGGGACTAACAAATTGAGCCTCTACGGGCATTTCTCCAGATACTATTTCGTAGTTCTCATCAATTTGTACCATATCACCCTTTAGCGTGATAAGATAGATACCACTTTCTTGAGTAGCTTCTACTTGGATCGTGCCCTCTGTCAGGCGGTAACCAGTTTTGTTAATCGAAAAGTAAGCGATGTAGAAAGGAGCGATCATGCCCGAATAAGAATTGTATTCATAAGTGCCGGGTACGATGGTTCCAGGCTGGTCAGCATTGTAGATGAAGATCGCTGAACTGCCTTGGTCAAACCAGCTAAGTTCTCCGTCAGACATGGCAGTTTGATCGGCATAAGCTAGTATGACTGGGTATTTGCCACTTTCATCAGCTTGTGCTTCGCCCACGCTAATAAATTCGGTATAATCAAAGGTGTTGTCACCAGATGCCATCCGGCCTACTACCGTACTATTGTTTGGTTGAGATGGGGTAGTAGGGGTCGTGGGTGTAGTCGGTGTTGATGGAGTAGTTGGGGTTCCCGCATCAGTAGGCAAGCCTGGGGCGTTAGGATCAGCGGGCACGGGATCTTCTGCTTCAGTACAGGCGGTGAAGGCAGCAAATAGTGCCACAGCAAAGATTTTAGTCAGGTTAGAAAGAGATAAAGTTTTCATGATTGTAAAATTTAAAGCTTGTTAAGTTCAGTGATTAATGGTGTCGGTTAGTAGCCGACGTTCACTATACTATGCCTGAGAAAGGGGAGAGGTTAATGCGGAAGGGAAAAATAATGGAATGAGAAATGAAAATAGAATGATAAGCTTTTGATATACAGATACTTATAAAAGAAAAATGGCTCAACTACATGTTTCAGGAAATAGGTAGTTTTGCAACGATCTAAACATCTTGCTTTGGAAGAAGTATTCACAACACTATTGAACCTGTCACCTTTGGAAGTCACGCTAGCCGAGGTGCAAGAACGAGAAATAATCCTTCACTGCCGTTCTACCCTACGCCAGACGCACTGTCCGGTGTGCTTGGAAAAGTGCAGTTTTGTTAAAGACACCTATGTACGTAAGTTACGCGACTTATCTATCTCAGGTAAGATCGTACACCTTCACTTCACCGTCCGTCAGTTTGTCTGTCGGCCCTGCAACCGACACTTCCACGAACAGTATGGTTTTGCTGCTAAGAACGGTACGATGACCCAGCGATACGAAGACTTCATCCGCGCGGCGTCCGCTATTACCGCTGTCAGGGTACTGACTTGAGGCAGGTCTGCCTACAGGAAGATGTAGGTTGGCGTACGGTGCAGCGGATTTTCCACCGTCATGCTCAGCGAGCCATCACTAAGCAAGACGCCTTTGCTAAAGCTACCCACATCGGTATAGATGAGATAGCGCTAAGAAAAGGGCATCGTAACTACGTGGTCGTACTGGTCAACCTACAAACCGGTCAGCTGATGGACATCCTACCCGAACGAAGCAAGGCTTCTCTAAAGAATTATTTTTTGAGCAAAGGAAAAGCTTTCTGTGAGCAAGTCGTCTGCTTTTGTAGTGATATGTGGGAAGGCTACCTGAGTTGTGCCCGGCAGGTGTTTCCCAATGCTAGTGTGGTAGCTGATAGATTTCATTTCTTCGCCTATCTGAACAAAGAAGTAGATAGATGCCGACGCTTGCTGCGCAAAAGCTATCCTAAAGCCGAAGAACTCAAACATCTCAGGTGGTCACTGCTCAAGTCGCCTGAAAGCCTTGACAAGGATACCTTGGCGGCATTAGCGATAGTATTGGACAAGCCAGAGTACGCCTTACTGAAAGCTACTTGGCAGGCCCGAAACGAGTTCCGTACTATCCTAGAAACCCATTGTACTAGCCAGCAGGCTGAAACCTTAATTAACGCTTGGCAAGCGCGTCACACCAAACAGCCTAACCGTTTTGTGCAAAGGTTTGTAGACTTTTATCAAAAATGGAAAAGTTATATTCTGAACTACCGCGCGGCGGCCGCTTCATTTTTCGCCAGACTACTAGTCCTGTTGAAGGCATCAACAATAAACTTAAACTTATCAAGCGGAGAGCTTTTGGCTTCTTGACTTTTGAAGCCTTCCGGCTCAGAGCAATGGTAGAAATAGCATAATCCTTAAAAACGCAGTTGAACCTGAAAAATCTTTTATGAATCGATTATAAAGAAATGTGTAGCTAAAAAACGTGTGGAATTTCCATGAGTGAAACTACCTACTTTAAGCACCGAAGTTGGGTAATTTGGTACTCACCAATCTGCTCTTAAAAGGGATAAAAGAGGCTTTGGGATTTCGTTAGTTTCAATCAGAAGAACTTGGCGATTACCTCTTCAGTAGTTACCACCTGGCAGAACTCGTCTTGCAAACTAGCCAGATGAATTTGGTGCATTTCTTCGGCAGTAATTAGCTGTCCATTAATTCCCGTTCGTTCAAAGGTAGCCGTGGCATCAGCGACTAATTGAATATCAAACCCGAGATTGCTCGCCATCCGCACGCTGGTGGATACGCAGTGGTCAGTCGTAAGCCCTACTACTACCAGTTGGTTGAAATGATTTTCCCGCAGATAGTTTTCCAACTTGGTTCCGATAAATGCGCTATTTACGGTCTTAGTAAAAAGTGGTTCGCTAGTTAGGGGCTGTACTTCAGGCTTAATCTGGCAGCCGGGTAACTCGGGTCGGAGTGGCGAATGAGGGTTGGTAGAATGATGCTTTACGTGAACTACTGGCCACTGTTTTTTTCGCCACTCGCCTAACAATCGGACCATCTGCTGTTCGGCCTGCGGATTATTGCGCTTGCCCCAATGCGGATCGTCCAGACCTTGTTGCACATCAATGAGAAGGAGTACCGATTGTTTCATTGGTGAGAGAATTATGATACGAAGATAGAAATTACCATCTGCCTTTCAAGGAAGAATTGGCAGGGTGCTAGGAGCCACCGTGGCGTGACAGGGGGCAGGGAGTACTATTTTCCTGCCTCGTATTCCCTGCACCCCGCTCCTCGCTCCAAGCTTTTTTTGCCCTTTTTAAACACCTGCTCGATCAATCCCGTAAAGTATAAATTACTTGTGTATTAATGTCGACTAACCAAAATATTTATACCTTTCAATTTGCCCTGCTGTGTTTGAGTTCATTTCTGTTCTTTTCCAGCTTTAACATGATTATTCCGGAGCTTCCGGCCTATCTGGATCAAATGGGCGGGGGAGAGTACAAAGGGCTAATTATTGCGCTTTTCACCCTGACGGCTGGGCTATCGCGACCGTTTAGTGGTAAGTTAGCAGACACAATTGGGCGGATTCCGGTCATGATCTTCGGAGCAGTGATCTGTTTTATTTGTGGGTTTCTGTACCCAATTGCTACCTCAGTTTTCTGGTTTTTAGCCTTGCGCTTTTTTCACGGACTATCCACCGGGTTTAAACCAACCGGAACCGCCGCTTACGTGGCCGACGTAATTCCAGCCCACCGTCGGGGTGAAGCACTAGGTGTGTTGGGGTTATGCGGTAGCTTAGGGATGGCAGGTGGCCCGGCTATCGGCAGTACCTTAGCTAATATGTATTCACTAGAAGTAACATTTTATGCTTCCTCGGCTTCTGCAATTTTATCGGTACTGATTTTAGCAGGAATGCAGGAAACGTTGGTTGACCGCGAACCGTTTCGGTTTAAGTTACTCAAACTCGATTGGCAAGAAGTGCTGGAACCTCGAGTGTGGGCACCTTGTGTAGTGATGCTGCTCACTACCTATTCGTTTGGGGTAGCTTTAACCCTTTTGCCTGACCAGAGTGATGTCCTGGGCATTGACAATAGAGGATTGGTTTTTATGTACATGACGATTGCTTCAGTAGCGGTTCGCTTCTTTGCGGGAAAAGCTTCTGATCGCTACGGGCGGGTGATTGTCCTAAAGTGGGCGGCGCTCATTCTAGTACTGGGTTGTCTTTTCATGGGGTTTGCCCCATCGGGTTTTTGGTTGTTGATGGCAGGTGTTTTCTTTGGGTTAGCGGTGGGGATGAATACTCCCACCATATATGCCTGGACCATTGATCTAAGCCATCCCGAGCGAAGGGGGCGGGCTATTGCCACCATGTACATTTCATTGGAAATAGGAATTGGGTTGGGAGCACTGACTTCGGGCTGGTTGTACGATAACCAGTTAGAGCGATTACCCTACGCCTTTATTGTAGCCAGTGTATTATCGTTTTTTGCTCTCGTATTTTTGGTAGTTGACCGGCCTCGCCAGTTAGCTACCAGTGCATAAAAAAACTGCTGCATGTCCTGAACACACAGCAGTTTTGAGCCTGTTACTAGTCTAACTGATAGACTAGAATAGTTTAAAACCTAGTGAGAGCAGCCAAAGCTGATTTCGCAGGTCAGTATCAAAATTTTGACCCATAAAGGAAACTTCTTCGCCAAAGGCACTCAGATTATTTTCGTAACGGAGGTCCACGGTTAGCTTAGAGATATCCAGTCCAACCCCGGCTTGAAAGCCAACGGTGGCATTATTGTAATTGTCTCTCACTTCTTGTACCGTGCCATCTTCCCGGGCATCAGCGTTGAGTAACATACTAAACGAGGGCCCCGCATTTACTCGGAATAATGGGCCAATTTTAAACCCGAGCAATACCGGAACATCAATCTTATTATATGTCATCTCTTTTACTTCCGTCAGATTGGTTTGCGGATTGGAATACGTGATTTCGCCTCCCGTAGAAGAAAAAACGGCCTCGGGCTGTATGTAGAACCCCAGAATAGAAAGCCGGGTGAAAAGTCCGGCGTGGAAACCCACACTGGCATCACCGGCGGCAATTGCCTGAGCTGATTGTTCCGTCAAACTAGAATGACTTATACCTATTTTTGGACCAAGGGTAAAAAACTCTTGTCCGTAACTTTGAATTGCTAAACCGAGGGCAATTGCTATTAAACACACCTGTTTCATGAGGAAAAGTTTACGTAAGTGAATAATTGATTTACTCTTTAGTGTCCGTGCACTAGGAATTGTATCCCACTGTCTGTAGTAAATTTTTCTTGAATAGAGTAATCAGTTTTCGATGAATAAAGAATGATTTCAACCCTTAATACTGTTGTTGAGGGTTAGGTAAACATGGTGAGTCAAAAATCATACCCTAATGTAAAGTAGAACCGGGGGCGATCGGCTATCTCGCGGTCTTCAATAGGGTAAGCCAAGTCAAATTTGAGGTAATAGCCCAGCAAAACGGTGCGTATTCCGGCTCCGTAGCTCATAAGCCAGGGAAATTTGAAATTCTGGATTTCGGCGACAAATGGACCTCCGTCGCTGATAACTTCGGTATTAATGCTGTTTTCTTCTCGAAATGGGCTAGGGCCTGTCCAGGCTGAACCAATATCGTAGAACCCGATAAGCTCTAAATTACGGAAAAAGTTAGAAGCGATCGGACCCCGGTAAAAGTAGCTTACTACCGGGAACCGAAGCTCGGCGGTGAAGGTAAGCACATCAGTGCCATTGAACTTATTGTAGTTGAAACCGCGCAAATCGACGAATTCAGTAAACAATATGTTGCTATTATCCACATTTTGCTCTATGGCCAGCGGATTACCTTCTTCTGGGGTATCGGTGCGGTTAAATATCCAATTATGCATTCCGCCTAGCAAATAGGTCTGGGCGTTTTCCCCAAAGAAGTTTCCGTAGTACATCCGGCCTACTAACGTAAGCTCGCGGTGAATTTTCAGATAATGACGAATATCTACCTCAATATTGCTAAAGCTGCGCGAAGCATCATTTAGTCCCTGATAATGGGTGAAGAACGCCCGGGCTTTAGTGCCTTCGTACTTATTGAGACCATAATTAAGAGTGTTGTCAAAAACCAGTCCGGCTTTCAATCCGCCAAAGAAGGTGGTGTTTTCAAACTCCGGAGCGGGGGCAGGTGGAGCTGGGATAATTGGATTGGGATCAAGATCAATGAAATGTGTGTTAGCAAAAAACGGGTTGATCTCTAATCGGGTAGATACATTAAACGGCACGGCCACGCCCACCTGGAAGCGGTTCATCGTATACTTTTTAATGTTCTGCTCGTTGGCCTCTCGATAAATACCATCGCGTTCGTAGCGGAAAGAAAAATCTACCCGGTTTTTAAGGTATTGATATTCAGCAAAGACACTAGCACTGCGGAGGTCCGTGAACTGTACAATCCCTCCGGCAAACTGATGGTTCTCGAGCATATCATTCATCTGCACCTGGATATGGAAGCCAAAATTCCGCAGTGGGTCAATGGTCAGTGAGGTGATTACATTATCAGCACTGAAGCGGGTATCGTAGGGAACAGGGCCATCAATCCGGGTTTCGCGCCGGAGGCGACGGTAGCGCGATAAGAACGAGTTGCCCGCCCGGTTATTCTGCCGATCATTCTCAAAACGGAAACCATCGGTAGATACTACCTCTTCCTCACTAGGCGCTTCAACATCAAAAGCATAGTTATCGGTATCAATCAGGCCTTCCTCTAACTGAGGGGTGCTTTCCCCAAACTCATAAGCATCGGTGTTGACTAGATTGTCCGGTAATGTATCAGCCTCAACTTCCAACGTATTATCCGAAAGGGATAGACTATCCAGATTCGAGTCTGGGCTGACGGTCAAGGAGTCGCGGGGTACAAAGGGCTCAACAAAAGTAGATGAATCAGCCGGGGCAGGAGTCGTAGTTTCGGGCTGATTTTTCTTTTTTTCAGCTAAGCGTTCCGATACCATCCGGGCCTGGATTGCCTGCTGGCGTTGGGTTTTAGGGGTGAAGGTGCTTTGGCTGAGGTTAATATTGTCTTCTACGAATACATAATCCCGCTCATCAGCCAGCATGATAAAGGCGATCCGGTTATTTTTGAAGTCAATATCATAATCCTGCAAACTGATGGCGTAGTTAGAAATCTGGGTAAACAGGCTATCCTGAATCTGATATCGGTATAGGTTGTAGATGCCCTGCTGATCGCTCAAGTAATAAATGGTATTATCGTCACCAGGAATGGGCTTAATATCCTTACTCAATGTATTAGTGACCCGTGATAATAAAGAGTCGGTAGGGTCTAGTTCAGTGTTATAGATAAATAAGTTAAAGTTATCTTCAATATCTTGGTTGAGCTGGATATCCCGGGGTTTGGTACGCGCGAAGTAGAGCGAGTCATTTGGACGGTTACTGCTGAAGATAATTTCATCATTTTCAGGCATGAAGCGGGGATGCAGGTCGTCGTAAATATCGGTGGTAATCCGCTTGAACGTATTCCGATTGGGATTGTACAAAAACAAATCGTTTTGTCCGTTCAGATCAGCACTCATCACCGCCAGTCGGGCACTTTCGTTAAGGTCAAAATCTTTCACTTGGTTAAAGCGGCGAAGCTGAATCTGGCGCTTGCGCTTACTGCCTTGGTCATATAGCCACAAGTAATTATGTCCCCGTTCCGCGCCAATAATTCCGAGTATCTGGTCGTTAGCCCAGTCCAATAGCGGAACATCCTGGTCGATGTCCTGGTCAATAAGTTGGAAACCGCTGGTATGGATAGTCTTGGATCGTTTGCGCTCTAAGTCGCGAACAATTACTTTGTAACGCCCGTTTTTATTTTCCGAATAAGCTAGAAACCGCCCGCTGGGGCTGAAGGCCACGTGGCTGTACTTCAGCGACTGGCGATTTTTTCTACGCAAACGGTCATCTTTGGCGGGGTACTGGTAAGAATTAGCCGCCTGACTCGACATTTCAGCGTAGAACGATTGCCATTGACGGGAAAACAGCCGAAAAGGGATGCCGAGCGTGTTGACGATACTACTTTCCTCGTTGCGGATAATCCGGGTGAGGTTTAGAATATTAGAGATACTGCTTCGTCCGTAGCGGGCCGCAATAAAGTTCCAAACCGATTGGCCGACTATGGCTGCTTCTTCATCGGTAAACTTGGTAAGCTTTACGTTGCGTTTCTCGTAGAATATCTCCCGCATAAAATCATCCATTTCAATACTCCAGCCCTGGGCAATGTAACGGGCGGCTCCTTGAATAAACCACTCGGGTAGCGTAAGTAAGTATGCTGACTGAAACATGTCAGTGAGGCTGCCGCCGAACATCATATCGTTAATCAGCATTTCGGAGATTTGCTGCACTAGCTCATCCTGGAAGGCTACCATGCTGCCGGGGTAGGCCACTTCTACCTGCGATTTTACGAAGTCGGTTTGTCCACCCACGGTGTAGGACTTTCCCTTCACGCCCACGTTGCTCTGTTGTAAGTCGGTGGTGGAGTTGTAAAGGAAGATTTTAGTTTTGGTGTAGGGAGCGTAGCCAATTACGTCGGTGATCCGTTCAAATTCTTTTTCTAGAAACTTAGCGGCGATGAGGGCATTATCTTGCCCACCGTCGTAGAAGTACACATCAAAATTATCGGAACTGTAATAACGCCAGTTAAAATTTTTAAACTGCACCCGGTTTTTCCCGAAGCGTTCCCGATTGATTTGAGCGTATGACTCTCCGGCAAATCCGCTCAGCAGACTTAGCAAGATCACCCATTTTAGTAGATTCATTCCATTCATTAGCTAATGACCTGGTAAAAACGTTCGAAGCGATAAATATCTATTTCTTGATCTAAAGAAGCGTCTTGAGTAAGAAAGTGAGTAAAATGCTGGGCAAAATACGGAGCTAACGAAACACCCTTAGTGCCTAACCCCCCAAAAATACCTAATGTTTTGTGATACGGGTGTAATCCGATAAACGGGCGACGGTCGTGAGTAGCCGGACGCACTCCCGCCCACTGGTCTACTACCCGGTAGGGCATGTCTAATAGTTTATTCAACTTTTCTTCCAAGGTGTTTCGCCCCCTTTCGGTAGACGCAAAGGTCAAATCCTGATGGTCATAAGTTGAGCCTACTTTGTACAAATCACCGAAGGGCATTATAAATATTCCTCTATTAAAGACGATGTTACTCTTTTTTCCGGTATCAATCAAGAGAATTTCCCCTTTCACCGGGCGATAAGGCAACCAACGAAAGAAAGAGTTACGGTATCCGTCGGCTCCATCGCAGAAGATGAGATAACGCGCCCGGTAATCCCGGTATTGAACCCTCTCTCTCTCAAATCGTACCCGTGTAACGTCAAAAATTTCTTCCTGGTATATGCCCTGTTCGCTAAAGTACTGCTGGGTAGCTGATAAAAATGTCGGTAAATCTACGTAACCCGACTGTTGAAGCAGAATACCTCCCAGTGGATCATGGATGAAACCGCTAAAGTTACTTTGCTGATATACCTGGGCAATGTACGGCTGATAACCCGGCTGTACTGCTTGCACACTCCAGTCCGAACGCTCCGCGTTGGTCAGAAATGGGCGGTAGATCGGAAGTGGGTGTAAGAATTTTTGTCCAGTCAGATTCTCTAGTTCCTGATAAAATGGTTCAATATGGGGGAAAATATCATCAGCCCGCCAGGTTTTGACCATCTTACGTCCAGTGATAGGATTATACAGTCCGGCGGCGGCCCGCGAAGCGGTTTCGGATTTAGTATAATTAAAAATCTGTACTCGGCAGCCGGCCTGCATCAGATGGTAGCTGAGTGCTGTACCCGCCAGACCTTGGCCGACGATGATTACATCTACGGTTGTCATAATCTTTGGAACCTGTAAATAAGTTGATAAGTTGCCAAAAAAATCCGATTGAAGCATCCAGCTAAGTACATTCCTAATATTATTACGCTGAGTAATCTGCTATGTGGTTGCTTGGGCATCCTGGCCGCCAGTCGGGGAAACCTAGAAATGGCGGCTTATTTTATCTGGATCGCTGCCCTACTTGATTTTGCCGATGGTCTGGTAGCTCGCGCCCTGAAAGCCTATTCCACCATTGGGGGTGACCTGGACTCGCTGGCTGATATGGTGAGTTTTGGGGTGTTACCTTCCTTTATCATGTTTTATTTAATAGAAAATGCTGTGGGAGCAACAAATGCTTGGTTGGCATATTCAGCCTTCGCTATTGCCGTTTTTTCGGCACTGCGGCTGGCTATTTTCAACGTAGACACCCGTCAGACTGATAAATTTATTGGCTTGCCCGTTCCCTCCAGTGCTATGCTCATCAGTTCATTGCCATTAGGAACATTAGCTTGGTTTCAGGCGTTGGTGGCTAACCCAGTTTTTCTGGTTGGACTGGCGTTGGTAGATGCGTACTTACTGGTAGCGAATATTGAGTTACTGGCATTTAAGTTTAAAAGTTACACCTGGGCAGAAAATAAGCTCAAATATATCTTCATAATTTTTTCTATCACGCTATTGGTACTGCTACACTCAGTAGCTATCCCCATTGTTTTAGTACTTTATATCGTGCTTTCGGTAGTGGTTTCAACAAAGTCAGTCAGTGAACCAAAAACCGAGTAGAAAATTTTTTATTTTTGGGTTCAAAATAAAGAATGGAAAACGGATAACGAAAGTTATACCTTCTGTTCCTTTCCATTATCAATTATCCACTTTCAACTATATTCATGAATTATATCGCCAAAATTAATGTCATGCCCAAGAAAGAGATTCTCGACCCTCAGGGCAAAGCCGTCCGGTTGGGGCTGGAAAATTTAGGGTTGGAAAATGTAGAAGATGTACGGGTGGGACGACATATTACAGTACAACTTTCGGCTGATGATGAGGCTCAGGCCCAGAAAATGGTGGAAGAAGCCTGCACTAAGCTGCTGGCAAACTTGATTATGGAAAGCTACGACTATAAGCTAGAGGAAGTACAAGTGTAAGTTTTTATCCTTTTTCTTCTCAGTTTAATTATACTAAAGTCCCCTCAAAAACGTGAAATAATTGACGATGCGGGTACTTTTACTATTTCTAATGATCGGGCTATTTGTTGCCCGAAGCGGCGCGCAGGATGCCTCAGTACTGGCGGAAGGAAGCTGGTATAAGTTTGCGGTGACTGAAGATGGTCTGTACCGCTTGTCAGGGAGTCAACTTTCTGCTCATGGAATTGATGCATCTTCGGTGTCAGCCAAGAATATCCGCATGTTTGGACGGGGAGGTGGTATGCTACCCCAATCGCTGGCTGACCCCCGATTCATCGATTTACCCGAGATAGCCATTTGGGTAGAAGACGGAGGCGACGACCGCCTGGATGCTGATGATTACATACTTTTCTACGGACAATCACCCCACAATTTGCATTTTGAATCGGACAGCGAGCAGAATCTTCGGGCGGTTTATCAGAAAAATCTCTACAGCGATACGGCTTATTATTTTCTCACTCTCAGCAATACTCCCGGAAAACGGATTCAACCCGCTGCAACCATCGATAACCCGACCTGGGTCACTGATTATTACCAAGATGTCTGGGTACACGAGAGAGAACAATATAATCTGCTGCAAACCTACTGGCAAGGTGGTTCGGGGCGGGAGTGGTACGGCGAAGAATTAGCGGCCGGAGTGCCCGAAGACATTTCTTTTCCAGAGGGAAACTGGCGAACGGAGCAACCCCTGCGGGTTCACACCCGGGTAGTAGGGCGTTCGGAAAGCTCGGCCAATGTACAGGTGGCGGTCAACGGAAGTCCAGTGGGGGAAATCGCCTTAGACCCTGTTTTATCGGGTACCTACACTCAGAAAGGTAAGATCAGTCAGGCAACTTTTTCATTATCCCCTAATTCATCGACCAGTACTGAGGTTGCGCTTACGCTGAACGGAAGTCAAGCCAAAGCCAATGTAGATCAAATCATTATTGAAGGAGCGCGTTCGTTGACCATTCCAAACGATAGTTCTATTTGCTTTCGCAACCTAGAAAGTGCTAATTATCCATCTACTCAGTTTCGTCTGAACGCAGCACAAACACCAGCCATCTGGAATATAACTAATCCCCAGGAACCCACTCAGTTATCAGTAGCATCGGTTAACGGTCAGTGGGCGTTCGTTGCTACCACTGGCGATACGTTAGAAGAATTCGTGGCGGGTACGCCAGAAGGGTTGCCGGAGCCCAGATTCACCGGAATCGTAGCCAATCAAAATCTGAAAGGAAACGAAGTGCCTAATCTGCTGATTGTTACCCATGAGGACTTACTGCCCGAAGCCCAGCGATTAGCTGATTTTCGGCGAACCTATAATCAAATTAGCGTGCAGGTAGTCAGCAACCAGCAGGTGTACAATGAGTTTTCTTCGGGAGCCCAGGATATAACAGCCTTACGAAATTATCTCAAATACCTGTACGACCGCCAACCGGGACAACTACAAGCGGTGTTGTTGTTTGGCAAAGGCTCGTACGACTACAAAAACTATACAGATAACAACACTAACCTGGTGCCGATCTATCAGTCACGTAACTCGGTTCATCCCATTTACAGCTATGCTTCGGATGATTATTACGGGTTTCTGGAAGATAGTGAAGGGGATTGGACAGAGAGTTTTGCCGGGGATCATACCCTGGATATTGGCGTGGGACGTTTGCCTGTGAAAAATGCGGCTGAAGCCAAGACCGTAATAGATAAGCTCATCCACTACCAAACTAGCGAAGCAACCTTTGGGCAGTGGCGTAATCAGGTGATATTTGTGGCCGATGATGGCGATAACGATAAGCATCAGCGGGATGCCGAGCAGTTGGCCAAATTCGTCGATACGGCCTACGTTCCTTTCTCAATCCAAAAGATTTATACTGACGCTTTTGAGCAGGAGCAGCTTCCCAATACCGAGATTGCCCCGGCGGTTAGTCAGGAGATTGAGAATGTCATCAAACGAGGGGCACTCATCATCAATTACACGGGGCATGGTAGCGAAAACCAGTGGGCGCAGGAGCGAATTCTCACTACAAGCATGATTAACGGATTTCGCAATTACGACCGACTGCCATTTTTCGTTACGGCTACCTGCGAATTTGGACGGCACGATAGCCCTCGGGAGATTTCAGGAGCCGAGCAACTAATTATCAGTGACGAAGGCGGAGCCATTGGTCTGGTGACCACTTCCCGCCCGGTATTTTCCAACTCTAATTTCTTGCTCAACCGGGCATTCTATAATCAGGTGTTTCGTCGCGAAGATGGACGGCCACTCACGCTAGGTGAGATTTTTCGCCGCACTAAAAACGATGGGCTAAATGGCCCAGTTAATCGTAACTTCTCGCTGCTGGGCGATCCTAGTATGGTACTGGCGTACCCCGAGGCGCAAGTGACCATCGACCGGTTAGCCGTCCGGCAGACCAACAATCAACTGGTAGATACTGACACACTGCGGGCTCTGGATTTTGTGGAGCTAGCGGGTACGGTAGTTTCGCCTGCCACCCAGCAGGTTCTGACCAATTTTAGCGGTACTGTGGCGGTTGAAGTGCTGGATAAAAGCACTTTTCGACGCACTCAGGGAAATGAAGGTACATTCATGCAATTTGAAGAGCGTAACTCCGTTATCCACCGAGGAAAAGCCCGCGTAATAGATGGGCAGTTTACTTTGAACTTTGTAGTTCCTAAAAATATCGTTTACCAAACTGGATCAGGGAAGATCACGGCTTACGCCAGTGGTTCGCTGGTTGAGGCAGCCGCAGATGCCCACGGGGCGTCAGTAGACTTTATTGTGGGAGGCAGTCGACGTTCAGTAGTTGGCGATGATAATCCGCCTGACATTCAGTTGTTTATGGATGATACTACTTTCGTAGATGGAGGGCTCACGGGAAACAACTCATTGCTGTTGGCGCGGCTCAACGATGAAAACGGAATTTCTATCAGCCCCAGCGGATTGGGACAGACAGTTACGGCGGAACTCTTCTATGAAGAAACCTCAGAAAGTCGTACTTTTACCTTGAATGATTTCTACGAAGCTGATATAGACGACTTTCAATCAGGTTGGGTTCGTTATCCGGTAGAAGGTTTGGAAGCCGGGAATTATCGGTTAAGTTTGCAAGCCTGGGATACCTACAATAATCCAGGTATGAGTGAGCTTTCGTTTCGGGTAGGTGAGGATGGGAAATTATGGGTTTCGGATTTCTACAATTATCCCAACCCTTTCTCGGAGGAGACCCGCTTCGTGCTGGATCACAATCAGCCCGGCACAGTTTTAGACGTCACTATACAAATTTATAATAGTCAAGGAGAATTAGTCCATCAGATGCAATCGTCTCAGGGTGATGCAGTTACCCGGCTAAATAACTTACTTTGGGACGGGCGGACTACGGCGGGGGTCAAGCTGCCTTCGGGTCTTTATTATGCCAATATTAGTATTCAGGATATAGATTTTAATACAGTAGAACAAAAAACACATCAGCTTATTATCGCTCATTAGTATGAAGTATATTATTCGTAACCGATTTACCCTGATTATTGCTTTTGTTAGTCTGGGGTTTGGTAAAAATGCTTTAGCTCAGGGGGGGGCTCCGGTGCTTTTGGGGCAAGATACAGAACGAAGAGTCATTACTACGGCCGTTCCGTTTCTGGCTATTTCCCCTGACTCGCGGGCGAGTGGCATGGGCGATGTAGGGGTAGCCACCTCTCCCGATGCCAACGCTACTCATTGGAATCCTGCCAAATTAGCCTATCTCGAGCCTACTTTTGGAATATCCGCCTCATTTACTCCCTGGTTGTCGAAGGTGGTAAACGACATGTCGATTTCGTACTTGTCGGCCTACAAAAAAATCAATCAGCAGCAGGCGTTGGGGCTGTCCATGCGCTACTTTGACCTGGGCGATATTCAGCTCACTGACCGTCAGGGCAACTTGCTGAACCTGGTGAGCCCCCGGGAGTTTTCACTGGCGGCTACTTTCGCCCTGCAACTGAGCGAGAATCTGAGTGCTGGGCTGAGCGGGCGGTTCATTCATTCCAACTTACTTTCGGGAACGAACAGTAATGGTACCGATGGGCAAGCTGGTATTAGCGGGGCGGCTGACGTTGGAATTTACTACACTAAGGATATTGTATTTAACGGTAACGAAGGCAACTGGGCGTTCGGGGCAAACATTTCCAATATTGGAGCAAAAATTACTTATCTGGACGAAAATCAGGCAGATTTCATTCCAACTAATTTACGGGTAGGGGGAGCCTTTACTACCTATCTTGACCCGTATAACAAGCTGACTTTTGCGGTAGATTTCAATAAACTATTGGTGCCGACCCCGCCTATCTATCTTCGCGACTCGGTTACTAATCGTATCATATTTAATGCTAACAATCAGCCGCAAATTCTGCGAGGAGAGAACCCTGACCGAGGATTACTGTCTGGTATGTTCGGCTCCTTTTCCGACGCTCCAGATGGTTTTAGTGAAGAGTTACAGGAAGTAATGATCTCGGCTGGGGTAGAATATTGGTATAATGACCTTTTTGCCGTGCGGGCGGGTTACTTCTACGAAAATGAATCTAAAGGTAATCGCAAGTACTTTACGGCAGGTTTAGGGTTACGTTATCAGGTATTTGGGGTAGATTTTGCCTACCTGCTACCACAGCAGCAGAACCACCCACTTCAGGAAACCCTGCGAATATCACTGCACTTCAACATCGATTCTACCCCCACCGAGACTATCGGTGAGGAATCAGATCTAAACTAAATCGACTTTCCGTATGGCCGGACATAGTAAATGGGCCAATATCAAACGCCGCAAGGGTGCCCAGGACGCTAAACGGGCTAAAATCTTTACCAAGCTTATCAAAGAAATTACGGTTTCGGCGAAAGAGGGTGGTCCTGACCCGGACGGGAACCCCCGCTTACGCCTGGCTATTCAGAATGCCAAAGGGGCAAATATGCCCAAAGACACCATTGAGCGAGCCATTAGCAAAGGTTCAGGAGCCGATAGCGAAGACTATACTGACGTGACTTACGAAGGCTACGCTCCGTACGGAGTAGCCGTATTTGTGGAATGCACCACCGATAATTTGAACCGAACCGTAGCTAATGTCCGAGCGGCATTTAGCAAACACGGTGGGAGTTTGGGCAAGAACGGTTCGGTAGAGTATATGTTCGACCGCAAAGGGGTGTTTATCTTTCCTCAGCCGACTAGTATGGATGAAGACGAGCTAACGCTGGAACTGATTGATGGCGGAGCCGAAGACGTAGCCTTTGAAGATGGCTTGGTACAAGTTACTTCTGCTATGGAGGACTTTGGCTCATTACAAGCCAAGCTCGATGAACTATCCATTGAACCCGAAAACGCCGAACTCCAGCGAATTCCTACCACCACCGTATCGCTAGATGATGAAGCCCTACTCAGCGTAATGAAGCTCATTGATGCACTAGAAGATGACGACGATGTATCTAAACTCTATCACAACGCCGACGTAACCGAGGAGCAGATGGAGTTGCTGTGATTAGTGTTTTAGCGACTGTCGTACGGTGTTAGGGTAGGGTTTTGTAGTGTTAGAGTATTCGCGTCTTTAGTGTAGTTTCTAACGATTGAGAGCAGATGAGGTATTGTTTTCCTTTACCAGGGAACTATAATTCAATTGGGTATGCCTCTATGGATTTGAACATTACTAGCAAATCGATCAAATCACTTCTTGACGAGTGCTCATCAATCTCAATTTGAACCCATATTTTGCCTTCAATCTGTTTCTTGTCCCGATAATTCATCGATGATTCTTTAGTTTCATTAAAAGGCCAATTACCCCATTTCGCCCACGTAATATCCATCCTCAGCAATCAAAATAATCCCTTTAAAGAGTGATGGGCTACCAAATGAAACATTAGGTTATTTAAAAATCGATGGAGGTAGTAAAAGCTCGTCTCCTTCGTTAATACTGCTCTCTAATTTCTTTTTATATTCTTCTAATGACTTATTCGTTTGTATTCCAGACGAGTTCGCCCCAGACGGGTGCGTCCCAGACGAATCAGTTTGGCAAGCATTCAATAGAAAAGTCAAGAAGATCAGAATGATAGACCATTTCACAGTTCAGTAATTTATGTGATCTAGTTTTTTATAGAATAGTTAGAGTGTTTTATTTAATCATGCCTAATGGTGTCATGTAACCGTTAGTTATTGGTATTAAGTTACTATTTTTCGGATAAGGGTTGGCACTTGCAATTCCGAGTGAATTTAGATATGATCCGGATCCGCCATAATTGCGGTTATATATTGTTGCAATACGTTTTTACTGATCTTCTGGAAATTCATCGATTAGGTTACCATTTTCGTCAAAAAAATGAAGTTTGGCTATGTTGGTTGAATCAACGAATAATTTAACTCTCTCTTTACCAAACTTATCCTTCATAGTCAATTGGGGGATTTCGTTTTCACTACCGAGAAATAGTCTTTCGTAGCCTAATTCACCATTTTTCTTTAGTGTGTTTATTTCACTAATGATTTCTTCCTTTCTTCGATCAGAGATACTGTCATATTTATATTCACGGATTAAATCCAAATTCTTTCCAAAACTGCCATTTCCTTTTCTATCATAAATAGCAAGGCCAGACTTAACTAGCCCATAAATATTTTCTTTGTGTTCTAAATTTATCACTTGGTTGTCATTATACCTGTCAAAAGATAAATGACCGCTCCCATACTTCCTACCATCGGGTAATTCATCACTGTTAAATACGAGTCCGCCTACTTCATCTCCATTTTCGTTAAAAAAAATCATTCCGGCAAAGTGTTCTCTTTCAATCATATCAACAGGATACTCTTTTCCATTCATTCTTGGCGCGGCAATACGTTGCTTGTTGGAAATAGCCATGACGGTGGTTCCATCTTCATTTACAATGTTGATTCTTTCTACGGTAAGCTCCTTATCTATATTATTTTTCTCAAACCCTGATAGCAATAGAAGGAGTAATAATGCCCAACACGATATATTACTGATGACTAAAAAACGAGCTTGATTTTTAGATAAATTCATGTTAGAATATTTTTATATAAAGACGATTGGAAGTTATAAAAGGGACAGTTTCCTCATGTATTACAATAGCCTTGTGTATGAGCAGTAGCGTGGTCTTACACTTTGCAAGTACAGATAAAGTTGGAAATTCTGCAGGAATTTCCAAAGTAGGCGAGAGCAAGCAATTACTTATAGCAATTATTACAAGACGTTTTTAATCTCTACGATTAGTATTTTTTCAATTTTTTTTATTCGCTTGATTGTAAGTTGTGAGTGTTCAACAATCAGTTTCAAATCATCTGTGGTCCAATATGTGGAAAATCCGCTTCTCTCAAAAATGGACTTTAGATAGAAAAGTAGTTTTCCGATGAAAGTAGGTTTTTTAATATTGTCTAATTGTTTCTGAACATGCTTCTTAATACTTTCCTTGTGAGTGTCTGGTTTACCGAAATGAACCAAAACAATCGTTCCATTTTTCTTTACAACTCGACTCAATTCTTTCAGAGAAAAAACTGGATCAGGAACCGCTTGCAAGCTACTTATACTTATAGCATGATTGAAATAATCGTTGTAATAAGGTAGTGTTTTTGACAAGTCTGCAAGTTTATAACTTACTTTTTCATTAGCACATTTCTTTCTTGCAATCCTTATCATAGCTGGCGCATAATCAACGCCAGTAACTGAAAACCCTTTGTCAGAAAGTCTTGAAGCATAAAGGCCTGTTCCGCAACCAGCATCTAATACAGTTTCATTATTGTTACCAGTCCCTATAGCCGTCAAAATAATATTGAAAATCTTGTCTGCCATCTTGGTGTTCCTATTTCTATCCCAAGCAAAGTGTCCATATATACTCCAAGCTATTTGTCTTATTGTCATAAATTGGTTCTTTACAGTTTTCTAAAATGGCTTGTAACGCCAAGGCTAGCCGCAGGCCGGCCATGTTTACGTTTCCTATTCAAATTTCATTGTTGGTACTTGGAGGGAAAACCATCAAATTGCATTTTCAATGAGGCTTGAGGCTAGCTAGTGTTAGCTACAGTGTTTTCAATACTCTTTTAATTGGAAATCCACTTTATATAAATATACTTCAACATCGTTTATCTTTCTCATCGCATACTTAAGTTTCTCATCAAACATACCAGCTATTATTATCCCTTTCGATGGTTTCCCCTTAGAAAGATGCTCCTCGACCCATCCCATGTATCTAGCAACTTGTCCAATTGTATCGTCGCTTGGTTGGTTCTTTTTTAACTCAATAATTACATATCGGCCATCACTTTTATCAACTGCTAGAATATCAATTACCCCAATTCCTGTTCTATATTGCTGACTTGCTAATCCATCTTCATTGGTTATTAAATCATACTTCCCTCCCAACTCTGTCTTATCCCAATTTTCTATTAGGAAGTCTTCAAGTTGTTTCTCCATATAGAAAATAAAATCGGCTTGGTTGCTTAATTCTGGCAGAAAAGAATCTTCATCATCTATACCAACATCCTCTCTTTCTTTGGTTTTCCATAAATTCTTAAATGTGTTACTATAAACAAACACTGATATTGTCCTAGCATTGAAGTTAATTAAGGCGTTTTTGAAAAATGAATTAATCAGTTTTGATGTATCTACAATTTGCCCCCCAATCGAATTTGCTTCATCTTTATAATCTATTCCCAAACATTGAATCAGTTTCCTCCTATCATTGAGAGATACTATACTCAAATTTTCAAATGGGTTATATGCGGCAAGAAGACAATTAATAGCTGTTGCTGATTTACCAGTGAGATTGTTTTTATTGCCCTTATTTAATTCGAAGAGATAATCAATAGATTTTGCAATTTCATTGGATTTGATACCCCCTTTAAAAACAACATCAATTGCATTGGATAACTCTTTATCTTCTTTGAGTTGATTAAACAGTCTTCTCCAAGCACCTTGGGGTATCATGACTCGTCCAATTGACTCAGATTCTTTTGTGTTTCCTTTTCCATGTTTATCCAGAATCCTTACAATTTCATCAATTTCTTGATCATACAGTTCTTGAGTTTTTGATGATAAAATTCTATTATTCCAGAAATTAACAAATTTAGCCGACTGACTTCTCCAAATTTCATCCTTCACATCTTCCCTATAAGATTCCAAAAAAGAATCAAACAATTCCTTTAATTTTCTATTTTCCATTTAAAATTTTTCTAAATCGTAGCTAACAATTGCATAACGGCAACTATTCTCCGTTGTTTCTCATATATCTTTAGCGTTTCTGATTGACATGCGCTCAGATATTCAATGAAACGGATATCAATTATCACCTTGCTTAGAATGTACATATTGTTCATTTCCAATGGATTAAACGTTTGAAAACATTTACAGTCGTTTACTCCCGACTAACCTGTTCTCGCTACGCCAGTGGCAGCCGATGAATATAGGAAATACATAGTGATTTCTATCGCCAATTCTGAACAATCTTGAGACTATAAATTACTTTGGTAATTTCGGCTCTACCATCACTACCTCTTCCCGTTCAACCATGACGGCACCGGGTGGCATGTGTTTAGACTTACGGACGTACTTGCGGGGGGTAACGATCACCGGGCAGAGGGAATCATTTTTCCGTTTGGAATAGTAAGCAGCAATTTGAGCGGCTCGCTCAATAATGTAGGGTGGGGGAGGCTGGCTTCCTCGCTGTTTGATGATGGTGTGCGAACCGCTTACATCCTTGGCGTGCAGCCACAAATCATCTTTGTGGGAGTAGTTACGAATGAGTTCGTCATTATTCTTAGCACTTTTTCCCACCCACACTGTGTAACCGTCTAAGTCAAATACCCGAAAAGGAAAGATTTTTTCAGTATCGGATAATTTACTCAGTAATTGATGCTCTTCGGCGTATTGCTGAATTTCTTGAAGGTCGCTAAGTGGTTCTAAGAACTCCAGGTGAACCTCCGTATTAATGAGTTGGGTTTCTTTCTGCTCAATATTTTTGCGAAGTTGATCTATTTCAATTTTCTGGTTCTTGGCTTTGCGGTAGTAACGTTCGGCATTTTTCTGGGGCGAAAGCTGGCGGTTTAGTTTGATGCAAACTGTTTGGTCATGGTAAAAATCAAATAATTCAGTTTCGGTAGCTCCCTCGGAGATTTGGTGAAGGTTGGCCATCAGAATATCGGCAATCTGTTGGTGCTGAAGCCCGGTTTCTAGTTTTTTCAGAGTTTGCTGATTTTTCCGAATGTACTGCTCGCTTTGCTTTTTCTGCTTTTCCAGTTTTTGTAGCAATTTACCCTTCAAGCTATCCAGCCGAATATCTTTGATTTTACGAAGGAAAAAATCATTGAGGGCAAAGATAGGCTCAGAAAACTGGGCAACCTGATTTCCTATCGGGAGTAAACTTAGATGAAATTTGCCCTTGTAATCTACTACATAGTACTGTTCAGGGTTTTCTAGTTGTTCTAGTACTTCCTGTAACAAGTTCCATCGCTCATCATCTGACTTATTTGCGTAGTCTTGTTGCTGTAAATATGCCCGAGGGATTTTTCCGAAAGTAGGGAGCAGTTGGCGGGTGTCGCCTGCAGCCTGATTAAAATCAGTACGGCTCACCCTTAGGTTGCGATCTAATGAAGAAATGTCCAGTGAGTAATCGTTAGCCAAACTGCTCCGAAAAATATCAGTAATTTCGTCCTCCTCAGTGAGTAGTATGTTGGCCCGGTTACCGTGCATCTTGAATAGTAAGCCATATCTGCCAAAGCGAAGCCAGAAGCTCCGTTCGTTCGTAAACTGCCGGATTTCAGTAATTTTCTGATCCAGAAGTTCGGAAAATAGATCAACACTATTACGCTTAGCTCGGTGAAACTGATCGGGAAATTGTAGGCAGCAAAAGTAAGATGCCAGATGGGCTTTAATAAAAAACTCTTCCTGCGCATCAGAATCATAAAAGCCCAAGATTAATTCATCTTTGTTCTGACTAAAACAAGCGCCTAGTTTCCATCCTAGCAGTTGCGAACGTAATACCGATGTAAGTTGCCGAAGAAAGTAGTAATTATGGTGCATGAATATTTAATGATTGATTGCTCAATGATTCAATTGTTGATTGGTTACAGGTTTTGAGCGTTCTTTTATCTTCGGACTTCCCACGCCCTACTCCCCGCCCCAAGCTTTTCACATCTCATGTTTCATATTTTACTATTAACGTGTTCAGCCAACCTTACTACTAGCTGCTCAATGGGTTGCTTTGTGTCGAACCAATTAATTTCTGGGTCTTGGTTAAACCATGTCCACTGCCGTTTGGCATAACGTCGGCTGTTTCGTTTGATCAGGCGGATGGCTTCATCCCGACTGTATTGCCCGGCAAAGTACGGAAACCATTCCTGGTAGCCTACGGTATGCAGGGCATTATGGTGCTGATAAGGCTGGAGCGTCCTGGCTTCATCCTCTAATCCTGCTAGAAGCATTCGGTCCACTCGCTGGTTAATTCGTTCATATAGCTGATCCCGGTCCATTGTCAGGCCGATCTTAATTACCCGAAACGGACGGGGCTGGGTTGCCTCTTGCTTTTTATGAAATTCAGATAGGGGTTGTCCTGAACTATGAAACACTTCTATCGCCCTTAGCACCCGGCGATGGTTTTGCCGATCTACCTGCTTATAGTAGGTTGGGTCAATTTGTCCTAGTTCCTCCAGCAGAAAGCTTAGTCCTTTAGTTTCGTGCTGCTTCTGCCAATAGTTACGAATATCTTCAGGGATAGGGGGCATTTCGTCAATACCTGCACAAAGTGTTTTTACGTATAATCCTGAGCCCCCCGTGGCAATTACCAATGGGTACTTCTGAAACAGATTCTCAAGAATGGGTAAAGCATCTTGCTCAAACTGTTTTACATCGTAGGGTTGCGTCACTGATAGACTATTAATCAAATGATGGGGAACCTGAGCGAGCTTATCCGGATTAGGTTTAGCCGTACCTATCGTCATTTCGCGGTAAAATTGCCGGGAGTCGGTAGAAATGATTTCGGTTTGGTAATGCTGGGCCAGTTGAATACATACGTCAGTTTTACCCACGGCGGTTGGTCCTACTACCACAATAAGCGTTGACTGTGCCATACCAGCATTACGGAAAATCGCAAGCTTTGGATTTGTGTTCGCTTATTCCGTAAATTGGAGAAATCCATAATTTCTCTATGGCTAGTATTGAGAAGGTTTCATCGTTAGAACGGGAGAATGAGCAACTGAAGGCCGAAATTGCCCAAATGCGCCAGGGCAGTTCGGCCAATACACTGCAGCTATCCCAGTTGCAACAATCCTTGCTTCACGCTGAGCTACTGGTAGTATCCACCGATCAATTGGGGGAGATTACTTACTGTAACCATGCTTTTGCCACAGCGGTTGGCATCCCCACCAGGAAGATAAAAGGCCAAGACTTATTTAAAGAGTTGGAACCCCTACGGGGAGATAAACTCACGATTGACCAGTTCATTAAGTTCACCAAAGAGCGCAAAAAGCTCCGTAGTATCAAGCGGTTTATCCGTACTCCCTCGGGTCAAAAACTTACCATTAGCATCCAAAGCATTATTCTTCACCAGGAGGGCAAGCAGGGGCTTACCATCATTGCCGAAGATATCAGAGTACAGAAGCAGGTTCAGAAAAAGCTACAGCAGAGCAATCGGCAACTAGCCGACCTCTACGACCGGGCTTACGACCTGATTATCGTAACCGATGAAAAAGGCAAGATTGTCGTTGTCAATAAAGCCTTTTATGTAAAGCTAAAGTACCGGAGCACCGAAGTTGAGAAAATAACCCTATTTGACATTATCGCTCCTGCGTATCAGGAGCAGTTTAGGGGGCTATGGAACCGGATGCTGGCCCAAAACCAATCTGACCATTTTCAAGTAGCATTTGTATCGAGCCAAGGTGAGACGATTCATGTCTCCGGAACCCTCACGACCAGTTTGCAAGAAGGGGTAAAAAAAGTGCGCGGTGTTTTTCACGACATCAGCGATCAGGTGCAGGCCGACCAGGCCCGGAGTCTATACTACAATATTACCAACCTAGTGCTACAAAGCCCGAATCTGGATTATTTGTATCCAAATATTTATCGGGAGCTAGGCAAAACGGTGAAGACCGAAGATTTGATCATCACGACCTGGCGGGAAGGTGAACTGAAATTTGTCTACGAAAATAGCCAAGATCCCGCGCGGTACGAAGATAAGCAGCAACAAGCGACCCTGCGGGCACTTTGCCACTACGCCATCACCGTGAGTCATCCCCTGTTCTTACACCAGGATGATATTCTGGAACTTCAACGTTCGGGAAAAATACCGTCGGCACCGATTCAGCCTAAAATCTGGATTGGAATCCCCCTTAAAATTCAGGGTAAGCTAGTAGGCATACTGGTATTACAAAACTTTAAAGAGGAAGGTCAGGTAGGAGTGGGTGATTTTGAGCTTCTCGATTTCGTATCAGGGCAAATCGCCCTAATCGTAGAGCGAAAACGCTACGAAGAAGAGCTTGTGGATTACACCAGTCGATTGAAGGCGATCTTTGAGAGTAGCACTCATTTAATTTGGTCAGTCGATGAAGATTTACGGTTTACCACGTTTAATCGGAATTTTGAGTATACATTTCGTTCGCATTTTGGCGTAGGGCCAATCGTGGGGGAGGTCTACAATCCATTAGATGAGAAAACAACTGAGCGCTACTTGGAGCAGTGGCGGGAAAAATATCTGGAAGTATTCGACGGAAGCATCGCGCATTTTGAAGCGAAAATGCGGTTTGGAAAAGATGTTATCATCTGGAAATCGGTCTTTCTAAATCCAATTTACCGAGAAGATGGTAGTGTGCGGGAAGTTTCGGGTATTGCCCACGATATTACCCAGCGTCGCCAATCAGAGCAGGCTTTGGCCGAAAGTGAAGAGAAGTTCCGAACCATATTTGAGTCTTTCCAGGATATTTATTTCCGCTGCCGACTGGACGGGGTAATCACGATGATTAGTCCGTCGGTACACGAGTTGATGGCCTACGAAACCTACGAAGTGGAGGGAAAAGATATTACCAACTATTATCTGTACGATAAAAAGACCAAGAACCTTATTCGGCAGTTAGTGAAGAACAAGCGGGTTCGCAACTTCGAGGCTACGGTAATTAGCAAGTCGGGCAAACTCATTCCTTGTATCTGTAATGTGCGACTGGTTGGTAACTTGTCGGGTAAAAAAACGGAGATAGAAGGAGTGTTGCGGGATATTACCCAACTTAAAGAAACTACCCGGGCCTTGCAGAAGGCCAAAGATATAGCCGAGCACTCCCTGAAAGCCAAAGAAGCTTTTCTGGCCAATATGAGTCACGAAATCCGCACTCCTATGAACGGGGTCATTAGTATGGTTGATATGTTGGGCGATACGGCCCTGAACGCTGAGCAGGCGGATTATGTGCAGACCATCAAATATTCGTCTGAAACGCTACTCACCATCCTGAATGATATTCTGGATTTGTCGAAAATAGAGGCGGGTAAAATGCAGTTGCACCAGGCTGCTTTGCCGATAGAAAGAGCACTAGAGAAAAACCACAGCCTGTTTGCCCAGCAAGCATCAGCTAAAAATCTTCAGTTTGCGTACCAAATCGCTAGCGAAGTACCCGAATACCTATGGATTGATGAAACCCGCTTATTGCAAATATTATCCAATCTAACCGCTAATGCCATCAAGTTTACCGAGCGGGGTGAAGTGCTCATCCGGGTAGAGGGAGTTATATCCGAAGACGAAAATCTAGATACTAATCACCAGCGTACTATCAAGGTCTCAGTACAGGACACGGGTATCGGAATATCAGCGGAAGACCAGCAGAAACTCTTTGAGAGCTTCAATCAGGTTGATCCTTCTACCTCTAAACGGTACAAAGGAACTGGGCTAGGCTTATCGATTGCCCGACAGCTCTCTAGTCTAATGGAGGGTAACGTTGGGGTAACTTCTGAACCAGGCCGAGGCAGCACCTTCTGGTTTACCTTCGTGGCAAGAGAGGCTCAGGCCGAAGAAGTGCAACAAGGTCTAGATAAAGATCCTATAGTCCGATTTACCGATTTTACCCCGCAAGTGCTGGTGGTAGACGACAATGCCATTAACCGCAAGGTGGTATCCGAAATGCTCAAGAAAAGTGGTTGTAACGTAACCCTTGCCGGGAGTGGAAAAGAGGCCATTGAGATTGTGCAGCAGAAGACGTTTGACGTGATTTACATGGATATTCAGATGCCGGAAATGGATGGACTGGAAACTACCCGGCGTATCCGCGCCCTGAATCTACCGAAGGTGCCACCCATTGTGGCCCTCACTGCTTATTCACTTCCGGGCGATAAGGAAAAATTTATGAAGGCCGGTATGGACGATTATCTGGCAAAACCTATTCGGAAAAATATTATTACCAAAACGGCTGCTTTGTTGGGCATTAAATCTGAAGGGGAGGCAGCTAATGAAGAAGAGTCGGCTACCACTGCTGTGTTAGAGTTGATTAACTGGGATACGCTAAAAACGCTGGAGAAGTACGGCGGGAAAGAACTGGTAGTGGAAAGCCTGCAAGAGTTTGAGATGGAGGCCAAAGAATTACTGGCTGATGCATCGGCGGGTGTAGAAAAACGCGATTATCAGCAAATTTTATCTAAATTGCATACCTTAAAAGGGAACGCAGGTACGTTAGGCTTGGAAAGTATTGCGTATTATGCTAAACTCATTGAATCAAATTTGAAGGAAGAGAATCGCAAAAACCTTCATCAGGACTTTAAGACCCTGAAGAAAGAATTTGTTAAGTTCCAGAATAACTACAAACAGTAACCATTTCAACCGTTAAAACGCAAACCTATGTCTGATAGAAAACAAGTGCTGGTCGCCGAAGACAGTTCGGTGATACAGAACCTTACCAAAAAAGTCTTACAATTTCAGAACTACGATATTGAGTCAGCCCGCGATGGACAGCAAGTTTTGGATATGCTGAAGCAAAAAGATTACGATATTATCCTGATGGATATCAATATGCCCAAAATGAACGGAATGGAATGCAGCAAGCAAATACGGGCAATGGACGATGATAAGAAGTCGCAGGTACCGATTATTGCTATTTCAGGAAATGCCAGTAATTACACTGAAGAAGATTTCCAAAAGGCCGGCATGGACGAGTATATTCCCAAACCCATTGACTTTGACCGTTTGGTTGAAACCGTAAACAAACACACCCAAGAATAATGAATAGTGAATAATGATTGATGCCGACGCGCCATGCGATGGGCGGCGCGGACTAATGAAAGGTATTACTCATCAGTCATTAATCATTAATGTTGTGTGGACTAAAAAGCAATGCAAGTAAAATACACGCCCCACTATCTCCGTAAGCTAGAAGAATTGCTCAGTGAGTCGGACTACATACTGCGGTACGAAAAGGGTAACTTTAAGCCGGGCTATTGCATTTTGCGAGATACTTGTCTAGTGATTGTAAACAAGTACTATACCCTGGAAGGGAAGATCAACTGTCTGCTCGAGATTATCCGTCAACTCGATATTGACCCGGAGAAGCTATCGCCTAAGCAACAAAAACTATTGGTTGAACTGCTCGAAATCCCCGATACTGTTTGAAAGTAACATTCCTGGGAACGGGTACATCGCAGGGAGTGCCGGTTATTGGCTGCGATTGTGAAGTATGCACTTCGGTAGATTTTCGCGACAAACGACTGCGGACTTCGGTACATCTAGAGGTGGATGGCAAAAGCATTATCATTGATTCAGGGCCAGACTTTCGGCAGCAGGTGCTAGCTAACCGCATCTGTAGTTTAGATGCGCTAATATTTACCCACGAACACAAAGACCATACGGCGGGAATGGACGATGTGCGAAGCTTCAACTTTCTGCAGCAGCGATCGATGCCCGTGTATGCCCACCCCCGGGTAGTAACCAGCCTAAAGCGAGAGTTCGCTTATGTGTTTGCCGAAAAGAAGTATCCCGGCGTTCCTCAGATTGATTTACACGAAATAGGTTTATCTCCCTTTGAGGCTGCTGGAGTTCTCATTCAGCCAATTGAGGTACTGCACTACAAACTCCCAGTACTGGGATTTCGCATTTATGACTTTACCTACATTACTGATGCTAAGACCATCTCTAAAGAAGAAAAAGAAAAAATTAGCGGGAGCAAGGTTTTGGTACTCAATGCCCTGCAAAAACAAAAGCATATCTCTCACTTTACCCTCGCTGAAGCTCTGGCAATGGTAGAAGAGTTACAACCTGAGCAAGCCTACTTTACCCACCTCAGCCACCGTATGGGCTTGCACCGTGACGTGGAAAAAGAGCTACCCAATAATGTTCAGATTGCTTACGACGGATTGACAATTGAAGTGTAGATATTATGGTGTTGGCATTAGTTTTAGCCTCAGTGAGCATTGATCAACTTGATGCGAAAAAATAGCTGTTAGGGATTAATGTATTTCTTCAGGTCATCAACATAGCTTTCAAATGCTGCTACTCCTTTATTTGTGATCGATAGTATGGTTTTAGGATAGTTATTCTTGAATGTCTTTTCAACATCTATGTACCCTGCTTCTTGTAGTTTCTTGATCTGTATACTTATATTTCCAGCAGCTGCATTGGTCTGCTCCTTTATGTAACCGAATTCAACTTTCTTTGAGACTACTAGCATAGAAATAATAGCCAACCGCAATTGAGAATGTAAAAGTGGATCTAAGTCTTTGTACATAAGCTAGTTTTTCGCTGATCTCAAAAGGTAGGCAGGTATCAAATGTCCAATAACAATAGCAGCACCGATCAGAAGGTTTACATATTCATTTGACACAAATGCTGAAGCAATACTGAATGCGAAAAAGCTTACTCCTCCGATTACTAAAGGCCTGAATCTAATAAGTAGCCCAGTAGTAGTGGTTCCAATACCTACGATCAGCATAATGATAGGTGGAAATGAAATATCGAGCAGGAAAGAAATAATGATTGCCACTATAATAGAAGTAACGCATACTAACCAAAGGCTTTTGAGATAGTCCTCCAAATAGCTACCTACCTTTTTCTCATGGTTTATTCTTCGGATTACAAAAAACTGAATAATAAGCCCAACGGCAAAGAATAAAACCCAGTTACCGATGCTAATTGGGCCAATTAATTCATATTGCCCCGTATTTTGAAGAATTTTTATAGTGGCAAACTGGGAGAAACAAGCTAGCGTTAAGACCCAACCCCACAGTAGAAAAATTTTAGCACTTTCTTGATAATTCGACTTGAAATTTGAAATAGCCTTATTAATAATAGCGAAGCTTTCTTTGGGAGTTAATTCACTGGTGTCCATAATTTTAATTAAATAAGTTAAATATACACAAATATAAACTAGTTAATTTTATTAACAAAATAAATTAATCATAAACTATCGCTTGAAACAATTCAAGAACGGTAGAAATCAAAAAAAGGCTTGGTAATCTTGAACACCTGCCTCTCTGCATCATGGTGTTGTAATTTTGATTATTAATTTATCTTAATTTGAGCATTTAGTACTTTTTTTAAGTATATTTGAATCTTCAAATCAGATTATTTTCTTTGACTTTTCGTTCTTTAAAAAGAGTAGGTTTTCTAATATTGAAAATGGTTATTCAATTATTCTCTCACCTGTTTGCTAATATAGGCAGGCTTAATAATTCATTTTAATGGCAAACGGCGCAGTTACTTACAATGAAGATAGTATTCGCTCGCTCGACTGGCGGGAACACATTCGGATGCGACCCGGTATGTACATCGGTAAGTTGGGCGATGGATCTTCGGCGGACGACGGTATTTACGTACTGTTGAAGGAAGTCATCGATAATAGTATTGATGAATATGTGATGGGGTTCGGTAAAACGATTGAAATCAATATTTCTGATCATCGGGTAGAAGTGCGGGACTACGGTCGGGGTATTCCACTGGGAAAAGTGGTGGATTGTGTATCTAAAATTAACACCGGGGGGAAGTACGATTCAGCCGCTTTTCAGAAATCGGTAGGACTCAACGGGGTGGGAACCAAGGCGGTGAATGCCCTCTCTACCTACTTCAAGGTACAATCCTTCCGGGATGGTAAGACCAAACTAGCAGAATTTACCCGAGGTGATAAAACCAGTGACCCCCGTATGAGTAAGTCAGGTGACAAGAATGGAACGTATATCACTTTTGAACCTGACGGAAAAGTATTCAAGAACTTTCGCTTTCGTCCCCAATATATCGAGAATCAAATCTGGAACTATGCTTTCCTCAATGCGGGGCTAACCATTGTTTTCAATGGTCAAAAGTACCGCTCTGAAAACGGTCTGAAAGACTTATTAGAGAAGAAAACCAAAGAAGAGAGCTTACGCTATCCGGTGGTGCATTTGAAAGGTGATGATATTGAAATTGCCCTTTCCCATTCTGATCAGTACGGTGAAGAGTACTATTCTTTTGTCAACGGACAATATACTACGCAGGGTGGAACCCACCTGCAAGCCTTTCGTGAGGCAGTGGTAGAAACAGTGCGGAAATTTTACAAAAACCCCTACGATGTAAAGGATATCCGTAACGGAATTGTCGCGGCTATTTCGGTACGGGTGCAGGAACCCGTATTTGAATCTCAGACCAAAACCAAGCTAGGCTCGCTCAATGTAGCCCCTAAGGGAGCTACCATTCGGCAGTTCGTCGGCGATTTTATCAAGCAGCGACTCGATAACTTCTTGCATCGTAACAAAGGAGTGGCCGATGCGCTGGAGAAGCGGATCAAACAATCAGAACGGGAACGTAAAGATATTGCTGAAGTTAAGAAACTGGCGAACGAGCGGGCTAAGAAAGCCAATTTGCATAACAAGAAATTGCGCGATTGCCGTATTCACCTTGATGATAAGCACAACGGTAAAGGCGAAGACCGCCGCCCGGAAACCATGATCTTTATCACCGAAGGGGATTCAGCCAGTGGTTCTATCACCAAAGCTCGGGATGTGCAAACCCAAGCAGTATTCAGCCTACGGGGAAAGCCTCTCAACTGCTTTTCACTTACCAAGAAGGTAGTGTACGAAAATGAAGAGTTTAACCTGCTCCAGCACGCCCTGAATATTGAAGATGGACTAGATGGTCTGCGCTACCAGAAAATTATTGTGGCTACCGATGCCGACGTAGATGGCATGCACATTCGGCTACTGCTACTGACATTCTTCCTGCAATTCTTCCCCGATTTAGTACGGCAGGGGCATGTCTTCATTCTGGAAACTCCGCTGTTCCGCGTGCGGAATAAAAAGGAAACCATCTACTGCTACAACGAGGAAGAGAAACAGCGAGCGATGGAAAAACTAGGCAGTAAGCCCGAAATCACCCGCTTCAAAGGCTTAGGTGAGATTTCACCCGACGAGTTCGGACAGTTTATTAGCGAAGATATTCGGCTAGAACCGGTACTGCTCGACGATGAGACTAATACCAAAAAGCTGCTGACCTTCTACATGGGTAAAAACACCTCCACTCGCCAGGAATTTATCATTGACCGCCTCCGGGTAGAGAAGGATTTGGTGGAAGAAGCGGTTTGACAGTTAGCAAGGGTTGCCCCGCAATAAGCAGTTAATAATGACTGGTAATTAAATCGAAAACTTATAACCTGAAACCTTCTAAGTACACTGTAAAGTAAATAAATTATCTTTCCGAGAAACCGTCATTGCGATGAGCAGGGCGAAGAAGCAATCTCCTACTCAGAGGGGAGATTGCTTCACTGCACTACGTTCCGTTCGCAATGACGAGTAAACTACAAACAAACATACTTTACAGGGTACTAAGCTTGTAACAATCAAATAATAGAACAAACAACCCATTATGAGTGAATTGACCGGAAACGGTGCTTTGGAAAATTTAGAAAGTCTGGATCAGATGTACGAGGATTACTTTCTCGGCTACGCATCCTATGTGATACTGGAACGGGCAGTCCCAGCAGTAGAAGATGGTATGAAACCCGTACAACGTCGGATTATGCACGCCCTGAAAGAAATGGATGACGGGCGCTTTCACAAGGTAGCCAATGTTATTGGGCAAACCATGCAGTTTCATCCCCACGGTGACGCTTCTATTGGCGACGCGATGGTAGGGCTAGGGCAGAAGAATTTATTATTAGACACTCAAGGAAACTGGGGTGATGTCCGTACTGGCGATAGTGCCGCCGCGGCCCGTTACATTGAAACCCGCTTGTCTAAGTTTGCGCTAGACGTAGTTTTTAATCCCCAGACTACCGAATGGCAGCTATCCTACGACGGACGAAAGCGGGAGCCAATCACCTTTCCGGTGAAGTTTCCACTGCTGCTAGCCCAGGGAGTAGAGGGAATCGCCGTAGGGCTTTCTACCCGTATTTTATCCCATAATTTCGTTGAGCTAATTCAGGGATGTATTGACACCATCCGTAATAAAAAAGCCAAGCTGTTCCCCGATTTTGCTACCGGTGGAACGATTGATGTAACCGACTACAACGAAGGTAAGCGAGGCGGTAAAGTGCGGGTACGGGCCACGATGGAGGAGCACGACAAGAAAACGCTGGTTATTCGGGATATTCCGTTTGGGGTAACTACTAACAGCCTGATTGATTCCATTATCAAAGCTAACGATAAAGGGAAAATCAAGATTAAAAAGGTGGTCGATAATACGGCCAAAGACGTAGAAATTTTGGTACATTTAGCATCCGGTCAGTCACCGGAAATTACCAAAGACGCCCTCTACAAATTCACGGATTGTGAGGTTTCTATCTCTCCCAACGCCTGTATCATTGTAGAAGATAAGCCTCATTTTGTTACGGTTAACGAACTGCTCAAGCAGTCTGCTGAACAAACGGTTGACTTGCTGCGAAAGGAGCTTCAAATCAAAGAAGGCGAGTTACTGGAGAAGATGTTATTTGCCTCGCTGGAGAAAATCTTTATCGAGAACCGTATTTACCGTGACATAGAAGAAGCCGAAACCTGGGAAGAAGTTCTCAGCCGGATTGACCAAGGACTAGAGCCTTTCAAAAAGCAGTTTTATCGGGAAATCACTAAAGAGGATTTGGTGCGCCTGACTGAAATTAAGATCAAGCGTATTTCTAAGTACGATAGCTTCAAGGCCGAGGAGCTGATGAAACGGTTACAGGACGATTTGGCGCAAACTCGGCACGACTTGGCGCATATCAAAGAGTACGCCATCGCCTACTACAAAAAACTCCTAGACAAATACGGCAAGGGCCGCGAGCGCAAAACTGAAATCAGAGCCTTTGATACAATTAATGCCAACGTTGTGGCGGCGAATAACGAAAAGCTGTACGTCAACAAGAAAGATGGTTTCATCGGATATGGTCTTAAGAAGAGTGGAGATAACGTAGAGATGGTTACCGAATGCTCGGATATTGATGATATTATCGTATTCCGGCAAGATGGAAAGTGCGTAGTTACCCGCATTTCGGATAAGGTATTTGTGGGCAAGAATATCCTTCACGCCGATGTATTCCGCAAAAATGATGAACGGCGGGTATACAATCTAGTGTATCTGGATGGAGCTAGCGGTCGTTCTATGATCAAGCGGTTTCAGGTACTAGCGGTGACCCGTGATAAGGAATATGATCTGACTAAAGGCAGCAAAGGTTCAAAAGTGCTGTACTTTTCGGCCAACCCCAATGCTGAAGCCGAGGTTGTGACAGTGAATTTATCAGCTCGCGCCCGGGCAAAAATCAAGAAGTTTGATTTCGATTTTGCTACGCTGGATATCAAAGGGCGAGGAGCTAATGGAAATATTCTCACCAAATATCCAGTACGGAAAATCGAGAAAACTGCCGACGGCGAATCTACCCTGGGTGGCATTGAAATCTGGTACGACGATATAGTAGGTACGCTCAATACCGATGAAAGAGGCCGTTTTCTGGGTACTTTTGAGGGGGATGATAAGTTGCTATCAATCTTCAAAGACGGGACGTATGAGCTGAAAAATTACGAACTCACCAACAAGTTTGATCCCAATCAGACGGTTTTGCTAGAGAAGTTTGATGAGAAAAAGCCCATTTCAGCCGTGCATTATGACGGCAATTCTAAGCAGTACTACGTTAAACGTTTTTTAGTAGAGACTACTACGCCGGACCGTCGCTTCTCCTTCATCACCGATGCCCGAAGTTCCAAACTACTGGTAGCTTCTACCGAACGCCAGCCTCAAATTAATCTGACTTTCGTGCGAGACGGTAGCCGTAAGCACGAACATCAAGTCTTTGACCTGGACGTGTTAGTTGATGTAAAAGGTTGGAAAGCCCTCGGCAACCGCCTCAGTAAACATAAAGTGAAAGATGTGAAATTGCTGGCATCTCAGTCCCCGGTTATGGGGGGTAATGAAGCAACTGAATCTTCCCCTACGAACGGGGAAGTAAAAACTTCGGGCGATAAAGTAGTCTGGAACCTGAAAGGTAAGTCAAAAGACCAGACAAATTTATTTTGATGTCTTTTACCCCCTGGTTTTTCGTATCAATAGAGTATTCAGCCGTTATGCTACGGACTATTTTACTCTGTAAACCCAATTCGTATGAAACGAACAATTGGTATCATGCTTACCCTAATTGGGCTGGTGAGTACCACCGTCACCGGAATGCAAGTGCTGGAAGACTCCGATAGCTTCAGCTTCTTTGGTTTGGATGTGGTGGTTAGCCAGGCCAACTACACGCCACTCATTATTAGTGTTATCATTTTAATTATTGGGGTAGTCCTGTGGGTAGGCTCACGCCGAAACTAGTAGGGGCAGCACCAGAAGTTTGGGTAGACCAAGTGACTCTTTGAGTAAGATATAGCTCAGTTTTTACCAAAAAGCCTATTGGTGAAATCTAAATTATTTCCTTTATTAGTTGTACCATCGCAGCACTCTCATTCCTACGGGGTTCGGAACTGAAGTAGACACCATTTGAAAAAGAAGAAAGTACATACTATTTTTTGGTGGACTGGGGGAGGCGTCATCTTGCTGGTCTCATCACTGCAAGCGTTGCTTTTTTTCTTTGGTGACGAAATTCTGCGAGAATCTATTTTAGTAGCCTTTCGGGAATATGCCAAAGAGCGGTTTCACGATGAGAAAACGCCGGAGCTAGACTTTGGTGAGCTTAGACTAAACCTACTCGGTGGTACTATCGAGGTCTCAGATTTAACTTACCAAAATGGGTTGCCGCTTACGGATAGTTTAGGCACTGCTCATACACTTTACCGTATTTCGACTCCTCACTTCATGATCAATGGGCTGCACCTTTGGGAAGTCTACTATAGTCGTGAGATTCAGTTAGACAAGGTTCGGCTAGTCTCACCTGACATTACGATTACTAAAGTTCGGGTGACCGAAAAAGCTGATAGTCTTTTAGAAAAAAAACAGTTCAGGCAACTTATTGACGAGCAGGAAACCCGGATTTATAATTCTATTCGGGAGTACACTGACCTGTTTGCTTTTAATAAACTGGAAATTACGGATGCTGCCATCAGCCTAGGTCGCGAAGGAGAAGATAACTACCAGCCTGATGTCCTCACTGATCCAGCAAGCGACTGGTTTGCCCGAAGATTAACCATTGTGTTGCAGAATTTCAGGATTGATTCACTAGCTAGGCAGGAACAGGGGCGGCTGCTATTCACCAAGAATATCCAGGTAAAGCTGGGCAATTACCAGTTAGTATTACCTGATAGTAGCTACGCGCTTATGGCTGATACCTTATCGTTTTCAACCCAGTCGGAAAAGCTCAGGTTACAGGACTTGGCAATAATCCCACTTCGGGCGAAAGATTCAGCCAATTGGTATTCGCTGCGTGTGCCGATGTTGGAAATGACGGGCGTAGATGCCTTGGAGATGTATCACGAAAAAACACTACTGGCCGATACGCTGCTACTGAAATTTCCTCAGGTAAAAGGCTACTGGCGGATGACCGATACTCTTAAAAGCGAAACGGAACAATCGTTTTCTCATGTATCCCAGCTTCATCCTGATACGCTATATACCCAGGTTAGCCAATATTGGCAGCAGATTGGAGTCAATCGGTTTAATCTGACCGATGGACAAATTCAGTTTTTTAAAGTGGATAAGGATACCGTATCCTGGTTAGACGTGCCCCAGCACTCGCTTTCGTTTACCAATTTTTGGCTGGCACCGCCCTCGTCTGAGGACTCATTAGACCGAATGCTACCCGCCGATAGCCTGCATTGGCAGGGGCGGGATATTCGGCTGTGGTTTACTGACTTTCAGCACTATTTCACCCTGGATCGATACAGCATATCCACTGACCAACCAAGCCAATATAGTTGCAATCTAGTGTTTGATTCAGCCCGGGTGCAACCCCGGGTAGATTCACTCGAACTTTTCCTCACTGACTCGCGCCCTCCCCCACTAGGTTACGATATTCGGACGTCGCAAGTAGAAATTTTCGGTGTTGATCTGGCGAACCTGTCCTCTACCAAGTTCGCTGATATTGACAGCATACAAGTGCAGCAGCCCCAAGTGGCAATTGCCAATTTCTCTGATACCCCATTCAGTGACCTGCCCCGTCGGTCTTTACCAGGCGTGATAGACACCGCGGGCACAACCATAAAACAGGTTTTCTACAACTGGAGCCACGCCCGGCTTAATTTGTATCCCGTGATAGCCCCTAACCGCCCGGATGCCTGGCTGGAGCAAATGCTGGTACAACAACTCAATTTGAATGATGGTCAGATTGAGATTATGGAGTTAAACAACCAAAAGAGCGGTTTTACCGAAGTCGCCCGCATAGATAAACTTCAGGGTTACTACGAAAATGTGAGTATTGGCAACGAAGCCCATCCGCTGATTGCCATTGACGATACTTTGCAGTATTCTTCCCGCGTAGCAGTATTTGCTGACGAAGTAGATATGGCATTGTACCGCAGTTGGTTTCAGTTCCCTTACAACCGCACCAGTGCGGTATCCGGTGGTTGGCTCGAGGCCGAAGAGATAGCCCTGTCGACCCTCAGTGCCCAAGGCTACGTGCGTAAGGTGAATTTCTGGCCCAATCGCTTGGCGACCCGCTTCTCACCCAGTCAGATGAAGCAGATGGATATTCCGTACTTTGCTATTCAAGGAATCAATTTTGGCGAATTATATAATCTTCAGGTCGCTAAATTAGACCAAATCTCGCTGGTTTCGCCTACCATAAAACTGGGGGTAAGCTCAGGAAACAAAAAATTTGATAGCGACTTTTCTATGGCCAACCTGTATTCGCAGGTGGAGCCTTACCTCAACCAGCTATCGGTTGACAAGCTAGAGGTGCAGCAGGCGAACATTACCCTTCAGTCTAATGAGAGGAACCCGAAGGTATGGTTTGCCACTAATTCGCTGGATGTATCGGTGATGGATTTTCTTCTTGACAATGTTACCACCGTTATTCCCGAGCGGCCTTTTTACGCGCGGGAAGCCCGAATAGCTATCGATACATTCACGTTCAGCCTATCTATCGACCAGGGTGTAGAGAACTTCGCTGCCGAACAGTTTTTGTATTCTTCTTACTCTGATCGCTTGACCATCGACAACTTGCGGGTACTAGAAGATAGTGTCGATGCTTCCGAAAATGATAACAATTTTATCGTAGAGCAATTGGCACTTGATCGCATGAATTTTTACCGTTATTTCACTGAGAATGAAATGGAGGTAGAAAAAGTGATGGTACGCCGTCCGGAAATTTCTATTGTAGCGAGCAAAAGGCAATCATCTCGTCCAATCAAACCCGGGCGGGCACTACAGGCTGAAATATACCCCAAAATCAAATCAGTGACCCAGGGAGTTTACGTTGATTTATTTGCGGTGGAGGAAGGGAAGTTTTCTTTTTTACAACGAAACCCTGATACCCTCCATCATATTCAGGCTGACACACTGACCATGCGGGCTCATCGGTTGGCAATTGATTCGGTAAGCTATTTGAGAGAGGCCAAAATGTTTTTTGCCGACGAGATTGATTTCCATATTCATATTGATGACTACCTACTTCGGTTGCCTCAAGCTAATCAGAGTGTTCGAGCCGATGAACTGCGGCTGGATAGCCATGACGATAAAATATCGGTAAAGAACCTAGAAATACGCCCCTACGGATTTCCAACCGCTAATTTGGTGGGCTACCCTGACAGAAACTTGCTATCACTAACCACTCCTTTCCTTCAGATAGTAGGGCTAAATGTTGGTCACGCGTTCACCCACGGGGAATTAAATGCTAGTCAGATAAACCTAACCAATCCTATTATGGATATCTACCGATTTGCCCCGGAATCATCAGAAGGAAAACCACCGCTACCTCGTTGGTCTGAGGTGACCTCACCGCACATTCATGCCTTTGGCGTAGACCAAATCAATTTCACCAAGGGTACGGTCAATGTCTTTCAGAAACCAGGATATACTACGCCAGTCTTCGCGTCGCCCAACGTAGATATTAGTCTAATGGGGCTTCAAGTTGATAGTGTGGCCTACCGTACATTTGCAGGGCATTCGTCAGAAAATCACCACTCTAGTCAAGGAAATATTACCCGTAAATTACTAATGGCTGACGATTTGCAAGTGCGGGTACACGATTATCAGATAACTATGAGTGATACGATGTATACGGCTAAAGCCGGACAAATTAGTTTGTCCACTAAAAAGCCCCAACTAGAGATTCGTGATTTTTCCCTGGTTCCGCAGGTGCCTCGTTATCTCTATAAAGATGTCTTTCCATTTCAAAAAACCAGGGCAAGCGTTCAGGCTGAAATGATCCGATTGTCGGATATAGATGTTGAGGAGCTTATCGGTCATCGTCATCTGAAAAGCCAATCATTACTGATAGATGGAGTACAGATGGATGTATTTAAAGATGCCCGTGTTCCGAGAGATGCCGAAAGAAAACTACCTATGCACCAGGAGATGTTGACCGACCTAGATTTCCAACTAACGCTAGATACAGTACGGGTGACGAACGGTTTTATAAGTTATGCCGAACGGGTGCCTGATGCTAGCCAGGATGGTATCATCACATTTGAGCAGTTCAGTGCTTTACTACAGAATGTCACTAATCATCCTGATCAGTTGGCAGATAGCGTAGTGCTAGCGATGGAAGTGGGGGCCAGGGTGATGGGGGAGGGGCAACTCGAGGCCATTTTTTATTTCCCGATGGCTAGCCCAGACAGGTACTTTACCGTAAATGGAAAGCTAGATTCTATGGACTTGCAAGCTCTTAACCCTATCATGGAAAATGCGGCCTTTATTCATATTCGCGATGGTGAAGCTAACAGTATGCGGTTTTTTATGCAAGGTAATCGAGAAGAGTCATCGGGTGAGCTATGGTTCAACTACAATGACTTAAGTATTTTGTTAGTAGACAAAAGTAAGGGGCGCCCCGGCATTGATGAAAGGGTGGGCTCCCTAATTGCGAATGCCTTTGTCGTAAAATCAGATAATCCCAAAGCGGTTCTTTTCCGGGTAGGGGAGATAAACTACGAGCACGACCCCAGCCGTTCGGTATTCAGCTACTGGTGGCGGAGTTTACTCAGCGGAATTAAGTCCAGTATTGGCATGGAACGGGTAGCCGAGCGGGTACGGGAAGAGTCAGTGATTGAGTAGAATGAGCTAAAATACTGTCCCTAGCTTTGAAATATTATCTGAGTTTATTACTTAACCCAAATAAGAGAAATGCAAGTGATGGACGACAAGCAAGATATACGATGGCTACAAATTATTGAGGACGGTCAGCAGTGGATTGATATGATGATGGATCGTAATTTGATGCGCATACCTATAGCGAAGAAAACGCCCGACAGGCCGTGCAGCATATTACCGAACGTTACCAATATGGATTGGGTCAAGTGTACGAATTTTTACAAGAGAGAGAAGATGAGATATGAAGTTTGGACTGCCAGAAGTGACCTATCGTTCACTACAAGATTACTTTCACCAGCAACCTGCGATTTGGCGCGTAATTATCTACGGATCCCGGGGAATGGGTACTCATGAACCCGCTTCAGATATTGATCTGGCTCTCGAGGTTGAAGTAGATGATACCGTCGAGGCTTTTTTTCTTATCGGACGAATTAAAACCGAACTGGAAGAATTACCTACACCCTATCGGTTTGACGTGACTGACCTGGGTACTCTAAAGCACGATGGATTACGAGAGCATATTAACCGGATAGGGAAAGTGTTTTATCATCGGAGAAAGTCCACTCCGCAAGAGAAACTAATTTAGTTGTCTTTTGGTAATTTAGCGGGGTTCAATCCTTTGACCGCAGCAATCTTTAGCATATACTCATAAGCCTCGCCTCGCTTATTACGGATTTTTCCATCCAGTACTGCTTCCTTCAGTTCATTCTTAATTTCACCTACCACCCGCGACGGACTTAGGCCGAAAGTTTTCATAATATCTTCCCCGCTAATCACGGGTTGGAAGTTGCGTATCTGATCTTTTTCTTCCACCGCCTGCATCTTTTGTTCTACCAATTCGAAGTTCGCTAGATAGCGTTTTACCCGCGAGTGATTCTTTGAAGTAATATCCGCCCGGCAGAGTTTCATCAAAGCCTCAACATCATCGCCAGCTTCGTACAGTAACCGCCGGACTGCCGAGTCGGTGACCTCTTTCTTAACTAGGGCAATAGGGCGTAGGTGGAGCCGTACCAGTTTTTGCACAAACTTCATCTTCTGGTCAAGGGGCAGCTTGAGGCGGCGGAAGATAGGGGGAACCATGCGTGCACCTTTATCCTCGTGTCCGTGAAACGTCCAGCCCGCTTTGGGGTGAAAGCGCTTGGTAGGGGGCTTGGCAATATCGTGCAAGATGGCTGCCCAGCGCAACCAGAGATCATCCGATACTTCGGCGACATTATCCAGTACTTGCAGCGTATGGTAAAAATTATCTTTATGCGATTTTCCATTAACAGTTTCTACCCCCTGTAAGGCGACCATCTCCAGAAAAAACTGATGCAGTAATTTACTGTGGAACAACAGCTTAAATCCGTAGGAGGGCTGGGGCGAAAAAATGATTTTGTTCAGCTCGGTAGTGATTCGTTCCTGGGATACGATCTGAAGCCGCTCGGCGTGATTGATCAGGGCATCAAAAGTATCGGGAGCAATATCGAACGAAAGCTGGGAAGCAAAGCGTACCGCTCGCATCATCCGCAGCGGATCATCTGAAAAAGTGATAGCCGGGTTAAGCGGGGTTCGGATGGTTTTCTGATTCAAGTCTTGCATCCCATTGAAAGGATCGAGCAGGTCGCCGTAGTTATCATTATTCAGGCTGATCGCCAGGGCGTTAATCGTGAAATCCCGGCGGTTCTGATCGTCTTGTAGCGTACCATCTTCCACAATTGGCTTGCGGGAGTTACGTCGGTACGACTCTTTGCGGGCACCTACAAATTCCAACTCGTAGTCCTCGTGCCGGACCATGGCAGTACCAAAATTCTTAAAAACCGTGACATCGGTCGTATGCCCGGCCTGGGATTTCAGGTTTTTGGCTACTTCCTGAGCCAACGAAATACCATCGCCTACGCATACAAAATCAATATCTTTGGAAGGTCGCTCGAGCAGTAGGTCACGTACATAGCCACCTACCACGTAGGTCTCTCGTTGCATTTGGTGAGCGGTTTGCGCCACCAGCGAGAATATCGGGTTACTATGTAGTGACTCTTGTAAGTTCATAGCCACAAAAGTAACAACTCGCAATGCAAATAGTAATTTAACAGACTAGATTTCTCTAAATCTCATACATTTCAGAAATTATATTTCATAGTTTCGGGAATGAGATTATGGCTGACAGCACTTTTTTTGGGATCGTTACTTTCGGCTTATGCCCAGACTGACTGGAGGGGTTTTTCGTTAGATTCGGTGCAGTCAGAGATAGATGAAAAGTGGCAGCCTTTTTACTACTGGAAAGCCGAAAGGCCTAATCGGCCGTTGGTGGTAGTGTTGCACACCTGGAGCGGGGATTACGCTCAAACCAACAATAGTTTGGCTCATCAGGTAAAAGTGAAAAACTGGAACTACATTCACCCCAATTTTCGTGGATCCAATAATCATCCTGAAGCTTGTGGCAGCGAGTTGGTAGTTACCGATATTGATCAGACGATTGATTGGGCGTTAGAAAACTTGCCGATAAATCCTGATAGTGTTTTTGTGTTAGGAGCCAGTGGTGGCGGTTATGCTACACTGGTTACGTATATGAAATCCCGTCATCGCATCTGCGGCTTCCACGCTTACGTGCCGATCAGTGATCTAGCCGCTTGGTACGAAGAATCGCTAGTCAGAACACCTCGCTACGCCCAGAATATTTTGGATTGTACTAGCTCAGAAGACAGTGTTTTAAACGTGACTGAAGCCAAACGCCGTTCGCCACTATACTGGCATACACCTTTGGAGCAACGAAAAGATGCCACGCTACATTTGTACGCCGGAGTACACGATGGTTACACTGGTTCGGTACCTATCACTCACTCCATCAATTTTTATAATAAAGTGCTACGTGATGCTGGGGTAACTGATACCACCGCGCTGGTAGATGATAAAACAATCATTCGGTTGTTAACCCGACAAAGAGGGACAAATAGTGGTCAGTTTATCGGTGGTCGTAAAGTCCATTTGCGACGAAACTGGCAAAACATATCCCTAACTATCTTTGAGGGTGGTCACGAAATGCTGGATAACGTTGCGTTGGAAGTGCTGTAGTTATTGCCTCATTTCTTCTAATCGAGCCAAGTCAGCCTCAGCGGCAATGTAGCCGAAAGCAGCCCAGTAGCGTCCGTCTACAATGTCTTGCAGCATATCGGTTCCAGCGGTACTATCGCCTCCGTTAAGGTAATAGTTAGCTACACCATAACCTTTGGTAGCTAATTCTAGGTCACGGTCATCGGGCGAAGCCGTATTATTGACTTGTAGTAGCGAGTCCGGCTCTAGCATTCCCTTGTACATCAGCAGGCGCTCGAAGTAACCTTCGTTGGCAACAATTGTCATATCCTGGCGAATATCGACTAGCAAGCGTTCAGCTACTTCGTCTTCGCCCATTCGCCGATAGGTCATGTAAAGCCAATCAGTAGTGGCTACTACTTCATCGGGGTCATCGCAAAATTCCAGGCACCGCTGATAGGCTTCGGCGGCCTCACCGTAACTTCCGTTCAGGTAATGCGCTAGCCCCAGATGATAGTAAACGTTAAATTGCAACGAAGTAGGCTCTTGGTCAGGTGGAACTGGAATCGGGATGCCATCGGGTTCAATTCTAATTGGTTGATTTTCTAGTAGCTGGGCACTCTTCTCTAAGTCAGTAATAGCCTTATCAAACTGGCGGGTCGTGATGTAGCGATGTCCCCGGTGGCGGTACAATTCTGCTGAGTTGGGAAACTTCTGGATTCCTTCGGTGAATGTCTCAATAGCATCTTGATAGCGGGATAAGTACCCTAAGCGTCTTCCTACCCAAACAATATAGTCAGTACTGTCGGGAAATTGCTGGTAGTCGGTCCGGGCCGCTTGCAAAGCCGAATCGTATTGTGCCTTCCGTTCGGGTGATAAGTCCATTGCGTACAAAGTATCACCTAACAAAGAAATGGCTTCGTAAGATTCCGAATTATCAGTCGTACTATCGGCTGCTGGTGCGGTGGTTTCCGAAGTATTTTCGGTCGTACATCCGGTGACAATAGCTAGACTTAGAAGCAAAAGGATAGTTAGCAAATGAAGATAGATAGTCTGCATAGCTTTATGTGGTTTGCTTTTGCTAATTACGCAATTTTCTGGAATGTTGTGGGAAGACGGAAGACCGAAACCGGGAAATAGTCTAAAAATACTTCCACCTATGTTTGAATCTCTAACGTTCAGTTTTCAAACTCCGGTCTCCGGTCTCCGGTCTCCGGTCTCCGCTAACCACTGTATTTTCACAAAATTCTTTTAAACCTATGGTATTCTCCCTGATGCTCATTTACTTAGCAAAACCTGACAGCTATTTTTATGCCTGAAAAACAATCCAATACCAACCCAGAACTTGAGCGGGTACGAGAGCTCACTGAGAGAAATGTAGGTTGGAAACGATTTGGGCCGTATCTCTCGGAGCGACAGTGGGGGACTGTACGGGAAGATTATAGCGCATTTAGCGATGCTTGGGGACATATTTCCCACGACATGTCGCGCAGCTACGCCTACCGTTGGGGAGAAGATGGCATTGCTGGATTTTCAGATAATAAGCAAATAATTTGCCTGGCCTTAGGCCTGTGGAATGAGAAAGACCCTATTCTGAAAGAACGCTTGTTTGGCCTGAGCAACCCGGAGGGAAACCACGGTGAGGATGTAAAGGAGTTGTACTATTATCTGGATGGGACTCCCTCTCATTCGTACATGAAAATGCTGTACAAATATCCCCAGCAGGCGTTTCCTTACCAAAAATTGGTCAGCGAAAATGGTAAACGAGATAAGCAGCAAACCGAATACGAACTGTTAGATACTGGGGTGTTTGATAATAATGAGTACTTCGACGTTTTTACAGAATACGCGAAGGCCGAGGCCGACGACATCATTATGAAGGTAACGGTCTGGAATCGTAGCCAAAAAGCTGCGCCTATTCATCTGCTACCTACCTGCTGGTTTCGAAACACTTGGAGCTGGGGATACGATGATTACAAGCCTAGTTTACAGAAAAATGAAGACAACTCAATATTAGTATCGTATCGCAAGCAACCCGACTTTTACATCCGCTACGAAGGTGAACCCGAACTTTTATTCTGCGAAAATGAGACCAATAAGGCTCGCTTCTCCCAGCAAGAAACTACTCCCTTTCCTAAAGATGCTATTCATCGCCACGTAGTTAATAAAGAAGAAAACGTAGTTAATCCTCAGCAAACGGGTACCAAAGTTTCTCTGCATTATCACCAAGTAATTCCGGCCGAGGAAAGCTGGTCAGTACAAATGCGTTTCTCTTCCCGCCCAGTCCGGGCAAAAAATTGGGACAAAGTAATTGAACAACGACGACAAGAGGCGGACTTATTTTATGAGAACCTACAGCAAAATATTGAAGATAAAGACCATAGGCGCATTCAGCGACAGGCCTACGCCGGAATGCTATGGAGCAAGCAATTTTACTATTACGATGTAGACAAGTGGTTGAAGGGAGACCCTAATACGCCCGAACCTCCGGATAGTCGGAAGAATGGACGTAATGCATCGTGGCGACACTTGGTGAATCGGAATATCATTTCAATGCCTGACAAATGGGAGTATCCCTGGTACGCCGCCTGGGATTTAGCCTTCCACTGTGTACCTCTGGCCAGGCTCGATCCCGCATTTGCTAAACGGCAGCTATTACTGATGCTACGGGAGTACTACATGCACCCCAACGGACAAATTCCGGCCTATGAATGGAATTTTAGTGATGTGAACCCTCCCGTGCACGCCTGGGGAGCGTGGCAGATTTACTGTATTGATAGAGAAATCAGAGGCGAAGGAGATATAGAGTTTCTGGCAAAGATCTTTCATAAGCTGCTGATGAATTTTACCTGGTGGGTCAACCAGAAAGACTCTGGCGGAAATAACTTGTTTGAAGGAGGTTTTCTGGGGCTGGATAATATTGGTGTATTTGACCGTAGCCACGGCATTCCAGTGGGAGGCCATCTCGAGCAGGCCGATGCTACCGCCTGGATGGCAATGTATTGCCTGAACATGCTACGAATTGCCCTGGAAATCGCCCAGACCCGCCCGTACTACCAGGAGATGGCTTCTAAGTTCTTTGAGCACTTCTTAGCCATTGCTTCAGCAATGTTCAATATTGGTAAAGAAAAGGTGGACTTGTGGGATGATATCGATCAGTTTTACTACGATGTAGTACACCCGCCTAATCAGGCTGGTCATGTGCTAAAAGTGCGCTCTATCGTTGGAATCATTCCGTTATTTGCTATTGAGGTAATCAATCCTGAGCAACTCAAGAAACTGCCTGACTTTACCCGGCGTTTGCAGTGGGTACTGAAAAATCGCCCCGAGCAAGGCTCGCTTATTTCGCGCTGGTACGAACCGGGGCGAGGCGAGACCCGGATGCTATCCCTGGTACGGGTACACCGTCTCAAGTGTATTTTGCGCCGAATGCTTTCCGAGAAAGAATTTTTATCATCCTTTGGAATTCGGGCGATGTCTAAGTACCATGAAAAGAATCCGTATGAATATCGGACGGATAACCATACTTATTCGGTTTCCTACCTTCCTGGTGAGTCTGACTCAGATATGTTTGGGGGTAACTCCAACTGGCGGGGACCGATCTGGTTTCCTATCAATTTTTTGATTATTGAGTCGCTGCAAAAATTCCATCAGTACTACGGTAGTGCCCTTAAGGTAGAGTTCCCCACCGGGTCAGGTAAATTTTTTACCTTAGATTATGTTGCCCAGCAACTATCGGAGCGGCTCATTACTATTTTTACCGAACAAAGTGATGGCAAGCGGGCGTACGCCGGGGATAGCCCTCACTTTCAAAATGAACACTTCCGAAACTACTTGCTATTTTATGAGTACTTCCACGGTGAATCCGGGAAAGGTCTGGGAGCGGCCCATCAGACCGGATGGACTGGGCTGGTAAGTGAATTAATTCACCTGGTCCATCAGTAGATATCTTGGTTTTCGGCTTCTTTATTATAGTTAATCCGTGTACTATTTTTCCCTAAAAGTGAAGATTATCCGACCGCATCGGGTAAATAGGGGCAATTATCCACGCCCTTAAGTTCAATTCTCTTATCAATTTTCCTGTTTCTTTCTTTTGTCTGTAATACCCTGAAATTCAGAAATTTACAAACCCTACCGTCTTTTAACCAGACTTACTAATTATTGATATGATATTATTTTTTCTTATTATTTTTATATTAGCACCCAACTCCTAACCTGGCTCAGAGTCAGAATGCACTAGGAATGAAGAAGCCCATTTATACTGTTAATGTCAAATACTCTCACCTCATCAAAGAAGTGTACC
>JBCCTI010000046.1:0-55364 GCA_039198955.1 Bacteroidota bacterium | reverse complement strand
TACGAGCGTTTTTCGCCCGTGATGTTCTCGGTGAGCCTACGCTACGTGAAGGATCACGACAGTGCCCAAGATGTTTTGCTTAATAGCTTTATGAAAGTGTTTAGTAATATTAAGCAATTTAAAGGTGATGGAAGTTTTGAGGGTTGGATGCGGCGTATCGTGGTGAACGAAGCCCTGATGTTTTTGCGAAAGCATAAAAATATGTCGGTAGAGGTAGATATTGGGGAGGCTCAGGATAAGGCTGCTACCACTTACGACCATCTGGAGGCTGAAGAGCTACTCGGTTTGGTGCAGCAGTTGCCCGTGGGCTACCGAACAGTATTCAATATGTACGCTATTGAAGGCTACGCCCACGCCGAAATTGCTGAGAAACTTAGTATTAGCGAGGGTACTTCTAAATCACAATTGAGCCGGGCGAAGCAGTTGTTACGACAGATGTTGGATCGGCTCGACCAGTCCTATCAAGATCAAATCGGATAATTATGAACGATATTGAAAAATTATTTAAAGAAAAACTTGCCCAGCATCCGGTAGCTCCGCCACCGGGAGTTTGGGAACAACTTCAGCAAGCTCAAGCTGCGGAAGAGCGGGAAGGCGGTTGGTGGTGGATAGCTGCTTCGGTTGCGCTATTTTTACTTTTGGGCAGCGTTTTCCTAATAAACTATCGATCCATTGCGCCTGCTAATTCGGTTGCTACGGAATTGAAGAGTGGAGAAGATCAAAAAGCCGTTGAAAAGATAAGTCCAGTTCCATTAGCAGAGGAAAAAGTTATAGCAAAGGTTCAGACTACTCCTCTGGAAAAGATTAAAAGTATTCCAGTGGCAAATGAAGTGAGGAAAAACTCTGAGCTGAAACTACCAGTGGAAGCAGTGGAAATAAAACGTCCAACGACATTAGCTAAGCTTAACCCAACTATTCCGAAGACAACTGAATATGATCTTCCAAAACTAGTACAAGTATTGCCTGATCAAGCAATTGCTCAAGCTTTAGGTAAGGCAAATCAATCCGTTACCATTATTTATAAATCGGGAACTGTGAAAAAGTCAGAACCCAATCGTCCGCTGGAAAAAGCGTTCGCATTTTTGACTAATGTGAAAGAAGGTGGAGTTGGTTTCTCAGAGTTGCGTTCGGCCAAATCTGAGATTATTTCTAAGGCCTTTTCTAACAAGCAAGAATCTATGCCTACTGAATAGGCTGCTAGTAATCATACATTAACTCATTTTAAATCTAATTCTTATGAAACCTACATTCAGCATTTTGCTGTCCCTGACAAGCTCTGCCCTATTGGCAATCACCTTGGAAAGTGAACCCTTCGTTCAAGACACTATCATTATCCGCCTGGGTAACGGCGAAGAAGTGATGATTATCTCGGAAAGCAACAACGAGGTAGAACTGCTCAAACAGTTTGATATGAACGCTATTTTGCGCGACCTGGAGCATACCAGGGATTCTACATCAGGTAGCGTTTACGTAGAAATACAGGATCAAACTGGGAAAAGGTACGATTTTGAGGAAAGCGAAGGACAAGAACTCTCTTTGGAAGAAAAACTGGAACGCTTAGAGGAAAGAATGAGTCGCGTAGGTCGATCTTCGAGCAGTTCAATGTCATCTTCTTCCCGTTCTGAATCATCCCGTAACTCCCGTCGTCCTTCAGGAACCCGTTCTTCCATGATGTTTGATTTTGGCTTAAATAATTTCCTAAGTAACGGACGGTTTCCCGATGAAACTAATGAGCTATACGCCGTGAAGCCACTAGCGGCCTGGAACATAGCTCTGGGCATTACTAATACCACTCATCTAGCGGGACCTCTGTATTTAGAGTGGGGGGGAAATGTAAATTGGTACAACTTCAAGTTTCAAAACGAACGTACTCGCATGATAAAGACGGACGACGGGGTAGATTTTGTTGAAGACTTAGACGTAGTTGATCCTCGCAAAAGCAAGTTTGTAGTGCCTTATCTGAATGCTCAGTTCGTACCCATGTTTCAATTTGGTAAGCCCCGAAGGAGAGACCTTGAGTTAGGTTGGAGAGACGATTCTGGTTTCCGAGTTAATAATGATATAGATGCTGGTCTTCGGGTCGGGATAGGCGGATACGCTGGTTATCGGATTGGCAGTCGTCATAAGTATGTATTTGTAGAAGATAACGATCGGGAGCGGGTAAAAGATCGCACCAACTTCTTCGTGAATAACTGGCGGTACGGCATTCGCTTTCAGCTAGGTTTTCGCGATTTTGACTTCTACGCAAACTACGATCTCAACGAGCTGTTTGTACCAGGTAGGGGACCAGAACTAAACGCCTTTAGCTTTGGGTTCATGTTCTAGTTCTAAGGCTTCCATAGATAATCAGGCATAAAGGCCGGACAAGGGTTCTTCTTCACTTTCCGGCTTACTTTACCGGGCTTAGACTTAGGCGAGAACTGAAGGGCTAGCGATATTTCGTGGGAGCCTCCCGTAGAAGCCGGTCCTAGCTTAGAAACGGTGAGGTCATAGCTGTACCCGAACGAAAATCCATTGATAGATACCCCGAAAGCTACCGCCAGTGCATCGTGATTAATGGTGCGGGGCATATCTTGCTGAATGGGTAAACCTCGGTACCAAACTCCTAACATCAGCATCCGGTAAAAATAGCTCAACCCTACGTCTAACTGATTAAATCTTCCCTGCTGACGGTACTGAAACGAAGGGTTGATGCTGGAAGCCATACGGTTACGGAACGGCCCCAGGTCAATGGGGATTTTGTAACCAGCGTGTACGGAAAACCGCATCGGTAGTACACTTTCTTCCTCTAATACTGACTGATTTGGTCGATTAAGGTGATGTATCGCTACGCCACCCCAGAAACGCTTGTCATACACCAGTACCCCAGTAGCAAAGTCAAAATGGTTTACGTTTTCTAGATTCCGTAAGGCAGGGTCAGTACTGGGAGCATTAGGGTTACCAAACTGTAGTTGATCGGCAAAAACCAGTTTAGAATAATCCAGGCTCTGCATGGTGTAGCCAATCTGTAACGAAGGTACTGCTTGGAGACCGTTAGTAATCGGGATGCGGTAAGAATACGTCGCCCCAATGCTGGTAGACTGTAAACTAGCCGTTCCCGCCCGGTCGTTAACCGCGATCAACCCAACACTACTGGGTGACCCTTTAATATTGTAATCGTACGAAAAAGCGTAGGTTACAAAGGCTTGGGGCAAGCTCGACCAATGGTTACGGTAGTTAATAGCCGCCCGATGCTGACCAGTTGCCCCGGTAAACGCTGGGTTTAAGTAAATAGGAGAAGAGTAGTATTGGGTAAACTGCGGATCTTGCGCCCGTAGCTCCCCTAAACTTATTATCAGTAATAGTAAAAAAGTGAAAAATCTTAACATAATATCCTTATTCATACACCCCACCATCTTATCGAAGCAATGTCACATCACCTACCACCGTCCGTGAGTCCCCATCGCTGAACTTGAGTTTCACCTTATAGACATAAGCGTCCTTCGGACACAACCTACCTTTGTAGTAGCCGTTCCAGCCTTGTGTTTTGTCAAAGCTTTCAAACATTAATTCTCCCCAACGATTATAGATCATCATGTGAAATTCAGTCACCCCTTCAAAAACGGGTAGGAAAATATCGTTCTGGCCATTGGGGCCCACTACCTCCGAAGTACTGGGGCCAAACGGACTAGGAGTGAATGCATTGGGTACTTGTACGGTACCACCATCTTCAATCAGTACGGCTGATTCTACTACAATGGTATCCAGACAGCCTTGATTAGACTCAGCAACCAGGGTAACATCGTAACTACCGGGGGCTTCGTAAGTATGATCAGGGTTAAAGTCGGTAGAAGTATTACCATCGCCAAAATCCCAGTAGTAATTTTCGGCCCCCAGACTGAGGTTCACAAAGTAGATAGGTGCACCTAAGAAGGCTTTATCCGGGCGGAGGTTAAAGAACGCTCGGGGAGTTTCGTATACTTCCACACTAAATTCTTTACGTTCTATCACAGTAACTCCCGCACTATTGCTAGCTTCTAGGGTAACTGTGTAGAAACCGGGCTCAAAGTAGGTGTACGTCGGATTTTCTTCGGAAGAGCGACCCTCTCCCTCCCCGAAGCTCCAGCGGTAACTATCGGCTTCAGCGAAGCGACTCAAATTGCGAAACTGGACGGTAAGCGGTCGGCAACCCTTAGGTGGCTCATAAGAAAAGTCTACCTCGGGCAGGAAGGGTTCAATGATAATTTCTTTGACTAATGTATCTACACAACCCAGGGCATTCTGAGCAATCAAAGTGATATCGTAGCGTCCGGTATCGGCGTACTGGTGAGTGGGTTCTTCTTGGGTAGAAGTGGTTCCGTCCCCAAAATCCCAGAAATAGGTATCAGATCGTTGGCTGCGATTGGTAAAGAAAATATCTTCGTTACGAATATATCGCTGAGCCAATCGAGGTCGAAAATCAGCCATAGGACCTTGGGTAAGATCAACTACAATGGTTTGTTCTTCGGTAACCACTACACCCAACTCATTGCTAGCTTGTAAAGAAATAGTGTAAACCCCCGATACTTCGTAAACATGCACCGGATTCCATTCGGTAGAAGTAGTACCATCGCCGAAGTCCCAGAAAACGCTGCTGCTGTCTACGTACATGCTAGTGTTGGTAAACGTTACTTCCAGTGGCAAACAACCCTCAATAGTGGTATAGCTAAAGTTGAGCTCAGGCAAGGCCTGATTGATAATCACCAGAGCTGAGTCTTCCTCAAAACAAAAATCTCCGGTGGCTCTCAGCTTAATCATGTACTCTCCAAAAGTTTCGTAAGTATGTGTTCCGGGATCAGCCTCGGTAGAGGTGGCTCCATCCCCGAAGTCCCACTCGTAAGTCCAGTTACCGGGATTGGTAGTGTTGGTGATAGAAACCGTAGTGTTCGGAATTTCAAGTAATGTCGGGTCAACCGTAAAGGAAGCATTGATATCTTCCTGAGGATCAATATCAATCGTTTCGGTCGTTACATCACTCTCGCATCCAGTGCTTCCGCTAATGGTTTCTAATGTTACTGTAACGGGATAACTGAGCACATTTTTCGCAAATATTACCGTTAGATTATCTGCCGTATAGCTAGGATTATTCAACGGGGTTGGGCTGACATTCCACTGGTAGAATAATCCTTTTTGCTGGGCATCTAGCTCGTAAGTAACTAAGTCGCAGTCAGCTTCTACGAAAGTAATGTCAAAAGCGGATGAAGGCGCTGGGAAAACCTGTACTATCTCTTCGTAAGGTGCAAAGCATTTACTGCTAGAGGTGGGTTGTAAACGTACCCGATATAGCTTAAGAATGGTTGTATCATTAGTAATTGTGTAGTTAAACTGAGCGTTGGGGGCAGCAACGGTTTCGGTATAAATTACCGATGAATCAGATTCATCAAGGACAGTCCATACGTAGTTATCAGCACCCAATGCCTGGGTAGCGGCGGTTACTTCAAACTCAAAAGTATGAGGTGAGCAGTTGGTAGACCCACCTGAGAAATTGCTAATGATGTACTCCGAAGGAGGGCTAGCAAATACAGTAATAGTATCTTTTTGGCTTACGGCATCGCAGCCATTGGTCGCTCTTATTTCCAACCACACTTCGTACTGTTGGTCAGCAAAACTGGCTAACGTATTTTCAAAAAGTAGCTCGGTAGTATCGGCTACCGGAAACGAAAAGGTTTCTTCAGGATTAGAAGGGGTAGTAATATCCTGTACGTGCCAAATATACTCATCGATACTCGCTACTCCACTGGGAGGCTGATTGACTAATAAAGTATCTACTGCCAAAGCCACGGTAATGGGGCCACAGCCTTCGGTAGTGTCTGGCGTAAACGAAGCGTAAGGCGACGGATCTACGGTGATTGGCAGCGTGACTACATCGGAGCAGGCTCCTTTCTGGGTGGTTACCCGATGATGCACCTGGTATGTACCCGCTACCGGAAATAAGTGCTTGAACGGACCTTCTCCCGTAGTTTCAAACGTACCATCGTCGTCCAAATCCCACTCGTACAAATCAATCTCGTCGTTATTTACTACCGTGGTTAGCGTAGCGGTACTTTCCAGTACTACGCTGTCGGACTGGCAACCAGCAGTGAAGGTGAAGTCAGCCGTGGGCGGAGCGTAGATATGCACGTAAGCCGTATCGCGGGTTTCGCAATCTACTCCGATAGCCGAAGCGATAAGTACTGCGTAATACGTGCCTGGGTTGGTAATAGAAACCTTAATGCTATCTTGAGTAGTTGGGTTAGCTGGACTAATCTTTCGTTCTGATAGAACTTCAGTACCCGTTTCATCAAAGAAGTTCCACTCCCAGGTAGAGGTAGCCGGGTTGAAGTTGGTAGAAGTATCAGCAAAAACTACTTCTTTGGGTGTACCATCGGCACAGAAAGGCGGTAATGGATCACCTGCCGTATCAGTCGCCTCGATTGCCGCAGTAGCGGTTTCTACAATAGTAATAACTCGTTCAAAGCTACCACCACAATTACCTACAGAGTTATTGTCGGTTACAGTGAGTCGTATTAGTTTATCCCCTGGTGTATTAAAAACTTGTCTGGAATTACGATTAGTTGATGTTCTAATTAGTGAAGTTCCAGTTGCATCATTGTAATATTCCCATAGATAGTTAAAGTTAGCATCTGCAATAGCTGGGGTTTGATCTTGAAAAAAGACAGTATCACCCGCACAAAAGTCTGTTTGTATCGGTCCGGCACCACTATTTAATCTAGTGTTAAAGTTTGGGTTCGATCTTTCTACTACCACAATACGAGCAGTAGTTTCAATAAAGGCACTATCGCCATTCACTAAATCTCCTAAAGTTGGGTTCAAATAATCTCCATCAGTTGTATCGGCGTCGTAAGGATTACAGACATTCCAGTTACGTAAGGTAACCTCAAATTGGTCGCCTACTGCGCTACCAAATGCGGTCATTATCTCACTTTGAGAGGTAGACACCTCGATGGGTCCTTGAAGTACTTCAACGTCCCCTGGAAAGGCATAAGGTTCCACTACACCGTCTACTTGTACTCCCGGAATACGGTTGCCAGCAGCCCCGGTACCATAAATCCACTGTACCCAGCGTACGGCGTTATTTATTCGGTCGTTTTCACCAGAGTTGGGAACACAGTTCCAGATACTATTATCGTCAAACTGAACGACCGCAGTTTCTCCCACGCAAATTCGGTACAAAATTGGGTCAATTCGGGGTACTCCTCCATTATCCTCGTCAGTATCCCAAACAGTGACGTTCTGGCTTTGTATGGAGCTAGTACATAGTGTCCCATTGATTTGAATCTGAACAGTAGGTATATAGTTACATTGAGTTCCACCCTGCGGATAAAGGTGGGCAGCAACAGCTTCATACCTCGCCGCCCCTACATCTACTGCGGGAACGGTAACAGTTGGCGTGCCATCCCCCCAGTCGTACACAAATTCTACAGTGGCCGGACTTCCCAGTACAGTGGACCACACTCGCCACTCAAAATTATGAGGGGCACATAAACGAGGGGGACTCTCCACATTATTTCCCGGATTGGAATACGTAGAGCATTGAGCCCAGACCTGTTGCCCGGTACCTGAAAAAAAGACTCCGAATATGAACAAGAAGTAAAGTTTCTTCATCGTAAAAATTTCCTTATCAATCAGAACTTATCACTTATCCTTATCTATCAGCTTATTGATAAGCTCAGAAATTTTATAGGAATAGTACAAAAACTAAGCCCTCGTGCTATGTATAGCCTACCGGATGCAGTGAATGGCTGTAAGGGAATGGAGGTATATTGGTGGGTAAAAATGTAAGGGTTATCGGTTTATCGGGGTCAGAAACCACTAAAACCGTTCTATTACTATGTAACTATTTGGAAATTTTTTAGGGAAATATTGATATAAAAACCAGAGAAACGGGTAATATATGAAGCAAGATTGACAAATACTGCTTAGAAAGAAACTTAAAAAAAGTCAAAATGAAGCTGATGCTCAGAATGAGATAGCAGGTTGGATAGGCTCAGGCCTAGTAACCGAATAGGTTGCTTTTCAGTTTCGCTGTCATTGAGAAGGTGCACTGCTAGTGGAAACCAATCAGCCGAGGTTGCTAGCAGTTGAGGCGCGGTGTAACTACGGGTAATCTGCTGGAAATTAGCGAATTTTATCTTAAGAGTAATGGTTCGCCCCCGGGTCTGGTTGCGTTTCACCCGCTCTTCCAGCCCCACCGAGAGCGTAGATAGTTCTTCTTCCAGTTCTTCGCGCTGATTGATATCACGAGAAAATGTAGTCTCGATTCCGATAGATTTGCGGATGCGATGGGGTTTTACCTCCCGTCGATCATCGCCCCGTACAATTTGATAATAATGTCGCCCCGCTTTGCCAAAGTAACGAACCAACTCGGGAAGGGAAAATCGTTTCAGATCTTTTCCGGTGTGGATTTGCAGAGCGTGCATCTTTTGGGCAGTTACCCGACCAATGCCGTGAAATCTTTCAATGGGCAATGTTTCTAGAAAATCCAAGGCCTCTCGGGGCAAGATTACTTTCAGGCCGTTAGGTTTATCGTAGTCGGAGGCAATCTTGGCTAGGAACTTATTATACGAGACGCCCGCTGAGGCGGTCAGTTGAGTTTCAGTCAAAATCTGTTCTTTAATCAATTGAGCCACCCGAATGGCTGATTTTAACCCCTTTTTGTTTTGGGTCACATCTAGGTAGGCTTCGTCGAGCGAAAGTGGCTCTACCAAATCGGTGTACTGAAAAAATATTTCCTGGATCTGCTGTGACACTTTACGGTACTCTTCAAAGCGGGCTTTCACAAAAATTAAACTCGTACAAAGTCGGGCGGCCCGCACTGACGGCATTGCGGAGCGCACCCCAAACCGCCGGGCTTCGTAACTAGCCGCAGCGACCACTCCCCGCCTACTACTTCCACCTACGGCAATGGGTTTACCCTGATAGGCCGGATTGTCCCGCTGCTCTACCGACGCAAAAAAAGCGTCCATATCAATGTGAATGACCTTTCGGAGGGAAGGAGAAGGCATGGGTCAAGATAACTATTTTAGGCATTTTCGGTTAGAACTGATGATTAATGACGAATAAATAATGATTGATGATTAGTGATGGATGATAATTGATATTGATAAACTACAGCCATTAGTCATTAATCATCACTCATCAGTCATTAAATGTTTGGTTATGCAGCATATGACATTACAGAAGAAGATTTTCCTGGTAGTAGCCGTGCTGTTTCTACTCATTATGCTGTACCTTAGCTACGACATTGCCCAAAGAACCACCTTTCCGGGTTCTAAGCCCAACCTACAAGAGCGTATTGCCCCTTCTGCCGATACCTTAAACCAGGATTAGTAAGATTTAACACAATAGAATGAGTCAAGATACAAAAAAGCAGAAAATAGACGTTGACCAGATTGACCTGGAAAAGGAACGGGAAAAAACTACGGATCAGCCGGGGTTAATTGCTTTTCCGCATACGGTAGGTGGAGCAGTCATTAAGCCGGAAGATAAAGGGAAGATCAAGGGACGGTCAGTTTCGGCAATGCGCCAACAAACCGATCGGCAAATGCGCCAGCTCTACGAACAGGCACAAACCCTGGCTCGGCAAGCCCAGGAGATTAAAGACCGAGTAGATATTTCGGAGCGGATTTACGAGGCTGATATGAATTTTGAGCCCATTATCTCCCACACTTACTACTTGTATCAGAAGAAAAATGGTACCGATGTACTCACGCTGGTTTCACCCCAAGAGTGGGGCAATAATCATCCGTACCAAGCCTACATTGCTAAAGTCACTTTGCTTTCTGATCATACCTGGGAAGTAGAACCCGCTTCTGAAGCTTAAAAGACTCTATTCACCTCACTACCCGATGGATTAGCTGCATTTGTCTGGTAATATCAATCATCGAAACTTATGAGAATCTATCAGCTAAAGCCAGAACGCTGGTTTACCATCGCTCCACTTGGCCTAACGGTATTCTTCGTAGGGACTGCTCAGCTGTATAATTCTAGCAGACAACCCTCAATAAAGGGGTGCAACTTCGGGTGGCAGAACCAGTGGAAAAGGCGGAGTAGGTATTTCGGTGGAGAGGGCTTATTCATTTCTCAGAGAGTCAACGGGGTTTCTACGGGAAACTAAAAAGGTTTGAGGGCTAATGGTCAACAAGCCCAACAGCAACAGCAGTACCGATCCTATTAGGATGGTACTAATCCCAAACTCTACACGTACCACCAAAAAATTCAACCAAAACCGATTGAAAAAATAGCTCAGAGGCGCAGCAATACAAATAGCAATACCCAACAGGGCCACAAATTCTCTCGACAATAAATAAGTCAAATTGCTATTGCCCGCTCCCAAAACTTTTCGTATCCCAATTTCTTTGGTGCGGCGTTCGGTAGTATAAATCACGATGCCCAGCAAACCTAAGCACGCAATGGAGATCACCAAAAAGGCAATGAAGCCAATGATAGCTACCAGATCAAAAACTCCTTGATGATAGTTGGATAGTTTGTCTTCAAAGAACTCACATTGGAAAGGATGTAGGGGGTCAATGGTCTTCCATTTTTCTTCTAGTTGAGCAATTACCTTATTTTTATCAGTTGCCGCTATTTTCATATTGACAAACTTAAGTTTGGTAGGCTCGTATCTTAGCACCAGAGGTCGGGTGATCTGCTGTGAGAAAAGTAAAGAGAAGGTAAAGTTCTCGACCAATCCGGCAACTTGAAACGTTTGGTCATTTCCAACGAACGACTGCCCTACAATATCAGCAGGATTGTCGTATCCAAACACATTAGCTAGTTCTTCATTCACCAGAATGAATGTATTTCTCCCCGCATTTTGGGTAAACAAGTCTCGCCCAGCTAAAAGGTCAATATCTAAAACATCGATAAACCGTTCATCGATACTTAAGTCAATAGCTTCTTTAGTCTCAGTTTCATCCGTTCCGAGCTTTTTCAAGTAGATTCCATCATTTCTACCGGAACCGGGCAGGTAGGCGGAGCCGGAAATTTCAGCAATACCTGGAATTTCGCTGAATGTATTTTTTACCACCTCATAGTCATTGCTTTGCAAATTGATATTTACTACGTCCTGAGCATTAAAACCGTATTCATAATTCATGAAATGTTCAAATTGGTTGAAGCCTACGATGGAGGTGATAATAAACAGCAGTGAAATCACGAATTGTACGATGGTCAACACTTTTCTTGCTCCCAGGCGACTAGATGAAATCCCATCCATACTTTTTAGTGCTTTCACTGGTTGATAACCAGAAAGCCTAAAGGCCGGAAAAATCCCAGCTAGTAACCCTATCAGTATTGCCAATACAATGAAGATGAGATAAACTTCTACGTCAGCTTTTAGATCAAAATTTAAATATTGGTTGACCCAGAGGTTTAGAAACGCGGATTTAATCAGATACAAGAGACCAAAAGCTACGATGAGCGATAAGAAAGCAGTAATGATAGATTCACTGAGAAATTGGAAAGTCAGGTTCTTCCTTCTGGCACCGTTAACCTTTCGTACTCCTATTTCTTTTGCCCTGGTTAGAACCCGAGCAATGGATAAGTTGGTGTAATTTAGGCAAGCAGTAAACATTACCACTAAGGCTAATCCGACCAGAAAATAATAAGCAAATATCGGCAAGGTGATGAATGGGGCATTATTTACTTTGGGGCCAGGGGTAATGTTCATCAGAGATTGAGGGATCAGTGTTGACGACTGGAGATTATCATCATGGCTGAACTTCATAGAAGCAAGCTGATCCAGTGCTGTTGCCAAGCTTTCTTCGCGAGCATTGTCATTCAAAAGCACGTACGTATAGGTGGAGCTATGTTGAGTCCAATTCGCTGAAAGATCATTGATTTTACCTTCCGTAGACAAACGCTCTAATGAAGAAGCGGAAACCAGCACATCAAACACAATATGGGACTTATGATCGTTGTCTGCCAGCACTCCGGTTACGGTGAAAAGTCCCCAGTCCACCGCTGGTTTCCTATCATCATTGCCAAAATTGATGCCCCTGTCGGAAAATTCTACTGTTTTACCTATTGGATTTTCATTTCCAAACAGTTGCGTAGCAATTTCGTAGGACACTACCATCGCATTGGGTTCACTCAGGGCGGTGTGCGGATTGCCTTGCTCCAATTCATAAGAAAATGTCTTAAAAAAGGCCGGGGTGGTAAAATACCCCTTCATCTCGGCAAAGTTCTGATCGTACACTGCATCTCCCCCAAATCCTCTGCGCAAATAAGTAGCGTCTTCTATTATTCCGTATTCGGTCTTTAGGGCTTCGGCCAAGGGAAAAGGAGTAGTAGCCCGAAGGTTAGACTCTCGTTTCAGCAGTATCCGGTAGATACGATCTTTTTTTGCGTGGAACTGATCATAGCTTTTTTGATCGGCCAGCATCAAAATGATCAGCATAAACACTGACATGGCAATAGCCAGTCCTAATACATTGATAAAGGAGAAAATCTTATACTTCAGCATATTCCGGATGCCTACTTTAAAATAGTTTTTTAACATAGCCGTATGATTTAGGGGGTGAGGTTGTTGGAACGGACGAATGATGCTGAGCCGAAAAAGCAGTAAGACATCCAGTGCGAATCGGATATTGGCTCTTCCTCGCCCTTGCTCCTTCACCCGTTCTTCGTACAGCTCCAGCAGATCACCCTCGATAAAAGGATGCAAATCCGGATGGCAGAACCAGCGGAAGAAGTGAAGCAGGTATTTGGGTGGTGAGGGTTTATTCATTATGTAGGGAATCTACAGGGTTAGCGAGAGCAGCTTTAATAGATTGAAAACTAATGGTAGCAATAACAATGATTAGCATCAGCGTCGCGGTTAGTAGATAATCTACTACACTTATCTGCACCCGGTAGGCAAAACTTTGCAACCACTGCTGAATACCCCAGACCGAAATCGGTACGGCAACCACTAATGCCACGACATACAGTATCAGGAAGCGTTGATTGATCAGTGCCAAAATATGGTTTACCGTAGCTCCGTGTACCTTACGAATGCCAATCTCTCTTTTCTTTTGCTGGGTGGTGTAGCTGATAAGCCCTAAGAGTCCTAACGTAGCAATAATAATGGCTAGTACCGTAAACATTGTGACGAGTCGGCTCTGCTGGGTTTCTTTTTCAATCATCTTTTCAAACCAATCGTCTAAAAAGCTGTATTCAAACGGCACCACAATGTCACTTTCTTGCCAACGACGCTCTAGTTGCGCGAGCGTCTGTTGCCAGTTTTGAGCATTCACCCTAACTAACAAATTGTTATTAGTCTCAGGCCCTAATCGTAATACAATAGGGATAATCTCTTGATTGAAGTTCTGAAAATGAAAGTCGTTGACTACCCCAATAATTTTCTCGCTGGGTCCCCCGGTTGGAGTTGGATTAAGTACTTCCTGTCCAACGGCATTCTTCAGACCTAAATATTTCTTAGCGGCTTCGTTGATGATGATGGCGGCCGTATCGGTAGCATAGTCCCGGGAAAAATTACGCCCCTCTACCATCTGCATATTCATGGTAGGAATAAAGTCATAGTCTACCACGTTGAACTGCACCCTGACTGAAAGAGTATCCGTTGTAGTCTGATTTACAACTTTAATACTAGCCCCATTATAGTCACTGAAGAATTTGTACAGCGTAGCCCCTACACTAGTAATACCTGATTCTTGCCGGATAGCTTCTTTAAAGTAGTTCCAGCGTGCTGACTCTATGCCAGACGCCCCAGCAATGTTAATCACCGCTTCCTTATCGTAGCCTACATCTTTGTTCCTTAAAAAGTGAAGCTGCTTGAGTACTACAATGCTACCCGCTATCAAGATAATGGTAAAAACAAATTGTAGCAGAATTAGCGTACTTCTGATACTGAACACCTTATCACGAGTAAGCGTCAATTCTCTTCTGAGGATTTTGCTGGTAGGGAAAGAGGAGATTTTCCAGGCTGGAAAAAGTCCGGCTAGCAGCCCTAAGGCAAGACTAAGGATCAGCAGCAGCGGAATCCAGGTGGGTTGATCCAGTAGACTCAACGCTATGCCAAACCAGGAAGTAAGTGCGTAGCGAAACAAAAGCTCAGTCACCATAACCGAAAGTGCCCCCGCTATTAAACTTAATAGCAATGACTCGGAGAGCAACTGAACAATGAGTGATTTTCGGGATGACCCTAGCGTCTTCCGCACACCCATTTCATCAGCTCGTCGAACGGAAGTAGCGGTTCGGGCGATAACGTAGTTGATACCAGCGATAATCAGGATAAAGAAACCTACCAGCGTTAAGATACTGATGAAATTGCGATTGCCCTTTTTGGTATGTTCAAAAAGATTGTCTGCGTTAAAGTAAATATCCGTCAATTTCTGAATAGGGAACTGAAAGTTTTTTAAATGCGGGTAGCCTTGGGCAGTCGCCTCAGCAATGTTTGATCGTAAGTTCTGTTCGGATATTTCCGGCCAAGTGACGAAGTATACGTATACTGGAAAGCCCCCTTTTTTCGGATCAATAAATCGCGGCCAGTAGGGCAATATGCTGCCGGGCAATAAGTAGTCAAACTGCATATGCGAGTTTTGGGGTAGGTCTTTTAGCACTCCTGTAACAGCTAGAGGTTGTTCATTGAAACTAGCCCAAACGATCGTCTTGCCTACTACGTCCGTAGTTCCGAAATACTTCATGGCTAAAGATTCAGTTAAGACGATGGAGTTTGGGTCGCTCAGCATGGTGGCCGCATTCCCCGCCACGATCTCAAAATCCAATACATCTAAAAAGTTGGGATCGACAAAAAAGCCGCTATTCTCCGGTACGGTAAAATAGGTGCTATCGGCCTGCAAGGCTAACCCCGCTTGCACTACCTGCGCTTTAGTGGCTTTTTCTACTTCCGGAACTTGCTCGGGTAATAGAGAAGCCAGATAACCGTTAGTAATCGCCCACTTTACTTCTTGGCCTCCTGACTCAAACTGCGAAGTAATCCGCCAGGTGCGATCAGCGTGTTGGTGGAATTGGTCATAACTCAACTCATGACGCACAAACAGCAGAATGATCATTGAGCAAGAAATGCCCAATACCAGACTAAACAGGTTTAGCGCATTGGGATAGGGGTATTTGCCAATTTGTCGGAAGGCTACCGTGAGATAATTTTTAAACATAGCAGTGTAATTTAGGGGGTGAGGTTGTTGGAACGGACGAATGATGCTAGGCCGAAAAAGCAGTATGACATCCACCACAAAGCGAAGATTAGCTTCTCTTCTTCCTAAATCATTCACTCGCTCTTCGTATAATTCCAGCAAATCCCCTTCAATGAAGGAGTGCAACTCCGGGTGACAAAACCAGCGAAAAAAGCGAAGCAAAAGACTTGGTGGGGAAAGCTTCATTGATTATTCGTTTCTCAGAGAATCTACGGGGTTGGCGAGAGCGGCTTTGAGGGATTGGAAACTCACTGTCAATAAAGTAATCACCAGTGCCCCAGTACTAGCTGATGCAAAAATCCACCAAGAGATTTTGGTTCGGTACTCATAGTTCTGTAACCAATTATTTAGAAAGTAATAGGCAACGGGAACGGCAATCAGACAGGAGATGATAACCAGCATTACAAAGTCCTTGGATAGCAATTGCCACAACTGAGCTACCGAAGCTCCCAATACTTTGCGGATGCCGACTTCTTTAGTACGTTGTTCGGCCACGAAGGAAGCTAACCCAAATAGCCCCAAGCAAGAGATGAAAATGGCAAGAATTGCAAAGATGGAAGAGAGTTTAGCAATGCGTTGTTCAGCCCCAAACTTCTTAGCATATTCCTGATTGACAAACCTATAGTTAAAGGGGAGAGAAGGAGCGTACGCCTTAAACACAGTCCTTATTTCTGCTAATGCCTGTTGAGTATCTACACTAGGACGTAACTTAAAGGAGATCACCCCTCCTTGCCAGGGCAAAATTGAGAAGACAGAAGGCCGGGCAGGTTCGTAAGGTGATCCCATCACCATATCTTTCACTACTCCAATGATCTGATAGTCTTGATCCCCGTGTTTTACTATTTCGCCGATAGGGTTTTCTAAGTCCATCAGTTCTACGGCAGATTCATTGAGTATGAACGAATTCGTATCGCCGTTCGCCAAAGATCTCGAAAAGTCTCTTCCCTCCACCAATTGCCAATCCACGGTTTTACCGTAATCATGGCTTACCCGAATCAAACCAAAACTCTCTCTGAAGTCAGGGTCTTTTCCTTGCCAAGTAAAGTCGCCGTTGTTCTCGGCAATTTGAATTATAGCCCCGTTGGATTCGGCTACCGCTACAATCGCCCCGGTGTTTAGCAGATCATTTCTGAACGCTTCGAAGTGCTCATGGATTGCACTAGTATTGGATGCATACACCAACCCCCGTTGATCATATCCTACTGAGCGATCTTTGGTATACTGAATCTGACGGAAAACGATGATCGTACCAACAATCAGAATCATTGACACGGCAAACTGAATAACTACCAAAACTTTTCGAGGTATGACCGCTACCCCTCCCATTCGGAACACCGTAGAGGTGCCTCCTCCTTTCAATACTTTGACAGGACGAAAAGATGATAGATAAAAGGCGGGATAACTTCCGGCTAATAAGCAGGTAAACAGGCAGAAACCTACAGACAAGAGCCAAAATACAGGGTTTGACCAGACAATCGCCATATTTTTGCCGGAAACCTGATTGAAGAGCGGTAACGCTAGTTGCGCCATTAGCAACGCCAGCATGAAGGCCATTGTAACCACCAACAGTGACTCACTAAAAAACTGAGTGATCAGTTGCCCTCTCCCCGAACCAATCGCTTTACGTACCCCTACTTCTTTGGCTCTTTGCTGAGAACGGGCGGTACTTAGGTTCATAAAGTTAATACAAGCTAATAGTAGCACAAACCCTCCAATGATTCCGAAAAGCCACACAAATTGAATAAGACCACCACTGGTTTTCCCGTTTTCAAACTCACTGTATAAGTGCCATTGGCTCATAGGATGAAGAAAGACTTCAGGTTTTCGGGATTGAGCCTCTTCCGGGGATAAATGCTTGAACATAATGTCCTTAATTTTAGCAGACACCTGTTCAATAGTAGTATTAGGGGCAATCTGAGTAAATACTTGAATGAAACTGTTATTCCAGTTGCTTTCATTGTACTTTACCCAATAATTCATCGCTAGGTATAACTGCCAGGAGCCCAGAAAGGCAAGGTTACTAAATTCAGTATTTTGAGGCATATCTTGGTATACGCCGGTTACCTTCACATCAATTTTGTCGTCAATTCTTACCACTTGATCTATAGGATCATCGCTGCCAAAAAAGGAGTTAGCTAATGAAGCGGACAGCATAATCGAGTTAGGGTCTTTTAGGCCATCACGGGTGCCTTCTAGCATGGTGAGACTTAGCATGTGCGGAGCCTCATGTTCCATGAAGCTACCTGATTGGGTAATGATCTTTTCATTAACAGCTAGAGAATGTTCTTGAGTAAACGTTGACATCACGATGTGTTGGAAATCATCGGGGTAGGACTCCTTTAGCTCAGGGGCGATGGGTAGAGACATATGCCTTCCGGTTCTTACCTCTCCATTTAGCGTATAATTAAGCATTACTTTAGCGATACTATCGTAGTTTTTGTAATACTTATTGTAGGTCAACTCATCGAAAATCCACAAGCCAATTAATATTGCTACGGCCATTCCGACAGCGAGTCCACTGATGTTAATAAATGAGTAGCCCTTATGCTTAAGGAGGTTTCTCCAACCGATGATAAAATAGTTCTTATACATAGCAGTATGATTTAATGAGTAATGTTGTTTGAATGGCCGGATAATGCTGGGCCGAAAAAGCAGCAATACATCTGTGGCAAACCAAATATTCGCTTTCTTTCTACCCAAATCCTGTACCCGCTCTTCATACAGTTCCAGTAGATCTCCCTCAATAAAGGGGTATAGATCCGGGTGGCAGAACCAGCGGAAGAAACGAAGTGGATATTTGGGAGGGCTATTGTTATTCATTTCTGAGGGAATCAACGGGGTTAGCCAGAGCCGCTTTGATGGTTTGGTACCCTACACTCAACCAAGCAATTAATAAGACAACTATTCCAGCTCCGGCGAAGTACCACCAAGCTAGTTCAATACTGAAGGCGAAGTCCTGTAGCCAGCTTTGGGCGATGAAGTAGCTAACGGGTAGGGCAATACCGATGGCTATCAACACCATCTTCGTAAAGTCACTAGACAGTATTTGAACGATCTTGAAATTGCTGGCTCCTAATACTTTTCGGATGCCGATTTCTTTCAGTCGTCGTTGAGCGGTGAAGGCAGCTAGGCCAAACAGACCCAGGCAGGAAATAAGGATAGCAATACCCGCAAAGTAACGGGATAATACGGAGACCCGCTGTTCGGCGGCATACTGTAATTGATACTCTTCATCTAGAAATTGATAATCTAAAACAAATCCAGGGTTAATAGTAGCATACAGTTGCTGGAGCTTCTCAATGGTTTGTCTTTCTGTACCTGCTGCTATTTTTACCATAACTTTCTCCGCATCCCTAGGGGTTAATCTGAAAAAGAATGGCTTTACACTTTCGTGTAGCGATTTAAAGTTGAAGTTTTTGGTCACGCCAATGATCTCCATATCATTTCCCCACAGCGTAAATATTTTGCCAACTGGATCTTGAAGCCCCATTGCCTCTATTGCGGCTTCGTTGAGGATAATATTGGCGGTATCACCACTAAACGTGTTGGAAAATGTCCGACCTGCCTTCATATCGATACCCAGTAGCTCGATCATGTCGTAATTCACTCCTAAGTTGTAGAACTGAAAGGCTGCATCCGGATCTTTACCTTCCCAGTCAAAAGAACCGAAGGTAGCCCCCGTATCTCCCATGATACTACCCCACATACTCGAGACATTGATCACTCCTGGAATATTGCCTATTTCCGAAAGAAAGGCTTCCACATTTTCGGCTACCTTGCCTTCAATATCAAAATAGATAATATTCTCTCGGTCGAAACCCAAATTCTTGCTTTGCACATACTCTATTTGTTGGTACACGACCAAAACACTGACAATTAGTATTACCGATAGAGCGAATTGGAAAACCACCAACCCTTTCCGGACCCACACTTCTCCTACCGAAGTATTTAGTTTTCTCAAGGCACCATTGCCTTTCAATACCGTCACTGGATTAAACCCGGAAAGATATAAAGCAGGATAGCTGCCGGCCATCAATCCGGTTAATAAGGTGATACCCAGCACCGACGAAATGAGGTGAATATCTAAGCTAAGTGTAAGCTGTTTTCCTGTAATATCATTGAAAGAGGGTAACAACAGCAGTACTAACACAACAGATAGAACCAGTGATGCAAAAGCCATGAGAGTAGATTCCCCTAAATACTGTAGTATGAGGGTGCCCTGCTTGGCACCGATGGCCTTTTTCACTCCTATTTCCTTGATTCTTCGGGAAGCTTTGGCGGTGGATAGATTCATGAAATTGATACAGGCAATCACTAAGATAAATACAGCGATGATCGAGAATAATCGAACGTACTCAATTCGGCCACCCGCTTGTACTCCATTTTCAAAATGATTGTATAAATACCGTTCGGAATAGCGCTGGAGAAGTAGTGGTATCTTTAGATCGGCTCTTTTGGTCGTAAGAAAGTCTGCAATTTTATGATTGAACTGTAATGGATCTGTATCCTCATGAAGTACCAGGTAAGTTACTGCGTTGTGGTTGCCCCAATGAGCACTTTCACCCAGGATATCCTTATATACTTCGTACGAAAGCACAAAATCAAATCGAACTGAAGAATTCGTTGGTACATCTTTAAAGATACCAGTAACCGTAGCTTGCTGAACAACATCGAAGAATTGCCACTCTACGACTTTGCCTACCACATTTTCTGTAGTTTGAAATAATTTCAAGGCCATTGCCTCTGAAATTACCGCTGCTTTTTTATCAGTCAGTATCTGATTTTTATCACCCTGTAAAAGATCAAAAGAAAAGATGTTGAAATAATTATTGTCAACAAACTGCATGGAAGCACTAAAGTGATTATCGTTGTAGGAAAGGGTGAGATTTTCCAGAGTACCCGAAGAACTCACTGCATAGTCTATCTCGGGCATCTCTGCTAATAATGCTTCAGCCAACATAGCGGGTCCTTCTTCCCAGGTATCAATTCCGTCATCACTAGGCTGGTTGGTTAATATCTGATAAAGATGGGCATTCTTGGCATGAAACTTATCCATGCCCAGTTCATCCTGTACCCACAGAAAAATCAATAGAGCGCAAGCCAAACCGGAAGATAGGCCCACGAGATTAATCAGGAAAGTGCTTTTGTAGCGACGGAAGTTGCGGAAGGTAAGGATTAAGTTATGTCGTAACATGGCACGATAGTTTGATGGTTGGTATAATGTAAATGACCGGATAATTCCTGGTCGAAAAAGCAGTAGCACATCCAGCGCGAATCGGATATTGGCTTTTCGCCTTCCCAAGTCCTTCACCCGTTCTTCGTACAGCTCCAAAAGGTCGCCCTCAATGAAAGGGTACAACTCCGGGTGGCAGAACCAGCGGAAGAAGCGAAGTAAGGGTTTAGGTGGTGAGATGTTCTCTGGCAACTGCATATTTATTACTCTTCTTTTAGAGACTGGGCTGGATTCATACTCGCCGCTTTTACGATCTGCAAGCCTACCGTCAACCAGGCGATGAATAGGGGGATCAACGCCGCTCCGATGAAATACCACCAAGCAAGATCAATGCGATAGGCAAAGTCGCTTAACCAGTTGTTCGCCAAGACATAACTTACCGGTAAAGCAATCATAATAGCGAAGAATACCATTTTGGTAAAGTCCGTAGACAACAGCCTGACAATGCCCCATACGCTGGAACCCAGAATTTTTCGGATGCCGATTTCCTTGGTACGTCGCTCGGCAGTAAAGGTGGCTAAGCCGAACAAGCCCAGGCAGGAAATAATAATGGCTAAACCGGCAAAATATTTAGATAAAACGGCTACCCGATTTTCTGCTTCATATAGGGCTTGATACTCATCATCCATAAAGCCATATTCAAAGGGGACATTAGGATTAAACTTTTTAAATAGGCTGGCGATGTTGGCAATGGCTGCTTTTTCTTGACCTGCCTGCATTTTTATGGAGATCACATCGCCATAATTTTCTTCGCCACTAAATAGCCGGAATATGCAAGGCTCTACTTGATTGTACAGTGATTCATATTGAAAATCTTCTACGATACCAATAATCTCGACGGTTTCTCCCCAAAAAGTCATCGTTTTACCTATAGGATCTTCCAAGCCCATCCCCTCGATGGCGGCCTCATTTAATACCACTTTACTCGTTTCTGAGCCAAAAGCCCGAGAAAAACTCCGCCCTTCTTTCAGGCTGATTCCAAAGGTCTCAATGAAATCATAATTAGTGATAAATACATACATTATGAAAGGCTTATCCTTTCCCTCCCAGTCCATATTTCCCGTCCAACTATCATGACTAACGAGCGTGCCCGCTGAGTTGGTGGCATTAATCACCTGAGGTAAGGCTCGTACTTCCGACAGAAAACTTTCTATGTGTGAGTCCAGGTCTCCGTCATTTTTGATGGTGAGTATATGCTCTCTATCGTAGCCCAGGTTCTTGTTATTTATAAATTCCATCTGAAGGTATACAATGAATACTGCCGCAATCAGGATGATGGACATGGTAAATTGGAAAATCACTAGCCCTTTTCTTACCCAAACTTCCCCGAAAGAAACAGTGAGCTTTCCGGGGGTGCCATTGCCCTTCAATACCTGAACAGGATTAAAACTGGAAAGATAGAGGGCCGGGTAGGTGCTGGACACAATACCAGTTAGTAAAGTGATGCCCAGCATGGTACCCAGAGTAGTAATTGAGAAATCCAAACCCAATTGCTTACCAGTAATTTGATTAAACTGAGGAAGAATGGCGGTGATCAAAACTCCTGCTACTAAAAGAGAAAATAACGAAATCAGAAGAGACTCCATGACGAACTGAAAGGCTAGGTTTTTCCTGCTTGAGCCCAGTGTTTTTTTGATACCTATTTCTTTTAATCTGATGCTAGCCCGAGCAGTAGATAAATTCATAAAGTTGATACTGGCTATCACCAATATTAGCACCGCTATAGCAGAAAACATCCAAACATACGCTATGCGCCCCCCGGCATCCATACCATTCTCGTATTTTCCATGGAGGTATTTAGAAGAATACTGCTTTAGTAAAAACTGATTTTCCCAATCTCGGTGAGAGGCCACTAATGCGGTTATTCTGCTGTTGAGATCATCAATATCTGAATCTTCAGCTAGGATCAAGTAGGTATGAGCACTATCATTGTTCCAATCCTGTGGCCTATCCTGCAGGCCATCATAAACATCATAGGTGAATACAACGTCAAAGTTCTCTGATGACTGAGAAGATTGCTTATCAAATACTCCGGTAATAGTGAAGGATTGGCTTAAATCTATAATATCCCCGACTTTTTTCTTCCATTCAAAGGACTTTCCAATAGCGTCTTCGGTTGAGCTAAATAATTTCAGGGCTATTTCTTTAGAAATAACCGCATTGTACTTTTCAGATAGAGCCTGTCCCTTATTCCCATGGATCAGTGGATAAGAAAACATCTCGAAAAAACCATCATCCGCATAGTTAGGAATCGCTTTTATTCCTTCCTTATCCTCATAAACAAGAATACCCTCAAAAATAGGATGTGAAATTGCCGATATGGCGGCTTCTACTTCAGGTACTTCATCTTCTAAGGCTTGAGCCAGCGGAGCCGGACTTGGTTCTAGTAACTCATTTTTACCGCCCATTGGGTATATTTGCATCAGTTGATATAACTGCTCGTCTTTCTCATGAAATTTATCCATCTTTAACTCATCCTGCACCCATAGAAAAATGAGTAACGCACAAGTCAGTCCGGTAGATAAACCCAGGAGATTGATCAAAAAAGTGATTCTGTGACGCTTAAAATTTCTAAATGAAATGATAAAATTGTGCTGTAGCATAGCGATACGATTGATAGATTGAGGTTGTTTAAATGGACGAATAATGCTAAGCCGAAACAGCAGCAATACATCAAGAGCAAACTTAAAGTTGGCTTTTCGTCTTCCTGATACCTCCATTCGTTCTGCATACAGCTCTAGCAAGTCACCCTCAATAAAGGGGTGCAACTCCGGGTGGCAGAACCAGCGAAAGAAGCAAAGCAGGTATTTAGGAGGTGAGGGCTTATTCATTGCGTAATGAATCTACGGGGTTGGCGAGGGCGGCTCGGATGGATTGAAAGCTGATGGTAATCCAGGCAATCAATAGTGCTAATAGACCCGCTACGGCGAAAATCCACCCGTTAATCTCAATACTGTAGGCAAAATTTTGTAGCCACCGGCTCATTAGGTACCAAGCTACCGGAATGGCAATGATAGAACCAATTAAGATTAGTTTCAGAAAGTCTTTACTGAGCAGCGTAACGATACTAGTAACTGTAGCTCCCAACACTTTGCGAATGCTGATTTCTTTATTTCGTCGTTCCGCTGCATAAGCCGCTAAGCCGAACAGTCCCAAACAGGCGATGAACAGAACGAGTCCAGTGAAGTAACCTGCCAGTTTACCTACGACCATCTCGCTGCGGTACGTCTGACGAAACGTATCATCCAGAAAATCATACTCAAACGGATAGCTCGGATTAAATTGACGGGCGACATTCTCTAAACTGGCAATGGCTTCTCGAGTGCGCCCCGGCTGGGTCCGTAAAAATAGTTGTCCGGTGACCTTCGGGCGAAGTTGAATGATGGTGGGTAAAATTTCGGAGTACAGCGATGCCATATGAAAATCTTCTACCACTCCCACTATAGTACCAGTTGCACCCCAGAAGCTTAACTCTTCGCCTAGTGGCTCTTCAAATTCCATTACCTCTAGTGCTCTCCGGTTGATAATGTAATTGAAGGAGTCGGTTCCGAATTTTGGATCAAAGCTTCGTCCTTCCACTAATTTCATCTTCATGGTTTCTAAAAAGTCAAAATCTACCATAAGAATATTCATGGAGATCTGGGCATCGGGATCACGGCCCCGCCAGGAGACAGAATGGGTGTTAGACCCCACTTCGAGAGGGCTTTCGCTGGTGGCTGTGACCGACGCAATACCCGGATCTCGAAGTAGCTTTTCTTTTACGATGTTAAACTTCTCGCGCATGGGGCCTTCCAGGGGCATGGAAATGACATTCTCCCGATCAAGCCCTAGGTTTTTAGAGTGAATGTAGTCAATCTGCTGATAGATGATAATAGAACTTCCGATGAGCAGGATTGAAATAGTGAACTGAAAGACCACTAATCCTTGCCGCAGTTGAGTGCCCCCACCACCCAAACGGAATGAACCGCGGAGAATCCGAACTGCATCAAAGGAAGACAAATAAAAAGCAGGGTAGAAACCCGCCAGTAAGGCCATTAGCACTGCTGTACCTAAAAATAGCAGAAGAGTACTTCCGCTAAAGCTGGCCAAAGAAACCTGTTTTTCAGTTAATACATTAAAGAAAGGCAGAGCGAGTATGACTAATGCCATTGCCAGTCCGAAAGCCACGAACACCAGCAGAAACGATTCTCCCATGAATTGGGTAACCAATGATCCTTTCCTGGCTCCAATAGCCTTGCGTACTCCAATTTCCCGAGCCCGGCGCATGGAGCGGGCAGTAGCCAGATTTACAAAATTGATACTGGCAATGAGCAAAATAATAAGAGCGACCACCCCGAACATCCGCACGTACTCGATCCGTCCTCCCGCTTGTTTTCCATCTTTAAAACTGGAGTACAAATGCTGGTCGGCGTAGGACTGAAGAAAAAGATCACTGCGAAACCCCTCAATATGCTCGTTCTGAATATCGGTGATTTTTGCACTCAGTGCCGCTCCATTAGTCCCCGCCTGGATCTGGACGAAAATACGAGGGCCACTATTGTTCCAGTTGTAGAGCCACGGGTTACGTTCTTCGTACACTACCATCGGAAGCACAAAATCAAACTGTAGGGACGATTGAAAGCAAATATCCTCGAATACTCCCGTGATGGTAAAATCCCCCTGTCCGTAAACATCATCGTGCACCGTGCTGCCCAACGCTTGGCTTCTCCACTCATCGCCAAAGTACTTCTGCGCCAGCGTGCGGGAAATTGCCAGCGAGGACGGACGACCTAGCACTTCCGCTTCCTCTCCCTGAATCAAATCCCAGGAAAACATACGGAAGAAATCCGGGGTAGCGTAGATTCCTTCTTCCCGGATGGATTGCTCATCTCGCTGCATCACCAATCGGGTGGGAGTAATAACGGCAACCTCCTCCACTTCCGGGTACTGATCCTTCAGCACCTGGGCGATATTCCAGGTTACCCGATCAGAGGTCTCAATGTCATCGCCGATATATACGTGGCGCATGACCCGGTAAAGCTGCTCGTTGTGCTCATGGAAGCGGTCGTAGGCTACTTCATCCCGAATCCACAGCACCAAGAGAAAAGTACAAACCAGCCCGAGTGAGAGTCCTAAAATATTGAGTGCGCTGTATCCTTTCTGTTGCCAGAGAGTACGTAGGGCAATGGTGAAATAGTTTCTAAACATAGCAGTATGATTTACAGATTGAGATTGGTTTAGCGGTCGGATAATACTAGGCCGAAAAAGTAGTAGGACATCCCAAGCAAACCGGATATTCGCTTTCTTTTTGCCCATATCTTTGACTCGCTCTTCGTACAGCTCTAGCAAATCACCCTCAATGAAGGGATGCAAGTCTGGATGGCAAAACCAGCGGAAGAAACGAAGTAAGTATTTGGGGGGGGAAGGCTTCATACGAGATTAGCTGAGGTATTTTACATCCAGGGCTATCTTGGGAATAGCATCCCACAGCGCATTGCGGGTACTACGGACGTACTCCAGGGCTTGCTTGCCGTAGGCGGTGATCTCAAAGTATCGCTTGGGCCGACCAGCTCGTTCCTGGGTAGCTTCCCCGGCGTAGGAACGTAGGTACCCCTTATTTTCTAGTCGCTTCAAAGCCGATTGCAGAGCCCCTACGCTAACTGAGCGGTCGAGCCGCTGCTCAATTTCTTTTTTGATAGATACGCCGTAAGCCTCTTGGTAGAGAACGCCCACGGTGAGCATGACCACTTCCTCGAATTCACCGAGTTGAAATTTTTTCATAGCCAAATAAGTAAATAGTGAGTGATTTGAGCCTAAGGATTGGAGAAGCACCCCCGATCATCAAGTAAAAATAAGTGCCTCTCCTTTAATTGATTCCTAAATGTAGTATTTATAAAGATAATTTCCTAATCGTAGTATTATTTATGCTGCCTAATGATTTCTCAGAGAAGATAACACTACCCCAGCGGCTTCGTAAGTACGCAACTTTCTGTAAGGGAGTATCTTACTACTACGCCAATGATGACCATATGTACTTAGCGTAGGCAAAAAATAAAGTATTAGCAAAGAAAAAGGGAACTGATTATCAGTTCCCTTTCGTATCATTATACGTTATCTTTTAGTTTAACTAGCTCCTTTCACTGTTTTGACAATACGAGCGGCAATCTTGTAAGGGTCACCGTTGGAAGCCGGACGACGGTCTTCTAGCCAGCCCTTCCAGCCATTTTCTACCGTAGCAATTGGAATACGGATAGAAGCCCCGCGGTCAGAAACCCCATAGCTAAATTTGTCAATCGATTGGGTTTCGTGGGCACCCGTCAATCGCTGGTCATTATCGGCTCCGTATACGGCAATGTGCTCTTGCACTACTGGCTCAAATGCCTGACAGATTTTATCGTATACTTCTTTAGAGCCCGCTTCTCGCAAAGTAGAATTAGAGAAGTTGGCGTGCATCCCTGAACCGTTCCAGTCACCTTTGATGGGCTTAGGGTGATAGTTAATGGACAGGCCGTACTTCTCAGCATTACGTTCCGCTAGGTAGCGGGCTACCCATACGTGATCTCCGGCGGCGGCAGCCCCCTTAGCAAAAGTTTGAAACTCCCACTGTCCGGTAGCCACTTCGGCATTGATACCTTCTACGTTAACACCTGCTTCTAAACACTGATCCAGATGATCTTCAATAATTTCGCGCCCGTAAGCATTTTTTGCACCTACTGAGCAATAAAAAGGCCCTTGTGGACGCGGGTAACCATTAGTGGGGAAACCTAACGGAAGATTATTTTCGGGATCCCATAGGAAATATTCCTGCTCGAAGCCGAACCAGAAGTCATCGTCGTCATCATCAATAGTGGCCCGTCCGTTAGACTCATGCGGGGTTCCATCAGAATTGAGTACTTCAGTCATTACTAGGTAACCATCTACCCGAGCCGGGTCAGGGAAAAGAGCCACTGGCTTTAGTAAGCAGTCAGAAGAACCGCCTTCGGCTTGTTCAGTAGAGCTACCATCAAATGACCACATCGGGCAATCCTCCAGCGTTCCGCCGAAGTCTTTCACAATCTTGGTTTTGCTTCGTAAACTTTGGGTAGGTTGGTAGCCATCCAGCCAGATGTACTCAAGTTTTGTCTTGGACATATGCTAATTGCATTTAGGGTTTATAGATTAGATTTATAAGTTTTCGCTCTAACTAGCCGAGTAAATGGCCAGACTAAAGTATTATCTCAGAAAAAAATTTTGTAGAGGGCAAATATACTATTTTTGTCAACTGATAACAAAAACTTAAATACTTTTAGTTTTTTGAAAAAAATCAGCAGGATTTTTTGAAATTTTGCTAAAAATCAAATGAATGTTCACTTATTATTCTCCTCTTAATAACAAATTTTATTTGGTTACAGTGGTATTTTTAAGCCCGATGAATGAGGACGATCAGAAAGTTTGTATGGCATCTTGAATTATGAGAACTTTGGATGGCGTAAAGTTGTAACTGTTATCAGGATATTACTAACAGAGATTATGAAAGAGGCAGCGCGTTCAGTTGCATTTTATACATTAGGTTGCAAGCTCAATTATTCAGAAACCTCTACCCTAGGCAGGCTGGTAGAGGAGCGTGGCTACCGCAAGGTTGACTTCCAGCAGGGGGCAGATATCTACATTATTAATACCTGCTCGGTGACCGAAAATGCCGATAAGAAGTGCCGTAAAGTAGTACGCGAAGCGCTCAAGTATTCGCCCGATGCTTATATCTGTATTGTAGGTTGTTACGCTCAACTTAAACCGAAAGAAATCTCTGAAATTCCGGGAGTGGATGCGGTATTGGGAGCCGCTGAGAAATTCCGTTTACTAGATCTGCTGGGTGGTTTTCAGAAGAAGTCGCAACCTCAGGTTTTTGCGTCTGAGATTGGCGAGGCCCGTCGGTTTAATTCGGCTTATTCCATGTACGACCGTACCCGTACTTTTTTGAAAGTACAAGATGGCTGCAACTACCATTGTACATTTTGTACCATTCCGTTGGCACGAGGCAAAAGTCGTAGCGACACAATCGATTCGGTAGTAGCCCAGGCAGAGACAATAGCCCAAACTGAGGTGAAAGAGATTGTGCTGACCGGAGTGAACATCGGCGACTACGGTATTATTAATGGTAAGCGGAAAACTCGATTCCTAAATCTGGTTCAAGAATTGGATAAGGTAGAAGGAATCGAGCGGTTTCGTATTTCGTCTATTGAACCCAACTTATTAAGCAACGAGATCATCGATTTTGTTGCCCAGTCGCAGCGGTTTGTACCCCACTTTCATATTCCGCTACAATCGGGTTCTAATAAAATTCTGCGTAGGATGCGACGCCGCTATCTGCGGGAATTGTACGCCGACCGGGTACAAAAAATTAAAACCCTGATGCCCCACTGCGGCGTTGGAGTAGATGTAATCGTGGGTTTTCCGGGAGAGACAGAAGAAGATTTCCTGGATACTTATCACTTCTTAAACGAACTACCCGTTTCGTACCTGCACGTATTCACTTACTCAGAGCGAGCGAATACCCCGGCGGCCGAGATGGATGATGTAGTGCCAATGAAGGTCAGGCAACAACGTTCAAAAATGCTGCGAACCCTTTCGGAGAAGAAACGGCGCAGATTCTACGAAGAAAATCTGGGACGAACCGCTACGGTTTTGTACGAAGAAGATGTGGAAAGTGGCTTGATGCATGGCTTTACTGAGAACTACGTGCGCGTAAGCGCCCCTTATGATCCACTACTGATCAATGAACTGCAAACTGTTCAGCTAGAAGAGTTCGATGAGCAGGGAAGCCTAGCGGCGTTTTCCAACCTAATGCTAGTCTCGTAAAATGGCTTCCTGTATAGTTTGTGGGCAGTACCGTGCCGTATTTATCAATGAATCGTATTGCGAGACTATCGTCCTGCAAATTAATTTGGGCGAAACCATTGCAAGAAGCACTAAACCGGGTGATGTCGTAGCTTCCAGTCTCTCGCACTTCGGAACCTACCCCCGAGATTAGATGATAAGCACTACTCAATGGCTTATGTAACTACAAATTGTGCTCATGTCCACTGAGGTACAAATCCACCTGATAATGCTTATTGCTCAATAAAATATGCGTGGTACAGGTATCGTTGCATTATTTTTAGTTAGGCTATCTAATGGATGTAGAAGTAAGTATATTCAACTCATCCTGATGACTATTCGGTATTATGAAACTATTAAGAATATTCGTGGGAATGGTAATCCTAACACTCAGCTCAGGTTTGATTAGTCCGTTGGTTTTTGGTCAGCAGTTGTACCTCTCGAGTGATAAAGCCCAATTAGGCGAAGTTCATTTTTCGGCCCGGGTAGGCGGCACGGTTCCTACTCACGGAGATACCTTCTTAGTTCAGGTACTTTCGGAAGGGGATATACTGCGACAGATTGAGGTGGGAGTGTATCAAAGCGATGGCTTTCAGGTAGTGCAGGCTATTCGGTTTATAGTGGAAGACACAACAGGGCAATCGCAGGAAATTCTGGTTGGCGACCCCAATTCAGGGCGGAAGGAAAATATAGAAGTTCCTGAGGGGGCAGAACTAATTGGAATAAGTGGCGCTAGTGGTTGGTGGATTGATCAGATCCGGTTTCACTTTAGCGATGGCTCAGTATCTTCGACCTGCGGTGGTAGCGGAGGTGACACTGACTTTCGCTTGATTCTGTCACAACGCGAGCAGAAATGGAAAGGCCGCTGGCTTGGGGTGTGGGGCACCCAGACTGATTATCTTGAATCCTTAGGGCTGATTTTTTGGCCGATTGAATAAGTGATTGTATCTATCGCACAACTGATGCGTTCTTTCTTTAAAATTAGGTTAGTAGCTACTCACAAACACAGCGAAAGCCCTTATACAAGTGTCGGTCATCCGGCACATCGCTCCAACGATGCATAACACTGGCCCGACTAGCACTGTAAAGCCAAGCTCCACCTCGCAGAACTCGGTTGTAGTCTTTTTTTGCGAACCTTCTTATCCAGGCTCGACCATTTTTCGGTGCGCCGACGTAGTTTTCATGCCAATGATCTAAAACCCACTCCCAAACATTTCCACTCATATCGTATAGCCCTAATTGATTTGGTTTTTTCTTACCCACCGGATGGAGAGTGAAATCTGCATTTTCCCGATACCAACCCACTTCAGCGAGGCTGTCGCTTCCAGCGTAGCGGTAGAGGTTTGCTAATCCTTTTTGTCCACCGCGAGCAGCATATTCCCACTGAGCTTCGGTGGGTAGGTTTCCCTTACGATAGCGCCATTGGCAGTAGGCTTTGGCTCCGTACCAAGTTACGTATGTCACAGGAAATTGCTCACGTCCTTTAATTAGAATAAACTGTTTTTCTAATGCAGCATCGGGCTGGAATTGTATACCACTAGCTACGTCAGAATTAGTGGAAAGTACCACTTCTACTAGAATATCTTGTCGATAGCGAAGCCCGATACTAGTTTGATTCATCCGGTCTACCGTGTCTGGGTACAAGTTTTCTCGGTGAAGCCTCAGAAAATCTAAGAATTCTTCATAAGTCACCTCATACTGGTTGATGTAAAAATCATTCAGGCGAACCTGATGTAACGGTCTTTGGTGACGATAAAGATGATGATCTACCGGATTACCCATAGTAAATTCGCCACCCTTTACCCAAATCAGTTTGTTATTATTTTGCTCTTGTTGGGAAAAACTTTCGTTAATCACTATTACCCATAGAAGTAATAATACAATAGCCTTCAATTGAGCCATGTGGATTGTTGATGATTTCAGAAAGACTTATTTATAACGCTTTTATTAGTTATTAGCATATCATTCTATGGCGTGTTGACATTTAGAATATTGAGAGATTTTAAGGTCAATTTTTGTCTGAATGAGGCACTTGAGAAGGGCAATGCCGGAGCATTGGCCGCCGAAAGTAACGAAATTCGGGCGAAAAGTGGCCCAAAATCGCCGATTGGGCTAGATGTCAACACGCCCTAGTATCTGAAGTTTAACTTCCGATTCGACTTGATAAGGCTATTCTGGTCGGATCTCTTTGATCATAGTTAAGTAATAGAGGACTACTCTTTCTTAAACAATATCGTGGCGACTATAATCAAAATGCCTCCGATCACAAACTGAACGGTAACGGTTTCGTAAAATAGCAATACGCCGTACAAACTGGCAACTACTACTTCTAGGTAGGATAGATAAGAAAGAGTGGATGCCCGCATTTTTCGTAAGGCTTGAAAAAACATTCCGAAGGCCAGCACTCCAATAGATACTGAAAAGAGGAAGATCAATCCATAAGTTGGTATATCGATTTCACTCAGATAGGGCAGGGTAAAAGGTAAAAAGATAAATCCACCCAATAAATTCTGATAAAATACGGTTTCGAAGCCAGTGTACTCCTGAGAAGTTCTTTTGAAAATAAGCACCGTAAATGCGTACAGCATAGACGAAAGCAGCATCGCGCTCATTCCAATCAGGTCTTGCTCATCTGTCGTAATTTTCTGGTCAGAGAATATGATGACAATGCCGATGAGAGGCAGAAATAGAAGAAACAGGTTGCGACGGGGAATAGATTCCCGCAGCCAAATGCGACTATAAATAACCGCAAATACCGGCCAGGTGTAGAAAATGACAATGGCGTTTACGATGCTGGTGTAGGAGTAACTAGCAATGAATAGAAACAGCCGTGCGGCATTTAGGAGTGAGCCAATCAGTAACCACTTAACCGAGTATCGGAATAACCGAACCCTACGAATCAGCTTAAAATAACTAAATAGTAATGCCGTGGGAATTGCCATTCGGAAAGCAGTAAGTACAATGGGAGGCAGGGCAAGGGTCTTGATAAAAGCACCCGCTGAACCAAGAATGAGGATGGCGAGTATCGCCAGTAGATAAGGGTTCATGCTACAGCATCCACAGCCTCCAAACGCCTGAGAATAGCACTAGCAGTAACGATACTGGAATGAGATATTTCCAGCAAAGATTCATAAGCTGATCAATCCGCAGTTGGGGGTAGGTCCAGCGAACCCATGTTTGCATCATTATCCAGGGCAGGGTTTTACTAAACAACCAAAAGATTCCCCAGGCATGGCCGAGCCAGGTGTGGGGTTCACCCGTTGTCCAGTCAGCTAGCGTAATAGTTCCGATGTTGGGTAGCGGGGTGTTCCAACTGCCGAGAAAAAGGATAGTTCCCAGAAAACTCATCAGCAGCATCATGGCGTGCTCAGATAGCATAAACAGTGCCCAGCGAAAGCCAGAGTATTCACTATAGTCACTATGAATCAGCTCTGATTCCGCTTCGGAAGAATCAAACGAAGCTCGGTTACTTTCTGCCAACGAGGCAATAAAATAGATAATGAATGCGAAAAAAAGCATGGGAACCCGCAGAATATTCCAGGATAGCACCCCACCAACGTTCGTGACGTCAATCTGCCAATCGGCAATGCCGAACAGATAAACCGGAACAGTAGTGACCTCCGATGCTAAAATACCCTGCTGGTAGGAAATATTCTGTAGATCAAGGCTCTGGGAAATAATGACTACACAAAGTACGGCTAGTCCTAGTGGTATTTTGTAACTGATCATTCGGGACACTGAGCGTAACGCACTGTAGCGCGCATATTTATTATTGAAGCTCCCGCCCGACATTAGAACGCCAATCACATTCAGTGATACAACAGCCATGATAAAAAAGAGTCCAACTTCGGCGGTGGAACCCCGAAAGCCGGAGGTGAGTGGCAGCATCGAAAGTCCAGAAAATAAAGCAACAAAAATAATTACTGGGGCAGTTAAAAATAGTACCCGATCAACAGCTTGGGGTGTAAGACGCTCTTGCTGAATTACCCTCAGCAGATCTTTTACAGTTTGTCGTAGACCGTACTTGCCTGCTTCAACCGGGCTCATCCGGTTCTGGATAAAAGCGGCAATTCTACGTTCCGTATACACGCCGACGATCATAAACCCCAATAAAAGAGGAAGAAAGAACAGGAAAGTGCCCATAGGCGAGTAAAGTAAAAACAATAAGATGAAAATACTACCCTCGCCTTATCGTTTGACACAGCCTTCTCATAAAAATAATTTTTACCAAACTTTCCGCTACAAATTGATCCAAACTAATCTTTTAAAGTGGAGAATATTTCTTGTACTAATCGGAATAGACTTAACATATCAGTTTCGGAATTATCAGGAATCGATTGGTGATGCCAAACCGCAAGAATCCAGCGAGCGGTAAAGGAGTCCATTTCTTCCAGTTGCTGGAGGTACTGGTTGAGCTCAGCTTCCTGGTCAAGGCTCTGTAAAGTGGAAAGGACCAACAGTGCCTGGGGAGAAGTAGTATCCTCTTCAAACTGATAAGATTCGGTTACTCGCTGATAATGCTCTTTAGCCAGTTTGAGCTTACCCATCATTTCGTAGCTGTACCCCAAAAGGTAGTTTTGCATGGAAACATCAGGATTATAGGGCTTACCTACCCCTAGGTTCTCCGGCCACTCCAGGGAGTTGGTTAATGCTTGGACGGCACCTTCGTACTTGTTTTTATTGATTTCTTGCAGAGCAAGATATAGATGGGCTTGCTCGTAGATCATCCGTCCTTCGGATGCCCCCTCGTAGGGTAGTATTTGCAAATCGTTGAGTACTGAGATGCACTGCTGGTAATCATTGGCACTAAACAAAGCCTGAGCGTAGTCCATACCGATAACGTAGTTTTGCGGAAACTTCTCTTTAGCCTCACTGGCCATCGTCAGCAATTTCTGAACATCAGATTGGCGATTTAGAAACTGTAAGTAGCGATGCCAAACGGTCCAGCTTTCTCTCCCCAACTCAATAGCCCGTTCAAGGTCTGATTCCGGATTGTAGTCGCCCATTTTTTTCAGTAAGTCAGCCCGACTCAGATAGAATGGGGTAAAATCAGGCTGATTGCCGACCACCCGGAAGTGGTAAGCTGCTTCGCCAAACTGGTTTAGTGCCCATAAATTGAGTCCCAAATAGTAGTGCAGTTTCCAATAATCCTGCTGTTTTGCTGCCCACTTCAGTGCGCTCAGTGTTTCGGGGCGGTAAGGAAATACAAATTCGGGCGAAAGACTGAGAGCCTGCGCTAAATACTCATTACTGATAGTAGTTTTGTCTCTCGTTAGGTAAGCCTGCCAGATGTTAACCAGGGCATTCTCCGGTGCTTGCTCTAGTACTGCTGATGCATCTTCGGTTTGGTGTAACTGATGATAATATAGGGCAATTTCCAAATAAGATTGCACCGGAAACTCATTGGTTATTTTTGACGTAAATTTTTGCAGGTTTTCCTGCGATGGTTCAGCCAGATATTGCTCAACTCGAGCTAGATGGTTTAACGGGTCAAGCTGAAGTAGCTCGGTTAGTACTTGTTCGGCTTCTTGGGTTTGATCAGTCAATCGATACATTACGGCCAGGCTTTGGAGGGCAGGCACATTGTAGCGGTTATAATCCAGAGCCTGCCTCGAATAGTGCTCGGCCTCTTGGTAATTACCTAACCGGATATGTATCTGACCCATCTGAGCGTAAGCCGCAGATCGGTATTCCATGGATCGGGCCGCCCAACCGAGCGCTTCAAGCGCATCTGTGGGTTGATCCAGAGCGCTAAAAATAATTGCGGCGATATAGTTGGCTTCGGCATCGTAGGCATCGACCTCGAGGGCAACGAAAATCTGTTTCAAAGCCGTTTGATACTGCGCATTCCGATACAGTAATTCAGCGAGGGTAATTCTGGCTGCCTGATGAGCCGGGGACAGTTCCAACGCTTCCCGTAGCTTCAATTCCGCTGGTTCATAGTTTCGGTTGTTAAATAGCTGTTGTCCTTCGTAATAAAGTTGCTGAGCTTCAGTCACTTCAATTTGACTACGGTCGCTAAACGGACGACTTAATTGCGCAGACTGCTTTTCCTCTGATCCGAATAATTTCCCTAAATGTTGAAAATGGATACGATAGGTTTGATCAGCGGGAGGCAAATTGAACGTAGCATTGATTACCCCCATCGGTTTCATTACCACGGCTTGCCGATAGAGGATCTGATTATCGTCTCCAATAACCAATAAAGTGTCGTTAATGGCTTCAAAAGCATTAAAGCCAAATTGCACATTACCTTCCCCTTCTATTACAGAAACGACTCCCAGCGGTGAAACTGCACTCACTTCGTCTAACTCTTTTACCGGAAACCAGAGTTCCTCCCACTGATCAGTGACGTAAGGACCAAAGGCTACTTCAGTGATTGGATTGCGCTGATTGGAATAGGAGTATTGGGTTAATAATCTTCCGGCCTGAAATTCTATGTATTGACCGTCAGTATCGGTTAGTAGGTCTTCCCAAATGCCACCCGAACGGGATAAGGCCCAAATCCAGAGTTTTTGTCCGGGCATTTCATCGTGCCGCGCCCAGTGTCCGAAGCCAAAATCTTTATCTTGCCAGTAGCCACCGAAATAGTTATGGTAATTACCCACTACGTGGTAGGACTTACTTCCGCCAAAATTATTATTTCGGTAGTAGGACAAATCTCTGCCTTCTCCGTCGATGGGCCAAGAATGTAGATCTCCTGGATGCCCCAAATAAGCACTGCCCGGATAAAAGAACCGCAGATCATCGGATGCGCGGGCAGCTGCGGTCATCCAATTATAGTAAGCCTGGTGTTGAGGGGTAGGATTGTACCAGGTGCTTTGGGTCTTAAAGTAGGCCTTATCGGGGGGAAGGATAATCTTGACCCGCCACTGGGTGCGGGAACTTAAATCCATCGTGCCCACCGTGCAGGATACGCTTCCATCAGGGTGTTCTTCCCAATGATAGTCTACCGGACTGGCCGTGGAAGGCGCATGTCCGATAATCCCAAAGTTAAATTCAATACCACCTGATGTCCAGGGGCCCCGCATGGCAATATTGCGGAACTTCATCACTTCGTTGCGGTAAATAAATTCTTCGCCGGTAGATTTCTCGATAGCCCCCCATACCTTACCGCCTGCCTCGGGCAGGACGAATACCTGGATATACTGATTTTCCATCACCACCACTTTCCAATCCCGGTCCTTGCCTTCTGAACTGTAACCTAGATATTGGTGATAAGGGTAAATCTTGGGATTGCCGGTTAGGATGGTAACGGGGTCGGGATCAGAAAAGGGATACGTTTTTATCGTTCGGGTTTCTTCCCGAATTTTAGCTGATTGAGACTTAACGCTAGAGGTAAATCCAATTGATAAGCCAATCAAGAGAAGGATTGTGCGAGATAAAGATTGAGGCATGGCTAAGGTTGGTAAAAAAAGCAACGCTTTCAAATTACCATATTAGCCAATGCTGGTCAAGTTAGCTGATTAACTCAACCGATTAATTGATTGTCTACTCAGATAAATATAGGTGGGTTATCCTTGATCGGCTTCTTAAGCTCAGGAGGTAGCCCAAGGTTTTCGTCCACAAAGCGATCAATCTCTCCCAAAGCCTTTTCTGGAAGTAGTTCAGTCATTTCATCCACGGCTGGATCGCCAATTATATAGGGCATAAAGGAGTAATGAAAAGACTATGTGTCGTTTGACGAGTCAGAGCCTAAAGGGTGGATTGCATCAGCTCACTCCATTTTGCTTTTTCCCAGGCAACGGGTGGAGGAAAGTCAGCGGATTCACTACGGTATATTTGGCGAAGCTCATCCACCTTACCCGGAAATTCTACCGATAGATCGCGGTTTTCTGCCAAATCTTGGGCAATGTCAAAGAGTTCTAATTTGGGCGGGCTTCCTCCCGGTTCTTCGGTATTAAGGTTAGGCTCGAGAGTACCTGTGAACCGCAGTAGGTAATTATCTTTAATCACGACCCAGGCCGGGGGCGCGTGATTTCTTTCGTTGCCGTGATTTTTGAATGACTTATTCAGTAAAAATCCCCAGGCGCGGGCGTGAAGCCCTGCCCATACCAGATGGTCGTGTACTGGCTCATCAGATTTGCCGGTAACCAGCCCGAGTAGGCTTCTGCCATCTAAATTCTGGGGAACGAAACCTCCGGCAGCTTCTACCAGTGATGGAAGGATATCCAAGGTAGAAACTAAGTGATCGGAAGTTTTGGGGTTACTGATACCATTCGGCCAATGAAAAACCAGGGGCACCCGAATCCCTCCCTGAAAGTACGTGCCTTTGTGCCCGGAGAATGGGGCGTTTCCTGGCAACACCGAAGGCCCGCCGGCCTGCGCTCCGTTATCGGAGGTGAATACAATGATCGTATTTTCATAGATATCTGCGTCTTTTAAGTACTCGACAATTCGGTTGATGTTCTGATCCACGGCGTATTCGTGGGCATAAAAGTTATTCAGATCGTAAGAATCAGATTTGAAGTGATTGAAGTACTGATCGGGTGCTTTGGGTTCCAGCGAATCGTGTACGGCGTGATAGTGCAATTGTACATAAAAGGGCTTCTGGGCGATGACCTGTTTTTGAATAAATGCTAGCGCGGTATCGGTAAACACATCAGTATTGTATCCTTTTTGCTGACCAGCGTGTTCATAATTCTCCCAAACCAAGGTAGAGTTATAGAACTGGCTGGCCCAATTATTATAGCCAAAGTAATAATCGAACCCGTGCTGAAGTGGATGGTCCTGATCTACCACCGATCCGTAGTAACCGTCGTGAAGCAGATCGGCAAACGCATCGGGATGCTCTTCTCGAATCTGGAAATAGGTTAAGGTGTCTTCAATGTCGTGGGCTTGTAGCGCCTCATCAATCATTTGCTGTTTTCTTCGGCCAATATGCCACTTGCCAATATGGGCGGTGGCGTATCCCTGCTGTTGAATAAACTGAGCTAAATGAGGAGTGGACCCAATACCTCGTTGCTCACAATCGGTATTTCGATAAATACCCAACCGATTAGGCAGTATTCCGGTGGCAATACCGATGCGTGATGGAGCGCATAAGTTATTACTAGCAAACGCTCGTTGAAAAACAATGCCTTCTTGGGCTAAATGCTGCATAGTAGGCATGGCTGTTCTTGAAAATTCCAATGCCTGCTGCAAATTGTATCCCTGTTTTTCATTTACCAAGCTTGTAAAATAGGGATCAAAGTCATCCACTTGCAGTTGATTGTTATGTACCCCGAATTGACCATAGCCCAGGTCATCCATCATAATGAAGAGAATATTAGGTTGGTCTGACTGTTCGGATGGCTTAGGCCGACAGTAAGAGCAAATTCCAAGAATACCTAAAAGAACCAGCCAGTTTTTGCTCATCAGAATAAGGTTTAGTTTTAGTAGAAGAGTTGCTAATACATAAATAGTCAGCCGAGGTAATTTTTCACCCCGACTGACTACCATCTCGATGATTTAGAGGTTGGGTTACCTAATAACGAAACCTTCTGGGTTTTGTACTAAACTACTGGAAGTAATTGCCTGAAACGGAATAGGAGCAATGTACTGCGCTTTGGTAGGCATTGCCGCTAGCTCGACTTGTTCATCGGGGCTTCTCTTGGCGGCAATTTCCTCCACCCTTTCGGATCGTACCAAATCAAACCATCGTTTGTATTCACCCGCTAGCTCCCAGCCTTTCTCGTCAATAATCTCGTTAACCGTAGCCGAGGCTACATCTACCGAAGCATCGGGCATATCAAAGGGTAAGCCCGCCGCCCTTCTTCTAACTTGGTTCAATGCCTCGATAGAAGAAGCATCCGCGCCAACCCTGGCTTGGGCTTCGGCATAGATAAGTAACACTTCAGCGTAGCGGTAGACTTCCATGGCTCGGTACCCAGCGGTACGATTACCTAGGTTCAGGTTTTCAGAAATGGTAAACTTCTTGTACATCGGGTGCATTCGCTGCGATTCCTGCCAGGGTACAGTAGCCGGGTCTTGCGTAACAATTTGCCCCTGCGCTACTCCTCTTTGCGGTATTTCGGTGTGGAACGTAGCATCCTTGCGGGGCCCTTCCGGGAAATCGAAGAAAAATTGCAACTCAGGATAGGCATCGGACCAACCCCGGGATTCGTGAAAGCTAAAAGCAGCCGCCCAGCCCGAGCGCATATCTTCTACCTCCGAAAACTGTAATGAGAACACCGATTCTAAGCTATTCTGATTCTCTAGTAGCCACAACTCATCAATAGGTACTAGTTGGAAGTAGCCTAGATCAATAACTTCTTTAGCTTTGGCAGAAGCTAAGGCATACTTTGAATCGTCCTGTACAGGCCATCCGCCCCAAGTTAGGTATAAATCGGCTAGTAGCGTTTTAGCAGCGGCTGAAGAAATGCGACCAATAGCACTGACTTCTCCTGGCCCAAGAAGATTGGTTTCTGCGATCAAAAGATCGTCTTTAATATGTTCGTAGTTTTGCAGGACGGTAGCTCGTTGTTCTTCACCTGTTGGCGTATCCCCATCTAAAATGATAGGTACATTTCCGTGCGTCCTCACCAGATGAAAGTAGGCCAACGCTCGTAGAAATCGGGCTTCGCCATCGGCTAAGGTAATAACCTCGGCTGGGGCGGAAGAGGTTTTCAGTCCTTCGATCAGCGTATTGGCGTAATAGATTACTTGCCAGTAATTGTCCCAACCCCAGGGCAACCAATTAATATCAGAATTTTCACCGCCTCCGTAATCGAAACGGTCAAATACCCGCAAAGGAGCTTTGTTTCCGGCCCACCAAGTAGTTAAGTCATCCGCCCCGTAAGTAGGGGATCGCTGAAGATGAGGGTTTTGGTAGGCTACCTGCATGGCTCGGTACACTGGAGCTAATGCAGCGACTACATCTCCTTCGCTTTGTAGGTTCTCTATAAATAGTACGCTACTAACATCTTCTTCTAGATCAATACAGGCCGGAGCAGCCCACACTAATAACAGTAGTAGTAGTATTTTTGAGATTGGTAATATTGTATTTTTCATGCTTTATTCAAATTAAGTAGGTATTAGAAAGTAGCTTTTACACCTAAAGAAAAGGAACGGTTGATCGGGTAGGTGTTCAAATCAATCCCTAAGTCAACATCTGAATTACCCGAGGCAGTTGATACCGGATCAAAACCAGTATAGTCAGTAAGGATAAACAAGTTTTCAGCACTAGCGTACAGACGTAGGGCGTCCAGGCCAATTTTACCTAGTATATTATTGAAGGTGTATCCCAACGTGATATTTTTCATAGATACAAATGAGCCATCCTCGATAAATTGAGATGATAAAAACTGGGTTCCGTCTCTACCGGATGGAATCTCACTGGGGTTATCCGGGGTCCATCGGTTCAGATAATCGGCGTGTACGGCGTGGAATTGTGCAGCTCCCAGTCCCATCATGCGCATTCGCTGGAAGTTATAGATATCATTACCGTGCGAACCTAATAGTATGAAGTTAAGATCAAATCCTTTCCATTGTACATTCCAATTCCACCCCCAAGTAAAGTCGGGGTTACCATCGCCCACCGTCACAATATCATCGGTGGTGATGAGCGTATCGCCGTTAATATCCGCGTAGCGGGCATCGCCGGGCTCCCTTCCGTATAGGGCTGCTTCATCTGCTTCGTCGGACTGATAGACTCCTTCAAACACGTATCCTCGGAAACTGCTGATCGGTAACCCTACTTCTACCCGGGTCGGGTTCACCGGAAAAGTATTGTTGTAATAGATATTACCCAACTCCATGGGTTCGTCATCGTCGACCAGCGAAATAACTTTATTGATATTTCGGGAGACGTTCAGTTGGGAGCTCACACGCCAGTCGCCCTGGTCGACGGCTACCCACCCGAGGGCAATATCCATTCCCCTATTTTCAACCTCCCCAACATTCTGCGCTACCACTGTAGGGCCTACGTAAGAAGGTAAAATTCGGTCGAGCAGCAGGTCGGTGGTATTTTTCTGATACAAGTCTAACGAAACAGTAAGCCGAGAATCCCACAGCCCTAGGTCTACTCCAATGTTTCCTTGCGTAGTAGTTTCCCAGGTAAGATCGGGGTTAGCCAGTCTACGCGATGGGGCCACTCCTATTGTAGCCGCTTCACCCGTGAACGGGTAGCTGACATTGGGGTTGATCACCGGAATGGCCCGAGTGGCCAGTGGGTCAATCCCTTGACTTCCGATTCGGCCGTAGCTCACTCTTACTTTGAAATTATCTACCAGCTCAATGTTTTGCATAAAATTTTCGTCCGATATGCGCCAGGCGAAGGAACCTGAAGGGAAGTAGCCCCAGCGGTTTTCTTTTTGAAATTTGCTCGAGCCATCGGCCCTTAATGAAGCAGTCAATAGGAAGCGGTCAAACAGAGAATAGTTAACGCGTCCTAAGAATGATTGGAGGCTCTCGCTAGTAGAGTTATTGCCAGTACGTTGCACGGCTCCCAGCGATAAGTCTTTATAACCAGTATTATCGGAGAAGAAACCTCGGGCGTTAGCTCCTACGGAATCTCTAGTCACTAATTGCTGCTCGTGAACCAAGTCTATCTGTAACCGATGGTTGGGATTATTATCCAGTGTATACGACAGGCGGTTAGTATTCTGAAGCCGATCAATATCTTGGCTGTTTACATCGGCTACCCCGGTGTTATTTACTAATAATGAGGCGTACCTATTTCTATTTCTTCTCAGTTGCTCCAGCCCTCCCGATATGTTAAGTTCCAGATTATCTAGTAATTGGTAGCTAACGTAGCCACTGGTGATGATCTGATTGTCATAATCTTCCCTGATATTATTTTCTGGGGCAACCAATGGGTTGATGGTACCATTACCAATACCAGGTATTAGGGGGGCAAAGTTGTAATTTCCTTCGTCATCGAAGGCGGGCGTAGTCGGGTCCCAGGTCATACCGCTGGCCAGATTAGCCCGTACTCCTGTATTTTCTTCCCGACTCAAGTACGTATTCAGCCCTACATTGACTTTTTCGGATAGCGTGGCACTTACATTGGCCCGCAAGCTGTACCGCTTATAATTCTGATTAACAATAGTACCGTCGGCATCATTATAGTTACCGGAAATAAAATACTTCACTGCGTCGCTTCCGCCACTAACCGATAATTGAACGTTGGCAAAGGGAGCGTCACGGAAGAAGCGTTCCTGCCAATCTTCTCCGCCGTTGGCCCGGAGGTTGGCAAGCGCTTCGGCATCGTAGATTTCTTCCCCTTCAGCGAAGTTGACCCCTTCGGCAAATTCGGCGGCGGTCATTACGTCCAGCTTCTGCGCTACGTTGGATACCCCGTAGAAAGCGTCGAATTCAACTTTCGCGGGCCCTTGCGTTCCGCTTTTCGTAGTAATCAGCACTACTCCATTAGCCCCTCTAGAACCGTAAATGGCGGTAGCTGAAGCGTCTTTCAAGACTTCCATAGAAGCAATATCGTTGACATTGAGTGAGTTGATATCGCCTACTACTAATCCGTCTACTACATAAAGTGGGTCATTATTACCGCTAATGGAGTTAGCTCCCCGGATTCGGATTTTGTATCCAGCTCCGGGTGCCCCGCTGGTTTGTACTACCGATACTCCGGCGGCACGTCCTTCCAGTGCCTGATCAATGCGGGTGATGGGTTGTACCTCAAAATCTTCGGAAGAAACGGAGGCTAGTGCTCCGGTAACATCTGATTTCTTCTGCGTGCCGTAACCTACTACGACTACTTCAGACAGAGAGGTGATGTCAGGCGCAAGGGCTAAATTTATCACACTCTGGTTATTGATCGACACTTCCTGGGATGTGTATCCGATGGAGGAAAATACCAAAGTAGTAACATCATCTTCTACTGTAAGGCGGTAGTTACCGTCCATACCGGTAACAGTACCGATGGTAGTGCCCTTAGCTAATACATTTACTCCCGGTAAGGCTTCCCCACTTTCTGTGTCGGTAACTTGACCCTGGATAGTCTGCTCCAAGGTGGCCACTACTTTTGTTTGAAGTACAGAGGTTGGTAATAATGATACCTCTCTGGATGGTTGTATCTGAGATTCCTCCGTCTTTGGTTGATTTCGGAGTAGTTTCTTGGGAGTAGGACTACGTACAATTAGGTAGTATTGATCGCTAAGCTTACGATAATTTAAATCGCTAGGAGCTAACAGTTGATCTAAAGATTCCCGAATATTCTGTTTACTGAAGTTCTGCTGACTCTCGGTAAGACGAAGATCTTTTAATACATCGGTCTCGTAGTGAAACGATACCCCAAATTTTCTCTCTAGTTGTTCTAAAGCTTGCTCAACGGTCATACTTTCTTTCTGCCAGTCATCAGTATAATCTCGAGGCTGGTAGGTGAGTGAAGCTAAGGATTGGCCATTTCCCGACTCGCTGAGGCCAAGGAGTAGAGAAAGTACAATTCCCCACCAAGTGATCTGAGAAAAGTTTTTCATAGTAGTAGATTTAGTTGTAAAATTATGAAGGCTAGTGGCCATCTGGGTAGACAGAATGAGGTCGCCAGCCAGGTTTTATTTTATGATGATACGATTGCCATTATATTCTATTTCCAAGTCAAAAAGGGTTTCCAGTGCCATTAGAATAATTTCTGGGTCAGGATCTTGAAACGTTCCGGTATAGCCACGGCTAAGTACTCTTTGGTTCTGCACCGTGATTTGCCAGCCGTAAGTATCTTCTAGGGTATGGATAATTTCTTGTACTGGGGTATCGTTGAAAACGAGTTCGTTTTGCTGCCAAGCGGTACGTTTGGTCGGGTTAACTACTGTTTTCTCTAATGTCTGATTGTGAGATGCAAATGTTACCATTTCACCTGGTTTCATCAGAACAGATTTGGTGCTTGCACCTTGGGGAAGGACAAGCTTGACACTTCCTTCCGACAAAATCACTTTAGTACTCTCTCGATGGGTGTTTACATTAAACTTGGTTCCCAGCACATTGACGGATAGGTCTTCGGTACGCACGCTAAAATCGGTCAGGGTACTATCAGCATCCCATTGCTTAGCAATAGTGAAAAAGGCTTCGCCCGCTATCCATATTTCTCGCTGCTGAAGAAAACTTCGCTCATTATAAGAAATTGTAGAGTTGGCGTTCAGCATCACTACCGAGCTATCGGGTAGTAGGAGTCGCTGAGTTTCACCATAAGCGGTCTGGTAGGTGTTCTGATCAGTATCAGTAACAGTAAACCAAAGAATAAATGATAGTAACACCAATCCAGTAAATGACGCGGCTATTAGCAGCCCAGTAGACTGCAACCTTCTGCTTTTGGTCTCACTAGAATTTGCCACCTTACCGGAAATATCGACGGCTGATGCTATGTTACTCCACGTTTCGTGGAGGAGGTCATCAGACATTCGGTATTTAATATCTGGTAGCTCCTGAAGAATCTGTTTCGCCTGCTCAACCAACTCGGTATGCTCGGGGTGCTGGGCCAAGTATACTTGCCATTGTTGTTGGGCTTCAGGGTCATTGTGGACAACCCATCGTCGAAAAGAAGAATCCATTACGATATCTTCTACTGATTGGAACTGCTTCATTTACCGTAATACATTTTGATGTATAGTGGTAAAAGAGAGCTAGGAAGAAAATCTGGATGTTTTTAGCGGGAATTTTAAAAAAATACAGAATTATCAGCAGAATGCATCTATCGGCAAGAAATCGATAAAAAATCAATTGCTTTACAACAAAAATAATAACAGAAAGCTAATAATTAGTTGAGGAACCAGATTCTCTTTAACTAGGCTCTTTCGCAATGCTTTCAGTGCTTTGGATGTTAAGGTGTAAACAGTATCAACACTGATTTCCATTACCTCAGCCACCTCGCTTCTGGTTAAGTTTTCAAAGAAAATCAGCATTAATACTTCCTGCTGCCTGTTGGGTAAAGCCTGTATCGCTTTAATCAGGTAATCTTTTCGCTTCTGACGCTCTTGCAGATCGTCATTCAAGAACCCACTTAATGTTTGCAGTTCTACTAGCTCAGATGATGATGTAGGGGTGGAAAGCTGCTGACTTATTTTTTTGGTTTCAGCTATAATCTTTCTTCGTAACGATCGATATAAGTAAAACCTCACCGAGGTAGTTGGCTTAAGTTGTAGATGACTATTCCATAGCGTGATAAATAAGTCCTGAATACAATCTCTCACCAGTTCTTTATCGCTGGAGATATGACGACCGTAATTGAATAGTAATTGAGCGTAGTTTTCGTATAGGTCTTTCAGGGCTTCTTGGTCACCTGCCCTTAGCTTTTCCCACAGGGGATCATAGGATGATAGAGAGAGATTGGGTGAAAAGGGCTGCATAAAATAGATTGAGGATTGCATTTTATGCAAGAATAAACTCAAAAGCAAGAATAATAATAAAATAATGGTACTAATCTGTGGGTTTTAGTAAAATAATTTAAGCGAGAGTCCTTCCTCAGTATTTCCTCACGTAGTGCATGGTGTACAGCCTCTTTCGGGCAATCTAACGGTAACGCGCATCGTACTGCTCATGTTCTTGCGGGGTATCATCGTACTGCTTGGGCTATTGGGCTAAACTGCTTTTCAACATACGGTCAGGTTAAATGAATATAGCTATTGAGAGTTTTTAGTCGATCCCGCAACCTAATAATGACTGAAAACCTATCATGATTCATCAAACATCATCAGTACCAGTCCCAATTACCCTTTAGATAATACTGGTAAAGCACCGGGTTATGAATCTGGTTCACTTCTACGCTATCGAGTGGTAAGCCGTAGATATTCTTACCAAAGGTCGTCATCATTTGCATAGCTTCCTGATTAAGCCACTGGGTGGGAACGTGATCAAAAGTTAGTTGCTGGAGCTGGCTTTTTACATCTATGGTAGTGCTAGATTTTACGCCTAATATCCAGCCCCACTCACCCATCGTGATAATTTGATTATGCAACATAGCCGTTTGAAACCCAGCTGCAGCCACGGTTTTTTCTACACAACGAAAAGCCCGGGTAGCAAAATAGGGGCTACCCGCTTGCGTAATAAATACGCCCCGCTCCCGTAAATACCGATAAGCCAATCGGTAAAACTCTTCGGTATATAGGCGATTGAGGTCAACGGATTTAGGGTCGGGCAGATCGACGATCACCACATCGTAGTATTGGTCAGTTTGCTCCAGAAAGGTGTAAGCATCTTGATTGTGAATATTTACTTTAGGATGATGTAGCGCGCTATCGTTTAGGTTGAGCAGTACTGTATGTGATTTGCCCAGACCAGTCATTGCGGGATCTAGATCTACCAGCGTAATATCCTTTACCGAGGCATACTTCAGAATTTCTCGTACGGCACAGCCGTCGCCCCCCCCCAGTATCAGCACCTGCTGTGGATTTGGGGCTAACGTCATCGCTGGATGAACGAGTGGTTCGTGGTACAAAGCTTCGTCTACGGTACTTAATTGCTGATTACCATTGATATACAGCCAGTAATCATCTTTCCACTGGGTGAGTACAATCTTTTGGTAGCGGCTTTGCTGCTCAAAAATAACCTTATCGCGGTAACGCTGCTGTTCGCCAAATAGAATAATTGGTTTGGCAAAGATTAACCCACTCAAAAGTACGGCTCCTACCATGCCTCCAATACTACCCAGTAGTTTCCGGTTGAAGGCTGATAAATATTGCCACAGCATAAATAGTAAAGCTATGGCGACAGTGAAATTAACGAAAGCCAGTACAAACGGAGTATAGGTCAGTCCCAAGTACGGTAGCCCGACAAAAGCGAAGAAGATTCCGCCGAGCAAGCTGCCGAAGTAATCTTTCTCCATGACCGAGGCCACATTAATCCGCAGCGACTCAAAAGTATCGTTTACCCGAATGACTAGAGGGATTTCCAGCCCAATCAGAATACCGATGCTCATGCTGAGTGCGTAAATAATTAGCCCAGTATAGAGTGTATAGCCCGAAGCCAAATAAGCCAGCAAGGCCGAAAAACCGCAGAGTACGGATAGAGTGAATTCTACTAGAATAAATTTTTGCAATAGGTCTTTCTGAAAGAAACTGCTCAGCCGACTGCCCAACCCCATTGAGAACAGCATTAGCGAAACAATCATTGTCCACTGAAACACCGAGTCACCCAGAAAGTAAGTAGCCAAGGTTGAGAGAACATATTCCGCCACAATACCCGCCAGCCCAGTAGCGAACAATGAGATTTTCAGTATGCGGGATTTAGAGCGATTGTGCTGGTGAGAAGACGATTGAGTTGAGGGCATGATGGTGGATAATACTAATCTCTCTAGAGGCTAAAGGGGTAGAATGATTAAGATAAAAAATGCTAAATCTAATAGGTGATCAGTAGCTTTCTAAATTCTTCAATATCTATAACCTCAATGCTTGGAAAGTCTATTGTCTTCAATACATTAAAGTGATTATCGTGGGTTACTATACAGTGCACATTGTTAGCGAAACTACAGTCTGCAAACTTATTATCATCAGCATCATGCTGGATGAGGTTCATTCGGAAGCTGACACTGGTTTGGTGGACGTTCCGTAGTTTAATTAGAGTGCGAATCACTGCCTTGGCTACTTCAGGATGCCATTGGCACCCAATGATCTCTTCGTATTCAGTCAAAATTTCGTTGGTGATATACAGATCAAATTCGCCTGAAATTAAAGCTTGATAAAGCCAATGGTATTTCGACTTTTGAGAGATGCTAACTAGCAATACATTAGTATGGGATACCCCGTATCAAGAACTACCTTCAGTTTAGTCTTCATTAAGCCACTGATCCATATCTTCGTTGGTCAAACCCTTTTCATCCCATACTCGGTCGGCTAATTCTATGGATTTATTAGCGTAAAATTGGGCTAATGTGTCCCGTAGCTCATTAAGATCATTCTCTGATAGATCAGTGGCGTATAACTTGAGTAGTTCAACTTGCACATTAGATAAAGGAACCGAAAGGCTTTTCATAATACCATCTTATTTAGTAGCTAACATATAACTGTAAGGTAACAGGTAAACTTCTCAGTTGGTGCCAAATCGCTACGTTACAAACATAATGTAATCAGCACTGAGCCACCAACGTAAGCGAATGCCTCGATTAATCCGGCACCTACGTTGGGCTTTTCTTGATTAATAAGTTCGTCAGTCAGGCTACGACCGGGTAGCAAAATTTTATCAGTAAGCCAGCGCACGATGGGCAGAAAAGCCAGTCCAATCAGTACATCAATACCCACATCGGTCAGGGATTCTTGCCAACTAAAAAAATCGGTCATGAGCCCGTAGCGAATTAGGTTAGCAATAGAAATTAACGCTCCAGCAAACCCCAAACCTACTGCCACATTATCCCGCTCAATCTGATCGTGAACATCAAACGGAATAATTGCTGAGTAAAGGTAAGCCGTAATAATTAATAGTAACTGACCGACTACCCAAAAGACTACTGCCGTCAGAAAACCGCCGCCTTCACCCGATACTGCTCCTAAAATAATCAATCCAGTGCCAATGGCATTCGCGCCCTCAATTACTCCCGTTCCAGTATTACGATCTTCAATAATCTCCTTGTAGACACTGAATTTCCGTAGTATAATTTTATCGTTGATGATAATGGAGAGATTCAGTAGCAAAATAGCCAACAGCCCGTAAGTCGAGATATTGATAATATCATCAAACAAGCCTGCCGACGGCCCCGTCACCGCACTGACAATGGCTAGTAATAGGCCAATAAAATAACCAACGTGTGATACAGCAAAAGCAAAATTGTCTTTTTCTACTAACTCCTGTTGCACCTTAATCTTTCGCTGAAACAGTTGGTGAATCCATTTTCCTAACAGGAATAAAATGAAACAAAGGGCTAAATAGGTAATAGCCGAAAGAATAGCATCAAGAATTGGCATGAGAAAGGTGGTTAGTTTTTACTTTATGTACAGAATATGACCTAAAGTCGCTTGGTTTGTCTTCATTACTTATTAAAGAAAGGACTAAAAGAAGTCAAGAGAATAGCCATAGGTTATATACATTTTTATACATTGCTTCCGGCTATTTTGCTCCTTTCGTTTTCAGGTATATTTTTCCATAATAGATTCTCATCGATATCTAAATCTAAATTGAGCCCAGATTTTACAGTTGCCTTGATGTGAAAGAACCATTCAGAAACACTCATGTCTTTTATCGGAGTTGATTTGAATCCTTTATTATCATCATCCCAGTATACTCCAGATGCTTCTCTGTATATATACTGATACATGGGTTTGCCGTCACCAATTATCTTCAGAAGTAGTTCATTATTGTTTGTAAGTACAATTTCATTAACGGTTTCTTTGTTCATATTTAATACTGTACAACGACAAGTTAAAAATACCTACGATTTATTGCAGGATTTTGACTGGGCAGAATAAAAATACTTGTCAAAAAATCGGTTGCTGGTAAAAATTCATCTTACAAAATTTGTGAAAAACACAAAAGAATGAATTTCAGAGAACTACACTACCAACCCAAACCGCTACTCATTGGCAATGTATGGGACGTAGCCAGTGCTAGAATTATGGAGAAACTTAACTACCCAGCCCTGGGTACTTCGAGTGCAGCAATCGCGGCAATGCTGGGGTACCAAGACGGGGAAGAATTAGAGTTTGAGGAGTTGGAATACGTCGTAAAAAGAATCATCATTAACACTAGATTACCCCTATCAGTAGATTTGGAAGCAGGTTACAGTCGCCATCCGGAAGAAATTGTACAGCACATTATAAAATTAGCTCAATTAGGCGTGGCTGGTATTAATCTGGAAGATAGTTTGGTCAATGGGCAGAGGGAATTAGTCAAAGCAACTGATTTCAGCCAGCAGCTCACTTTTATCCGCTATTGTTTAAAATCCCGAGGGATCGAAATTTTTATCAATGTACGTACGGATGCTTTCCTAGTGCCAAATGAAAATCCTGTTAAAGAGGCCATTGTCCGAGCTAAGCAATACGAAACTGCCGGAGCTGACGGGATTTTCGTGCCGGGTATTGAGCAGGAATCGGACATTAAACAAGTAGTTCAATCGACCAGCCTGCCTCTCAACGTGATGAGTACGCCTAACCTTCCTAATTTTGCTACGCTAATCACTTGGGGAGTTAAGCGAATATCTACCGGAAACTTCGTTCACAGCAAACTGCTAGACCAGTTTGAGGTTATGCTCAAAGCAATTGAATCTTCAGGATCTTTTCAACCAATATTTCAGTAGTGCAAATTCTTTCTCAAGATAAAATTGATACCTACTACCGGGCACTGCTAGCGCGAGACTCAAAATACGTAGGGGTATTTTACGTAGGGGTTAAGACTACATCGGTCTTTTGTATTGCAACCTGCCGAGCCAGAAAGCCTAAAAAAGAAAACGTGGTTTTTTATTCATCATTCAAAACTGCGCTGGCTCACGGATTTCGCCCTTGCAAAGTCTGTAAGCCTACCGAAAATGCTGCTCAGCCCCCGGAAGAAGTAAAAAGAGCTATTTTATTGGTGAAGGGTCATCCTACAGAAAAGATTTCAGACGGAAAGTTGCGAGAAGAAGGTATCAGTCCCGATTTGGTGAGGCGCTGGTTTAAGAAAAACTACGGGTTAACCTTTCACTCGTTCCAAAGGATGTCCCGGATTAATCACGCTTATCAAGAATTGAAAGACGGAAAAAAGGCAACAGCGGTAGCTTTTGACTCGGGCTATGGGTCGCTGAGTGGGTTTGGGTATACTTACAAAAAATTGCTAGGGAAAGCCCCGTTAAGAAGTACGAATCAAGATATGATCCTTACCAATCGGATAACTACTCCGCTAGGCCCTATGCTAGTGGGGGCTACCAGCCGAGGAGTTTGTCTCCTGGAATTTACTGACAGAAAAATGCTTGAAACCGAACTACGGGATCTACAGCGGCTACTGGGTACCAGAATCATTGTTGGCGAGAACCAGCATATTGCCCAAGTTAGAAGCGAGTTAGCCGAGTACTTTCAGGGCAGTAAGCAGAAATTTGATGTTGCGTTAGATGCCCCAGGCACTGATTTTCAGGAAATGGTTTGGCAGTCACTGCGACAAATTCCCTTCGGTAGCACTCGGTTGTATCAGCAACAAGCCCAGGAAATAGGGCGTCCCCAAGCTATCCGAGCCGTGGCTAGCGCCAATGGTCATAACCGAATATCAATCGTGGTTCCTTGCCATCGGGTTATTGGGAAAGACGGTAACCTGACCGGATACGGTGGCGGGTTAGAAAGAAAGCGGTGGCTGCTAGCGTTTGAAAGGGAAGTTGCCTCCAAGTAGTGGCAAAGTTATTTTAGCTTTCTACTCAATTCTTTGACTCTCGGACGGAATAATCAAAACGCCCGCTTTTAACTTCTATCGTACCCAGCGAGTCAGATGTAGCCATGAATGAGAAAGTGCCAGCGACTATGAAATTAATGCTACTGGACGTTTGAGTACCAAGATTGGCTCGGCGTACAGTTAACTTCCCGACACCGTTAGTAGCAATGGTATCTTCAAATCCCTGAACTAATTGACCGTAGTTTTGCTCACCATCCAGCAGAAATGGTTTTCGGTGTAATCTTCTAATAGACTCAAACTGTAATTCCCGATTATCGAGGATGAAAATAATCTCAGTAGACTTTCTCAATGAGTCAATCAGTTCATTTCTCCAACCGTCAATAGTAATCTGGATTGTGCTATCCTCTGGTAAGAAGTTTATGCGAAGCGTCTCATCAGGCCTACCAAATCCACCACCCGTTTTCACTGCCCGCCAAACATCACCATTGATGAAGCAACCAGCTGCATCTTTGCCCTCCTCCGAATAGCGGGGGAGACGAGGGTCAATTGGATCGGGGATAAATTCTCCACCACAACGGCTCAATATGGCTATCAAAAAGATAGAGATTATTCTATTTTTCATGGCTTGAAAACAGTGATAATAATACCGAAATAAGCAGTGCGAAGCTGAACGTCACGAATGGTTCCGATAAAATCCCCAGAATCGGAAATAGCTGGATATTCTATTAATTTTCTTAGTCCGTGGGTGTATCCAGCATAAAAGCCTAACCAAGATACAAATTGCCCCCGAAGTTCAGCCCGCAGTCCTACATCATTATCTCGGTAATTTTCAATTACCCCAATCCTTTCAACCCCTTGTTGGTATCGAGCACTAATTAAGCCACCTATTTCTATTCCGGCAGCCACTGACCAACGCTCGCCCACAAAATAGTTCACATGTGGGTAAGCTATGAAATACGTGAGACGATAAATGTGGCGAATATTATCAATCTCCTGGACGTACCCTTTGCGATTGAGTTCTAATGATAACCCGGGGCGAAATGAATCACTCCGGACTGGAAAGTAGCTACTGATACCTATCTGATACCCTGCCTGCGGTTGAACATCGCCAACTAAGTACTGGCTGCGAATGGTATTGAGGTTAGCTCCGCCGTACACGGTGAATTGCGCGGATGCTAATGAGGGCAATAGCAGAAACGCAGATAACCAAACTAACCAATGCATGAAAAGAAATTTTTTGATCCATACCGGAGATGTAAATTGTAGTACAAAGGTTGGAATTGTCTGATAAAAGCTTTGGTGAAAAAGTTACTTTTTTATTACGCCCTTCCCTTTACGATGCTTCTTCTTTTTCTTTTTGCCGAAGTTGCCTTCCCGATGGGGTTTACGGGGACCGTCGGAATTGGCTTTTTGTACTAAGGCTAATTGTCCGGCGAAGGTGGCACCATCGAAGGCGGGTTCAATGACGGCTTCGTGTTGGTGGTCAATCTCGAACATGGTAAAATTTTTCTCAATATCAATTTTACCAAACCGAATAGATGAATCATTGGTATGTTCGTTAATCAGGCCCATCAGTCGGGCAGGACTCATTTTGTGCTTGCTACCAATGTTAATGTAAAATTTAGAGAAATTAGTTTTACTGCGGCGCTCCCGTACCCGCTCAGTCGGTCGGCTACCCCGGTTACGGTCTCGTCCATTTTTGCGTTCGTCAGCCTTTACGTTGAGGTCAGGGGCATTTTTATAGTAGGCTAGAAATCGGTTGAACTCTACCGATACAAAGCGTTTTATTAAATCTTCTCGGCTTAGCCAGTCCAGTTTTTTATAAATGACCGACATATAGGGCTCAATCTGCTCCTCATTCACCTCAATGTGCTCCATCCGGTCAATCAGGTGGAAAAGCTGTTTCTCGCAAATCTCCCGTCCGCCGGGTACGGGCTGTTGCTCAAAAGAAATTTTTGCTGCTCGTTCAATCTGTCTGATCCTCCCTTTTTCCCGGCGGTGAATAATGGCAATGGAAGTACCCTCTCGTCCGGCGCGCCCGGTTCGTCCGCTGCGGTGGGTGTATACCTCAATATCGTCGGGAAGGTTGTAATTAATGACGTGACTGAGGTCGTTTACATCCAATCCTCGCGCTGCCACATCGGTAGCCACCAGCATGTTCAATTGCTTTTTCCGAAAGCGGTTCATTACGTAGTCGCGCTGCGGCTGTGATAAATCGCCGTGCAGGGCATCGGCATTGTAGCCATCGGCTCCGAGTTTAGCGGCTACATCTTTGGTTTCCTGGCGAGTACGGCAAAATACAATTCCGTAAATTTCGGGATACAAATCGGCAATCCGCTTTAGGGCAGCGTAGCGGTCTTTGGCATTCACCATGTAGTATATATGCTTTACGGTGCTGGCCCCGGCATTGCGCGAACCTACCGAGATTTCGGCCGGGTTGCGGGTAAATCGGTTGGCAATTGATCTAGGCATGGTGGCCGAGAATAGCAGAGTTTGTCGTTCTTCAGGAGTCTCAGCTACAATGGCCTCCAACTCTTCTTTGAACCCCATTGAGAGCATTTCGTCCGCTTCGTCTAGTACCAATCTTTCTACCGCATCTAGTTTTAATATTTTGCGGCGAATCAGATCGTGAACGCGACCGGGGGTTCCCACCACAATCTGCACTCCTCGTTTTAACTGACGAATTTGCTGATCCATACTGGCCCCGCCGTACACTGCGGCTACTCGTACCTCGGGCAAGTGTTTGGCGAGCTCATTCAAGTCGCGGGTAATTTGCAAACAAAGCTCCCGGGTGGGGCACAGTACCAATGCTTGCACCTGCGAGGCATCGTCGCTCACCTGATGTAGCAGTGGTAAGCCAAATGCTGCCGTTTTACCTGTTCCGGTTTGCGCTAAGGCCACTAAATCGCGGTTTTCGGAAATAAGTACCGGAATGGCTTGTTGCTGAATAGGAGTCGGTTCGGTGAAGCCCAGTTCTTCGGTAGCTTGCAGTAGTTCGGGACGTAGCCCCAGTTCTTGAAAAGTCATACTGATATCGATAAAATTAAGCAGTCCACTGAATTGCCCGGAGGAACGAAACGTAAAAACAGCTTAAACGATGAGCCAGTAATCAGTGGGTTACCACACGCAAGCCAATTATTGCCGCAAAGGTACAACCATGTTGGTAGATTTACGACCTTTGATAAAGAATACTTAGCCTAATAAAGTTTCACTATGCGAAAGATTATTTTATACAGTGCCATGAGTCTTGATGGCTTTATTGCCCGCCCCGATGGGGAAATTGACTGGCTATTTGATGACCAGGACTACGGTTATTCCGAATTTTTACAGCGAATCGATACCACCCTGATGGGAAACCGCACCTATCAGCAGATACTTACCTTCGGTGATTTTCCCTATACTGATAAAACTAACTACGTATTTACCCGAAGTGCGACAGTTCAGGACGATGGAAGAGTACAGTTTGTTTATTCCGACTTGGTAAATCTTGTCACCGAACTCAAACAGCAACCGGGTCGGGATATTTGGCTGATTGGTGGAGGACAGATCAATACCCTATTACTGAATGCTGAACTAATTGATGAGATGATTTTATCAGTGCATCCGACGGTACTTGGCTCAGGTGTTCCGCTGTTTGGGGGTAAGCCGAAAACTGCTCAATTTACTTTGAAGCACAGCCAACCCTTCGCGAGTGGGTTAATTTAGTTAACCTATCTGCAGCCTCACCAAACGTATAACCTGGTGGAAAATGCTACGTTTGTGGGTAAGGAGATAATTAATTAATTCAAGTTGCTACCTATGAAAAGAAGTGTTATCGTATGGGATAAGATTGTATTTTTGAGGTTCTCACACTTCAAAACACTTATTCTTATGCTCAACGATAACACCATTGCAATATATGTGATTTTAGATGATAT
>JBCCTI010000045.1:0-56393 GCA_039198955.1 Bacteroidota bacterium | reverse complement strand
CCGGGAGCAATAGTGAGCCACTTATTATACCAAGCTTCCAATGACTTTTGGTAGGCAGAAGCAGGGTAGTCTATTTTAAAATCGTGGAGGACAGCTTCTACTGTAGGGGTAATTCCTTGATAACTCAAGAAATCGAGCGCATTTCTAGCTAGCAAAAACTCACGTATCCGATCTGGGTATGAGTTGCCTCTGATCATTTGATTAGTTACTAACGGAAGGCTATCTATTGCGTCGGGATTTTTCTCAATATCGAGGGTACGATTAGAAATCGGCCAGACTATGTGTAAATCTAGATACATCGATAGTGCCATTGCGTATTCGTATGCTAGCAGGCTACTAGTTAAGTAGGCGGTATCAAAAGGAACTTCGTAGTAGGAATACTTTGACTCCTCTCTAGTGATTTCGTTAGGATTTATTTCGCCATCAGCCCGGTCGGAATAATGAACTAGGTCGTAATTTTCCTTCTGGCTAATCAGCATCAATCGGTTTCGGTCTGATAACAACGTATCTAAATGCTTGGATAGAGTTACTGTATCAGTAAACGCTTGGTGGAATGCCTGATAGGCGCCTCTTAATGAATCCAGTTGGCTCATGAATTCTTCCTCTCCCAACTGCCAGATATATCTTCGGTCAGTCTGTACGAAGTCTTCCCGGATTTGGTTAATCTGGGCTAAGTAGTTATTGACTGCCGATCCGGTTCCGGAATAGGCTACGGTGGGCGGCTCGCCTTCAGTCTTGATTGAGATAGTTAGATCATCTCCAGGAGTGAGGTATAGCTGGTTCCGATTCTCATCTATCTCGAGATAAGCTAGGGTAGTTTTCGGGAGGTTAATAACCAATTCAATAGTATCGGTATCTAAGGTATCTAGCTTCGCCTCAGCCAGTAAGGAATCACTAAAGTCAAACGGATGAATGGTACCGATCTTAATATCGGACGGTTTATCATCGGAGAATATAACAGTAAGACGGGCTGACTCTTCAGTTTCTTGGGTTTGCTGGCAACTTAGCAAGCCGATAAATAGAAAGAACAGTGGTAAGACTCTGGGATAGATCATACATCAATATATGCAAATAAATATGCTGCATCAAGTTGACTCCTATGTTTGCATTTTAGCGTAGCCCTTTTCCAAAAAACCAGATAAATTGTATAAGGATAAAATTTTATTATGAGAAAAATGAATGAGAATCAATTTCTTTGTCCTATTTTGCTATTCCCTTAAACAATCTCTTAAAACAAGATGTAATAGGGGGGAATTACAATAGCGTGGCCTACAGACACTAAGGATCATTGCCCCACCAGATGGTGTTACTCCACTCCCTCTCGTTTGGCCCATCTTTCTTGACTGAGCGGCGTAATATTTTCGCTCTTTAAACCAGTCTCATGAACTACCAAACCCGATTTGTTGATGCTGATCGCTCAGCATTCTTCCCCACATTGCGTAAGCGCGTTAATCAATACTTTAAGGAACAGGGAATTTCACACTACGGCAATCGCCAAATGGTGCTGAAAACCGTGGCCTTACTCATCCTCTATCTTGGCTCCTATACGGCTATACTCACTTTATCAGTTAATGCCTGGTGGCTACTACCGTTCGCTATTCTGATGGGAGCGGGGAAAGCAGGTATCGGTATGTCGGTAATGCACGATGCTTTGCACGGCTCCTATTCGCGCAATGCAACGGTGAACCGCTGGGTGGGCTACCTCACTTACTTCATTGGTGCCAACCCTATCGTTTGGAAGATCCAACACAATGTGTTGCACCACACTTACACCAATATTCATGGATTGGACGATGATATTAGAACCAAACTGATTATCCGGCTATCCAAACATGCGCCTCTCCAGTGGATACATCGCTATCAGTACGTATATGTATTTTTCATGTACGGCTTTAATACGCTATTCTTTATCATCAGTGATCTAATTAAACTACTAAACTATAATAGAACTGGGATGGTAGAGCGGCAAAAAACGAAGTTCTCTAGCGAGCTGGGTAAGCTTATCTTTACCAAGCTTTTATATATCTTTTTTACCATTGCCCTGCCGATGTTAATCACCCCCCTGCTGTGGTGGCAGGTAGTGATTGGAGTACTGGCCATGCACTTCACGGCCGGATATATTCTTACGTTGGTGTTCCAATTGGCGCACATTGTAGAAGAGGTGGAGCAGCCACTACCTAACGAAGAGGGTAATATTGAAAATGCCTGGGCTATTCATCAGTTAGAAACCACCGCTAATTTTGCCCGCAATAACCGCCTACTAAATTGGTACGTGGGGGGGCTTAACTTTCAGGTTGAGCATCATCTGTTCCCCAATATTTGCCATATTCACTATGAGGCAATTGCCCCTATTGTACGACGGACTGCCCAAGAGTTTCAGCTACCCTACCATGAGAAGATCCGATTTCGGGATGCGCTGGCTTCTCACGTTAAAATGATGAAAAACTTGGGTGAGATTCCCGCCCACGCCTTTTCTATTAGCGGCTAGAATTAGAAAACCCAGTAGAATACTGGAGTAAGTAATTTCCTTTCGTAATTTTAATCGCTACTTACCGATTAAACCGACACTACATTGGAAGACTTATCGCGACTCTGTATTCATACCATTACTACTAAGCCCTGGAGCATTGAAGAATCATCAGAACGCTTTGCCGAAGCTGGGGTGCAGGGCATTACTGTATGGCGCGATGCTTTAGAAGGAAGAAATATTGCTCAAACTGGTGATCGACTGCGTAACCACGGATTAAGCATTGTATCACTATGCCGAGGAGGGTTCTTTCCAGCGGCTAGTGCCGAAAAACGACAAGCAGCTATTGACGATAACAAACGCGCCATTGACGAAGCCGCCGAATTGGGTGCCCCAATGGTAGTACTCGTTTGCGGAGCTGAACCCAGCCAGTCACTGGCGACTTCACGGCAGCAGATTCAGGAAGGGATAGAAGCCATTTTGCCCCACGCAGAAGCTAACCGGGTACAAGTGACCATTGAACCACTGCACCCCATGTACGCCGACACCCGCTCGGCAGTAAATACACTGGGGCAAGCCAACGATATGGCAGAAGCCATTGATTCCTCTTGGGTAGGAATTGCCTTAGATGTATATCATCTCTGGTGGGACGATAATTTACAGTCGGAAATTATACGCTGCGGGCGCAACGGTAACCTCTCAGCCTTTCACGTCTGCGACTGGCGGGTGCCTACCGAAGATTTTCTGCTCGACCGCGGGCTAATGGGCGAAGGTTGTATCAATGTTCCCCAAATTCGGGGGTGGGTGGAGGAAGCTGGCTTCAAGGGCTTTATGGAAGTAGAGATTTTCTCCAACCGTTACTGGAGCATGGACCAGGGTGAATTCCTTAATCATATTATTGAAGCTTACCGAAAGCATGTGTAGATGCTATGCGTACCTTCACTATCGTGCATCCTTCACCCTTGGGTGATTTACTTATCAGCGGAAGTGAATCTTTCATTATCGGGGTGCGCTACGCTGATTTACACACGGATTTAGTAGAAACGGCTGTTCCCGCTAACGAAGCACCTGCACTACTCCGTCGCTGTGCTACGCACTTAGATGAATACTTTGCCGGTTGGCGCCGAACGTTTGGATTACAGTTTCAGCAGGAAGGGACGCCCTTCCAGCAGACAGTGTGGCAAGGGCTACTGAAAATTCCATTTGGTCAAACTAAAACCTACGCTGAACTGGCTCGACAGATTGGAAGTGCCAAAGGCAGCCGGGCAGTGGGTTTAGCGAATGGGAAAAACCAGATTGCGATTATTGTGCCCTGCCACCGCATCATCGGAGCCAGCGGTAACCTAACCGGTTACAACGGTGGCATGTGGCGCAAGAAGTGGTTATTGGATCACGAAAAGCGTGTCGCCCACGGTGTTCTGAGTTTGTTTTAGGGTTGAGGTCATAATTATTCTTATCCCAAATCCATTAATCTAGATCCGTGGATGACCCGTAGCACTTCTATCAGTTCATCACTGACAATCCGATATACTATTCTTTACTTGCCCTGAATTAGTTCCCTAAGCCTCTCATCATCGAACTCAGGTACCTTTCTGTCTGTTCGGGGGTGTTCGTAGAGTAGTTCAATCTTGTTAAAGATTTTGTTGATAAAATCCCGGCCGATCTGGGTGAGCTTTGGCTGACGTAGTTTTCTATATCTTCTAAATCTAAATAGGCCGTTTCGGTGATTCTTATCTCAAGGCCTGCCATCTTTTCTCCATTTTCTGTTTGGCTTCCTGCAAACTCATCGTCTTACCATTATCAGCGTCCTGTACACCTTGCTCTACTTTTTCTATGAATAGCAGCTTTTCCACTAGCTCCTCCACATCAAACTCTTCGGGTAAGTGATCTAGCGTTTCAATTACCTTATACTTTTTCATTGTCTTTTTTCTTTCAATCTACTGCTTTTTTATATCTTCTCAAATCCGGGTTAGACGATACTCATATGCTATCTGTAGTGTTTCGTAGGAGCACTGCAAATGCCAAATGAACGTAGGGACTTTGTCCGAGATGCGTAGTCCCTGTCACTATCCAATCGCTTACAGTAAAATTAATGACTACTTGCCGGAACTAAGTTCCTCTTTTTCATAAGTAAATGGTAGCGTCCCTTTAGAACACTATCATTAGTAGGCATATTTCATCTAATAACTAGAGTATCGAAGTACAGGGTGTTGTTTGAATAAACCTCAATATTTAATCTATCATCAGTGCTTTCCAACTCGTTCAATTTTATGTCCAGATCCTCAAGATTAATGTCTTTCGTCAAAGCCGTGCTTTCTAAAAAAGGTAGGAAAGGAATAGATTCAAAAACTACTATTCTTGTTCCTCCACCATGAATTGCAGTGCCCTGAGGATATTCGCGGTAAAATAGTTGGTCACTGAGCCTAATTTCTTTATCAGGGGCATATTCCGCGACAATCCATCCCAATGCTAAAAAACCAAAAGTCGAGAAAAAGTATCCAACTACAATTGGTAAAAGGGCTGGTATAATTAACAATCTTTGTACGATTATATTAGGAATCAGAAACACATAATAAACGATTAGACAGTAGGTAAAGTAGATAAACAAAAAGACTAGAGTATCCATAACTGATCCCTTCCAAGTAACCGAGAAGCAATACAAAAGAATATTGAAAGCCGAAAATGCGATTGATCCGATAAATATTTTTAACCTTAGATTATCACTCCTCAATCTTTTAAATCCAAGATAGACTATCGTAGGTAGGGAGAGTAGTCCTATCCAAACTGTTATCATCATAGTATTCTGAACCATTCTCTTTCATATTTTTATAAAAAAGCAAGGTACACCAAAGCTCTTTTCCAGTTTCAGCATTTTCAGTGTAAAAGCTACATGGTGCCTTCTTTGGATACAAATGTTCCGCGCAGAGGTATCACCAATTATTTCTCAAAACACCAAATATCGTTTGGTTTGAGGTGGTGGTGTACCGAAGCAGGTAAAAAGCACGTAAATTTAGTAGATCAAATTTCTGCTATGCGTTTTAAACACCTAGCATATCTGTGCAAAACCAAACGCAAAAAGCCATGATAGAAAACTACCTGGAAAGTATAAAGAAGCAATTTGCCTACTACCGTGCGCTGGGTGATAAAACCTTTGACCAACTCAGTGATTCCGAACTATTCTGGGAATATAGCTCGGATAATAATTCTATCGCTATCATTGTCAACCATTTGTGGGGCAATATGCTCTCCCGCTGGACAGATTTTCTCACTACCGACGGTGAAAAAGAATGGCGCAACCGCGACGAAGAATTTGAAGACCGTATCAAAACCAAAGAAGAATTGCTCAGCAAGTGGAACGAAGGCTGGGACTGCCTCTTTCAGGCATTGGATTTGGTGAGTGCTGATAACTTAGAGCAGATTGTATACATCCGTAATATGGGTCATACGGTGATAGAAGCGGTTAATCGGCAATTAGCGCATTACGCCTATCACGTGGGGCAAATTACCTATTTGGGGAAAATGATTAAAGGCGACCAGTGGCAAAACCTATCAGTTCCTAAGAGTGACTCTAAGACCTACAATGCTGCTAAGTTTGCTCAACCCAAACGGCGAGCGCACTTCACCGATGAGTTTTTGAAGAGTGAGAGGTAAGATGAAAAATAGCGCGATTATTTTTATAAACCCTCGATACCCTGATGGATTTCTGCTAGAGAGATAGTAGCATTTATGGAATGAAAAATAACCGAAGTATCTTTCCCCTCAAACCAATTCATCCGCCACTCGTCATCGGTAGAGTTTCGGTAGCGGGTTTTCACCTTCCATACATCTTGCTCAACCAGCACGCATTCTCGCAAAGAGGGTAGTTCACTATAGTAGTGAAACTTTGCCCCCCGATCATAGTTAGCGGTGCCTTCCGATAATACTTCTACTAATAAAATGGGATTGGTCAGCGCATTACGATCGTGCCCAGATACTCGGTAGGGTTGGCAAATCACGGAAGCATCCGGATATAGTGACCTATCAATTGACTCAATGTAAAACTTCAAATCACTGCTACCTATCCGACAACCTTTTTTTAACTTACTTTGAAGTAAGCCGATAACGTTACCCGCAATAACTCCGTGTTTGGGAGATCCCCCTGCCATAGTATACACTTCACCATCATGATCAGGTGTTACAATTTCTACATCGGGGCACTGCTGGAATGCGCTAAGCATTTGCTCAGTAGCGTAATTGGATACTGTAGAGCGGCTCTGAAACTGGGCGATAACCAGTCGCTCTCCTGGCTGAAAATCAAAACCATAGCGGGGGACTAGCTGGTGTTTAGTGCTTGTACAGGCAGTGGTAGTCAGTACTACTAAAATAAAACCAAAGGTTGTTCTCATAAAAGTAATTATAACCAAATATCATATCAGTAAATAGTCGGTGACTGACTATTTGAGTAGTCAACCTCTTGCGTTCTTATTTTTCTTATTAGTATTTACTCTGAGGATTTTGCATTTTTACGGTTGCTCGCTTCAAAAGCAAATAGATTGAACTACACTATATGAAAAGATTACCACTTCACACCCAAATTATTATCGGCTTAGTACTGGGACTAGTATTCGGTTTAGCCAGTATTCAGTTTGGTTGGGACCCGACCATTACTGCCAAGTACATTAAGCCCTTCGGGACTATCTTTGTCAATTCCCTAAAGATGATTGCCGTACCACTAGTGCTGGCATCGCTCATTGTAGGTATTGCTAACTTAGGCGATATTTCTAAGCTGTCACGCATGGGTGGCAAAACCATTTTGACCTACTTAGCTACGACGACGATTGCCATCACTATTGGGCTAATTCTAGTGAACATCATACAGCCGGGCAAGAAACTGCCTGAGTCTACCCGAGAGAACCTAATGTCACTCTACAGTGGTGATGTAGAGAGTCGGCAAGGAGTAGCGCAAGATGTGCGAGATGCTGGACCGTTGCAACCGTTGGTAGATATTGTGCCCCAGAATGTTTTTCAGGCGTTTACTGATAATGGGGCGATGTTACAGGTAGTATTTGTGGCACTAATTATTGGTGTGGCACTATTGAATATTCCCCGCGATAAAGGGCAGCCCGTCATTGCCTTCTTTGATGGACTGAATGACGTAATCATTAAGATCGTAGAGTTTATCATGCTACTAGCCCCCTACGGTGTATTTGCCCTAATTGCCGCCCTGATTGTGGAAATTGGCGGAGAAAATCCCGATGAAGCCTTCACCTTGCTCTACGCCCTGCTGTGGTACACCCTCACAGTAATTGCCGGGCTGCTCATCATGGTAGCAGTCATCTATCCGGCTATCTTTAAAATGTTCGTCAAAGTAAAGTACAAGAAGTTCTTCCGGGCCATGCGCCCCGCCCAATTGCTGGCGTTCAGTACCAGCTCTAGTGCGGCTACCCTACCCGTCACGATGGAAGTGGTACAAAACGACTTAGAGGTATCCGAAGAAGTAGCCAGTTTTGTGCTGCCACTAGGAGCAACCATCAATATGGACGGTACCAGTTTGTACCAGGGAGTAGCAGCAGTATTTATCGCTCAGGCACTCGGACTAGGCTTATCGCTCACCAGTCAGTTGATGATTGTACTCACCGCTACGCTGGCTTCCATCGGAACGGCAGCGGTGCCCGGTGCTGGAGTAGTGATGTTAGTAATCGTATTGGAGGCCATTGGGGTGCCCGCCGCCGGACTCGCCCTGATCCTCGCCCCCGATCGGATTATCGATATGTGCCGCACTGTAGTGAACGTTACGGGGGATGCTTCGGTATCAATGGTGGTAGCCGGAACGGAAGGAGGCTTGCCGGAGGAAGAGATTCGGGAAACAGTGATTAATTCGGCTAACTAATATGGCGGTGGATGGTTAATCCATTATGGCTCAACTTTCTGTACACGAATTTCTCAATCACAGCAAGCAGTTACCCGTACTCGATGTCCGCTCTCCTGCCGAGTATCGGGCAGGTCATATTCCCCAAGCCCATAATTTGCCGCTATTCTCTGACGACGAACGGGCTCAGGTGGGTACGCTGTACAAGCAGGCCGGACGCTACGAGGCCCTGCTGAAAGGCTTGGATGTGGTAGGCCCGAAAATGCGAAAAATTGTAGAGCAGGCACACCAGTTGTCCGTCAATGCTCAGGTACTGGTACACTGCTGGCGGGGTGGAATGCGGAGCGAAAGCGTAGCTTGGCTACTCACTACTGCCGGATTGCAAGCCCATACACTGACAGGTGGTTACAAGACTTACCGCCGAGCCGCGCTTGATATTTACCAGCAGCCCTTACCCATAATAATTTTGGGTGGGGCAACCGGAAGCGGAAAAACTGAAATACTACAGGAACTCCGTCGGTGGGGCGAGCAAGTCATCGACTTAGAAGCATTGGCTAACCACCGAGGATCAGCCTTTGGTGGCATCGATCAAGGGAAGCAGCCCACTTCCGAACAGTTTCAGAACAACTTATTTGAAGAGTGGCAATCGCTGAATTTATCCCAAACTATCTGGCTGGAGGACGAGTCGTTTAGCATTGGTAGAGTACAGCTTCCGCATGAGTTCTGGAAGCATATGAAGCAAGCCCCAGTTATTGTCTTGGAAGTACCCCGCCCAGCGCGGGTGCAGCGCTTGGTACAAGAGTACGGTAACCTGAACCCTGAACGACTGGCGCAAGCGATCCGAACCATTGAGCGTCGCCTCGGCGGACTGCGAACCCAACAGGCATTGCAGGCACTAGAAGATAAAAGGCTGTCCCACGTAGCTGACTTGCTACTGGAATATTACGACCGTAGCTACCAGCGCAATCTGGATCGGAAACCCGAATATCTGTGTCACCCTCTACATTGCCCTACCGGTAATGCGGCAGAAAATGCCCGGAAAATTCAAGAATTTGCTAATCAGATCAATCACGTATCCACCCTAACTTAACCACCGTTATGCAATCAGATAAACCAGTTCGTTTAACCCAGTACAGCCACGGGGCTGGCTGCGGTTGCAAGATTTCTCCCAAAATATTAGAAAGCATACTAGTCTCTGACGGAGACGATTTTAACGACCCAAACCTGGTGGTTGGCAGCGGTACCCGGGACGATGCGGCGGTCTACGATATTGGGTTGGGGCAAGCCCTCATCAGTACCACCGACTTTTTTATGCCGATTGTTGACGACCCGTTTGACTTCGGGCAAATTGCCTCGGTGAATGCCCTCAGCGATGTATACGCTATGGGTGGAAAGCCGACGATGGCGGTGGCTATTTTGGGTTGGCCGGTAGATAAGATTCCAGCAGAAGTAGCCCAAAAGGTCATTTCCGGGTCAAAAGCTGCCTGCCGTAAAGCCAATATTCCACTGGCAGGTGGGCACAGTATTGACACTCCTGAGCCTATCTTTGGGCTGGCGGTAACCGGACAAATACTGCTAGAGCACCTCAAACGCAATGATCAGGCAACCCCAGGTTGTAAACTGTTTCTAACCAAGCCACTGGGCGTTGGGCTAATTACTACGGCCCATAAAAAAGGGGTAGTGCAGGAAGAGGATTTTCAGGCAGTGCTGAATAGTATGTTGCAACTTAACCACATCGGCATCCAATTCGGGCGGCTCTCTTACGTAAGGGCGATGACCGATGTGACTGGTTTCGGGCTACTCGGACATTTGTCAGAGGTTTGTGACGCTAGTCAGGTAAGTGCGACAATTAACTTTGATCAGGTTCCCCGCTTCGATAATGTCGATGACTATATCGCCCAAGATTGTGTACCAGGCGGCACTAAACGTAATTGGGACAGCTACGGAGAGAAAGTCAGTCCGATCACCGACGAGCAGAAAGCCCTGCTTTGTGACCCTCAGACTAGCGGAGGACTATTGGTAGCCGTAGATAAGGAATACGAAGCCAGTTTTACTCAATATACCCAATCAATTGGTCTATCCCTAAAAGCTATCGGTGAGACTACTGAGCTGAAAGATACGTTCATCGAAGTGGTTTGACCTTAGCGTTAGAGTGTTATTGTATTTTGGTGTTGGAGTGTTTTAGCACTTATAAATTGTGTTTAGGTATTTAGGTCGAAGTGATTAAATCTGAAACTCGGGACTATAGCACCGCATGGCGCCTGTATGCTGGTAAAGGCAGGGCTACCATAACACTATAACACGGCTATATCACAAACTAACCCTTTCTATGTCAGTTAATCAGTTATGAGTTTATCATCTTACTTAATCTTAATACTGATTATTGCCCTCACTGCCTGCGGGGGGACGGGCGAAAAACCGGTGATGACGGATGAGGTACAGGCAGAAATGGAGCAGCGAGAGATCAAACGGGTAATGCCCGAAGACATTACCGAGGCGACTTACCAACGAGGCGAGTCTCTGGCGAAGCAGCTTCTGTCAGTTTTGCTAGAGCAGTATCAGGCGGAATCGTCTACCACTGATTTCATGACGTATTTGCAAGAGCAATCGGTGCATACATTTGCCGAAGATGCGACTATCCACTGGGTGGCGGGCAATACTCCAACGGCGGGTTTGAGGGAAAAAGAGCAACAAATTCTGGAAGCCTACCGCTACAGTGAGCAGCAGCAGGAGAGATTAATCGCGAATGTGCAGCGGATTGGCCAAGACACCCTGCTGTACACCCATCCGGTTATCCTCAGCGACTCGCTGAAAGCCCAACTCTCATTATCTGATACTGACTCAACCTTTCTAGGCATGTGGAGTATCTATATTCCCAAGAAGGCTATTATTCAGGACATGTAACCCAGAAGGTAATGAATAGAGTAGTTCTTAGCTTGGGTTTAGTCACTGTCTTCTTGTCTCCACTTCGAGGACAGTCCCTCGATCAAGATCCGTTAATTCACTATTACTTTAGTGAAGAGGAAGTCGGGCAGTTGCAGTCGGTTATTCACTTATTTGACGAGCATGTAAAACGCAACTGCAGTAAAACCATAGCTGAATGTTTAGCGAAATATCTGTCGGCTGTCTCGTTTATTGAAGATACTACCTTACAGGGATACCTAGACCCCATAGAAGCATCCGGCTATCTAAGCTTTAGCATGGCAGCGGACCTGCTACTAAATCATGCGTTTTTTGATCTTGCCAGCGAGCGCAATCGCCAGTAGTTACTATTCGCTAGCAAAAATCTGATTGTGATCCTGAAAGGCCTTAAACTCCAGTGCGTTGCCACTGGGGTCTAGGAAAAACATAGTAGCTTGTTCGCCTGCCTCACCTTTGAACCGAACGTGGGGTTCTATAATAAAATTAATGTTAGCTTCTTTGAGCCGACCAGCCAGTTTCTCCCAGGTTTCCATATCCAGAATTGCCCCAAAGTGGCGTACTGGAACTTGATCTCCGTCTACCTCATTCGTCTGAGCCTTCATTACTTCTTCAGGCTTTAAATGGGCTGAAATTTGATGACCGTAAAAGTTAAAGTCAATCCAACGTTCTGAGGTGCGCCCGACCGAGCAGCCTAGCAAGTCCTCGTAAAATTGCCGGGTATCAATCAAATTAGAAACGGGAAAGGCTAAGTGGAAAGGAGTGTTCATAGTGAATTAGTGTTATGGTCTTACAGTGTTATAACGGCCGCCCCCAGTCAAGCGTGGGGCAAGCTGCGTGGTGTTAGGATTCTCGAGTACTCAAAATTACTTAACTATGAAATCAAGCCCAAAACCGAAGACCTGTAACCTCGAATGCCAAACAATCATTCTTATGCGTTAGTTATCACAAAGCTTATGAAATGGAACGGATTAATTTGTTTGTCGCTACTTATCTTTCTAGCGTGTAACCCTGACAAAAGACGTAAAGTAGACGAAAATCAAGCAAAATTTACTACCTCCGATGCTTCTGAGCTTTTCTTCAAAAATGTACGGCAGAGTTACTATGATAAGGAGACAATGGATGCTGCCAAGCTAGATATTTACCGGATCAAAGAGCGAAGCCAAGCCAAGGAACAACCGGTGCTCAATCTGGCAATCGTCATCAACTGGCGCTACGATGAGGCCTACGTGCTGACCGAGCCTAATACTTATTTACAGCAGCAGGATACGCTTAGAATCTACTGGCAAGACAGCGTGCAGCAGACGGGCGTTTACGAATATGTGCCGGGTAATAAAGAAAAGCATTATCAGTTTGCCAGCCAGATATACAACAGTTTGCAAGATGCCCACCAACTATATACAGAAAATACCCGAGGCGACCGGGTTTCGGTACTGGCTACTCGGGATGAACGTGAGGCCTTTCGGAAGACAATGATGGATTACTATCGGTTAGTGGATTTGTATTGATTATTGTGTTGGGGTATCACAGTTCATAATAGTAAAGTACTATAACACCTTAATACCATAACACTCAGCCCCACAACACGAATAGATAAGATAACTTTGTTGGGCTAAATCCAGTTTATTTAGATACGTTCATTCCGCTTATGCTATTTTACCGGGAATATCGTTTGGGTGAAGACAAAGACTGGGTTGTGTTTGTACACGGTGCAGGTGGGAGCTCGTCTATCTGGTACAAGCAAATTAAAGCATTTAAAGAGCAGTTTAACGTTCTTCTGGTAGATCTGCGCGGGCACGGACGGTCTAAAGAATTGTTCAAAGAGTACGTTGAGAATAACTATTCTTTTCAGGACATTAGTCGGGATATTTTAGAAGTAGTAGAACACCTAAAAATTAAGCAGGCTCATTTTGTTGGTGTATCACTAGGTTCTATTATCATTCGCTCTATTGGCGAATTAGCCCCCGACCGATTGCGGTCGATGGTGCTGTGTGGAGCGATTACCCGCCTCAATATCCGATCCCGCTTTTTGGTGTACCTGGGTCATGCCCTCAAGCGATTCATTCCCTATATGTGGTTGTACCGATTTTTTGCCTGGATTATTATGCCTAGCAAGCGCGACCAAGTGTCCCGTAACCTGTTTATTCGCGAAGCCAAGCGATTGTATAAGAAAGAATTTTTGCGGTGGTACAAGCTTACCCATGAGGTAAATCCGCTGCTAAAATACTTCAAAGAGAAAGATATCAATGTTCCGACGCTCTACGTTATGGGCGAACATGATTATATGTTCTTACCTCCGGTCAAACGCATTGTGAAACTGCATCAGCGGGCAGTACTTCGCGTGATAGAGAACTGCGGACACGTGGTGAATATTGAACGTCCTGAAATTTTTAATCGGGAAGCCCTTCAGTTTATCAACCATAACGCCCTAGTGAGTGGTGGAAAATAGACTAATAGCGCAAATTATTAGACATATTATACCAGGATGGGTAAACCACAATAGCTTGAAGACGTTACACTACTACTGATGTTACGATACTAACACTTTTTAAATACGCAATTTTTTATCGCTTAGGCATTTTAGCTAACCTATGAACAAAACGATCAGAACTCTCCTTACTGTAGTCATTATTCTGTTGGTTGTATTCCTTATCGCTTTACCTAAATTAGACTTCTCCAGCGACGGAAGTAGTCTCGGTGCTTCAGCCGTCGCTGCTCCAGCAACCGCCCCTCAAGCTATTCCTGTCAATGCAGTAGTAGTTGAACCCAAGCGGTTGAGTGACCAGATTCAGGTCACCGGGGCGATACTTGCTAACGAGTCACTAGAGATTCGTAGTGAGATTTCAGGGAAGGTAACGGGCATTTATTTTCAGGAAGGACAAGAGGTAAAACGAGGTACACTTTTGCTCACCATCAACGATGAAGAACTCACTGCCCAATTGGAGAAACTCAAGTATACTCGCAAACTGCGTGAGGATATGGAATATCGCCAGCGACTGCTGCTTGAAAAAGAGGCGATTAGTCAGGAAGAATACGATCAGGCCCTAACTGAATTGAACACCTCTAGTGCCGACATAAAAGTGCTGGAAGCCCAGATTGCCAAATCCCAGATTCGCGCTCCCTTTGATGGCATGATTGGTCTACGGTACGTAAGTACGGGTAGTTATATTTCCCCCCAAACAGTCATTGCCACTTTTTCTAATATCAACCCAGCTAAAGTTGAGTTTGCCGTACCCGGACGGTACAGTAACGATATAAAAATCAGCGATGAGGTCGAGTTTCGCACCGATGCTTCGGACGATATATTCACTGGAAAAATCTATGCGATTGATCCAATGATTGATCCGGCTACCCGCACACTGAAAATGCGGGCCATCAGCCCTAACGAACACCGTCGGCTGTTGCCCGGTCAGTTTGCCCGCATCAGTCTTACCCTCAACCGGGAAGATAACGCTCTGATGGTACCGACCCAGGCAGTCATTCCCGAGTTAAATGGTCATAAAGTATTTGTTGCGAAGCAGGGAACCGTAGAAGAGCGTAAAGTGCAAGTAGGTATTCGGACGAATAAGGATGTGGAAATTTCATCGGGGATCAGTCAGAAAGATACGATAGTGACCTCTGGTATCCTCCAGATTAAACCCGGCAGCCCAGTAGACATTACACTCACCGAGTAGTTCAATTAGCAATGCCTCCGTGGCGCGGTGCAGTCTGCAATGAACAATTAATAATTGGCAAGGGAAAGCTGAACATAGGTATGCAAAGTAACCAAAAAAACAGTACAGCCTGTACTCAAAGATGACCAACAACTAAAGACCATGAACTATTGACTGTGGACTATTAACAATTTTCAATTTGTAATTTTTCAATTTTTAGTATGGCCAGCTTATCTTCAACCAGTGTTCAGCGTCCGGTATTAGCTATCGTGATGTCCATCATCATCATTATTTTTGGCATTATCGGGTTTCGCTTCCTAGGCGTGCGGGAGTACCCCAGCGTTGACCCCCCCCGTATTTCGGTGTCTACCACCTACACTGGTGCCAATGCCGACGTAATTGAGTCCCAGATTACCGAGCCCTTAGAAGAATTTATTAACGGAGTGGCTGGTATCAAAAGCCTAACTTCGGTAAGCCGGGATGGGCGCAGTACCGTCACCGCGGAGTTTGACCTGGATGTTGATCTAGAAGCGGCAGCTAACGACGTGCGGGACAAGGTTTCAGCGGCGGTGTACCGCCTCCCGCCCGATGCTGACCCACCCATTGTACGAAAAGCGGACGCGGATTCCAGCCCTATCATCTTTCTCAATATCAAGAGTGATAAGCGTTCGCTGTTGGAGCTTTCAGCTATTGCCCAGAATGATTTTAAGGAACGGGTTCAGACCATTTCGGGGGTGAGCGACATTAGTATCTGGGGTGATAAACGCTACTCCATGCGCCTGTGGATGGATGCAGACAAACTAGCTGCCTACAACCTTACCCCACTGGATGTACTAAACGCGGTGCAACGCGATAATGTAGAATTACCCTCTGGTCGGGTAGAGGGACTCAATACTGAGCTGACGGTTCGGACGATGGGACGGATTAACACGCCTGAAGACTACAATAATCTGATTATCAAAGAATCGGACGAAACCGTAGTAAAGTTTAAAGATATTGGCAATGCTGAACTTGGGCCCGAAAATGAACGAACCCTGCTAAAGCGGGACGGTATTCCGATGGTCGGGCTCGCCATTCGTACCCAACCTGGGGCGAATAATATCGAGATTGCTGATCAGTTTTACGAACGCCTTGAGTTTATCAAGAAAGATTTACCCGAAGATATTGAAGTGGGCATTGGCTTCGATAAAACCAGTTATATCCGAGAGTCAGTATCTGAGGTGCAGCAGACCATTGTGGTAGCATTTATATTGGTTGCACTGATTATCTTCCTGTTTCTGCGCGACTGGCGGACAACGATCATTCCGGTCATCACTATTCCCATTGCCCTGATTGGCACGTTTTTCTTAATGTACGTGCTGGGCTTTTCTATCAATGTACTGACTATGCTGGGCATTGTGTTAGCGATTGGGTTAGTGGTAGATGATACCATTGTGGTACTGGAAAATATCTATGCCAAAATTGAGAAGGGAACTCCACCCATAGAGGCTAGCTTAGAGGGAGCTAAGGAAATCTTTTTTGCCGTTATTTCTACTACTGTCGCTCTGGCGGCAGTGTTTCTACCGGTAATCTTTCTCCAGGGGCTTACCGGACGATTGTTCCGCGAGTTTGGACTAGTGATTGCCTCGGCAGTGGTAATTTCATCATTTGTGGCTTTGTCCCTAGCCCCCATGCTGTGCTCCCGCATTCTGAAACGCCGCAAGCGACAAACCTGGCTGTATCGTCAGACAGAGCCCTTCTTCGAGTGGTTGAACCGGGGTTACAATCGCTCGTTAGCCAGTTTTATGCAGTACCGCTGGCTGGCCTTTGCCGTCGTTGCTGCTTCGGCCGGATTAATTTATTTGTTCCTAAATACGCTTCAACAGGAGTTAGCCCCGCTAGAAGATCGGGGACAACTGCGAATGTTAGCATCGGGCCCCGAGGGGGCTACTTTTGAGTATATGGATCACTACGCAGACCAACTGGTGGATGTGGTACAAGAGAGTATACCGGAGCGGGATGCGGTGATTACGGTGACTTCCCCTGGTTTTAGCTCTACCTCGTCAGTCAACTCAGCTTTCATGCGTCTTACACTGATTGATGCTTCGGAGCGAAAGCGCAGCCAGCAAGAAATCGTTAATGAGATCACTCCCAAAATACAGGCACTTACCCAAGCCCGGGCGTACATTGCTCAGGAACCGACGATTAATAATGAGCGACAGGGATTGCCCGTACAGTTTGTAATTCAAGCCCCAACGCTAGAAAAACTAGAACAAGTACTGCCTAAGTTTATGGATTTGGCTGATCAGAGTTCGGCCTTTGCGTTCGTGGACTTGAACCTGAAATTCAATAAACCCGAAATATCCATTGAGATTGACCGGGAAAAAGCCCGAAACCTGGGTGTGTCAGTGCGGGATATTGCCGAAACGCTGCAACTTGGTCTGAGTGGTTCCCGCTTCGGTTACTTTATTATGGACGGTAAGCAGTACCAAATTATTGGTCAGGTAAAGCGTGACGATCGGGATGACCCACTAGATTTACGCTCACTGTACGTGAAAAACGCCGACGGACAGTTAATTCAGCTAGATAACTTGGTCTACCTAAACGAAGAAAGTACTCCGCCTCAGCTATTTCGCTTCAACCGCTACAGTTCGGCAACCGTATCGGCGGCTTTAGCTCCTGGCTACACGCTGGGCGACGGTATTGATGCTATGGAACAAATTGCCCGAGAGACACTAGATGGCTCATTTGCTACGGATTTGGACGGGCAGTCCGCTGAATTCCGGGAAAGCTCTAACAGCTTGTTATTTGCGTTATTGTTTGCTATCATCCTAATTTATCTGGTACTATCGGCGCAATTTGAAAGTTTCCGCGATCCACTCACAATCATGTTTACCGTACCCTTGGCACTAGCGGGGGCACTATTAGCGATCTGGTACTTTAATGAAACCCTGAATATCTTCAGCCAGATTGGAATAATCATGCTGATTGGGTTGGTCACTAAAAACGGAATTCTGATTGTAGAATTTGCCAACCAGCGCAAGGCCCAGGGCAAAAACATTCAGGAGTCCATTATTGAAGCGGCTGAATCCCGTTTTCGCCCGATTTTAATGACTAGTTTATCTACGGTATTAGGTATTTTGCCGATTGCCCTAGCACTAGGGGCGGGTTCCGAAAGCCGGGTTTCGATGGGAATTGCGGTTATTGGCGGACTCATTTTTTCTACTATTCTAACCCTGTACGTAATTCCGGCCATGTACACCTACATTTCCAGCGGTAAAGAGCGCCGCATGGCCCGAATGTGATTTTTAACATGACACTACATAACCAAAAGCTTCTTCCACGAGAAGAAATCCCCCTAGCCCGTTTCACGGCGACCTCCTTTAGGAAAGGGGAGGGTGTCACGCCGGATAATTGTTCCTCCTTTCTTAAAGAAAGTAAGGGGGGGGTGAAGAAATTTTATTCAAAACTTCCAAGTCTTACCAAGCTCATTGTCTTCGTACTTTTCCTTCTTGGCGCGTTGACTTCTCAGGCTCAAGAAAACCTCCTCACCCTGGAAGAAGCTATTCGCATCGGACTGGAAAATAACTTTGCGGTTAAGATTGCCCGGAATGATCAAGAAATTGCTAATAACAACTTCTCTCCAGGAAATGCCGGTATGCTGCCCAATTTGGACGTACTAGCTTCTCGCAATTATGAGGTTCAAGATATAGAATTGACTTTCGACCGGGCAGAAGACCCTACCCGAACGGTGAGCGGAGCCCGGTCAAATGCCACTTCGGCATCAGCGGTAGTGAGTTGGACAATCTTTGATGGGACCCGAATGTTTGCTACCTACGATAGGTTGAATGAAATTCAGCAGGCTAGCAATTTGGATGCTCAGGCTACCATAGAAAACCTGATAGCAGACATTGCCTCGGCGTACTACACGGTCATTCTGGAACAGGAGCTACTTACGGTTATTCAAAATGCATTAGAACTTTCGGATATTCGTAAGCAACTAGCCAAAACGCAGTACGAAGTAGGTCGTACATCCAAATTAGAATATTTAGCTGCCCAGGCCGATTACAACGCTGATACTTCGGCTTTCATTAGTCAGCGCCAGCAGATATACAATGCTAAAGTAGATTTAAATACCCTACTGGCTCGCTCACCAGACACTGAGTTCTCGGTACCCAACCAGATTGATGCTAATTTAGAACTTCGTTTAGTTGGACTAAAGGAAACTATGCTTAGTGCCAACCCCCAGTTGCTTCGGGCTCGGCAGGAGGAAAATATTGCTTATTTAGCCACTCGTGAGCTGCGCGCCGACCGCTTACCAGTAATTAGCGTAGAAGGAGGGTACGCCTACACCCTTTCCGAAGCTGAGGCTGGAATTCTGCTGGGTAACCGATCCAATGGTTTTTTATACGGAGTGACTGCCCGCTGGAACTTATTTAATGGCTTTAACAAGAACCGGCTTATCCAAAATGCTCAGATTGCTACGGAAACCCAGCAGTATGCTACTCAAGATTTGCGACTGCAATTGGAAGCTGGGCTAGAAAAAACGTTTATCAATTATACCAACAGTATTCAACTCATTGAATTAGAAACAGAAAACGAAGCCATTGCCCAAGAGCGAGCCGAAATTGCCCTGGAACGCTACCGCCTAGGAAATACCAATTCGCTGGAACTACGCGAAGCCCAACGTATTGCTGTAGCCGCTTCCGGTCGTTTACTTGACGCGGTGTACTCCACCAAAATTGCTGAGATAGAGCTCATGCGTTTGAGCGGAAAATTAGCGAGTAGTAGTTATTGAAGCTATCTGATGCAAGACTATGTGATCGGTGCTTATAAATCCCCAAACAAAAAATACGGATTTGATTTTCTATTTGAGGGTGAGATTCGCTTTGGGCCACAATATTACAGAGTTAGATTGAATGGCAAAGAGTTGAAGAATAGAATCTTTGGTTTTGAATTTAAGTGGAGTAACGATTCTGATTATCTTGCCTTACAGGAATGGTTAACGACCGACTATGCGAATGGTCCCGATACAGCATTAGTTATCATTGACTTAGATAAGAAAAACGTAGCTAGAATATCGCGTGCGCATGGTGGCTTTATCGTCCCACTTAATTTTAAGGATGGAAAAGTTATCTATCAGAAGAAAGTCTTATCGAGAGCTCAAATAACCGAATACGAGATAGAACTTGACAAAATTGAGAATTGGACTAGTTTGCAGACTTCATGATATAGCCGATTCGCCTTCCCTGTCAAATTCTCGTATATTAGGTTATGAGTAATATCACAACCGCCGTAGCTCTCAAACAAGAGTTAGATGATTTGCGACCAATCAGCAAAGCTGACGAGTTGCGGATCATGCAGAAATTCCGTCTGGACTGGAACTTCCATTCTAACAACCTGGAGGGTAACTCCTTAACCTACGGAGAAACCAAAGCATTGATCTTATTCGGTATTACCGCTCAGGGAAAGCCACTGAAAGATCATCTAGAAGTAACCGGGCACGATGAAGCCATTAAATGGATAGAAGAGGTACTGAGAGAAGATCGTCCACTCACTGAAAAATTTATCCGTGACCTTCACAAGCTTATTCTTAAAGAAGACTACCAAGTAGATGCTATCACTCCTGATGGTAAACCAACTAAAAAGTGGGTAAGGATTGGGAAATACAAAGAGCAGCCTAATCATGTGAAGACTGTTACTGGAGAGATATTCCGTTTTGCTACGCCGGATGATACTCGGATAGAAATGCCTGAGCTAATTGATTGGTATCGGAAAAAACAAGGAGAGGCTAATCCAATTCTCTTGGCAGCCGAGTTTCACTATCGTTTTATCCGTATTCATCCGTTTGACGATGGCAACGGTCGTACCGCCCGTATTCTGATGAATTTTATTCTAATGCAACTCGGCTACCCACCCGTCATTATCAAAACCCAAGATAAGGAAAATTACATCGCTGCCCTTCGCCAAGCCGATGCCGGAATTTTAGAACCATTCATCGAGTACATCGCGGAAAGCCTCGTTCACTCACTAGAAATTATGATCAAAGGGGCAAAAGGTGAAGATATTGAGGAACCGGATGATTTGGATAAAGAGATTAGCTTATTAAAAAGGAAATTTGATTCTGCTGAGCAGAAAATCGATATACAAAAGAACAAAGAGGCTATCGTTGATTTTTATGATGCATCCTTTATTCCTCTTTTCAAAAAGTTTATATCAACTTGCAGTAAGTTGGATGAGTTTTATCTCAGTATATCATACTATCTGACAGAAAATGAAACAGGGTATTCGTATGGAGGTGTAGATAATACGAAACCTATTCAAGAAATACGTAACAGGATAAATGAAGAGACACGAAGCATTCGAGTATATTACCACTATTCTAATTTGAATTTGACTGGTTTTAAAAATTCTGGTTTTATTTCAAAGATTAGCGCTGACTTTCTATTTTCGAGTTTTACGATCAGTGGTGAGTCAAAAAGTATAACGTTTAACAAAAGTTATGGCGAACAACTTACCGAGAAAGAAATAGATGAGTTGGTTCGGGCTGAAACGAAAAAGCATAAAGAAGTTATCGAGCAAAAAATAGCCGAGCTCCAGCAAGCAAAAAACAAAAAATAGAAGACCCATCCCCGGATGAAGCTCTGTGAATTCCGGGGTCTCCAACCTATAAAGCAAAAGATACCGGAATTCGTTATCACTCATCCGGTAAGAGTTTTCAGTCATATACAACCAACCTATGAAAGCCATACTCATCAAATCACCGGGAAAAGCGGATCAACTCTATTTGGGAGAGTACGAAACGCCCAAACCCGCTTCGGATGAAGTATTGGTAAGAGTCCACGCTACCGCACTGAACCGGGCAGACATTTTGCAGCGGGAAGGTAAGTATCCTCCGCCCGCTGGGGCTTCGCCCATTTTAGGGTTAGAAATGAGTGGGGAGGTTGTGGAAGTAGGAGATGAAGTAACGAAATGGAAGGTGGGAGATAAAGTGTTCGGACTGCTACCCGGGGGCGGCTATGCCGAGTACGTTGTTATTCATCAAAATATGGCGATGGAAATTCCGGAGAACCTATCTTTTGAGGAAGCCGCCGCCATTCCCGAGGTGTTTATGACGGCTTTTCAGGCGGTACACTGGCTGGGAAAGCTCCAACCTAGTGAACGGGTTCTGATTCACGCCGGGGCGAGTGGCGTGGGAACCGCCGCTATTCAACTCGCTAGAGAAATGGGGGCAGGAGATACTATTGTTACGGCTTCTGAAGCTAAACACGGTACTTGCCGGGATTTAGGGGCGCACTATGCCATCGATTATAAAAACCGGGACTTTCGCGAAGAGGTGAAGGAAATTACGGATGGCGAGGGCGTAGATGTTATTATTGATTTTATTGCCGCTCCCTACTTTGAGCGCAATATTTCGGTACTTCGCACCGACGGGCGATTAATTATGCTGGCATTATTAGGTGGAACGCACTTGGAGCAATTTAACCTGGGGAACTTACTACGCAAACGAATCCAAATACTGGCGTCTACCTTACGCTCCCGCAGTCGCGATTATCAGATTCGTCTCACCAAAGCATTTAGTGAGTTCGCCATCGCTCGCTTTCAGCAGGGAAAATTACGTCCGGTCATCGATCAGGTTGTAGACTGGCAGGAAGTACAAGCAGCGCACCAGCGGATGGAATCCAACCAAAATACCGGAAAAATTGTCTTAAAAATCGGATAATCCCGAAGGGGGTTGGCACAAATTTGAGCATTTTTTACGTTCTATCTACGGAGGACTAGTAGTATGATTTATCGATATATTCTTGGTACACTGATAATTAGCTGCCTTAGCGTAGCGTGTTCATCAATTAAAACCTATACCCAAGCCCCCGCCGCCCAACAGGTGAATGGCTTTAGAACGTTTGCGTTCGTGTCGCCTGATGAATCCAACATGGATCAGGCGAGCTTGATTTTGTATGAAGAAATCCGCAAGAGTATTGCAGCTCAACTGCGGCAAAAGAAGTATCAGCCCGATACGGAAAATCCCGAACTTCTCATTGCATTTAACATTATGACTGATGAGGAGCAGAAGGCCGTAACCCGATCAACAGATCCCTACGGGGCTTACGGTAGACGGATGTGGGCGTACAATCCTTACGCTTGGGGCTGGATGCCCCCTCAGACCTACCGGGAAATAAAAATCGAGAAAACCGGAACTATGGTGGTAGATTTGTTTGATAAAGAGGCTAAGGAATTGGTCTGGCGGGGCATTGGTACCGGACCGGTCAATAATCCCGAAGAGCGGTTCGAGACTGCCTACCGAATGGTGGATAAACTATTCAAGGAGTTTCCTACTAGCATGACTGGTGCTGTTTCAGCTGCCCACTGATATCTACTTTTCTTTTTCGTCGGCAGATTTATCGGTCTTTTTCTTTTTAGGTCGTCTCACCCCAAATGTACCTTTACTGATTTTTCCGCGCTTGGTTTTTTTATCTCCTTTTCCCATATTTAATAAACACTGATTGTTGAAAACTTTTGTTTGCTGGGTCAAATTAGTAAATTTCCCGGAAAACTATAATTCCTCAAAATTGGTTTAAGTACTGATCGGTTTTTTCACTTAATAGAATTTAATATGGCATCACCCAAACCAGCCCTGATTGTGGCCATCCGGAATACTGCTAAGAAGCTTGCTAGCTCCCCCCAGTATCAGTGGGGACATATGGGTAGTTGTAATTGCGGGCATTTAGTGCAAGAAGTTACCCAACTATCCCGGGCTGATATTCATGAGTACGCCATGCGAACCCGCGGGGGCGACTGGAGCGAACAGGCAATGGATTATTGCCCCACCAGCGGCTATTTAATGGATCAGGTAATATCTATCATGCTGGAGGCTGGTATGGACTTGGTCGACTTTAAACATCTGGAACGACTCTCAGATAAAGCGGTACTGGCAAGGCTACCTCAAGGTTCCCGGCACTTACGCCATAATTATCGCGAGGATGCAGTGATCTATCTAAACGCTTGGGCTGATTTACTGGAAGATAGGTTGCTTCAGCAGGTGGAGTTACCATCTCTCGAGATTACCCCAGTGGCAGTAGAGTACGCTTCTTGACTTCTGTAATCTCCACTATACCTACATTTATTAGGTTGGAATCAGCTCTCATCTGAGTAACAATTATTGGTGCAAATCAAGTCCATCGGTACGTTTGCTTGCCACTGGCAGAGTATCTACTGGGGAACATATGGGCAAAACACTGATTTAAGAACTGTCTTAAAAGATATTGAAGCCCTCTTCGGGTAAAGTCGTCACAACTTTGGAAGTTAGCAAACCTAGGATCATTCATTCCTAAGAGTTTTTTTTGCCCTGAAAGTCTAAAGTCCGGCTTAGGTATTATCTTGATGGGATAATAACCGACTGCTTTCCTAAATATGAACACTTATTTTACTTTTTCTAGCGGATTAATCCTATCAATTCTTCTTCTTTTCGCCCCACTCACTGGTTACAGCCAAAAGCCGAATATTATTCTGATTATGGCGGATGATATGGGCTATGAGTGTCTAAGTACCTACGGCAGCACTTCTTACCAAACCCCGGTGCTGGATTCGTTAGCTGAAAATGGAATTCAATTCGCCCACTGCATATCCCAGCCGTTGTGTACCCCTTCCCGAGTGAAGATTATGACGGGCATGTATAATTACCGCAACTACGAGTACTTCGGCTACCTTAATGAGAACCAGTATACGTTCGGTAATCTGATGCGCGAGGCGGGCTACCAAACCTGCATTGCTGGAAAGTGGCAACTCAACGGTCTGGCTTACCGAGAGCAAATACTTAGTTGGAATGATAGCAGTCGTCCGCAGCAGTTGGGTTTTAATGAATACTGTCTGTGGCAACTGACTAAAGGTCGTTCGGAAGGCGAGCGCTTCGCTAATCCGCTCATTGAGCAAAACGGGAAAGTATTGGAACAAAACGAAGACGATTACGGGCCGGATATTTTCGCCAACTATATTCTCGATTTTATTGAACGAAAAAGAGAGCAGCCATTTTTTGTATACTACCCGATGGTACTGGTTCACGAGCCTTTCGTACCTACGCCCGATTCTGAAGAATGGGCAGATGCTGACCGTCGGTACGAAAACGATACAGCTTACTTTAAAGATATGGTAGCCTATACCGATAAAATCGTGGGTCGAATTGCCAATAAGCTTCGAGAACTAGGCTTGGATGAAAATACGCTACTGATTTTTACTGGAGATAATGGTACACATCCGTCCATTACTTCTTACACTAATCAGAGAGTAATTCAGGGAGCGAAAGGCAACACCATAAAGTACGGAACCCACGTTCCGCTTATTGCCTATTGGCCACAAATGATTAGTAAAGGAAAGCGACACTCAGGCCTGGTAGAGTTCAGCGATGTCTTTCCCACTCTGGCCGATTTGGTAGACAAAGAAGTGAAGTCAGATGGCAAAAGTCTATATCCTCTGTTGACAAATGTTGACGATCAGCCTCGAGAGACTGTATTTGTCCACTACGATCCTCGGTGGGGTGATAGAGTCAATCAGTACCGCAACCAGTTTGTGCAGACAGTAGACTACAAACTTTATCAGAATGGACAGTTTTTCAATGTCGCTGATGATCCGCTGGAGAAAGACCCGATTGAGACAGCTTCACTCACTGAATCTGAAAAAGAAGTTCGCTCCCACTTAGTGCGAGAAATGCGGCATCATCCGGAGTGGAAACTTCACTGAGGCTTATTGCTAGTAAACCTGAAAATAGTACACGCTAGTCTGCTGAAGAATAAATGAGCTTGTGATTACAAACTACTGACAAAAATCTTTACATAGAGTCAGTGTAAGTGCGTAGTATCATAATTTGCTTTCTAAACAGATACTATTCTACTATTAGCGTCTTTATGTAAATTTCTATAAAATTAGAATGTGATTCATAATATTTATGATAAATAGAATGAATAAATAGTATGCCATTAAAGCAATTTAAAAGAATAAAATATTAAAATACATATTTAATTAACAGTAATTTTTTTGTAAATTAATACTGAGTTAACATACACTCGTTACCTTAGTCATATCAATACATAAGTGAGGCAAGACATGCTCAAATTTTTTATGATACAGACCAATACACTTCATATGCCTCGTTTAGTTTTCCCACCTCCCAGCTTAAAATCTTTCCATATTCAATACTAACAACACCTATTATTCTACCAAACCAAGCCCGCCTATGGCATTATCCTAACTATATCGACTACCAGCACTTTCCAGGAAAATAGCTGACTATCATTTTGGTACAAACGCTCCGATAGTAGCTCCGCCCGTTGTATCAGAACAACCTGTTTTCAACCTTAAAACTAACTCTATGAAACTGGAATTAATACCGCAATCGCCCGGATTACGCGGGTGCATGTTTCTTATTGCCCTATTTTTCTTGAGCATCAATCCTTGGCAGACTGTCCGAAGTCAATCGGCAACTACGGTGTCAGGGACAGTGAACTCCCCCGATGACAACGAAGGGCTGCCTGGGGTAAATGTACTGGTGAAAGGAACCAGTCAAGGCACCGTCACTGATGTGGATGGTAAGTTCAGTATCAATGTACTTAACAATGACGATATTCTCGTCTTTTCTTCTATAGGCTTTGTTTCTCAGGAAGTGCCCGTAAATGGTAGATCGACGATTGATGTTACGATGGCGGAAGATGTTCAGGCGCTAGATGAAATTGTAGTAATTGGCTATGGTACGCAGAAACGATCAGACCTTACCGGGGCGGTTGGCTCGGTAGATGTAGAACAGTTACAAGAGCGACCGGTAGTTTCCCTCAACCAATCGCTGGCCGGGAGAATACCAGGAGTGCAAGTGAACGTTAACTCGGGGCGACCTGGAGGAAAAGCCAACGTTCGTATTCGAGGATTTAGCTCCATTAACTCATCTAATAATCCGCTCTATGTAGTAGATGGAGTTCAATTACCAATTACTACCCAGACTCAACGTAGCCAAGCGATTGACTATATCAATCCCAATGACATTGTATCAGTGGAAGTTTTGAAGGACGCTTCCTCCACGGCTATTTACGGAGCAAGAGGGGCTAACGGAGTAATACTGATTACGACCAAACAGGGACAATCGGGAGAAGGAAAAATTTCTTACAGTATGGATCTCAGTACTGTTACTTTTGGACCTAATCGACCGGAAGTATTGAACACTGAGCAGTACTTGGCAGTGGAAGATCTGGCTTGGCGAAATATGGAGAAGTTTGACCCCCAAGGCTGGGCGGAAGGCAAATGGGCTTATCTGAATCCCGCTCTGAAGCGAACCGATCCTGAATTATTTGATAGTAACGGAAACCCTTACTTTGATACGAACTGGCTTGAGGAAACTACCCAGAGCAAGCTATCCCAAAACCACCAGTTGAATTTTAGTGGTGGAAGCGAGAAAACTACCTATTCCCTCTCATTAGGCTACCAAGACATACAGGGACTGTACCTAACGAACTTCTTGACCCGGTACTCCGGCAGGGTAGCGGTGGAAACGGAAGTGAAGGACTGGCTGACCATTGGGACTACGCTTAACTATAATTTCCAGTCGGAAAACAATGTGGACTTCAATGACCAGATTCCCCGACGAATGGTAGAAGACTTTCCGTTTTTGCCAGTGTATTACTCAGACGGAACCTATGCCGATAACCGGGATTATCCGTTTGCCGAGGGTACCCGTAGTTCGGTACACAATCTGTTAGAACGGAACTTTACCATTAACACTCAGACATTTATCGGCTCGGCCCATGCCAATATCAAACTGACTGACGACCTAGTTTTCCGAACGGTACTGGGTACCAACGTAATCACCCAAGAAACCAATCGCTACGAAGGTCGAACCATCCGAGAAGGCGATCAGGGACGGGCTTGGCTGGACGATGATAGGACTACTTTCTGGTCGTTTGAAAACTATTTGACGTACCGTAAAACATTCGCTGATATCCACGCCTTTGAAGGAATGCTCGGTATATCTTGGCAGGAATCCAACTTGTTTGCAATGGACGCTGAGTCTCGGACTTTTGCTACTGACTATTTCCAATTCAATAATATAGGAGCAGGCAGTAACAACTTAGAGGTAGGCTCTGAAGCGGAGCGTGAAGCACTAAATTCTTACTTCGGTCGGTTTCAGTATCGATTGATGGATAAGTACCTGGCAACCTTCACCGGACGGATGGACGGCTCTTCTAAGTTTGGTGATAATAACAAATACGCTTTCTTCCCATCGGCGGCTTTAGCTTGGAGAGTCTCGGAAGAAGGCTTCCTCAGCGATAATCGACTAATATCTAACTTGAAGGTTCGCACTAGCTACGGTCTAACCGGGAACTCGGAGATACCTCCTTATTCATCTTTAGCTTTATTGCGTTCTGATTACGCAGCGGTAATCAACGAGTCCCGAGTGAGTGGAACTGGCGTATTTCGGCTGGCTAACCCTGATCTACGGTGGGAGAGAACAGCTCAAACCGACGTAGGCGTTGAATTAGGATTATTTGCGGGTAGAATTTCTTTGGAAGCTGATTATTATTATCGCTTGACGACGGATATGCTGTTAGATGCTCCCGTGCCTCAAACCAGTGGCTACGCGACCATTCGTCGCAACGTGGGCTCTATGGAAAATAGAGGGGTAGAAATATCCCTTAATACAGTCAACATCGCCCGGGATAAACTTGAGTGGCGTTCTAACTTCAATATTTCTTTCAACCGAAACGAAGTACTAGAGTTAGCCACCCGAGCCCCTATCTTCGGGGTAGGTGGTCCGGGCATTACCAACGAAACTAGCATCATTACCGAAGGGGAATCAGCCAGTTCGTTCTGGGGACTCAATCGACTAGGAGTGTGGGGAACCGATGAAGCTGCCGAGGCTGCTGAATTTACCAGCTACCGCAACGGACTCACCATCTTACCCGGAGATATTAAGTACGAAGATGTAAACGGCGACAAAGCGATTACCGATGCCGACCGCATGATTATTGGCGATGGTAGTCCCGAATTTTGGGGAGCTTTTATCAATAACTTCCGGTTTGGAAACTTTGATCTGTTGCTGGATCTCCAGTTCTCCTACGGTAACGACATTATGGATATGAACCTGCACTCCAGCGAAGACCGTCAGGCGCTGGCGAACAGCTACACGACGGTGCTAAATGCCTGGACACCGGAAAATCAGAATACGATGATTGCCCAGATACGGGATACCCGGGCGGGTTACGTTACCAACGTTGACTCGCATTGGGTGCAGGATGGTTCGTTCCTACGGGGAAGAAACCTAGTATTAGGATATAACTTCCCAAGAGCAATTACTGAGCGGATTTTCTTAGACAACCTCCGAGTCTACGCTTCAGTACAAAACTTTTTCTTGTTGGTAGATGATGAAGTAATTGGTGACCCCGAAATCACTCCTATTCGGGGCGGGGTAAGCAACAACGTATTCTCGCAGGGAATGAAGTGGCACGAGTATCCCAAGACTACGACGTATACCTTTGGATTACGAGTAGGTCTTTAATTCCTAGTAAAAACAAAAAACTAGCAACTATGAAATTTCATATAATAAATAATATTGGCAAGATGCTCCTGGGAGGGTTTATCTTAATTGCCCCTGCTTGTTCCGATTTTCTGGACGAAGAAGATCCTTCTAATCTGACCCCAGAAAGTTTTTTCACAATACCTGACCACGCTGAAGCGGCGATAGCGGCGGTGTACGATGATACCCGTTTCTATGGCGACGGTGCCGGAATCTTCTCTTCCAACTGGCAATTACTAGAAGCGCCTACCGGCACTGCCACCACCGAAACCGCTCAGAACTCTGATTTGAATAATCTGTATTCACTGACTTGGGACGAAAACACCGGTCACATTCGTAACTGGTGGCGAGGAATATATCAGTTAATAGCGAATGCTAATCTGGTGTTAGACCGAGTGCCGGATATTACTCCGATGGATGAAGCTCAGAAGGCTCGGATATTGGGCGAGGCGAAGTTTTTACGGGCTTGGGCGTATTTCTATGCAGTACGCTTATGGGGTGACGTGCCATTGGTACTAGAACCACAATCGGCTTCTTCAGAAGACTTTTTTCCGTCTCGTACTTCTCAGCAAGAAGTATACGATCAAATTGTGAATGACCTCCAGGATGCCGAAAGCGCTGGTTTGCCTTTTACCGATCAAAGCGGCAGAGTTTCTCAGGCAGCCACGAAAGCGATGTTGTCTAAGGTATACCTTACGATGGCAGGTTTCCCGCTGAACTTAGGTACTGAATACTATCAACTGGCTGCCGATAAAGCGCGAGAGCTTATTGATAATCCAGGCTCGATTGACCTGTTTGATACCTACATGGAAGTGCACGATGAACGTCTTGGTAATCAGGTAGAACATATTTTTATGATTCAGTACAACAACCTGGTACAGGGGAATCCAATGGGTAATATGTTTCCGAACTTTAAGCCAGTTTCTTACCGGGGACCGTCGGGAACCGGAAGTACCGTACCTACTTTTTCATTCTATGAGTCCTACGAAGAGGGCGATATTCGGACAGTAGATCAGGAAGGTTACTTCTACACTACCTACTTTGAGAATGGCAGCGGCGAACGATTTGACTTGGGCGCGCCCTATATTTTCAAGCACTTCAACGTGATTGCTAACGGAACCCAGGGAGTAGAAGGTACCGCTCAAGATAATTTGAACGTACCGGTATTTCGATTTGCAGAGATATTGCTAATCTTCGCGGAAGCCTCTAATGAAGTAAATGGCCCCACTCAAGATGCGGTGGATGCTTTAATGAGAGTTCGGGATCGAGCCGGGTTAGCAACTCCTACTTTAGGCGAATTCTCGCCGGAAAGTTTCCGAGAGCTAGTTTGGAAAGAGCGTTGGCACGAGCTAGCCTACGAAGGAAAAACCTGGTTTGACATGGTGCGCCTTCGTCAAGTATTCAATGAGCAAACCAAAGGTTTCGATGATTTTGTCGGTCACGTAAACCTGAACTCTAACCAAGCCCTGGCGGAGAGACATTTTCTGTTTCCCATTCCACTTCAAGAAATGCTAAATAACCCGAATCTGGAAGTACAGAACCCAGGCTACGAAGCTAGATAATTAATCGAGTATTAATTCTACTAAGCCATTGTGTCGTTTGAACGGTACAGTGGCTTTTTTGCTTTTCGGTACCGTCAATTGTAAAGCTGGACAGCTTCCTCTAAAATTTGCCTCACAGTATCAATGGGAATATCTGCTTCAGGATTGATGGTAAGCATCTTGATTCGTTTCCGGCCACCACTTTCCAACGCCGGGTGGTTCAGATATCGACCTTCTACCATACTCACGTAAGGTAGCCGGGTACGACGGTCAACTAATAGGTAGCATAACATTTTACTATCAAAAAGAAAAAATGGGGTTTGGTATTTCCAGGTCTCTCTAATCCGCGGGTCGTAGCTTAAAATGATTTCCCGCAGCGTAAGCAGGCAGCTTCGGTTAGGCTCCGCCTGCTTTTCGTAGTATTCGTCTAGGGCTTTCACATTGGCTAAGTTAGTGCAAAGTATACATAAGTCAGCTATGGCAAGTATTATGTAAAATCAGTCGTTCATGTCATAGTCGGATACTTTCCTATACGGATCTAAAAGAATATATGACTGAGAAGCTGATAAGGCTTCCTTATTCTAGTCTCTTCCCGTATTGAATCGGCTTTGGCCGTAGTAACTTAGCTCTCTCGGGCTCATGTATTAGCCTCTTTTTAAGAATAATATTAAGAGGCTTATCAAAATAACAATGGCCAGATAACACTCCGTTTGCTAGACCTAATGTCAATCGGGCGGTATGAGACGGTAATGTAGCGAGCATCTCAATAGAGTCAACGTTGATCCGGGATATTTCAAGGTGTCTGGGCTCATAGTGATCGGTCAAAATTTGTCCTATCAGTTCTGTCCGGTGTTGATACAAACTCAGACAGACCGTATCATACGGGTCTTGATCATTTGGAGACCCAGCGTCCGGCGATCCGGTATCCTCCATCACGATCTGCCATACCCCTTTCCATTGCGTAAATAGTGTGTGATCAAACACAAAACGATTCTGATCTTTCTTTTCTTCAATAAAGAAATTAGCAATCGCCAAGATGTTTTCATCGCCAAAGTTGATCATCCCGGTATTCGCTGTAAAAGCAACCACCACATTATCTTCAGGAAAAAGTAGTAAATACACGCGAGCCGTGGGCTTTAAACCACCATGCCCTACGATGTGTTGATCATGGCGAACTATCCTAGGGGATGCGGCCTCATCGTATACAATAAACCCTATTCCAAAACCTGTCGTATCCTGCTGATTTGTCATTTGTGGGGTAAACAGACTGTCCACAGTATTTTTTTGCAGAAATGTTCCGTTCAGTAATTCGTTCCCGTATTGGGCGAGGTCAGTAGCGGTTGAGGTCAGACCAGCACCTGCCCAATTAAAGCTAAGGTCTTCTTCAGGTGCTTCTTGCCAAACCCCGTCTGGTGAATCTTTTACGTAGAAACAAGATAGATTGGATTGCTTCGCGTCTGGAATCAGGCCAAACGTGTTTTCCATCTTCATCGGTTTCCAGATTTCTTCCTGCATGTATTGTAGAAAAGGTTTGCCGACTAGGCGTTGAATGATAGCACTCACCACCACCCAGCCGTAAGAAGAGTAGTGAACATACGTACCTGGGGGAAATAGTAACGGAGTATCCACGAAGATCGCGAGCGCATCTTCTACATTCTCATAGTGTTCTGTTTTAGAAGATCTGTCCGCCCCATAGTAGTGCCGAATGCCTGACTGGTGACTGACTAAGTGCCGCGTCGTGATAGCAGCGTAATGAGAAGGAAGCTCAGGCAGGTAGGTAGTAATGGATTCATCCAGCGCTAATTTTCCTTCTTCCACCAATTTGCCTACCGCTGCCGCTGTTAGAATTTTAGACACGCTAGCAATCCGAAACAAGGTAGTAGACCGGACTGGGATTCCTCGTTCAAGATCAGCAAACCCGAAACCTTCCGACCATTGCAGGCTGTCATCAACCATGACCGCAATTTGTGCCCCCGGTAAACCGTTGTACTGATTGGCCTTCTGAACAAGTCTTCTGGCTTTTCGAATAGCTCCCTGATACCGATCAGCATAGGCGTAAGTACCTTGCCAGCTAGCAGCGTGATACTGATAGTTTCCCTGATCTGGGTTATCGCTCTTACACGAAACCAGCACCGTCCAGGCTAATACGTTCAGCAGTAACCCGTATTTCATACTATATTCTTTTGCCGACTTGCGAAATAATAGCCCACTAAGATGACTACCGCACCCAGTATTCCGTAGTACACGGACTCCATATTCAAAGAATGATTACCCGTACCAAACGAGCGGAAGGCATGTCCACTGAAGTTGAACGGGTGCAGCTTAGCGTAGGGAAACCCCGTATAACCAGCGCGACTGGTCAGTAAAAACAGCGCAAACGCGGAGACGTACCCTACTAACCCCAATGTGATAGAAACGACCAGTGATTTGAAGTAATGGCTGATGACGAACATCAGCGCGATTACTGTACTGGAAGCTAACAAGTATTTGATGGTCGGGATTAGTGCTTCCAGCCAGTAGTTGCCGTGTTGGAAGCCGAGTTCTGGTCGTAGTTGCCCCAGTAATACTTCACTGGTTAACACTAGCAAGTAGAACAGCAGAATGTTGAAAGCCAAAATAAGGTAGGCAAAAAGCAACTTTGAAAAGAAAATGATCCAGGGAGGAACGGGTAGCACATGGATATTTTTCCAGGTGTTATTCTTGTGTTCCAGATAGTTCACTTGGCTTACCCATAAAATTAGAATAAGCGTAAATATGTGGAAATAGGCTTTGTAATTGAATAATACGTGCCAACGAGCAGGAACGTCAGCATGGTAGTTACTATCAGTCACCACCAATAGAAATGTTATCCCAGCAACCACCAATGGACTAAGCAAAGTAGCCCAAAATATAAAGGTGCTCCGGTGTTTTTGTAGTTCCGCAGCTAATCCATGTCCTAGTTCTGCGATTGTTTTTTTCATACTGGTTCGGTAGTCATCATTAGATAAGCTTCTTCCAGGCTTCCGGCTTGCCCAGTCAATTCTTCTTTGCTACCCTGAAACCGGATTTGTCCCTGGTAGATAATAGCAATATGGGTGGCGATTTTCTCTACCTCGTCTAAAATGTGAGAAGACACAAAGATGGTTTTACCCCGTTCTTTTTGAAGGGTAGACAGCAGCTTTCGCAAATCAATGATCCCGTGAGGATCAAGTCCATTGGCTGGTTCGTCTAAAATTAACAGGGGCGGGTCACTCAATAAGGCGATAGCTAATCCTAACCGTTGTTTCATCCCTACTGAATAGGTCTTTACTTTTTTCCTGTTGTCTGCATCCAATCCTACCAATTGTAGTGTTTCGTCAATGCGATGGTGATCTACCCCTACTAGTGTAGCAAGTACGGTTAGATTCTCTCGGGCAGAAAGATGATCGTAAAATGTTGGCTCATCAATCAACGCCCCTACCTGGCGAAGTATCGCTATTCGGTGCTTCAATAGCGATTTACCAAAGATAGAAATACGATCCTGAGCATCACGGATAAGTCCTAGCAACATTTTAATGGTCGTGCTTTTTCCTGCTCCATTCGGTCCTAAGAAACCAAAGATAGTACTGGATGGCACTTGCAGATTTATTTCGCGCAGTACCGATTGGTGGCCATAGCTAAAACTTACATCCTTGGTTTCTATGATATAGTTAGTACTCATAACTTACTAGAATATCGATCTAAGTAATCTCCAGGTAGAGGAGAGTTTTTGAAGCCCCAAAGCAAGTAATAAGGAACTAGCGGATATGATGAGCAGATCGTCTAGAAAAAACAAGACTGCTACATCCGGGCGAAACAATTGTAGACCAGAGGCCAAAGGTATCCAGCACAGGCTAGCTACTGAGAGAAACTGGAAGGTTTGTATGAGAAATTGCCGTAGGGTGCTATCTTCAGTAAGCACCTTTCTGACAAATAGATAATAGATAGGAACGGCTATAAAAATGATCACCAGCACCCATCCTGAAGTGCCATAAATGTAAAATTGAAATTCTCGTATCAGGAAAATGACTGCTCCAACAATGGGTAGTAAGGTAAGTCCTATGAATAAAGCCCGGTTATGCTTATTGCTTTTTTGCCTTCGCCAAGAAAAAACACTGTGATAGATAAAGAAAATCATCACCGAAATGCAACTCATAATAAGCGCCGGGCTCGCTTTTAGTGTGAAGGTCATAAAGATTCCGATGAACGCACTAAGAATCAAGAAATATCCTAGCACACGTTTTAATACACTTTTTCCTTCGCTTATGGCCTGAGAAGTTTCTTGTTGAATCAAGGCTAATGCTTGTTTCTCATTCAGGTCGTACCATGCTTTCTGATAAGCTTTATGAAAAGCATATCCTTCGCTCATGTACTTTTCCGTACCACAAATCATATGGTCTAACACATCGCTTTCCAAGCCGGGCGCGGTAATTCCGTTCTTTCGGAGATCCTGACGAATCAAATCAACTTGGGTGGTGGAAACAATAGAATTCATCGTGCAGGAGAGCTATTGAGAAACAATTGCATAGTATTTAGAAACCGACTAAGTTCCTCCGTCTTAGCAGCAGCTTCTGTTTTTCCTGCTGGGGTAAGTTGGTAATAGCGTCTAGGTCGTTTACCCAGCATAACCTCTTCCACCCGAAGCAACCCATTATCCAGTAGTTTATGTAAGGCTGGATACAGTGACCCCTCTCTGATCAGTAGATCATCATTAGTGAGCTCTTTGACTTTTTGGCAAATCTCGTATCCGTACATTTTATGGTCAGGATAGAGTAGCTTTAGGATAATCGGCTGGATCATCCCTCGGATAAGTTCTTTAGAGTACATACGAAATAATTTTATACATAGACAAATATAATATATTAATCTATGTATTAAAATACATTACCTCCCTTTATTTTAAAAGTGCTTTAAATGAAATTTTATCTGTAATACTTGCAAAGTCAGTTTTACTTCATTTACTTTGTATTTCAAAGTACTTTTATAATGCAAGAAACTGATTATTTACAAGATATTAGTGAGATCCGTTCTATGATGGAGCGGTCGTCCCGGTTCATCTCCCTAAGCGGACTATCGGGAGTGATGGCAGGGGTGTACGCGCTAATTGGGGCGGGACTAGCGCACTGGTGCCTTACGCTGTACCGGGCGGGCGAAATAAGTTCATCCTGGGCGGTTACTACCTATCTGTTTATCATCGCCGGAGCGGTACTTCTGCTAGCCATTGGCACGGGCATTTGGCTGACCACCCGTCGGGCCCGGAAGCAGGGACATCATAAAATCTGGGATATTACAGCGCGTCGGTTGGCTATTCATCTCATGATTCCACTGGTTGTGGGAGGGCTATTTTCCTTGATTTTGGTGGGGCAGGGTTACACCGGGATTGTAGCGCCCAGTATGCTCATTTTCTACGGTCTAGCCCTGATCAATGCCAGTAAATATACCCTCACCGATATAATGTATCTGGGACTGGCCGAAGTGGCTCTTGGGTTACTTGCTACCGTAACGATTGGTTACGGATTGCTATTTTGGGCCCTAGGCTTCGGCGGATTGCACATCGTATACGGAGCGTCTATGTATTTCAAATACGAACGGTGAAAAATCTACTACATCAGTTTGATAAAGCATTTGAAAACAAAGTGCGGTTGGGAATAATGTCAGCCCTAATGGTGAACGACTCACTAGATTTTAACGCTCTGAAAGAACTGCTGGGAGTAACTGATGGAAACCTGGCCAGTCATCTGAAAGCCCTCGAGAAAGTAGCCTATATTGATGTACAAAAGCAATTTATCGGCCGGAAACCCAATACGCAATACGCAGCCACTGCCACCGGAAAGAAGGCATTTCGTGCCCATCTGGACGCGCTGGAGGCATTATTAAGCACCCGAAAGCAGATTCAGTAAAAAATTTATCCGATAACTTTGAAATACAAAGTACTTTTAAATATGAAAAAGATCAAAAATTTACTGTGGATTAGCACCTCGCTGCTGAGTAGCTTCTTATTTTACGGGCAGGGCGTTGGACTGAATTTTCTGCTGTATAGTTTACTATTTGTAGCAATTACTTTCGTACTCTATCCTGCGTTACGGCAGTCTACGTCCGGTTGGTTTATCGCTTTAGGTTATCTGCTGACGGCTATGAGTATTGTGTGGCACCACAGTTGGCTGGCCATACTGCTGCACCTGTTTTCATTTATTGCTCTAGCCGGGTTTTGTGCTTATCCCAAAACATCGCTAGGTGTTGCTTTACCCAACGGTTTTTATGCTACTGTACTAAGTTTCTGGCGGGGGGAGTGGTTGAAGCAGGACGAAAAATCGTCTAACCGCCTGACTCCGGCTCGGGTTATATCTTGGATCGTACCCATATTTATTACGGTGCTGTTTTTGGTGCTGTATATCGGGGCTAATCCGGCATTTGCAGCGTTGTTCACCCACACCAAAATTGAAATCGTCTCTCTTGGTCGCGTTCTGTTCACAATTTTTAGTGCCTACCTGCTACTTGCCATATTTTATCCGACGAGCATCGATTCACTCATTCAGCTAGATCAGCGTACGCCTAATCAGTTGCTCCGTCGCCGGGCGGGAAACAGAAGACGAACGTTTAATCCGATTGGTCTGAAACATGAGTATCGCAGTGGTTGGCTGCTGTTTATACTGTTGAATGGCCTGTTGCTTCTGTTCAATGCTGTGGATGCATACCATCTGGGAACCGGGAAATTACCTGTAGGAGTGACGTACTCCGAATATGTTCATCAGGGAATTACGGCGCTAATTCTGTCGATTGTACTGGCAATCAGCATCGTAATGTACTTCTTCCGGGGCAATCTAAACTTCTACCACCGTAGCCAGCAGCTAAAGTGGGTTACCTACGCCTGGATTGCCCAGAATGCGCTACTGGTATTGGCTACCGCTTACAAAAATAGTTTATACATCGGTGCCTACGGCTTCACTCAAAAACGTCTGGGGGTTTATATATACTTACTGATGACCCTGATCGGGCTATTTTTTACCTACGCAAAGGTTCGGGAAATCAAGACGAATGCTTTTTTGCTGCGATACACTAGCTGGGCGTTCTACGCAATTCTAGTCGGGCTAACGCTGGTGAACTGGCCTCGGGTAATCACTAAGTATAATTTGACGTATCTGCCTGCCGAACAGATTGACTTTCGCTATCTGAGCCACCTTTCCAATCATAATCTGGATCTACTAAGCGAAGAGCTGAACAATCCTGCTCACCCAATGCCAGATTACACTCGGCAGTACATTATCGACAAAATTGACCGTTTTCATAAAACCGAAATTCAGCAGGACTGGCGGTCGTGGAACTACGCCGACGAGCGGGTAGCCATCAAGCTGAGATAGGAGTAGGCGGCCACCCGCATTAAAACACATCTAAACCATAAAAGGAAGAAAGAATGAAACGAAGAATAGGATTGATCTTATACGTAGCCGTGTCGCTCGTATTTGTATTACCCCCGCAGAGTTATTTGCACGATATATTACACTCCTTTGCAGTTCAGGCTATCATCGGCTACGGATTGATGGGGTTACTTGCTAGCTTTCGTCGGAACATGCTTCTCACCGTACCTTCCTTGGGAGCGGGGCTGCTCATAGTAGGAAGCTTGTATCTAGGGCAATCTTCTCCTATCAATAAACTAACTAGTGATTTTTTAGCGGAAAATACCGTCGTGCGCGTAGCCCACTTCAACGTGCTTTGCAGTAATCGTCAGTTTCGGGAGACGGCCGATTCAGCCCGGGCTACCCAAGCGGATTTGTTATCCTTTCAGGAGGTGAGTGGAGATTGGAGTGAGCAGTTAGTGCAACTACTATCAGATGAGTACCCTTACTTTCAGATTGTAACTGACGCAGAGAATGCTAGCCGAGGGCTGGCCGTATTCTCTAAGCATCCGGTAAGGGATCTACAGACCGTCTACTGGGATGGCATGCCCAACATTACCGGGGATGTGCTAATAGAAGGAGAAGCCATTCACTTCATCGCTTCCCATACCTTATCGCCCCGAAACCAGGGACGCTACCGACACCGAAACCAGCATATCCGCCGTATTGCCCGGTACATCAATACCATTGATCGTCCGGTGCTGGCCATCGGTGACTACAACGTCGTTCCCTGGAACCCAATTATCCGGGAGCTTACTCAGGCTACCGAATTGCAACACAGTCATACCGGCTGGCAGCCCACTTTTCCCGCTCGCTTGCGGGGCCTAGGAGTGCCCATTGACTATATTTTTCATTCACCCGAATTTCACTGCCGTAAATTCGAGGCTCTTCCCGCCTCCGGTTCCGACCATCGGGGCATCGTGGGAGAGTACTCGTTCAGTGTGACGGATAGATTTATATAAATATTTTAACTAAAATTAATATTTTATTACAAAAGTAATAAAATATTAATTAATGAATAGATTTTCTCTAGTACTCTTATTGTGTGTTATTTTTTCGTCTTCAGTACACTCTCAACAATGGAAGGTACAAAAACAAGGTATACCTGAAGTTCAATATGCTACTGAGAACCAGTTTGGTGATGCAATGGCGGCTGACCCTAGTGGAAACTTTGTCGTTGTTGGAGCCCCACAGGAAGATACTGGTGAGTTAAACTCGGGTGCAGCTTATATATACCAACGGATTAATGGTGAGTTTGAATTAATAAAAAAACTCACTCCCTCCGACCCTTCTGAAGATAAACAATTTGGTAGAGCAGTAGCTATTGATAATAATATCATTGTCGTAGGTGCTCATGCTGATAAAGAAGGGGCTTGGTACAGTGGGGCTGCATATGTATATGTGAAAGGAAAACAGGGCTGGTTAGATGCACTAGAGATGAAGAAGTTGATGCCTCATGATCCTGTAAAATTCGGGCAGTTTGGCTATTCAGTGACAGTAGAGGGTAATACCATTGCTATTGGCTACCCGGGAGCGATTGATAAACACGGAAAAAAAACTGGTGCAGCTTGCGTCTATAGCGTGATTGAGAAAAGCATTGTTTACAAAGGTTTGCTTACTCTCTCGACACCTACGTTTCTTAATCTAGACGAGAATGGGCTCGGGAAGGTAGTCATTATTCATGAGAACTCTATTATTGCAAGTGCACCTCTTTATGACCGGAATACTTTTGACGATGGAGCCATTTTTATATTTAACAAGCCAAAAGGTGGTTGGAGAGATGCTACAGAATCCAATATACTTCATTTATCGGATACTGTAGATAATGCAGAACTGGGTAAAGGGCTCTATATTCGTGGTAATTTACTGTTAGCTGGGGCAAGAGGGCCTTGGTCAGCAATAGGTAATGCTTATTTATTCCAACGAGATTCTACAGGCTGGAATAAACACCCAATAGCAACACTTAAAACTTCCTTTTCCTCTGGTCTTCCCAATAGCTATTCAACTGCTATAGAAGATGATTATATATTATTTAGTGCACCTACAATTTACTACCAGAGAACGCAACAAACATCAGGAGGCGTATTTATATACAATAGACCGGAAAATGGCTGGGAAGACATGTCTGAAGATCATTTAATAAAAGTTGATCCAGTACGCAGTTCATATTTCGGGAAATCGGTTTTGGCATTAGGCGATACTATATTGATTGGTGCGCCGAAAGATAATCGTCCCTCTTTAGCGGCAGGATCTGTTTTTCAATTAGTTAAATCTGAGGGTGGGTGGAAGCAGGAGAATATGACCCATTGGGAGACACCAAGGGAAGAGAATGCCTCTAATTACACCTTTGGCGATGAGGTTGCCATCTATGGAAATACAATGGTAGTAGGAGCACCTAAAGATAATACTACCGGAGCTGCTTATGTATATGAAAAGAAAGGCGGAGGATGGAATAAAGTAGCTAAACTTACTGCTCAAGTAGGAAGGGATAAAGATTATTTTGGTAAGGCTGTGAACATTTATGAAGATTGTATAGTGGTAGGTGCGCCTTACTACGATGATGAGCGTGGGTCAGACGTTGGGGCAGCTTATCTATTTGAAAAACCCAAAGCTGGCTGGAAAGATATGCATGAGACCGCAAAGCTTGTTACTTCTGATACTTCAAGTCGGCTCGGTCATTCAATTGACTTATCAGACTCTTTTGTAGCAGTTGGCTGTGATTCTAGGTTTAATAAAGGAGGAACCTATATTTTCGAGAAAACGAAGTCAGGTTGGATAAGTAAAACAGAAGATGTTCGTATTCACGATTATTTCAATGCAAAATTTTTTCCGATAGGGGTTACTTTAGATTGTAACCAAACTGGTGTTCTTGCCTCAATACCAACAGCACTAAACAAAGCATATTTCTTTGAAAAGAAAAATGGTAAATGGGATTTAAACAATCCGGCAGAATTTCAATTGCCTAATATTGAGTTTGCCCACGCAGTTGCAAAAGCTTTTCATATCTCAGTTAGCTTGTCTAAAGATATTGCTGTTATCGGCTGGCCTTATGCTATTCGGGAGAATACCTGGGGAGTTGGCGAGGTATATATCTATCGGAAGATTGGTGGTCAGTGGCAAACTGAACCTTATGTATTAAAACCACCTAGGCTAAAAGGTAGTGGCTTTTTTGGAGGCGAAGTAGATATCAGTGATGATTTGCTTATTGTTGGTGCTAGTGGTGGTTACTCAAACGATCCTGAGCGTCGGCAGTCGGGGGAAGCATTTGTATACGCCCGCGATGGTGGCGAATGGCATTTGATTGAAGAAGTTACAGCGACACACCCAACTCAGGGAGATCGATTCGGGCATTCAGTAGGTATTTCAGGTACTGACTTTGTAGTAGGTGCACCTGATGATGCCAACGAAACAGGTTATCAGGCCGGTTCAGCTTATATCTTCAATCGTTACGGCCCCTGGATAGAAAAGGTGAGTAGTACTCTACCGGATGGTTGCTATGGCATTGGTCAAGATATTCTGATTGATATACAATATGACAGTGTTGTTAATGTCACAGGTAGTCCAACGTTGAGCTTGTTCCTGGATAAGGGTAAGGCACAGGCAAACTACCAGAGTGGCTCTGGTACAAATACACTGACATTTAAATATACCGTACAGGAAGGACATCACTCTACAGATCTGGGGTATAATGGTATTTTTGCGCTAAAGGGAGATTTAAAAGGTGAAGATCAAGTCAATGCGAGTAAACTGCTGCCTTCACCCGGAAGAAGAAATTCTTTAAAAGGAAATAAAAATCTCAAAATTGATGGAAAGCGACCATTAGTTCGAGATTCAACATTCATAATAGATTCAATAAATCAGCATGTTACAATCTATTGGTATTCTGATGAGCCTATCCATCAGTTTGACTCTACTTTAGTTGAGGTATCTAATGGGCAGCTATTATCAATAGAACGAATAGACTCAACTGAATTTATCACTTATATTCAGCCCTATCATGGAGATGTAACTGCTGCAATCCAAGAAGGAGTAGTAAAAGATAAAGCATTAAACAATGCCTTGGAGGTTGAAAAGAGCTTTAGATGCAACGATACAGTTGCCCCTACCATAAATCTAACTGCTTCTACGCTTTTCTTTTCAGATACTGTTACTCCCATAAGTTTGGTATTAACGATGAGTGAACCAGTTAAGGGCTTCTCTGAAGAGGATATACGTGTTCAAAATGGCTTTACTCAAAAGTTAATAACCACAGATAGTGTTACCTTCATTGCAGAAATTGTTGCTCTAAATGAGGGAAAAATAAGAGCTGGTATCCTGAAAGATGGCGTAGTTGATCAGGCTGGTAATACTATTCAAAATGATTCATTCATAACCCTGGTCTACGATGTCACCTCGCCTTCGGTACAAATTACTTCTCCCGAAAAAGATACTACTACTCTTCAGTCTTTTCCAATTACTATAACCTTTAGCGAGAAAGTAACAGGCTTTGAAACTGCTGATTTGGTAATTAGTAATGCTACTCTGACCACTTTGGTAACGCAAGATAGTATTTCATTTGATGGTGAGGTCAATACAGCAGAAATGGGCAGTATACAAATAGAAGTGCCTGCGGCAATAGCTTACGATCAGGTTAGGTTAACCAATACGGCAGCAAGTCCTTTCGCTATTGAGTATCAACTTACTGAAACTCATAGTGAGTCTGAAGAGAAAGAGGAGCCTCTTACTGCTTCTTTAGCTACAGGACTAGATACGGTGCAAGCAGAATTTATAGTAACAGTGGTCTTCAGCCAAGAGGTTACAGATTTGAAGATGAGCTATTTTACAGTTGTTAACGGACAAATTATTAGTATAGAAACGTCGGATAGTACCTCATTTGATCTACTAGTAATGCCGAATGAAGTGGGAAATGTTCAAGTAGGGCTGGTTGAGTTCCAGGTACAGGCTGACCCATTAGCTGTTTACTTTAAAAAGGAGGAAGAAGTAATTACAGGCATTATCAATGACCAAGAAGACTCAAAATTAAAACTGTATCCAATACCTACTGAGGATGCTATTACCATAGAAAGTAGTTTGTTGCAGAATGGTAATTTTATCATAAAGATCATGACAATGGACGGTAAGGTGTTATCCCAAAGACAGTATTCTCAACCTACTCAAAAACAACTGCTGGACCTTTCTTATTTTACACCTGGTCACTATTTGATCATTGTGAGTAGTGAAAGGCGTATGGTTTCTCAAGAAATTATCAAGAAATAGTAAAATGTGGAGGACTACACTAAAATGTGCGAGTAATGACTAAGAATGACAAATGAAAATAGCATTTTTCCGCTTACCCCTCTTGTTTTTGTGAAGGGATAGTGTATTTACCTCATGTAGAGAGCACTAGCATTACCTTTCTCAGTTATTAAAATCATTGCGTTCAGCTAGCACAATCACATCCTTCGGCGTAATGATGGCTTTTTCGTAGCTACCTATCGTGGCCTGAATCATGGCCAGACCGATTTGGGTAGTATTTACTACAGAGTTGGGAGCAATAGCTTTTACGATCCTGACCAGCCACATAAAGTAATCGTACATAAATTGGTAAACCTTGGTGCGGGACTTAATGCCGCGCAGCGGAATGATAAAACCGGGTCGAAACATAAATGTCTGCTGAAAGCCCATGTGCAGCAGATCATTCTCGGTTTTTCCCTTCACCCGAGCCCACATCATACTGCTTTTCTCAGCCGAATCGGTTCCCTGACCCGAAACGTAGATAAAGGTCATCGCCGGATTATTCTGGTAGAGCACCTTCGCCAGGGCCACTGTATAGTCGTAGGTAATTTTGCGGTACTGCTCCTCACTCAGTCCAGCCGCACTAATGCCCAGACAGAAATAGCAGGCATCGTAGCCAACCAAGCTTTCCGCCATTGGAGTAAAATCAGAAAACTCTCGGTGAAGTTGCTCTTTTAGTTTAGGGTGCATTATACCGACGGGGTTCCGGCCAATGACTAGCACCTCGCTAATCGTTTCATGATCTAAACACTCCAGCAAAACCCCTTTGCCAACCATACCCGTAGCTCCCGTAATAATGACTTTCATAGTTGTATAGTAGTTAGGTTGAAGATATTCACTAAGGGTACTTACGGATATTGGCTTACTCTAGGTTTTACTTCCTTCATATAGGATTAGCTGGCAGCCAAATTTAGAAGGGGAACAATGCATGCAAAAGCAAAAAACACCATCCCTTCGGATAGTGTTTTCTATTGAGTCAAGCGACTTTTTTTGCTTTATACTTTTGCCACTTTTGTAGTGATTTGGCTTTCTTAGGGTGGGGCTTACCCGTTTCGGCGAAGTGCTTCAAATCTTCCATCAACCCTTGGGTGTCTTTACTCATTTTGGATTTAATCATCCATCCCATGAAAAAGCCCGGTAGCGGAGCCATCTCCATACGTAGCTGCATCTGTACCCTCGAGCGGTTTTCACTTAGCGGAATTACTTTCCAGGTGTTGCCCCCCTGTTTAAACAGGCTGGGTAGTCCGTCGGCTTCGTAACTATAGGTCAATTGTTCTTCGTCGTGGTGGGTAATCATTTCTTTCACATCTCCGTAGGTGGACGAACACGTTCTTCCTACCAACTCACTACCCTGATAGCGGGCAGCCGACTCCGGAATAATGGTGGCCCAACTACCTACGCTTTCGTAATTATTCCACAGAATATCCCAGGCCTTACGGGCTGGTACGTTCAAATCGATTTCTTTATCTAGGTATATTTTCATTATCGCTCAGTATATAGTTCTTGTATTTCTTTCCAGTTATTTTCCTGCGGATTTACTTTTTCACCAGTTTCTACATAGTGCTTCAGACCCAGTAGCGTGCCTTCCAGGGTTTTCTGGAAATTACCTTTCACCATGCCCGTCATAAAGCCCGGTTTGGTACGGTACCTAAATTCGTAGGAGGCCGTGCTAGTACCGTTGCCATTGTCTCTCACTTTGTAGTAGGCGAAAGAATTGTCCTGGTCTAGCGGGAACTTAGCGGCATCGATCACCACGTTTTTCATGACCATGTTAACCTGATCGAGCTCTACGATTTTCTCGTGTGACCATCGGGTGCCTTTCTCATTGAAATGGCATTTACGTTCGGCACCTACCTCTCCTTTGAGTGAACCAGCAGCGTACTCAGATGAGTAGATGTAGGGTGAGAAGTTGGAAATCTCCCCATAGTCTAGTACCATTGCTTCCCAAACCCGCTCGGCCGGGGCGTTGATAATCTGTTCGGCTAAGATGGTTTTGTACTTCTTACTCATGCTCTGAGCCAATACGTTGGTCGCTAATCCAGTTAAGATTAGAACCATCATTGTTTGCATTACTCTTTTCATCATTTTTGTGTTTATGTGATGGGTTTTACCCTGTGTATTTACTGCTTAGACTATGGTGTATGCAATGTGTGAAAGCTTGGAATGAAAAAATCCATTCTCAGTAGGTCGAGAATGGATTCATTATTGGTGAGAAACACTGTTTAATTAAGATGGAGGCTATTTTTCACCTGCGGATGATCGAGAATATCCTGAATAAATAACTTTTTAGTGAAGTTTTTCTTAAAAGTCATTCCCCGATAGAGTTCAGCGTACTTTTCGTCCACGAAGTCAATCATCTGGTTGGCATCATCCCGGATGAGGTCTAGAAATGAGGCATACTCTTTACGGTTATGCAGCAGGTTCTTAGCGTCAATATGGCCGCCTCGTAGAGCAAAAGTTACTTTCTTATGGCAGCGGCAGGGATTGTTTTTGTTAACCAATCCGCATTGGTTATTCATGAAGTGGTAAATGTCTTTACGAGCCTTTCTCAGCTTAGCTCGGAAATTATCTTTAGATATATTCATTAACTCGGACCCAATGGTGTGGTCGGCGTTGAACATTTCGCCAATGATAAAAATCAAGCGTTGCTCTCGGGTAAGGCAGAGCAACATACCCGACATACACATCAGATTCATTTCCCGAATATAGATCCGAGACTCTTCCTGTTCCACTTCGCTAAGGTCTTGATCCGGCGTGTTGGCTAGTCCGGCACTCATCACCTCAAAGCTATTGATCTGCAGTTCGCTCTTTCGGCGCTGAGCAGTAAGAAAATGGTTGAGCACAATACGGTAGGCCCAGGTTCGAAACGTGCTGCTAAATTTAAACTTGCTCAGGTTGACTGTTATCTTAATAAGTGCTTCTTGGGTTAGATCAGCCGCATCATTGGGATTCCGTACCATTTTCCAGGCAACATTGTAGATATAGGGCTGATGTTTGAGCAACAGGCTTTCCAGTGCTTTTCTGTTTCCTTCCTGCGCCAGACGGATAAGTTCATCATCAGTCTGATGTGAGTTGTATTCTTTTAAAAACGGATTCATAAGCCTAGTTTTTTACTTAGACGTATGAATCGTTATGGTGTGAAGGAATTAACAAAATTATTCTGTAGGTTTTGTAGCGGAAAGCTCGATAATAGGTAGCAGTTGGAAGTCTTTCAGGGCAGTAGTACCGAGCCCAGCGGTTTTAAGATACTCTTCGCCCTGGGCGAACGCCATAAACTTGGCTGTCTACTCGAGCTCCACCAACACTGTAGAAAAGTAACTAAACAAAATTATATGGACGATAAGTACCCCCACTCAATTAGTTCATCTGTATCTTTTAGTACTTTAGTGCCGCCATCGTACACTAAAACAATCTTAGTAGCAATATCCAATACGTTTCGGTAGTCGTGGTCAGTAACAATAAAGCCTTTCGTTTTGCTTTGTTCTTGAACCATTTTTTTTATCTCCTCTTTGTAAACTGGAGCTATTCCGTTAAAAGGCTCATCCAACAGTGTAAATTTACTACTAGCGTAAACGGTTAGTAAAATCTCCAGCACCCTACTTTCACCGCCCGATAGCTGATTGCTCTTTTTATTAAGATGAGGTTTAATCAAACGGTGATTTCTTATGAACTCTGCTTGTTCGGGTTGGCATACTATTGATATAATTTTAGAAATCTTTAAGTGGCTAGGCAGATAGTTATCCTGCGGTAGATAGTTGATTACCCCGTTGTTATCTGAAATATTACTGATAATTTTATTGTCTACTTTTACCATTTTTCTGTCAGCAAGCAAAGAGCCAAAGATAATCTTGAGCAAAGTAGATTTACCGGTACCATTCCTACCGAGTAATCCAATGATTTCACCCTCACTACACGAGACGAACACATCGGTTAAAACCTGTTTATTTCCGTAGCTTTTGATAATGCTATCAGCCCGAAGCTCGCTCAAAATAACGAAATTACTATGTTGACCACCAAGACGTGAGCAACACAGGCCACCCACAGCACAATCCTACTGATACCGAGATTTTGATAAAAATAATACTCATTCGGATACCGGAGTTCGTAGACGAAAAATTGAAACAGTGGAAGAATAAGTAGGTATGAGAACCCCGCATTGGTGATAAGGGGCTCTTCGTTTATGCTCATGCCTACCGTACCCAGAAGCGTTGAGATGATAGTTGCTGGTAAAAGTATTTTTCTTTGAAATATGAGTATGTAGTGAATCTTGCTAAACATGAATGGGTAAAATAAAACTACAGCAACGCTCTAAATTAACGTGCTGATAGTAAAGTATATTACTACCCTCATTTTTCTATACTCTTACGAGAAGCAAGGACGTGAGAAGTACTTTTGCAATAATGCAGCACTAAAGAATAGCCTGCTGGAAGTAAATTAGTAGACTATTCAGCAACTAATTGCTCACTCCAAAATGATCAATGGTACTACTCATTGCCTCGATTGCTGCCTTCCTCGCCTTCTCGTACCAGTGGTTCGTCTTCGTACTTGGCGCGGTACTTCTCGTATAACCGCTGCTGGAGAGCTGGTAATGTGACTTTACGTCCGTCTACAAAGGCATGGGTGACCTTATTGGTTCGCATGTCTAAGGCATCTCCTTCGGAGACAAAGAGCGTAGCACTTTTGCCTTCTTCCAACGTACCATAGCGGTCGGCAATCCCGAGGATTTGGGCATTGTTCCGGGTAACGAACTGTAAAGCTATCTCTTTATCTACCGCCCCGTAGGCTACTGCCGTACCAGCTAAGAAGGGCAGGTTGCGAGCACTGGCGTTCATACCGCGTTCGTAACCCAGTCCTACGGTCAGTCCGGCCTCCTGTAATAGCGCTGGTAGAGCGTAAGGTAGGTTCACTGCTTCGTCAGGATGGTTGGGGAGCACGTGGGTGTTACTGACAATCACTGGAATGTTGCGGGCTTTCAAAAAGGCAGCTACCCGAAGGGCATCAGTGCCACTTACCAGTACGATGCGCTTTACATCGCGATCCTCAGCAAAACGAACTGCTTCAATAATCTGACGGGCTTCGTTAGCGTGAATGTGGAGTGCTTTAGTACTGTCAAATAGTCCACCCAGAGCCTCTAGTTTAAGGTTGGCTTCCTGAGGTTTTTCCAGTTCGTAATACGCTTTAGCATCGGCGAACAGCTCCTCCAGCATTCGTTGCTGCTCGTCGTACTGTTCATTCTTCACCCGCTTTACTGTATATGTAGAGAAGTCAAAATCCCGCCGAAAACGGCTAGGCCAGTTGATATGCAGGGCATCGTCAGCTTGCACCACGGCATCTTCCCAGTTCCAGGCATCTAGTTGCATGACTGACGATGTACCTGGAACAATTCCACTTTGGGGGGTAGTCTGTGCTAACAAAATACCATTGAAGCGCAAGGTAGGAATAATCTCTGAATCAGTGTTGTAGGAAATCAGTGCCCGAACGTTGGGGTTGAGCGTGCCCTGTTCGGCTTCGTCTACGGTGGCACTCACTGCTCCAATTTCCTTCAACCCAACCGTGGTATTGGGCAAGATAAAGCCGGGATAAATATGCTGCCCCTGCACCGAGATGACCCGATACTCCGAGATATCCATACTTTCCAGGACACTGGTTTCGGCCACCATCTCAATCTTTCCCTCCCGGAAAGCGATGACGCCTTCTTCCAACACTTCGCCATTGCCAACATGGACAGTAGCCCCCGCCAAAATAATAGGTTGCGACTGAGGTTCACCCGGTGAGGGCACCTGCGCCACCGCTGATAAGCTAATGATTAGTGTGATGAGCGTTATGTAGTATTTCATAATATTCTTAAGTGTTATTGTGTTAGGGTTCGTAGTGTTATAGGGCCCTGTTCTATTAAGCATAAGCGTTGAGTGAGCATCAGCATTTCAAGTACGGTAACACTCAGTACTATAACACCATAATACCGTTTAGTGAATATGTTCGGTATGGCCGAAACCTACGTCTTCGCAGTGGAAGAGCTGGCGTAGGGTACGACTCGCGACCTGAGTAGCAGCCCCACTTTGCTTGGCAGCCTGCATCTTTTGCACCAGACGGGCACGTTCTTGGGCAACCCATTCTTGCTTTTCCTGATCGGTCTCTAGGTCATAGTACACTCGTCCGTCTACCATAGTTTTTTCCGCTTTAGCGTAAATCGATAGCGGATTATCTGACCATAGTACCAAGTCGGCGTCCTTGCCTACTTTGATACTTCCCATACGGTCGTCCAGGTGCAGTAGCTTGGCAGGGTTGAGAGTCACCATTTTCCAGGCATCTTCTTCGGGCATACCTCCGTACTTGACCGATTTGGCAGCTTCCTGGTTAAGGCGACGCGCCATTTCAGCATCATCGGAGTTTACCGCTACGGTAACACCTGCCATATTCATCAGGGTGGGGTTGTACGGAATGGCGTAGCGTACCTCAAACTTATACGCCCACCAGTCGGCAAAGGTAGAACCACCCGCGCCGTGTTCCGCCATTCTATCCGCCACCTTGTAGCCTTCCAGAATGTGCGTAAATGTGTTGACATTAAAATCAAATTGCTCAGCTACGTTCATCAGCATATTAATTTCGGACTGCACGTAAGAGTGGCAAGTGATAAAACGTTCGCTATTGATAATTTCAGCTAGAGCTTCTAGTGCTAAGTCGCGACGAGGTGCAGGAGTGCGGGCTTTATTTCGGGCAGACAGGTTTTCGTATTCTCGCCAGGTGGCATCGTATTCCTGGGCGCGGGTAAAGGCATCCATGTATACTTGTTCCACTCCCATACGGGTTTGCGGATAGCGAATAGAATTATTGTTGCTCGACCGCTTTACGTTTTCACCCAGAGCGAACTTGATGTATTCGTCGGCTCCGTCAATGAGCATTTCCTGAGGCGGTGCACCCCAGCGCATTTTCACAATCGCCGACTGGCCCCCGATCGGGTTAGCCGACCCGTGCAACAGTTGGGCGGCGGTTACTCCCCCGGCTAGTTGGCGGTAAATGTTAATGTCGTCGGACTCCACTACATCTTGCATACGAACCATCGCGGAGTTGGTAGCCACGTCGTTCACACTGGAAAGGGCGATGTGAGTGTGCTCATCGATAATACCACTGGTAAGGTGCTTTCCGCTACCGTCAATTACCGTGGCATCGCTGGATGAAAGGTTTGGTCCGACTTCAATAATTTTCCCATCCCTGACAAGTACATCACTATTTTCTAGAATACCATCCGCTTCGTTGGTCCAGACCGTTGCGTTTTTGATGAGGTAGGTTTGAGTGACCGGAGTACGTTGCTGATTGCCGTAGGGTAAAAATGGGTAAATGATTTCGGCTAGTTCGTCGGTAGACATAGGTTCGGAAGAATCTGAAGTACTTGTGGTCTCTTCCAAGGCGTTTTGGTAAGTAGCTTCCCAGCTAACCCATTCGCCACTGGGTAACTGCCCTTGCCCCTGGAGTTTCTGTCCGTCAATCCAGCCCGAGAGGCGAATGCGCTTTTTTTCTTTAGGGTTTGGAGTAAATGACAAGGTGATGGTTTCATCCGACATATCCGATGAAACATCAATTTTGGTTGTGTCATCGGGCACAATCTGGAACTTTAGTTTACCTGGTTTCCCACTTACCCGAAGCGGGTAGGTTTCGTTACCTAGTGCTAGCGAATACTCACCCCGCAGGTCGTTCTTTTCCATTTCACTGATGATGAATGCCTTGCCCTGCACCCAGTTCTCGTAAATTGTGGCATCGTCAGAAAAAATATTATCCGAAGTGATAATGAAGTTAGCAGTAGCCCCTTCCTTTAGGCTGCCGAGTTGATTGCTGGCGCGAACTAGCTGGGCAGGAGTGTAGGTCAAGGCTTTCAGAGCAGCTTCTTCTGACAGGCCATACTTGACCGCTTTACGTAAGTTGGGCAGAAAATCCTTTTCGGTAGTGCCTTCTGAAGTAATGGCAAAGGTGACTCCTTCGTTAGCGAGCATTCCCAGGTTGGTGGGGGCTAGCTCCCAGTGCATCATATCGGCTAAGGCTACATTTTCGGCATCGTAAGGATCATCTACGTCGTAGGCATCAGGAAAATTGACGGGTACAATTAGGGGAGCATTAGTCGTCTTGATCTCCGCCAGACGCTGGTACTCATCACCACTGCCGCGAATGATATACTGCTGACCAAATTCATCGCCTAGCTTATCGGCCCGGAGGATTTGTAACCAACCGGGAGCATCAAAAACCTGGGGTAAGTCTTGTAAGTCAATCCAGGCTTCTAGCGACTGGTCGGCGTAATCCTGATTTTTTTCCGACTCATACCACTGGGCATCCAGATAAGTCTGACGTAGCAAGGCGATAAATCCCATCTTAGAAACCGGATAGTATTGCTGAGAGCTTCCCTTTTCAAACGAATAGTGGGCAGCAGCCTGAGGTATTAGCACTGCTTCGTTAGCTGAAACGTCGGTAAGGGATACCAAAGCTGAAGAGCCTCGGGCTAGCCCGTCCCGTTTGTTCACGAGCACTGCCCCGAAACCTGCTTTACGGTAGGGTTTAGCCGCTTCTTCTTTCAAGGTAAAATCATCGGCCGCCTCGTACTGCGATTTAATAGCATCGTTCTGACTGTAAGCCCCTTTAGTCTGCGGGCCTAACTTTTCTGCCACTCCCCAGCTAAAACCCTTTGACCGGGGCACCTCCGACAATCCGTAGTGACTGTAAAGATCAATAAAACTGGGGTAAATATACTTTCCCTTCAGATCAACAGTGCGGGTGCCGGTGGGGGCGGTTACATTATCACCCACCGCCTGTACCAATCCGTTCTCGATGAGCAAAGAAGCGTTTTGCAGGGTATTCTGGTAATCGACTACCACTGTAGCGTTAGTAAATAAGTAGCGTTTGGGACGGTCGTCACGCACATCGTTGACAGAGTAGATTTCGTCTTGAGCGAAACCCGCTCGGCAAAGTAATAAGCCGAATAAAGCAGGAAGCCACGTTAATTTTCTCATAGATCAGGTAGAAAAGTAGTGAAAAGTTGATAGAGGATAGTTGATAAAGCTGGTTGAGCTAAGACCAATTGCCATCTCAATGATCTCTAATTAATTATAAACCTGTAAGTTACGTAAATTGCTGTAGAAAATAAGGAGGGAAGAATAAATTACTGTGAGTTATTTCTACGAAGCGAAAAAATAAGAAAGCACCTTGACAGATGCCCGGTGCTTAATTAACTGCTTATAGGAATTTTTACACAGCTTCAATAAGTGAATATTACTACTTCACCTTGTCATCTGCACGTAAAGAGATGTAAAAAAATGTCATCGGTTGTATATTTGTAGCCTATGCCTACTGAGTCTAGCCTAAAACCTAAGAAGGTAGAAATTCGTCCGCTCAAGGTGGACGAAACACTACAATCAACCCGCTTAGCTTCCTTCTCCCGCCGTACTACGGCCTTTGCCCTCGACTGGACTATCATCGTCTTGTGTACGGAGATGATCCAGCTTGTTTTGCCACTAGCTTTGGTGCTCTGGCTTATTCGGAAAAGAGTGAGAAAATCACTCCGCAAAGGGCAGCGGCTGGTAAAGCGGAGTGTGCTGCTGGCCGACCGACAGATAGCATCCTACGAGGTAGATGTAAAAGTACGCCGTCGCTTTTCCCGCTACATGGTGGTCTACCTCTATATACTGATGTACCTACCTATTGTATTAGCATTAGGTTGGGCAATCGGTGGGCTAGTAGAACTGATTAATCCGCAGCAGTACGGTACGTTTGCCGAACGGGCTAACCAAGTTTTCTCATCGGTTTTCCAGCCAATTAATAGTTTGAACGCTGCGTTTGATCTGCTGATACGCTTTTTAGGGGCATTCTTGTACTTCGGGCTATTCACTTGGCAATGGGACGGGCAAACCCCCGGCAAGCGATTGTTGCACATAAAAGCGGCGAAAGTGAGTGGTAAGCCCTTTACCTTCTGGTCGAGTGTAGAACGGGCTACTGGTTACACATCCTCAGCAGCGTTTCTACTCTACGGTTTTTTTCAGTACTTCTGGGATCGCAACCGCCAGACTACCCACGACAAAATTGCCGAAACGGTAGTGGTGGAAGCTTAGAATAAAAACCCTGTCTTTCAGTTATACCCAGAAAATCTAGTTGGGAAGAGAACGGTTCTATACTTTCGGAATAAGAGAAAAGGACAGATTTATTGAGGTTGTCTCGAACAAATGGAGTTTTCTTGCATTGACAATCAGTGTGGCTTGAGTGTTATTTTCCTTACTTACCTATATCTGGCAATAGGTATTTGTTCCATCATTTCAGGAGAATAGAGTGATTCAAGCTACCATAGTGGTACTGCTGCCCCAAGTTGGTGAAACTTTACCTGATAACCCATATCAGTAGTTCTGACAAATTATTCGATTTACTTACAAGCGTAGAATCCCATGAGTTTTATGCTAAACTGTTTCTCTTTCTCCGCATGAAATTTGTTTCTTGTAAAAGAACAATATGTTCCCGCTTAAGTAATAATAAGGCAGGCAAAAACCTCACAAAAGTAAAAATAACATGATCGAGATGAGAAGCCATCTAAAGGCTATGCACTCTGAAGCGAAAGTCGTCAGCTTCTACGAAGCCGATTCTAGTTCGTGGCACCAAGGCATGTTTCAATTAGCGATGGAGCATGCCCCCATTGGAAAAGCTATACTTGCCCCTGATGGTCGTTGGCTCAAAGTGAACCAAGCTCTCTGTAACATCCTTGGCTACACTGAACACGAGTTGCTCAGTATGGATTTTCAGGCCATTACTCACCCTGATGATTTGGGGACTGATCATAGTTTTGTCAGTCGGCTTTTAGCCGGGGAAATTGAGAAGTATAGCCTACGTAAACGGTATTATCATAAAAATGGACGGCTAATACGGGCGCAACTCACAGTATCACTAGTGCGCGACGAGCACAATCGCCCCATGTACTTTATCTCTCAGATACAAGACCGTACTCAAGAATATGATGCCGAACAAAAACTAAGACAAGCTTATTCCGAATTGGAAGAGTTCTCGGCCCGGCTTTCTCATGATATTCGTAGTCCACTGAATTCATCATTGCGGGTATTGCATTTTACCAAGCGTAGTTTAGCCGATGCTGATCTGGAGCAAGTCCAAGAAACGGTAGAGATCGTTGAAAGTCAGCTTACTAAGCTGGGTGGGCTCGTTAATGATATTTTGGAAATTAGAAAGTTGCAATTGACCGAGGAGACAGAAGTCCCGGTAAATTTATCGACTGTTGTAGAAAACGCCTTAGAAAAATTCAGTCATATGGATAATGCCGATCGGGTTGTTATTAACTGTGACTTCACGTATACCCACGCGGTTAGTATTAAAAAGGCAGCAGTTACTTCTATTATCGAGAACTTGATTTCTAACGCTATCAAATACCAAGATTTAGCCGAAGAACAATCCTACGTTGATATTGAGTGTTTTGAAAAAGATCGGCAGATTGTATTCCAAGTGTCTGACAACGGTTTGGGTATTCACAAAAGGTACCGCGAGCGGATATTCGGTATGTTCCAACGCTTTCACGGGGGAAATATTCAAGGCTCGGGCTTGGGGCTCTATTTTATCAAGAAAAATGCCGACGCCATTGGGGGTACTATTGAATATATTCCCTTGAAGAAAGGCAGTCGGTTTCGGTTAACGATTCCCAAGAATACTTAAGTGTTAGAACACCTGCTCGGCTACGCGACGGACTATTTCGGATTTACTCATGGTGTAAAAATGCAGGCAGGGTACTCCAGCAGCTTTTAGTTCGCGACACTGCTGGATACACCATTCAATACCTACTTCGCGGGCTTGTTTGTTGTCTTTACACTTGGCTACCTCTTTCCGCAGATCTTCGGGAATATCCAAAAAGAAATACTTAGGCAGCACGGTGAGATGGTTAACCGTTGCCAAAGGCTTTAATCCCGGAATGATAGGAACATCGATGCCATTGACTCGACAAAGCTCTACAAAATTGAAATAGGCCTGATTGTCAAAAAACATCTGGGTCACGATAAACTCGGCACCAGCCTCTACTTTCTTTTTTAAATATTGCAGGTCAGTATCCAGGTTAGGCGACTCAAAGTGCTTCTCGGGATAACCCGCTGCCCCAATGCAGAAGTCAGTTGGGGTAGCCGAAGTCTCATCGTATAAATACGCACCCCGGTTCATGGCTGCAATCTGCCCAATTAGCTCGTTAGCGTAGCAGTGCCCCTCCGGGTGAGGTACAAAGCCGGGATCACTCTTAATTGGATCGCCCCGTAGTACTAGCATATTCTGAATACCCAGAAAATCTAGATCGATTAGCATATTTTCGGTATCTTCCTGAGAGAAGCCGCCACAGATGACGTGGGGTACCGTATCTACGTTATAGCGATTCTGAATAGCCGCACAAATACCCACTGTGCCGGGTCGTTTGCGGGTCACGTACTTCTTCAGCATTCCGTCGCCCATTTCTTTATAGACATATTCTTCGCGGTGGTACGTCACATCAATAAAGGCGGGTTTAAACTCCATCAGCGTATCAATATGCCGAAAGAGGGTATGAATATCTTCGCCTTTTTTGGGTGGCAGAATCTCAATTGTAAACAGCGTGTCAGTTGCCTTGGCAATGTGTTCAGTCACTTTCATGCTGCAAATATAGCGGGAATAGTATTAGCGTGTTTATATTTTAAGTTCAGAGTTTTGGGTTCAGAGCACTGGGTTTTTAGTTCTGGATTCGATAATTTTCAACCCTTCAACCCTTCAACCCTTCAACCCTT
>JBCCTI010000044.1:0-57412 GCA_039198955.1 Bacteroidota bacterium | reverse complement strand
TATAACTTCCCATTGTGAATCGGATAACTCTGTAAACGGAGTTTGCATAAGATACTTGTAGTTTTGTGACAAAAACCAAAGTAATTATCCGATTCACATTTCTGCAATCTTAGCCAGATTTCTTCCCAAACATGCTCTTACAGTTGTAGGTTGGCGTAAAAATTTGTTAAGCTACTAGACTTATCTGCTTATCATTAGTGCAACGGAATCACCAACCATATTTTTTAGAATAAGGTCATAGGTTCCTTCTGGAAGTATCAATGCTTTCTGGTCGCTGTACTCTTTAATTTCAATAACATCTACAGGTATAGCATCTTGACCTTCTCGCGGTACGTAAGCCTTTACTAGGATAGGATAATCTATGGTAATATCATCAGGGTCTAGCCAATAGCTCTTTCTTTTTCCGTCTAACCTTAGCCAATCAGGCCTGCCATCAATATAGGTGGTTCGCGGATGAAAGAGCCTCACATCAAACCGTTTATCTCCCGACCCGCCGCGAAAGACCTGCCCTTGCTCATTTTGGAATACACTTACTTCTTTGAGTGTATCCACAAGCTGGTAATACGGATTCTCTTTTGCCTGATCAAAGTGTTCGGTCAGAATTTCCTGATTAATAGTAAAGGGGTCTATACCAGTATACTCTTTTACTCTTCCCGCCATTGCTTTTTCCCAGTTTCCAGCTTCCATTTCATTGATATGATCAAATCCACAATGAATCAGAAATTTAGCTTCCGGATGGGCTCGGAACACCTTCTCGATGTTACGAGCTTGTTGTATCTCCCGCTCTTTTCCATTAGCCCGGATTTGGGTTTCATACGGGAAGACGGTATATCCTAATTGAAGGGCTTCGCGGATCATACCGCCAAATTGAGGTTCCTGGGTGTAGTATCCGGAAGCTAGTACTGGATACCCTCTTTCATTTAGTAGCGTATCTACATGTGCTAGGGCTTCTAACCCTAAGAACCGATAGCCCTGTTGGTAGAGTTCTTCTAGTAGCGATGTAGTAAACGTGCGGTGTAAGGGTTGATGATGGGCTTCATTGATCATCACGATTTGCTCGTCTTTCGCCCGGTTCAGTATGTATCTTCTACCGTCAGTCGGCTTGAAGGAAAGAAAGTACTGCTTTTGTTGGTCGGTAGCCGTAGGATAGCCACGATAGGCTTGGTCGTAAGACCAAATCGCTTTTTGGTACGCACCGATAGAGGCATATTCCCAAGCAGATTTAGAATAAGCGAAGGATGTGGTATCGGTAGAGAAATTCTCCTCTATCTGACTAGAAAAAATGTAGGCTTTCGGAGGATTATTTTGGAAAAAAATAGCAACCAAAAATACTCCAATTATCATTAGTTTCATCCGAATAACTTATAATAATCCATAGATTAATACTCGAGGAGTATCAATACAATCATCGAGAGTTCAACTTGGATGAATATATTAGTTATTACAGAATAGAACCACTCCTTCAGTTAGCTTTAACAAACTTTAACACTATAGTAAACACAATTTCTTACTTCAAAGAAGCTAATATTCCTAAATTAAATCTTTTGGTTCTCTTATTCGGTTAATATAAGGTCAAATGATTAACCCTTATTTACTACGTTTACTTAGTGAAGTAGTGTAAAGTATCTATGACTGTCTTAGCTGGAAAGTTGGTGAAGGGGGGCAGAATATTTATTAATGAGAGCATAGTTTAGTTAATCCGATTTGGGGAAATTGATATGGAGAGGGTAAATAATATTTTTTCTATTTACAATTTTGCTTAGTCAGTGGCTAATCCTAATTCCAAAATGGAAAAATAAAACAAAAATTAAATGACGATTGAGCATATTGCCATCTGGACGAATCAACTGGAAGATTTAAAGAATTTTTACTGTCACTACTTTGGAGCTACCTCAGGAGAAAAATATCACAACCCCAAGAAGCAGTTTACCTCTTATTTTCTTAGCTTTTCATCAGGAGCTCGTTTGGAACTGATGTATAAACCAGATCTAAAATCGGCAGGAGACTTAGCTCAAGTCGGTTTAGCCCATTTTGCTGTATCCCTGGGTAGTGTTGAGGAAGTGGATCGACTTACTCAAGAGCTTCAGCAGGCTAATGTCACTCACGTAGACGGTCCCCGCCGAACGGGCGATGGTTACTACGAGAGCACCTTTCTTGACCCTGACGGAAATTTGATCGAAATCACCGCGTAGAAGATGTGAAAGTACGGGGCTAGGAGCATGGGGCAAGGCGTAGAATTTCGAACCCTATGCGCCACGCCTCCAGCTCCCAGCTTCATCAGTAATCAGCAATTGAACAATCGAACCATTTAAACCTTGACACCTCTTCAAAAAGCTAGGATTGCCGTTTCAGTTATTTTTTTTGTAAATGGAGCGGGTTTCGCTAGTTGGGTTCCTCATATTCCAATGATCCGGGAGAGATTTAGCCTGAGCGAAAGTGAGTTAGGTCTAACGCTACTGATTATCGCCATTGGAGCAATTTTAGCGATGCCCATTGCGGGTGGATTGGTGGAAAAGGTCGGTAGCAAATTAGTGGTGAGCTTTGCAGCAGTCGGATTCTGCCTGCTATTAGCCATGCTACTACTCATGCCCAACTATCTCAGCTTAGCGGCACTGCTTTTCTTCTTCGGAATGGTCAACGGCTCAATGGACGTGGCGATGAATGCCCACGGCGTTCTAGTAGAACAGAAGTACCGTCAAGCAATTATGTCCTCATTTCACGGTTTATTCAGCACCGGGGGGTTAGTCGGAGCTGGACTAACCAGTGTCTTTCTGGCATTGGGATTTACCCCAGCTCAACACATGGTAATCATGTTGAGTGTTCTATTCATCTTAGTATTTGTTGTCGTAAAGTTTTTACTTCCTCCTGAAAAGGCAGAGAAAAGTAATTCTATCGAGAAGGAACCACTGCTGGTATTTCCTTCCCAACCCCTGGTTTGGTCCCTGGCGCTATTAGGATTTTTTATTTTGATGGTAGAAGGAGCTATGGCTGACTGGACGGCTATTCATATTATGGATTTGCCCAATGCTACCGCTTCACTAGCTGCTATTGGTTTTGCCGCCTTTTCCCTCACTATGGCTGCCGGAAGGCTGCTGGGCGATAAGATAGTGCGAGCGGTAGGCCGTCCGAAAGTACTCCGGTTCGGAAGTTTAATCGCCGCCGTGGGGCTACTGGCTGTATTTCTCATTCAAGAAGTGGGGGGTGCCATCGTGGGGTTTGGCTTGGTTGGATTAGGTTTGTCTAACGTTATCCCCATTATTTTTAGCTCTGCGGGGTACGCTAACCCCGATGCTCCGGGACGAGGTATCGCGGCCGTTACCACTATGGGGTATTTTGGCTTTCTGATTGGACCACCCCTCATTGGTTTTATTGCCGAAGGTGTTTCCCTCAACGGTGCTTGGCTCATGTTAACTGTTTTTCTAGGGATGGTGGTAGTATTAGCCCCTCGCATCATTCGTCGTCTACCTACTAACCTCTAAGGGTTCTTAGAATAAAAACCATTCCGTCTGCTAACCACCCAAACTATTTATTCCCGATTACACGGACAGCTATCTCCCTGTCAGTGGAGTCCGTTTTATTTTGCGCCGGACTGAGCCGAGTATAAACCGGATGAACTTTTTAAATATTTTTTCTTTTGTTCCAACCCATTATTACATTCTTAGTGTCTTAGCAGTATAAATTGATAATCCGGCGGAACTCAGCTTATAACCAAATAAGCTACGCGTAAACGATACTTTGCAGATTCTTCATTATCAATTATCCCTTGTCATTTTTCAATAAGGAAACAATTTCACTGCTATGAAACACCTATCTTTAATTCGCCCCAAAGTATGGTTTGGATACGCAGCTTTTCATCTGGCTGCCTTGGGCTATTTATTCATGCTCACTCAGTGCTCTGACAAAGTGGAAATCACCCGAACGTACCGCTACCTCGAACCCGTTTACATGACGACCGACGAGCTGAGAAGCTCCTTCGCCATTGCCCCTCCCGAAGTACTGAGTACCACCGGAAAGATTTATTATCTCGCTCCTTACTTATTTATTAACAAGCCCGGCGAAGGTATCCACGTAATTGATAATTCTGACCCGGCCAGCCCGATTAACCTAAGCTTTATTAGTATCCCCGGTAATTTCGATATGGCCGCCCGGGGTAATATTCTGTACGCAGATAGCTACATTGATCTACTAGCGATTGACATCAGTAACTTGGATGATGTGAAAATTACCAAGCGGGTAGAAAATGTATTTCCCCGATTCAACTCCTGGTCTACTTTCCAGGGAGGTGAAGAAGGTATTTTAACCGATTGGGTAGAGCGGGAAGCTGTAGAAGTACTGAAGGGCGACCTAGATGAATTTGCCCCCGGCCTCTACCGCTACCAGGGCGGCATAATTGCTGAACAATGGGCTAATGTTGATGTCGTCGCCTTCGATGCTAGGGCGTTAGCCAACTCAGCAGGTGGCTCTACTGCCCAGCCTCAGGCGGGCATTGGTGGCTCAATGGCCCGGTTTACTATTAGTAGTGAACGACTCTACGCAGTAGATGACAGCAACCTGCAAGTATTTGACATCACCCAGATCGATGACCCTATTGAAGGAAATGAAGTGATGGTGGGCTTTGGTATTGAAACCATTTTCCCCTATAAAGACAAGCTATTCATTGGTTCGCAAGCAGGAATGTTTATTTACAATAACACTGACCCCGATAACCCGGAGTACGAAGGCGAATTTATCCACGCCCGGGCCTGTGATCCGGTAGTAGCCAATGACACGGTGGCCTACGTGACCCTGCGCGACGGTAACAACTGCTGGGGTGCTGATAATCAGTTAGATGTTCTCAATGTGGAAGATGTAAGCAGTCCTCAGCTTATTGAGTCTTACGCAATGGATCACCCCCACGGCTTGGCCATTGACGAAACTACGCTGTTTATCTGTGAAGGCGAATTTGGGCTGAAAGTTTTTGATGCCACTAACTCTCAAGAAATTTCCAGTAATCGTCTCGCGCATATTAAAGATATTCACGCCTTTGATGTTATTCCGCTAAACGGAGTCTTAATGGTAATTGGGGAAGATGGTTTGTATCAGTATGATTACTCTGACCCCTCTGATTTGAAGTTACTAAGCAAAATGACGTTGGCCGCTATGTAGATTGACAGTTTTGAGTTACGAGTTTTGGGTCAAAGAGTTTACCTAACTCAAAGCTCAGAACCCTCAACTCAAAAACCCAGAATTTAAAACTCAAAACTGCTTATCGCACATGAATAAGATTCTACTGATTGTCGTCATACTGGGGCTTCCTGGATTACTTATTGCTCAAGACCAAGCCCCCGAAGTTACTGTATTTCTGAAAAACGGTCAGAAGGTCACTGGTCGGATGCAACTTTCTATTCATGAGAACTACCTAACTCTGGAACACGATTCCCTCTCCCGAACTCAGTTAGCTTATCATGCTATCAAAAAGATTTACTTTGGAGATGTACCAGAAGATGAACCCCAATACTATTTTGAGCACGAACGGGGCTTTTTTCATTTGGCTGAATTAGGATTACAAGTGGGCGACAACGATTCCGAAGCAAATGCGACGCTGAGTATTCACACGGTTAACGGATACGCCTTTTCGCCTTATCTTATGACCGGGCTAGGTGTAGGATTGGATCAGTTCGGTAGTGTCAATACGCTACCGCTCTACGCCAGCGTACGGGGTATTATTGTAAACCGGAAAGCAAGCCCAATTTACTACGGTAGTATTGGACGGAGCTGGGCCTGGCCTACTGATGATGTCTCGGGTATTGACTATGAAAAAACCCGCGGAGGTCTTTACCTCCACGCTGGCTTGGGTTATCAGATTAACCTGAAACAATCGGCATTTACGTTTACCGGAGGATATAAAATTCAAAGAACTAATTTTGTGTACAATTTTCAGGATTGGCAGGGCGAGAGCCGCATCGAAGAAAAGAGAACTATCCGGCGCTTAGTCATTTCTTTCGGTTATACATTCTAATTTGTTCGCTGAGGAACCTGATCTACCACGGCTTCCCACTGACTCAGGGTATCGAGTAAATTATTTAGCTTTTCAGGATAGCGATTGGCTAGATTATTCTGCTCGATCAGATCATCCCTAAGATTAAAGAGATACGTACTATCGCCTCGGATAAGCAGCTTCCAGTCCCCTTGTCGGACTGCCCACTGCTGTCGATATCGCCAAAAAGTAGTTCGCTCCGGCAACCTTTCTCGTTGGGTTATGACCGATGAGAAGTCTACTCCCGTAGTTGCAAAGTCTGGTGGAATCTTTTCATTAGCTAATGACAATAAGGTAGGCAGTACATCCATGCTTAGCACCGTAGCATCGGTCGTTCCTGGCATAATGGTACCCGGCCAGTAGGCGATTGCCGGAACGCGGTGCCCTCCTTCCCACAACTGGGCTTTATGTCCTCTCAGTGCACCGTTATTGCCTAAAGAGTCGACCGCCCCATTATCAGAACAAAAGAAAACCAATGTGTTTTCACTTAGGTTGAAACTATCCAGCGTAGCCAGAACTTCGCCCACACTTTCGTCCATCACTTCTACCATCTCCTGGTACGCCCCGGCGTAGTCCTGACGGGAACCTAGGCTGACAAACTTAGTGTCAGGAAAACGATCGGGTGGATCATTGCGGCCCTGATAGGGCCAATGGGGTGCTTCGTGAGCGATATACAGGCAAAAAGGGTTGTCTTGGTTTTCCTGAATAAAGTTTTTCGCATGTTTACTTATCAGATCGGTCACGTACCCGGTTTCACTCACCAAATCCAAGCCATTCCACCAATCGTAGATACCCGCGTTGTCGTAGTGCGAATGGTAATCAATATTGCCACTGACGTACCCCCGAAAAACATCAAATCCCTGATGTACCGGATTATATTCTGGTCGGTAGCCCAAGTGCCACTTACCTACGATGCCGGTAGTGTAGCCCGCTGGTTTTAGTAGTTCAGCAAAAGTGACGACAGTAGTATCTAATCCAGTCTGCCGGGTTTCCCCTCGTACGTAAATCACTCCCTCCATGCCGACGAGCTGCTGATATCTTCCCGTCAGCAGGGCTGCCCGGGTAGGTGAACAAACTGCTCCATTGCTATGATAATCGGTAAACTGCAGACTGTTTGCTGCCATACTGTCCAAGTGAGGTGTTCGGTAAGTTGGGTGACCGTAGCAACCCAAGTCACCGTACCCCAGGTCATCAGCCATAATAATTACAAAATTTGGTGGCTGAATCTCAGTTATCGGCTCGGGTTCACAAGCCAGACAAAAGATTGCAATCGCTAAAGCCAATAATCTGCTAACCTCTCGGCTGAGAAGCACCTGGTTTAGGAAGGTAATGATCAGTAAACTCATGGCGAAAAATACCCAAGCATCACAAAAAAAGCTACTCCCACTGGGAATAGCTTAACTAGGTAATAGAAGGTAGACATTCTATTGCTTCACAATCCGGTACTGTTTCGCACCGTCCGAAGAGCGTAATCGTAGGATATAGGCACCGCCCCGGTGATCTGACATATCAATACTTTTTTGCACCGAGTTTAATATCCCCTGTATCACCAGTGCCCCTTGTAGAGTAAAAACCTGGTAAGATACCGGCTGTCTTTGGGTTAACTTCACTTTGAACAGACCAGCACTGGGGTTAGGATACACAACGATGTCTGGCTCTTCTACTTCATTCCCCAATGAAGTGATTACTTCAAGACTCACCTCTCTGCTTACTGGTTCAGCCGCCGCGTAATTTTCGTTTCCCTCTTGCGTAGCAGTCACGGTAACATTTGGGCTAGTAATTGTTAAGATATCCCCTTCAATCGCGCCCTCGCCTTCGCTTATGACGATAGTTACAGGCAAATTGGCATCACTACTGGCCTGAATCTGGAAAGTAGTGTCGGTAATAGAAACCACTTCTAGAGTAATAGCCTGGGCAGCTTTATTTACGGTCAATGTCATGGTTACGGTATCGCTGGGAGCATATTCCTCATTACCCACTTGAAACGCCCGAATAGTCACCTCACCTGCTCCTAGAATGGTGAGTATACCTTCAGATATTTCAGCAGGTCCGGTTACCTCGTAGGTGATTGGTAATTCAGACGAACTCTGTACTTCCAATGGAAACGGTGCATCGCCGTAGGTGCGGTTAGCTGGTTTGGTAAAGGAAATTTCCTGAACATCTGTCCCCAATGGTTTTTCAGTCTCGGCTGGATTTATCACTACGAAAGTATGAGTAACGGTTTTAGCAGGATTGAATTCGTCGTTGCCCGGTTGAGAAACCCTGAGCGTAACTTCGCCCGCTTGGGTAAACGTTAGTGCAAAGTCATTTCGTACCACTAGTCCTACTAGATCAATATCTGGATTTAATTCACTACTCACCGTAATGTCTAGTGTAACCACTTCATCTACAGTAACGGTATCGGGAAGCTCCGCCAAGGTAATCGTCTGATTTTTCTTATCTGGTTCAGCCACAATAAACGATTCCTGTACACTAACCGCCTGATAATTTTGATTACCCTCGTTGTAAGCTTCAATAATTACTTCACCGCTCCCGGTCAGAGTTACCCGGTTTTCGCTTATCTCAGCATTTCCACGGACAACCGCAAATTTCATCGGAATATCTACGTTAGAAGTAGCTTCCACTGTAAATGAAGCGTCCCCCACAACTTTATCCGGTATTTCAGCAAACGTAATTAACTGAGTTGCTTTCCCGATGGTAAAAGTTAGCTCTACCGTTTCGCTGGGAGCGTATTCTTCATTACCTGCCTGAAACGCCCGGATAGTCACCTCACCTGCTGCCAAAATGGTAACCGTGCCGTCACTGGAAACTTCGACTGGCCCTTCCACCTGGTAAGAAATCGGTAGAGCCGACGAGCTCTGAATATCCAACGAGAAGGGGTCATCCCCAAAGGTGCGGTTAGCTGGATTGGTGTAAGTGATCGTCTGATTCTGCTTGTTTGGTTCAGCTACTACAAACGTCTGTCGTTCTTCAGCTGCTAAGTAGTTTTCGTTACCTTCGTTATAGGCTTCAATGATTACCTCGCCGCTACCAGTCAGGGTTAGCTGACTGCCATCCAGTTCGGCATTTCCTTCAATAACCTTGAACTCTATTGGAATATCAGCACTAGAAGTCGCCTCCAAGTTAAATGGCTCATCCCCCACCGTTTTATTGGGAATCTCAGTAAAAGTAATGGTTTGCGGTGCTTTAGCGATTTCAAAAGTCCGCCGGACTGGAGTGGCTGCCGCAATATTCTCGTTACCACCCTGACTAGCTTCAACAGTTACTTCTCCCGCTTTCTTTATTACTAACGTCTGTCCATTTAACTCTACTTTGTCACTCCCCTCCCTGACTGAAAAAGTAATTGCTAAATCCCTATCAGATATTGCACTCAGAGGAATTTCTTTTCCCTTGTCAAAAACAACATCTTCTAATCCGGTAAAAGTAATGGCTTGAGTGAGCTTTTTAATCTCAAAGGTAATGCTTTTAGTTGCGCCCTGATAATTTTCATCACCTTCGGTCGATGCCTCAATTTCTACCTCTCCAGCTCCAGCAATACTCACGGTTTTATCTTCTATTTCAACTTTACCTTTCTTCACCTGGAAAGAAATAGGAAAGTCAGGATTTGAAGTAGCTTGAAGGCTAAAATCTTCGTCCCCAAAAGTTTTATCCGGTATCGCGGTGAACGTAATGGTTGATACTGCTTTTTTTATCTCAAAACTAATCTCCTGTTCATCAGCGGCGTACTCATCAGTTTCACTCACCAAAACTTTTACTTTGGCCGAACCTGCACCATCAATACTCACCCGATTTCCCGTGAGTGTAACCGGTCCACTCACTCGCTGGTAGCTGACTTCCCCATCTCCTTCAACCGAAGCCTTAATCTCGAAGGGTTCGTCTCCGTAAGTTCTATCAGAAATTGTTTCTACGGTTAGGGCTGGATCGATCTTATCACTGTTGATCGATAACTTCCAGGTTAGCGGTAACGTGTTTGGTTGTTTGTCGCCCAATTTAATTTTGACGGTTTCGCCCTTCTTCAGCCAGTCGGAAGTGAGCTGATTACCGCTCGAGCTAAGCAGTGGCGAGCCAGCCTCACAGTCTGAATATAACTCAGCGTTAGCACTCTCAATGATAATTCGTCCATCTTGGGGCAAGGTAAATGTGTACCAGTAATTTTCTTTTGTTAAGGTATTGTCACCCAATTTCGCCTCTACGGCAATCTCACAATTGCTGCCAATTTCATCCTCGGTCTTGCTCCCGTAATCAAAAGAAATTGTAGTGCCGCTGAGCTGGATATTCGCAATAGCCACTCCACTCTTTACTCCTTTTCCCTGGTCTTCATAAAGGTCTGAGTTAGGGTCAGATTCACCATCAAATACTGTCCGATTACTGCTCCCCGGAAATAAATCGCCTCCGTCTCCCCGGTTTCGCTGGAAATCTAAGTCATTTTGCCCGTCGGCTTCTTCGAGATCAACTCCTTTAAAATCCCGACGGTTATTCACGTGGATGCTCTCGGGATAGCGATCAGTGCGCTCTGAGTTGATATGCCATACCGCCAAGCCACTTCCTTTCAGATACTCATCTGTACCTATTTTTTGCCGATTTTCCAGCAAGAAGTACTCATTAGAATTAGGGGTAGTAATTTTATATACCGCTCCGTTACTATTTGCGGCCGGTAGCTGGTAACTCCCTACTTCATCGGTAATATCTTGTACTTTAGCCCAGCCAAGTTGTTCTTTGGAGAAAGCCGACATACCAGCCGGATGCCCTTCCCTGCCCAACCAGCCGCCTAGTCCCATCAATCCCCACTCCCCAATGCCAAAATGCTGATCATCCGACGCGTCGGTATCGTATAAATCAGGTAAACCGAGCAGGTGACCGAATTCGTGGCAAAAAATTCCTACCCCTACCAAACTATTGTACCTCGTTCGCACTTCTGGCTGAATTGTGTAGTCTTTCGCAAATAATAATTTATCAGTAGCATCAACTAATTCAGCCGATATGGTAGAACGGTGCGACCAGATGTAATCTCTATCTCCGCCCTCTTCAGCCCCGGGTCCCGAATGGATGATAATTACCCCATCAATATCATCGTCACCATCGTTATTATATTTTTTGAAATCCACATCATCCGCTTTTGCCGCTTGAACTGCCTCCTGTACTAATTCCCGGGCGCGGCCTTTTCCATATTTCTCACCATAGTAGTCGTAATTGTTCTTCGCTTGGTACCAGCCCACTACATCTACCGTAGGATTAAATTTTCCGTGACTATTTTCCTGAAAATAACTCTTAAACGACGGTTTGTCCGAAGGGCCATTGAGTAGTTTCTCAAAATCCTCTTTCTCGTACTGATGCTTTAGATCAGGGTACTCAATTAGGATAGCTAGTATTTTCACGTCGCCTTCGGTAGGTACAACTGCGAAAGAGTTGGTGCGGGCATTGGCCTGGGCAGATAATTGCTGTAAGATGCCTCCACCTATTGTTCTTATTGAAGCTGGCGATTGCCTTTTTTTAATACTCAAAAGCTGGCGTTGTTGAGCAATAGATCTTTCGGCAGGGTTTACCGCCCGAATACCACTGCCAGTTAGTTTTCCATTCGCTAGATTGGCGTATTCATAAAAGCCCTCCGTGTTTTTTATTAACGTATAGCCATCTTCGGTTTCCATCCAATTGTTAAGGTCGTTTCCCCTCCCAACTACCTGGAGGGTGCTGCCATCAGGCTGGGAGACTGTAATGGAATAAGGAGCAGGTGGAGTGCTAGGGAGTAGATGTTGAGCTCGCAGCGGAAAAGTATAACAAAGTACAATAGCGAGCCACAGAAAAAATAGCTTAAACATAGGCTAACTGTAGGCTAGGGTTAATGGTATTGAATTACATTGTACTAATTAAACGAATTTTAGAAAAAATATCCACAATCTAAGTACAAATAATTAAAAAGTCCTTAGAATAGTACGTAATAAAATAATTTTATTCTGAGATAAAATTATACTATTCAAAAATTATTGAGGCTGTATTTTCTTGTTTTTTAACTATTTCTCTTAAAAAATTCAATTTTTAAAGATGAATCTCTTTAAATATTTACAAATCATTACACTCACTTTCCAGTTTTTAATACAGATGATACCATGTAAGTTTTTGACAAAAATTACATTATTTTTGATACAAAAAAATCGAGATGAACGTATGTAAGGAAACTTGAAAGGGAAGATGGGGGGGTGTAAAATACAAAAGATCAATCCTAATAGACTGACCTTTTGCTTCTACCATATAAACTACTACCTAAATTATATGTAACTTCAACTGATGCCAACCAGCTAAAGTTGGGAAATTATTGAATTTCAAGTAATTATAACTAAGTATTTGAGTATACTTTACAATAATTCTAACAATTTAGATCAATAGAATATTGGTAGCTAATCTATTTCACGGAACGATTGATTTCTCCCATTTGTAAGTTGACCATTTTCCGCACTTTATCTTCAGCTTCATCAAACCGGGTCATTAGTTCATAGTATTCGCGGTTAAGTAGCAGGTTTCTAGTGGCATCTAGGTACTCGCTAACGAATACTGAGAAAAGGGCCGCTCGTCGGGGATTACCCGCGTTTTCAGCGTAAAATTTACGTATGTTCTCACCTAACCGATAGAAGCTTTTTCCCGCTTTGAGCAAGTAACGATTAAATGTATAGTGAAACAGGTCACAGTTTAGGGCGAAGCTAAATCCAGCCATCAATCCTTGCTCCGGCATTTTCTCACGATATTCGTTAAAAAAATGCTCAGCACACTCCGGTTTTCTCACCAACTCAGGATATTTCTCCATGATTTATAATTCAATAGTTAAAGTTCTAATATTTATTCAAAGGTATTTATAAAATGTAATAAATACAATAATAAATATCAATAAATAAATAATTATTGCCCTCAATGGCTGAAAATGTTGAATTAAAGTGGTTCTCTGCGGGGAATATAGACGTACCTGATAGTAGAAAAGTTAAAAATATAGGTTCACTTTGTTCAAAACCAGACGATTATTACATTCCCAACGAAATATTACTGTCTTTACGGATTAACCTGACTACTCATACTATGGATGTATCATTTAGTAACGAAGATAGTTCTTTCAGAAGTGTAGATACACTACTTAATGCGATTAAGCAATATTCATCCCTAAAAAATTTTACGGTACAAAACATTGACCTTTCCGCACTGTCTATTGATTGGTATCAAGTTAATGTAGAAAATACGGTCTTTTTGGACTGCACTTTTTGTCCTACCGATAAAAGTTACTTACTCGACCACGGAGCGATTATTTTCCCAAAGGTGACTCATCTTCCTTACCAACCTTACCGAACCCGCTTGTACACCTGGCAGGAATTAATGAAAGGGTACGAACCTGAGTTAGATCAAAGTAAGGATTGGGAGATATATCGCTATTTCACCCAGTATAAATTGAACCCGCCAATTAATGAGGCCTTATATGAGCGAATTCACGATCATGCTATTGACAACGCCTTGCGTGATTATATCGTCATTCGGGATGATGGGCTTACTGAGAAAAGATGTATTGGGGTAATGGGAGGCCATAGTACAGCACGAACTGATCCGTTTTACCGAAAAGTTACTCAAACTGCTAAATTACTTACTGAAAAAGGGTATACTGTAGCTTCCGGGGGTGGTCCTGGAATTATGGAAGCGGCCAACTTGGGGGCGTACTTTGCTTTTCAGCCCGAAGCTGCTTTAGAGGATGCATTAGCCATATTACAAGTTGCCCCTCAGTACACCGACCGGGATTTTATCATTCAGGCGCAGCGGGTCATTGAGAAATATCCGCAGGGGCAAGAGAGTCTGGCTATCCCTACCTGGTTTTACGGTCATGAACCCAGCAATCTATTTGCCTCCCACATTGCTAAGTATTTCTCCAACAGTATTCGGGAAGATACCCTGCTAGCTATTTGCTTACACGGGGTTATCTTTGCGCCGGGCAGTGCCGGAACCGTTCAAGAAATTTTTATGGATGCAGCCCAGAACCACTACGGCTCGTTCAATTTCTTAAGCCCTATGGTGTTTCTGGGAAAAAAGTGGTATGAGATAGAATCTATGATTTATCCGCTAGTCAAAAAACTATCGTTTGGAAAACGCTACCACGAATTGCTATTTTTGACCGATGATCCCAAACGTATTGCTCAATTTATCCTAAACCACCCACCGGTGCCTAATCCATAAGCAAATAAACTATTTACTTTGCGTTACCCGTTATCCATAATAAGTAACCGACTGCCAGCCCTGATGATCCGCTGTTTACTCGTTTTTAGTGCTCTGATACTACTCTCGCCCCCACTGATTGGTCAGGAGCTAGCTGCCGACAGTGTGTTGGAAGAGTCTATCGCGACTTTGCGGGATCGGTCTCGCACGGCCCAGGCCCGCTCCCACTACCTTAGAGCTAAGCGATACGAACGCAACGATGAGTTAGACCAAGCCCTGACGGCATTGAACCAGGCGATCTCCCTTCAGCACGACTTTGATGATGCCTTGTGGCTCAGGGCTCGCATCCATCGTCGGAATACCAACTTCCTCAAAGCCCTCACGGACTATCAATCACTGCTATTTCTCGAGCCAAAACTGGTTGAGCCTCGCTTCGAGAGAGCGCAGCTTCTCTACCGATTAGAACGTCATGAGGAATCTTTGGAGGATTTCAAGTACTTATTAGAGCACGAACTAGGCGAAACCACCACAGTTTACTTTCGCGGTACTACCCAGACTAATGAAGATGGAACTTCGTCGTTTTCAACCAGCTCAGTCGAAACTGTCCAATCAGGCATGAAAGCTGATATTTGGAATTTCATGGGGCTTAATTATCTCGCCTTGGAAAATTACGACAAGGCAACTCTTCATTTTGAGTTAGCCCTTAGTCAGCTAAATGGAGATGCCACGATCTACAATAATCTAGGACTGGCTTCTGAGAAGTTGGGTGACACCCTTCGGGCTATTGATTGTTATCGCCGGGCATTACTACTTGATGCCGATCATTCCGAGGCCCTACAGAATTTCTCTTCCCTCACCCGGGAATACAACCGACTGGAGACGGCTGAGACCACACTTTCCCAACTCTCGAGTACGTCAACTTCTCCTACCTTATTGCTACACCAGGGAATGGTGCTACATCAATCGGGTAAGTATCAAGAGGCTATTTCCGCGTACAATACCGCTTTGCGCCAAGCCCCTTCCAATGCTGACCTTTATCTTCAACGGGGGTTTTCGCGGGAAAAGCTATCCCAACTTCAGGATGCCCTGCAAGATTATACTCAAGCCATTGGTTTGGACTCCCGTTTAGAAAAAGCTTATCTAAACCGGGGCAATGTATATTACAAACTAAAGAAGTTTGAGAACGCCAGACAAGACTACCTCACTGCCTTACAATTAGCCCCCTCGAACGCTAAAATTTATTATAACCTAGCATTAACCCATCATCGGGAAGGAGATATTCAGGAGGCTTGTCGGCATCTGGAACGGGCACTGGAGTTAGGGTACGTAGGTGCCAAGGCGGTGAGTGACAAAATTTGTAGCAACCCGTAAACAAATCTGCTACCTGTTATCTTACTCTTTATGTTTCTGGTGGTAGCCCATCGCCTTAAAGAGCCAAAGTAGGGTGATAGTATGGTATGAGAAGATAGGTCAAAAAAAAAGGCAGCTTACAATGGATGTAAAGCTGCCACGTTCAAATTTTTGTATTGTTTAGGCATTTGCAAATTTGCCAAACAACTCGTCTTCAATACGCTTTAAATAATCTTTTGCTTGTTTTAAAGAAGCTTTATCTTTTCGCTGAATCGCTTTGTTTATTGCTGAGATAATGCGGCCTTTATGACTCTGTAATCGTTCTTCTTTAGAAGAGAAAACCGGATCTTTCAGCTTTAATTCATCGGCGGCTTCTTGGATGCGGGCATCCTCTGCCATCATGGCCTGCTTCTCCTTATTAGCTTGTTTGGCCCGACGAATGGCCTGGGCTTTGTTATACAAGTCAGCCGCATTCTTGATTTTACCTACCTTACGGGCATCTTTCTCCTGAGCAATAAGTTGTACATCTCCCTTTTTCACTTTCACATTACCCGATAAAATATCGTGCTTAAGCTCAGGGTTAGAGCGCCCGATAAGCTCTAGGCCTTTGGCAAATTCAGCGTCCCGCAAAATAGTACGGTCACTTACATTAAATTCTTTCGCCAGTATCTCAGAGGTTTTATCGCCGCTTTGCCCACTAGAGAGTACTTTGTCGTAGCCACCCCGCTTCTTCTTCATCCGCTCGTACTTTAACCCCCGAAAATAGCTGAGCTGGTCAGGATTAAGATTACGTCGGCCTAGCTGATGGTTCAGCATCCAGTCCTTGGCCTGTTCTTTACTACTGAATGGGTGCAGTCGGACTTTGAAGGAGATACTGTTCCGTTGACAAATGTCCAAGCGATTATGTCCATCAATTAGAATCATTTCGCCTGAGTCTTTTTTCCAGACCGTTAGCGGGTCGAGGCAACCATTAAGTTTAATGTTTTGCTCTAACTGCTGTTTAGAATCAGCGGTAAGTGGAGGAATAAAACGTTGTAATTCACTTTGAACTTGGATGTCACTCGTACTTACTGTGCCAAGTTCTGCTCCGTTGTCACCAATAACAACAGCTTCCTGCATTGCAGTGTCTTCCATAAATTTGAAATTAATACGTAATTGGAAAAATTAACAAATGAAAATAAGTAGTTGATCGCAATTTCAGCGGCTAATAGTTGGAGACTAGGTATGTTCAACCTAGACTATACCGAAGAGTTTTTTGCTCACACTAAAATAAAATTTCGTCTCACAGTTTTTTTTATAATCTTTCTTATAAAATATACTAAGTTGCCAAATAGTCTATTGCTTCAGTATCAGTAATTTAGCTAAAGTTTTAATCGTCCACTAAGACCTTTGTGAATCACGGTTGTGAATCGCTATATCCACAATTGCCAAATAAAGGGCATTTTTTTTAAAGTTTACCAATACTCAGAACAAAATCTGTTAAAAATGCAGTCAACACAGGATGATTTTTGCATTTAAACATAGTATTTTTGGATGTTTTCAATTTTGTTTAATTACTGATTTCTCACAAAGACCTACTTTTTTCTCACGAAACAGAAAAAACGGTAGTCAATTTGTCAAAATTTGGGCTTAGTAATCCATCATATCTGAGGATTGCTACTATCCTCGTCAATATCATGCTTGTTTAACCATTCTTCCCAGGTTGGTATCTTTCGGGCGGCCGGATGCAAAGAAGGGTCGTATAAAACTTCTTTGTATTCGCCGTAAGAACGGCTGAGTAGCTTCTGAAAACCTTCGGGTAATTCCGACCACTTGAGGTTTTTCTTGGGGGTTTTAAGATCAGTCATGCACAATATTTCTGGTATAATCGTATGTTGACTTCTATTGTTTAAAGCAAACGAATAAATTTTAAAATGGTTAAGCCAAAAAGGCAAGAAACCAACAATCTAAATAACTAGCTATCGGCTGCCCCCTTTTAAACTTCTAGTTGGCATATGTTTATAGAGCGGCATAACTAGAAAATCCTTGTCCTTTATCCTGGGGGGTATTCAAGTTTTGGTACATCGCTACCATGTCACCCAAAATATCCAAATAGTAAGGTTGAAGATAATTATCTAGGATGTCGTGCATACTCTGATCAACCAATTTTTGCTGTTGATATAATTCGTCTAACTGGAATAGGCCTAATTGATGGTAAATGCCACAGAGAGGCTGAAAACGTTTTTCAGTGCGGCTAATCACAGTTTTGCCTTGCTCTTGAAAAGTCTTCATCCACAAAGCAAAAACACCTTTCACTAGTAGGGGCATATCGCAGGGTACTAATAACAAGTGTTTATTGGTAAACTGGCGGTGCGCTGAGAGAATACCCCGTAAAGGCCCGTTAATCCCGGTCAGCACTTCATCGGTTATGAGCGGAATATCCGGTAATCGTTGATGATAAGCATCCGTCTGGTCAGGGCGGACTGAAAGGTAAGTGGTAAGTCTAATCGCGGAAAGTTGCTGATGTAACTGCTGAGCCCAGGGTGTACCATTCGCCTCCTTCAAGCCTTTATCGACTCCCATCCGGGAACTATGCCCTCCGCAGAGAATAAGAGCAACTGTATCATTCAGCATATTACTCATAGTGGCGTTATTGTGTTATGGCGAACGTTTGCGGTGCGTTGATGTTGTAGTTTGTGTCTGATGTTCATGTTTTGCGCAAACAAGTGCGATTTCCCGCCAGGACGACTCCCGCGGGATGGTCCCCGTCGCCCGGTTCAAGATTCATTAGTTCTGAATACCTGAACACCACAATACTAAACATGTAGAGCATCCTTCAAAGCCCGTTCCTCTTCAATTTTCTTTATCAGTTCTACCTACATTGTTCACTTCCAGTTTCTTCATGATATTGAAGCGATGGGTCTTTGTAGTACGAATATTTTTACTGAGCTGCCCGGCAATTTCTTTATTGCCAATCCCCTCAAAGAGTAAACATAATATTTGCTTGGCCCGCTTGGTAAGATCGTAAGAATTTTGGGATTGACCCTGAGGTTCCTGCGCAACCAATGATTTGCGGTTTAGACAGTGATTAATGAACACTTTAGATACATCGGCGTCTGGAACGAGTTGGAAAGCTCGCTAGCTATTATCAAAAAAGCGTTAGCTAACCTATGAGGCAGCCGGGCTAAGAGACTGATGCGGTTCTTCTTGACTATCCCGATGCAAACAGCGAAAATCCTTCTCAATAAGCACTTGTAACTTTTCACCATTGTACAGGGCAATCTGCTCTTCAATGCCCACCTCATCAGTAGACACCCAATTTTGGGCAAGCTTGGTAGGGATGCTCACTCGAATTCCTTGGGGTTTATGCTGCACTGTGACCGTCGGATTATCCGTATGAACGTGCAAACTATAAGTAAAATAGGCGTTTTTACCCCCCAATCCCATCGTTTCTTGTATTGCTTTTAGCTGACCGATACGTTGCACTTCTGATTGGGTAAGACGCAACCGTAGACTATTCCCCTGAATCCGTAATTTCATAGCGCAAAAGTAATAAATAGTAGGATTGTAAAGTAAAATTCTATAATTGATTGGATAATTTAAACTATGCATTAAAATTGAGATCAGATATCGAGTAGTAATTGAAAAGATTTTAGAATTCTACTAGATTTTATTGAAACCTACCCTTTTTAGCTCAATGTGCCTAAGTTATACCACCTTTGACTTTGATGTGAGGTCGTTAAAACGATGAAATGCCTCCCGCTTACTCATTGTAAACATAAGGTAAGCTCGGTTTACAGCACTCTAAAACCTAGGTTGATTTGGCTACTATACTGTCCACTATTGCGTAAGCCCACAGGTTCCAGTGCGGCGTATCCAGGATGTCACGGTAAAGCTCTTGCGCTTTCTCAATGTTTCCCTGCTGTTCGTACCAGTCGGCAATGCTGTAGGCAACCGAAATGTCACGACCCGTCCACTGGTCTAGGGGCTTGTCCGTATCCATCAGATCCGCCGGCGAAACCTTTCCTTGGTATAGCAAAATTCGCTTAAAGTAGATATAGTCCCGATCGCCTTCAAAATTTTCATCTAGAGAAGCTATCACTGATTTGGCCTTTTGGTCTTCGCCCATCTTTTGGTATATGGTATACAACCAAGCCGTTGCCCCCGATACATTATTGCCGAGGGAGGCATTTTTCAAGCAAACTTCGTAGGCTTCAGCCGCCTCGTCCCACTGCTGATTGAACATACGGTAGAGTCCTACGTGATACCACACCCAGAACTTAAAAGTACCTTTGGAGGAACCATCGCTATTGTATTCCATTACGTCCAGATGCTCAGCACCAATGAGTTCATCAGCTTTCATCAGATCAGCAATAGCTTTCTCCGTTTCCCTCACATTCAAATACCGATGCCCACGGTGCCGCAGCAGCTTGAACGAATCAGGGAATTTTTCCAGTCCCTCAGTATACGCATCGATGGCGTCGCGGAAACGGTAAGCCAGAACATAGCCCAAACCCATTGTATGATAATCGTCTTCCCTCAAATCAGCCTTTGCTCTCACCGATTGGATAATACTATCGCTTTTGGCGAGCGTGGCCTCATCCAAATCTTTACGATACAGTGGTTTACCCGTGAAGGAAGTGGCTTCTTGCTCGGGTGCTAGTTCCTCTGTTTTTACCTCGGTCACGCTGGCTTCCGGAGGCTGATCCTGACTTTGATTAGAAGAATTTGTACAAAACGTAAGTAGCCCGCCAAGGGGGATAATCAATAAAGCCTTCATATTAGTTTTTGGTCAGTTCCGTGAGAAAAATTAATAGCCCAGTGCCGTTGCATCCCCGGTTCGGGTTACGTCCGCCGCCCCTTCGTATGATCCGTCGGGTCGTACCAAAATAGCTTCGGTACGACCTAGTTGAGTAAAAAACCGTAATTCATGCCCTTTTTTCTGGAGCTGCTGGGCTATAAGTGAGTCAATGGCCCCCTCTTCAATCACTATCCGGTCAGGTAACCACTGCGAATGGGTTTTCTTGGCATCTACGGCTTCCTGCATACTCATGCCGTGGTCAATTACATTGAGGATATTCTGGTAAATAATGTTGATGATAGTGGAGCCCCCCGGTGTACCCAGTACCATAAATAGCTCACCGTTTTTTTCTACAATAGTAGGACTCATACTCGAGAGCATCCGCTTTCCCGGTTCTATGGCATTAGCTTCTCCCCCGATCAAACCGAAGATATTGGGAAATCCGGGCTTGAGGCTGAAGTTGTTCATCTCATTATTTAGAAAAAATCCGGCACCGTCAACCATTACTTTATTCCCAAAGTAGGCAACCAGGGTCGTGGTGATTGATATAGCGTTGCCCTCTCGATCCACAATAGAAAAATGGGTGGTCTCCAGACTTTCTATTTTTTCTACACTGCCCGCTTTAATTTCTTCAGAAGGGGTTGCCTGATCCATAGTGATGCTGGCATTTCGGGAAGCGATGTAGTCTTCATCCAGTAACATACCTATCGGAACGTCGTAGTAATCCAGGTCTCCCATATGTTCGGCCCGGTCGGCATAAGCACGACGTTGCAATTCGGTCATCAGGTGGATTGAGGCCGGGGTATTATGACCGAGTGACTGAATATCGTAGGCATTACTGCCCTGAAGCAACTGCACGATGATAATGCCTCCGCTACTAGAAGGCGGCATAGAGACGATATTAAAGCTATCGCGGTAAACCCCTTCAATGGTTTCTCGCCATACCGACTGATAATTGTCCAGGTCTTGCTGGGTAATGATCCCATTTCCTTCCTCCATTTCTTCCAAAAGAAGTCGGGCAGTTTCACCTTGGTAGAACCCATCCCTCCCCTGATCACGGATACGTTCTAAAGTAGCTGCCAAATCTTTCTGCACCAATCGTTCACCCTCTTTCCAAACAGAATCCTTAATCAGGACCATATCCTCATCATTCCATTCCCGAAAAGCTTCCATGGCATTGTTAAAGGTGGAGGCATCGTATTCAGAAACATCAAAACCATTGTTAGCCAGATCAATAGCCGGCTGAATAAGTTCTTCAAACGATAGGGTCGCCAATTTTTGGTGGATTTGATCCATACCATCGACCGTGCCCGGGGTGCAGGCGGCCAGATGTCCGTAGAGAGCTTTTTCATTCATGACTGAATCGTTCTCATCCAGAAACATATCCCGGAAAGCCGCTTCCGGGGCGGTTTCCCGGAAGTCTAAAGCCCCCTTCTCGCCTTCTGAAGTACGATAAACCATATAGCCCCCCCCTCCCAAATTACCTGCCTTAGGCAAAACTACGGCTAAAGCGTATTTAACTGCAATAGCCGCATCAAAGGCATTGCCTCCCTTTTTGAGTATATCCAATCCTATCTGAGAGGCGATCGGGTGAGCGGTGACGACCATCCCGTTAGCGCCTATTACCCCTTCATTTTCCTGGCGGGGTAGGATTGTTGGCTCTTTGGCTAGTTCCTGAGACTGAGTGTTGCAGGCCACCAAAGCAGTAGCTATTAGTAGGACAACCACGATAGTTGAGTTAAAAGAGTTTAGGTACTTCATAGGTACGATCGTTTTTAGCAGAGATATAGAGTCAGGTGCTCATGGTTCAGCGACATAGGTACACTGTTTGCTTCCTTAGCTTCGGTTCGTAGAAGCGGAATATGAGCGCATAATACTAAGGCGTATTGCCAGCAGATAACGATTGAGGATAGTTGGGTGATAATAGTTCAGCTTTGGCAAATCGTTATTTCGGCTAGCTATAATGCGTAGTTTCAATATTAAACCGATATAAGTTTAAGAATTACTCTTAGTAAAAACTTATAATGGCAATTTATCTAAAAACAGAATTTTATTTTGATTCAGCACCAAAAAACTTTTGAGAAACCAGACTTCGTAGTGCGTTAGGTGGATTATTGTTAGTCATTCGTCCGTTTTCCGTTCCCCTCGAAACAAGCTTTCTCCTGTTTCACATTTCATATTTCTGTTCATTGCCCATAGTAGGCATTAGTGCCATGTTTTCGTTGGTAGTGCTTGTCAATCAAAGCCTCTTTCAAACGGGGGGTATCGGCCCGAATCTGCAAGGTCAAGTAGGCCATCCGGGCCACTTCTTCTAGCACCGCGGCATTGTACACGGCTTGCTCAGTCGTTTTCCCCCAGGCAAAGGGCGCATGGTTCGCTACCAGCATCATTTCTACCTCTTGGTAGGACAACCCTTTTGTCTCAAACGCATTCAGTATCTGAACTCCCGTCTGATACTCGTAATCCCCCTGGATCATCTCATCATGCATCACCGGGGCACAGGGAATATCCACCGTCAGGTGATCGGCATGGGTAGTGCCAAAGATGGGGATATCCAGCTGGGTCTGGGCCCAAGCGGTGGCGTAAGTAGAATGGGTGTGCACAATGCCCCCAATCTTGTTCCAATGCTTGTACAATACTGCGTGGGTTTTGGTATCGGATGAAGGGCGCAAATCCCCTGCAATAGTATTACCCTCAAAGTCCACGATAACCATCGCTTCGGGAGTGAGTTCCTCGTAGGCTACCCCGCTGGGCTTGATGGCAAACACCTGCTGATCGTGATCAGCGGCACTCACGTTGCCAAAAGTAAACAGTACCAACCCTAGCTCGGGTAGTTTCATATTCCCCTGGTAAGCTTGCTGTCGGATTGCTGCGTAGTTCATTGGTCTTTTAGTTACAAATTTAGAAGGTTACAGGTTTCACTAGTTGAAGGTTACAGGTTTCACTAGTTGAAGGTTACAGGTTTCACTAGTTGAAGGTTACAGATTAAGATCACATCTTCCACATTTCATATTTTGTATTTCATATTTATCGATTCGTTTGTTCTTCAATCAATTGACCGAATTGCTCGTACAACTCGTAGCGTTGCTGATAGTAAGGCACTACTTCGGGGTTAGGCTGATATTCGGCATCAAAACCTGCCCCCATTGCTTCCATTGCTTCGCTGACGGTACTAAAAAGTCCGGCACTGGTAGCGGCGAACATGGCTGCCCCTAATGCGCAGGTTTGTTCGGCCCGGGCAATTTTGATAGGCATATTCATCACATCGGCCATTGTTTGCATAATAAAGGGTGATTTCTTAGCTACTCCACCTAGCCCAATCAAACCTTTCACCGGAACACCTTCGGCTTGAAAACGCTCTACGATCTTTTTGGCCCCAAAACAAGTAGCTTCTACCAACGCCCGGAATATTTTGGGCGCATCACTACCCAAACTCAGGCCTAAGATGGCCCCAGTGAGTAGCTGATTGGCATCGGGGGTTCGCCGACCGTTCATCCAGTCCAGTGCGACCAAACTGGCTTCTTGGGGTGCTACCTGTTCGGCGGCCTCGCTAAGGGTGGGAATTAATTGATCCAGCATCTCGTCCCTAAGCTTCTCCTTAGTACTGTTATTAATTAGTGTAGATTTCATCAGCAAATGATCGATTGGCCAAGCCAGCACTCCTTTGAACCAGGCGTACACATCCCCGAAAGCCGACTGTCCGGCCTCCAGCCCTTCCATACCCGGAATGACTGAGCCATCTACCTGACCACAGATACCCCCGACAAATTTCCCAGCCAGGTCTTCCTGGGGAGCTACCAGAATATCGCAGGTAGAGGTACCCATTACTTTGCTTAGATAGTAAGGCTTAATCTGACCCCCAACCGCTCCCATGTGGGCATCAAAAGCTCCGACACTTACCGCCACATCGGTACTCAGTCCCAGCTTTTTGGCCCATTCAGCCGAAAGCTGGCCCGCCGGTTCAGCCGAAGTGAACGTCTGGGTAAAGAGGCGCTCCCGTAACCCGGCTAGTAGTGGGTCTAGCTCGGTGAGAAATCCTTCATCGGGCAGCCCGTCCCAGGAAGGATGCCACATGGCTTTATGACCCGCTGCACAGCGGCTTCGTTTCATCTGAGTTACGTCTGTCCCACCAGTAAGCAAAAAGGGAATCCAGTCGCAGTGCTCTACCCAAGAGTAGGCTGCATTGCGGATAGCAGGATCATCGCGCAAGACATGCAGGATTTTGGCCCAAAACCATTCGGAAGAGTACACTCCACCTTCGTACTTGGTATAATCGGTAGGCCAACGATGGGCCAGTGCGTTGATCTCACCCGCTTCTTTGACAGCGGTGTGGTCTTTCCATAGCACAAACATGGCGTTGGGGTTGTCTTCAAACCCTTCGGTCAAAGCCAAGGGCGTACCGGATTGGTCTACCGCACAAGGGGTTGATCCGGTGGTGTCAATGGCCAGGCCTTTTACTTGAGAGGCAGTTCCTGCGGGAGCGAGCCGGAGGGCTTCACCAATGGTTGCTTGTAGTCCTTCTACGTAGTCTAAGGGATGCTGGCGGAACTGGTTATGAGTGGGGTTACAAAACTGCTGCTGTTGCCAACGGGGGTAGTGAAATACAGCACTGGCGACTTCCTCCCCTTGGTTGGTGACAATGACTGTACGTACCGAATCGCTGCCATAATCTACGCCTATTACACAGGATGATTTCATAGTTAGGTTGTTTTAATGTAGTATTTGAAATTAGCGGTTGAAAAAGGGAATACGGAGACCGGAGACTAGCCTGCCCCGGACTTGTTCCGGGGGAGACCGGAATTTCTCGATTTCTAACCATCCCAGCAAATCTCAGTTTCAGCGTGTTAAAGTGTTATAGCTCTTAGTGTTATTATTGAGTGAGTGGCCATTAGTCAACCTCCTCATTTCTGACCATTCTACAAGTCCAAATTTCTAATTTCTAGCCTCTAATCTTCCCGCTTTCACATTTCATACTTCCCTTTCTCTCTATTTAAACCGACACTACTGCTTTAATCACTTGGGATTCAGGTTGAAGCCAGTTATCAAACTGCCCGGCCATTTCTTCAAAGCTGCTGTGGTGGGTAACCCATTGACTAACATCTATTTGTCCGGTCTCCATCATCTGGATAATTTGTTTAAAGTCAGAGGCTAGTGCATTACGGCTCGCCATCAGGGTCAACTCTTTTTTATGAAAATAAGGATCGTGAAAGCTAAAATCCCCTTGGAAAAGCCCGATGAACGCAATACGTCCGGCGGGGGCAGCGTACTCTAGTGCTTTGTTCATAGAATGCTGATTGCCCGTCGCATCTAATACTACCGTAGGCAAATCCCCCCCAAACTGGGCCTTAAGCTGATCGATGGTATCGTCTTGTCCGGCCACTACTGTACCGTAAATATTGGTCGTCTTTTGAGCAAACCTCAACCGTTCCTGGTGAATATCCATCACTATGGTCTTCGCCCCCTGCGCTGTGGCAAAAATAACCGCTGCCAAACCAATAGGTCCCGCCCCTACAACCAATACTAGATCGTCCGGTTGAACCTTTGCTCGATTTACTGCGTGACAACCGATACCCAGTGGCTCAATAACCGCCAGTTGCTCGTAGCTCAGTTTTTCTGATTTGTGCAGATACTGGGCGGGTAATTTAAAGCGTTCGCGCATACCTCCGTCTTCGTGTACACCTAGCACCGAAAGGTTCTCGCCACAGTTAGTGTGCCCTTGCCGTACTGCTTGGTCTTGGGTCAGATTCACGTAGGGCTCTACTGAACATCGATCACCTACCCATACATTCGTTACATTTTCCCCTACCTTGAGCACTTCTACGCCTAGTTCGTGCCCCAGTATGCGAGGATAGGTGAAAAAGGGTTGGTTTCCCCGGTAAGCGTGAAAATCGGTACCACAGATACCAATTCGGTGTACTTTCACCAGTGCCTCTTCAGACCGTAAGTCTTCATCTATTATAGTTTCAGTATACGTAAATTTGCCCGGTTTCTCCAATACAATTGTCTTCATGTAATTTGACGGCCTTGTTTAGATAGCTAAAATAGTCTGAGTTGGATAGTGAATCCAAATAAACTTGATAATCATTTTGCTATGGGAGGGAAGACCAGAGACTGAGGATATAAGTAGTTAGTCAAAATTAATTAAACAACGGAAAATTGACCGACTCGCTAACGAGAGCGGGCGTACACTCGAATCTGACTACCGAATAATAATAATCAAAAAGTAAAATAATAGTCATTTACTCATCGCTAGAACTATATTTCTCGTTTACTACTGATAGGTAGCCTGAATTTTTTATGAGAGTACTAGACTTTGAAAAGATTATCAGACGTGCTTGGGAGAATTACGATACCTCCCGGGCTGTTGTCTCCGTTACTGACATCAGCGCGAGGGTATCTACCAATCATGTATTTTGTGTCAAATTAAAGCAGGACGATACGATCATTGCCAAGCTCTCGTACTTCGGAAAATACGAGCATTTTGTAGAAGACCATACGCTGATTAATGCCTTGGCAAATAACTTGAACACTCCCTATGACCGCTTTTTGGCTCGTTCACTCATGAAGGGTAATAGTCTGTATACTTACCAGTACTCGCAGAATAAGCTCAATGCCTGGGTGGTTTTCTACAATCCCATTGATGTGCAGCAGAAGTTACCCAAGGTATTAAATGAATTTCAAATTAGGCGACTGGGGCAGGAAGTAGCCAATTTTCACAAAGCCTGCTTTAAACTGAAGAACATACTTCCCGATTGGTCAAAAACTATGACCATTGATATTGAGCACTTGTTGAAGATACTAGAATCAGAAGAGGGTAGCTTTGAACATAGAATGCATATTGATAATATCCGTCAGCAGTGTGATCTACTCTTTCAAAATATGGATAATCTGGGTGCTAATAACCTGCCCGCTATTCCGGTGTTTGTGGACTGGAATATCGGTAACTTTTCGGTAGATGCTGACCTAAACTTTTACTCCCGCTGGGATTATGACTGGTTTCGGATGAGTTCCCGGGTAATGGATTTTTACTTTTTTAGTCGGGTATGCTCTTCTATTGGTGACCGAACTAGCTTCAGCTACCTCATTGATCCAGTGATGGAAGAACGGTTTCTGTGGTTTTTAGAGGAATACCATCAAGTGTATCCGCTCTCTGCCATAGAAGTGCTATTTATTAAAGAAGCCTACCGCTTTTTTATTCTCAACTATGTAATTAAAAACGGACGCTACTTTTTCCATGAAATCTACGCCTCCCGCTTACAGCAAGAAGCCCACACCGTGTACTTTCCCGAACTAGATCAAAAATTTGATGCGGATCAGATACTGGAAAGATTGAGTCTCTAAATTACAATTGGTGGAAGACTGGGACGAGGAGCTTGGGGTGAACTCCCCGCCCCAAGCTCCTTACTACCGGCTTTTACTTTCTACCAATTTCCACTAATTTCCCGTTTCTAACTTCTCAGTATTCAAGCCCAGGATTTCATGCACACTCAGTCATTCAAAGCTATTGCCGGTCAGTACAAAGTCATCTTTTTTGATGCATTTGGAGTGTTAAAGAATTATGAAGGATTAATTGATGGGGTAAAGAAGACTATGGATTATTTGCACGAACGAGATATTGGGTTTTACGTGCTTACCAACGATGCCTCCCGCAGTCCAGTAGAACTTTCTGAGAGTTTTCAGCGACTGGGCCTGACCGATATTACCTCCAATAAAATTATTTCGTCAGGTATGCTGGCGCAGGAGTACTTAAGTTACAAAGTGAAGCAGGGCACCGTGGCATACTTGGGTACACCCGAATCGGCCCACTATCTGGAAAGCCAGGAGCTAAAGACTGTGACAATAAATGAATTAGCTCTCTCCCGAGCCGAAGAAATTGAAGCGGTGGTGCTTATGGACGATGAAGGTTTTGACTGGAGTAAAGACTTAAACAAACTGCTCAATCTGCTACGCCAGCGCAATATTCCGGTGGTGATTGCCAACTCGGACCATACCTATCCAGTGTCTAAGAGTCGGGTTGCTATCGCTATCGGAGCCATTGCCGATATGATGGAAAGCTTAACCGGTAAACGATTTCTTCACTTCGGAAAGCCCGATGCCCAAATGTTTATCTTCGCTTACGATCATGTACAACCCTTTCATCCGGTCGATAAAAGTGAGATTTTAATGGTGGGCGATACCTTAGAAACCGATATCATCGGAGGCAATAAGTTTGGTCTGGATACAGTGCTGGTACTTTCGGGAAACACTGCCCCGCACCTCGCCGAACAAGCGATGCTCTCCACCGGAATCACCCCGACTTACGTATGCGACTCAATTGCTATCGGCTAATTTTGATGTTCTTAACGCAATAGTTGCTGGATTAAGCCGATCGAGCTAGGGCAACATTAGTCCGAAGGCAATGAAAACCAACCTTCTTATTGTGGATTTCCTAAAAATTGATGTATTAATCCGCCGATAATCACCTTGAATATGCCCGTATACCTTTTACTAAATTTTCTGATAATGCCTCTTTCTGATTCCCTGATTATAGAATTAGATCCTACCACCCATCCTGACTTCCACAAAGAAATTGAGACAGCACTAACCAATCCGAACCTCACTGATTTAACAATAAGTCCAAAAGCAAATAACCAATGGATCGTATTTGGTTCACCCCCTAAAATAGATAGTGTTCCTTAGGAAGTTGAGGAATTTACCTATTCTATCAAACACGAAGTAGATAGCTTACCCGAAGGTATTGGTGATCTAGATTCACTACAATCGCTAAAAGTAGAATTTTTAGGGCTTTCTTCTTTGCCGAATAGTATCGTTCATTTGTCAAAACTAAAGGAGTTGGACACTAGCTTTAATAAGCTGGAAGACACTAACCTCTCAGGTCTTCTTGCAAAAAGTCAATACATAGAGCAGCCGACCAGGAGAAGCGATGGCTACCGTAGCCTTGCTTTTCTTTGCCCACTACATCCTTAATCGGATCGAAGTACTCGTAGAAACCGTAGTGGCTAATCAATTCTAAAGATTGCTGCTTGAGTTGCTTGGCTAACTCGGTATAGCCATAGTGCTTCAACCCGTGGTACAGCATCCAGTTCATATTGATCCATACCGGACCACGCCAGTATTTCTTGGGATTGAATTTAGAACTGGTTGGGTTATACGATGGGCACAAATAGGTGTTTTGATCAGTTGAACCACTGAACGACTCACTTAGCAATCGGTCAACTATCTGCTGTGCTTGCTCTGGGCTGGGGATATGAGCGTATACTGGGATCAATCCCGATGAAGCTTGCATCTCAATGCGCTCGTCATTTTGCAGATCGTAAGCGTCGTAAATTCCAGTTTTGGCATTCCACAGCTTTTCATTCATCGATTGTATCGATCGCTCATTCCACTCTGTCAGTTGCTCAGTGTCTTCACCAATTAGTGAAGCTAGTTCAATTAACGCCTGATTGGACTTTACCATAATACAATTAAATAACGGATCCTGAATTACGAAGGGACAGCGTTCTGAAATAGCTTCTTCATTATAATCACACTTACGGTAAATATCAATCAGGTGAATGTAGCGATTGTAATCGTAGTCAGTCGGGCGGTGCTCGGCATGACCATTATCTAAATCTTTACGCTTGTACGGGGGAATTTTGATTTTTTCAAACGTGATTTTTTCCATCGGGTCATCCCAAGTTGGCGAATTATCGGTACCTGATTCCCAGGGGTGACGAATATACACCAGACCTTCGTGGAAAGGATCGCGGTGGTCGTAAAAGTAGCGGTGCATTTTGAGAATTTGTGGATACATCTCCCGCACAAAATTCAGTGCCCGCTTTTTATCTTTGGCATTTTGGTAAATGTGCTGAAGCACAAAACCATGTACCGGAGGCATAGTAATACCCGAGGTTTTTTTGTTTTCGGGCGCATCGAACGACCGCCAAGTTTCCCAAAAATCAGAACTTGGAAAGTAATTGTAGTCAAACTCTGGATTGAAGATAATCTGCGGCACCATGCCATTAGCCCACTGCCCACTGAACAGCGACCGAAGCTCAGACTCCGCCCGATCCATATCAAAGTGGGAATAACCAATCGCAATAAACCCCGCATCCCAGTTCCACTGGTGAGGGTATAGATTAGGCGCAGGTTTAGTAAACATCCCTGTCCAGTTTCCAGCCAAAACTTCTTTGGCTTCGGCTACCAAAGTCTTTACATCAATTAACTCCGTAGTATACATGATATTCTGATATTTATTTAGGGGCAAATAGTTACTTAACTGACGCTATTGAGCCATAATTGTTTGATAACAGTCACAATTTTACATTTGCCCGACATTTTTAGGTTTTTCAGTCCAATTTAGCACAAATGATACCAACCTAACCGTAATAAATTGTATTCTTCATTGTAAACTCACTTCAATATTATTTGTAGATTTGATGGCAACTAAGTCAACCTAACTCAACCTATGCCTATTTTTGATTTATCTGGACAGGTTTCCGTTATCACTGGAGGAGGCAGTGGAATTGGTCAGAGTATTGCTGAGGTATTTGCTCAACAGGGAGCTGAGGTTCATATTTTAGAAATTGACGAAGGTAGCGGACAGGAGACCCAGACTAGAATTGAACAAGCGGGTGGAACTGCATTCGTTCATTCCTGCGATATTTCCCAGCAGCCCAAGGTAATGAAAGTAGCTGAGCAAATTTTTCAACAAAGCAGCGCAATTGATATTTGGGTAAATAATGCCGGGATTGCCCACATTGGCAACGTAGAAACTACCACTGAAGAAGAGTTTGACCGAATCTATGCCGTTAATGTTAAAGGCGTTTACAATGGAATCCGGGCGTGTGTACCCTACATGAAGCAGCAGAAAGGTGGGGTAATTCTCAATATGGCTTCGGTGGCCTCTTTTATCGGTCTTACTGATCGATTTGCTTACTCCACCAGTAAAGGGGCAGTATTTACCATCACCCTTTCGGTAGCCAAGGATTACATCCAAGATAATATTCGCTGCAACTGTATTGGTCCTGGGCGGGTGCATACCCCATTTGTGGACGGCTTTTTGGAAAAGAATTATCCGGGGCAAGAAGCAGAAATGTTTGAAAAACTCTCTCAAACTCAGCCCATTGGCCGAATGGGAAAACCCGAAGAGATTGCCTACTTAGCCCTATATCTTTGCTCCAAAGAAGCTGGATTCATTACGGGTAGCTTTTATCCGATCGATGGAGGATTTATCACTTTGAATAGTTGAGAGTGGATAGTTGAAAATTGATAATGAAGATTAATGTCTAAGCCCTAATCGTTATAATCCAATGAACAAATACGGAATTCACGGAAAGCTGACGGCAAGTGATGGAAACGGAGAACAGCTAGCTTCTATTTTGCTGGAGGCATCCCGGCTGGTTGCTTCAGCCAAAGGTTGCTACCTTTATTTAGTCAGTCAGAATCAGGCTAACCCTAATGATGTATGGATTACTGAAGTTTGGGATAGTAAAGAAGACCACGATCATTCGCTGAAAGATGAAAAAGTGCGAGGGCTGATTACTCAAGTTATGCCCCTGCTCGATAAAAAGCCGGAACCAGGCCAAGTACTTGACGTTCTAGGAGGAGCGGGAATTGACTAAAACCCAACTATTTTTAAGTATATAGAACTCACACACTACCAAACACTATGAAACTATTCCGATTTGGAAATTCCTCATCTGAGAAACCAGGCGTTAGCTACCAGGGAAAGAACCTGGATGTTCAGGCCTTGGGGGAAGATTACACACCCGCGTTTTTTGCCAGCGACGGATTAAACCGACTAGAAAGTTGGCTAAACAATCACGCTGACGATTGTCCTGAAGTAAGCGATACGGAGCGAATAGCTCCTCCGTTGGTACAGTCAGGAAAGATTATTTGCGTGGGGTTAAATTATAAAGATCATGCTTCGGAAAGTAAGATGGAGCTTCCTAAAGAACCCATTATTTTCTTCAAAGCCACGTCGGCTATCGTCGGCCCTAACGATGATTTAATTATCCCCAAAAGCAGCGAAAAGACCGATTGGGAGGTAGAGCTTGCCGTGGTAATTGGCAAAAAAGCATCTTACGTCTCAGAAGATGAAGCCATGGACTACGTGGCCGGATATACCCTCCACAACGACTACAGCGAGCGGGCTTATCAACTAGAACGTTCGGGACAGTGGGTGAAAGGAAAAAGCTGCGATACCTTCGCCCCTATTGGTCCCTATCTGGTTACCAAAGACGAGATAGAAGATGTTCACAATTTAAACCTCTGGCTTAAGGTAAATGGCGAAAATAAGCAGCAGGGAACTACTGCGGATTTAATTTTCAATGTGCCCTATCTAGTGAGCTATCTAAGTCAGTTTATGAGCTTACATCCGGGTGATATAATCTCTACCGGCACTCCATCCGGAGTAGGGCTGGGATTTGACCCTCCGGTGTTCTTACAAGCAGGCGACGTGGTAGAACTAGGCATTGATGGCCTGGGCAGCTCCCGACAGGAAGCAAAAGCCTATCCAGGATGATGGAAACCGGAGACCGGATACTGGACACTAAAAAAAAATACATATCAAAAAAAAGCTATTGACGATAGATTGGAAGCTCGATGTTTTTGAGCAACTAGAAAATATAACTGATAATATTCATTCCGGTCTCCAGTATCCGGTCCACCGTGGACGCGGTTCCAGTCTCCAAACAAAGTTATGAAAGACTACGCACAAACCGTTAACCTCCGAGATGACCCGGAAGTGATCCGTCAGTACGAAGAGTACCACGCCAACGTCTGGCCCGAAGTGCTCTCCGCTCTTAAAGAAGTCGGCGTTATTGACATGAAAATTTATCGGCTGGGTCGTCGCCTTTTTATGTTCATGCAAACTGAAGATGACTTTGACCTGAACGTAGATATGCCCCGCTACCTCACTTTGCATCCTCGCTGCCAGGAATGGGAAGATTTGATGGGAACCTTTCAGGAAAAAGTACCCGAAGCCCAACCACACGAAAAGTGGGCTAACATGAAAAAAGTTTTTGAGTTTTGAGCGATGCAAAAAATTGATTCTCATCAGCACTTTTGGCAGTATAGCCCCGAAACCCACGGCTGGATTAGCGATGAAATGGCAGTGCTCAAGCAAGACTTTCTACCGAAGAACTTAGCTCCACTACTCAAAGCAAACGACTGCGTGGGCTGTGTAGCGGTGCAGGCTAGTCAAACCTTGGCGGAAACCAATTGGCTACTTAGCCTAGCTGCCCAAAACGATTTTATTTTAGGAGTAGTCGGCTGGGTAGATCTACGGGACTCTCAGCTTGCCAATACGCTAGATGATTTATCTAAAGAGTCTAAGCTGAAGGGAATACGGCACGTCATTCAGGATGAACCAGATGATAAGTTTATGTTGCAACCCGATTTTATCCGGGGCGTAAACTTGCTAGCAGGGTACCGCCTGACTTACGATCTGCTTATCTTTGAAAAGCACCTATCAGCAGCTTTGTCGTTTGTAGAACAGATTTCGCAAGTTCCTACCGTCATCGATCATATTGCTAAACCTAAGATTGGTAAAAACGAGCTACAACCCTGGAAGCAAAACATCACTGCTTTAGCTAACAACTCTACGGCTTACTGCAAAATCTCGGGTATGGTTACCGAAGCCGACTGGCAGCACTGGAAATACGATGATCTACTTCCTTACCTAGATACGGTGGTGGAAGCCTTCGGAACTGATCGACTAATGATCGGCTCAGACTGGCCCGTTTGCTTATTAGCTGCTGAGTACGCTGATGTGATGCATATCATTGAGCAATATTTTTCAGAATTCTCGGAAGTAGAGCGTCGGCAGGTTTTCTACCAAAATGCCGTAGATTTTTATCAACTTTCGGTACCTTCCAACTAAAAAAATCTATAGCTATGGATTTGCATTTGACTGATAAAGTAGTGATAGTTACCGGTGGAGCCAGTGGTATTGGTGAAGCCATTGTACGAGGGGCCGCCCAGGAGGGAGCTATTCCGGTAATTGTCAATCGCCGACGCGAACGGGGCGAAAAGCTCGTCGTTGAACTTCAGCAAGCTGAGCATCGCTGTTTATTTATTCAGGCAGACCTGAGCGAGATTGACCAGTGTCAACGAGCCATTCAGGAAACGGTAGATCAGTTGGGCAGATTAGACGTTTTGGTAAATAATGCCGGAATAAATGACGGAGTAGGATTGGAAAGTGGCTTTCCCGAAGCCTTTATGCAGTCGCTCCAAAATAACTTGCAGCACTACTATTCGCTGGCACACTACGCCCTACCCTATCTGAGAAAAACTAAGGGAAATATTATCAACATAAGTTCTAAAACGGCGGTAACTGGACAAGGAGGCACGTCGGGCTATATTGCGGCTAAAGGAGCTCAACTGGCTCTCACCCGCGAATGGGCCGCAGAGCTACTTCCTTACGGAATTCGGGTAAACGCGGTGCTTCCAGCGGAGGTACTTACTCCCATGTACGAAACCTGGCTTAAGAGTTTTGCCAATCCCGATGAGAAGAAAGCGGAGATTGAACGACGTATTCCTTTGGAACAGCGGATGACTACCACTCAGGAAATCGCCGATACGGTATTATTTCTAGCTTCGAACCGTGCCTCTCATACCACGGGTCAACTTCTTTTCCCTGACGGAGGCTACACGCATCTGGATCGGGCGATTCATTCTTAGAAGACCTATTTACAAATTGAAAAAGGGCTCAGTAATGAACCCTTTTATTTTTGCTAAAAGTGGTTATGCCCCGTTGCTAATTTTCCGCAATTGAAATAGCCATCGGAGCTTCTTTTTTGAGGGCAGAATACATTTCTTTATATTTTTCGCTCGTCTGCGCCTTTTCAAAAATATCCCAAAAACTCTCTCCGTACATCTCTTGAGTACGTTCATCATACAGTTGGTAAAATGCTCTCTGAATATGGCATACATTCGTTAGGTACTCACCATAGGTATTTTCATCGCTAAACCGGGCACTTACCACGTAGTTGGTTTTCTGCTGAACTACCTCATTCTTTACAAAGTCGTATGTTTTTTTCTGATTAGCCAAACCAGTATTTTCGCCCATAACAACTTTTAAGAGGCTCAGGTTATTTTCCCTAGCGTATTTATCGGTAACCATCGGAACACTTGATTCTGAACTATTTTTGGGAAGAGGAGGAAGCATTATTCGTACATTTGTTAACTGTCCATCTGAAGTTTTTCCTATATACAGCACCTTCAGTCGATTGGCTCTTCGCATTTCTCGCTGTATTTTCCTCACCAACGACATTGGCTGAGTTCGATCAATTTTTAGAACCATAACAATTCTCTCTTCTGCCTCTTTTTCTAATACTGAAGCAAGTTCATCAAGTTCGACCACTTCACCATTGATAGTAACTATATTTTCATTCACAGCTATGTCCACGGTGGAAGTTGGATCAGATAACTTAAAATGAGAAGCAGCAATTATCGGTACATCAATTTCCTGGCTAATGTTAGGTGCAGAAGCATCGGTTTCTAATAGCATCTGCTCATCAAGCTTAGAGTTACACTGCACAATTACTAAGCTGAAACCTAGTACTGCAAGCATGGTTAGGACTACTTTGGCTTTGCCCGCCCATCCTGATTTTTTTATGTTCATCATGGTTATTCTCTTTTTAATGAATGATAAATTGAAATAATGTATCAACCCCGAAGAGTTGGTGCTGACCAATTGCCTCAAAAGCAAGGTTTGATACGCAACTAAGGAGTAACCCTGATCGATCGTTTTCTTGTCTGCTATGTATTCATGGGTTGTTTTTAGGGATTTTATCAGTTGCCAGATCACCGGATTAAACCAGAGAACCGCCGCTGAAAGTTGAACAAATAATAAGTCTACCGAATGCCTCTCCCGGATATGCACTTTTTCGTGGGCGAGGATTTGACCAAAGTCTTCACTCGGCACTACATCTTGATGTACAAAGGCGGTGTTTAGGAATGAAAATGGAGTAGTTGAGTGTGAAACTATTATTACTCTTACTCCATCGATTACTTTTGTCTCACTACGACTCATAAGCCGGTGAATCCAAATGTATAGCCCGATAAGTCGGAAAATCACTACCGCCAACCCAATTCCATAGATGGCGATTACGACCGTTGTCAATGAAGAATGAAAACTAGTTCGCTCTTGAACCGATCCGCCAACACTTTCCTGTTCGGCAGTGGGATTTTTGGTATTTGCTGACCGACTCTCAAAAGCATCGTAGTAGAAGAATCGGACTTCACTCAGCTCCTCAATGGGCTCATTTATCACACTACTGATTGAAAGTGATACATCAAAACTCAACAGCGGAAACACCAAGGATAACACTGGAATAGCCAACAAAAAAAAGCGATTAAAACTAAAGAACGTCTCCTTACGAAGTAGCAAGAGGTACAAAGCATAGAGTACTACCAGCATTACACTAGCTTCCAGTAGGTATACAATAAAGCTAGTCATCTTTCTTTGCCTTTAGATCCTCCAGCATTCTCATTACTTCATCCAGCTCCTTTTCATCCAGTTTCTTGCTTTCCGAGAAAAAGTTGACGACCTGCTTGAGCGAATTATTGTAATACTCCGAAACTAGTCTGCCAAGCTGCCCTCGGCGGTACTCCTCCTTAGAAATTAGTGGGTAGTACTGGTACGATTTTCCGTAGGCTTTATAGTCTACAATGTTTTTTTGCACCAGTACCCGCACAATGGTTGAAACCGAGTTGTAAGGAGGTTTGGGGTCGGGGTATTGCTCAATAATATCCTTGATAAAACCGCGCTTAATCTCCCAGAGAATTTTCATAATCTTCTCCTCTGCCTTAGTTAAAGTCGTCATCACTTGTTGAGTTTTATTGATCAGCAAGACAAGCTTACAACTTAATTTTAAGTTAATCAACTTATTTATAAATAATTTAACTTAATTTTAAGTTTAAAATAAATCCAAGACCTTACTGGTATATTTTTGGGCTTTATCAAAAGTGCTTTCATCGCTTCTATGCTACTAGCTCTTTGCTGGGCGAGTAAGTACTATTTTTTCCAACTATTTTCCTGATTTGACTGTCTTTACATTAACCAATCGTTTCTCCATGAAAGCTGCTTTTTTTGGACTATTTTTCTGCTTGTGTAGCATTACATTTAGTAGTGCCCAAAGTTCCTATGATTCTATTCCACGACACTTAGTATCCAAAATCCGGTGGATGGAACGACAGGGTTTTCCCGCCAGTAGCTATCAGTGGACTGAACCAGAAATTAATCTTCATCTGCAAGATGCTTTGAAATACCGCAAGCATTCCACTCTTTATCTAGCTGGTGGCTCAGGGTTGATGTTATCGGGAGTAGTGCTAACCACCGTAGGTTTTATCGGTGTAATTGTTGAGTCGGTCTTTGCACCAATTATTACTATAGGAAGTGATTATGAGCCCGATTTTTCCCGTTATAACACTATGATAATTATCGGGGGAGGGGCAATGGTCGGGGGACTTACCCTGACACTCACGGGGGGACGGTCTAGTCGGCACAGAGCGCATAAAGAGATAGGAGAAGCCCGTTTGAAATATTTCTCCAGATAATTGTTTCCGCTCGATTACATTACATCAATTTCCTTTTTACAACTTTTTTTGCTCAAATTAGCGATCCATTGTTAGCCTTTTAGTAAAAGATCACTGATTGCGTTTGTATAAATATTGGTCATCTTCGCGAACTTTCTTACAAAACAGTCGTACTTAGTTTCGTTTGCTAATGCGTACTAACGCTAATTTTTTTTGGGTAATACTTTTTTTCCATGAGATCATATCCTGGCGCCAACTATCAATCGGGCAAAACTAGATTTTCGGTATGGTCGCCGTTGGCACAGTCCCTCGAGGTGGTAGTCAACGAGCAAGGTGTATACCCCTTGACGCCTGATGAGTGGGGTTACTGGGTCAGCGACGAACTAACAACACTAAAACCCGGAGACCATTATCAGTACCGAATTGATGGTGAAACGTTGCGTCCCGACCCAGCTTCCCTATCTCAACCCGACGGGGTACACGCGGCTTCGGCAGTAGTTGACTTACAGGCGCACAGTTGGTCAGATACTCATTGGAAGGGAATTACTCTAAAAGACATGGTCATCTACGAGCTGCACGTGGGCACCTTCACCCCCGAAGGCACATTTGAGGCGATTATTGGTAAGCTGGATTATCTGAATGACCTTGGTATTAATACTATTGAGCTGATGCCGGTTGCCCAGTTTCCTGGAAGTCGCAACTGGGGCTACGATGGGGTTTATCCCTACGCGGTGCAATACTCTTACGGTGGGGCAGCCGGTTTGCAAGAACTCGTAGATGCATGTCATCAGCAAGGTATTGCCGTCTTGCTCGACGTGGTGTACAATCACCTTGGCCCGGAGGGTAACTATCTCTCCGCATTTGGCCCTTACTTTACCGACAAGCACGCTACCCCCTGGGGACTAGCTATTAACTTTGACGATGCTTACTGCGACGGGGTTCGTCACTATTTTTTGCAAAACGCCTTGATGTGGCTGCGGGATTTTCATCTGGATGGCCTTCGACTGGATGCCATCCATGCCATAAAGGATTTAGGTGCTAAGCATTTTCTGGCTGAACTGAGCCGGATGAAAAACAGTCTATCTGAAGAAGCCGGACGCAATTACGTACTGATCGGCGAGTGTGACCTGAATGACCACAAATACATCAGTCCACCTAAGATCGGTGGCTACGGATTAGATGGGCAGTGGATTGACGAGTTTCATCACGCTTTGCACACCATACTGACCAAAGAAGACAATGGCTACTACGCCGACTTTGGTACGCTTTCCCATCTGGCGAAGGCCTACGAAAAAACCTACGTTTACGATGGTATCTATTCCCCCTACCGCAAGCGCACTTTTGGGAATAGTGCCGAAAGCCGTCCTTATTCGCAATTTGTAGTATTTTCCCAGAACCACGACCAGGTGGGGAACCGCATGCTAGGCGACCGCCTGACTGAAACCCTACCTTTTCCCGCCCTGAAGCTAGTTGCCGGAGCGGTGCTGGTCTCACCTTACGTTCCCATGTTGTTTATGGGCGAAGAATACGGCGAAACTCGACCGTTTCAGTACTTTGTCAGCCACACTGACCCTACTTTAGTAGAAGCGGTACGAAAAGGGCGCAGCCAAGAATTTGCCTATTTTCAGAAAGAAGGTACGGAAGTGCCCGACCCTCAATCGGAAGATACATTCAATAACTCTAAACTATCGTGGGACTGGTCGTTGTTAGAGTCTCAATTACTGTTCAAATACTATCAGGCACTTATCAAGCTCCGCAAAGAATTACCCGTTTGGCAAGATGACAGCCGCCCTGCATTAGAAGTACAGATCATAGAACCCAACATTATTTTATTAGCCCGCCAACACACCACCGATGAATCAGTTAGTCCCAGTATGATTGTGATGAACTTTTCCTCAGAATCTACCGCCTACACTTTACCCGTAGGCCGGGATGAAAGTTACGAGAAGATATTTGATTCAGAAGATACCGCTTGGGGCGGAGAGTCTGCCCAAGCTGAACCCCTGATGGGTAATAAAACCCAAAGCCAACTCCTTCCCTATAATCTGGTAATTTACCAACGCAGCACTGACTAACGGAGACCGGAAAACGGAGACGGGAGACCGGAAAATCTGATAGATACAATTCTATTGACAAGTGACAAATAACAATTAGCTATAAATGTAAAACCTTTCCGGTCTCCGGCTTTCGGACTCCGGTTTCCCTGACATGATTATGAGCAATAAAAATAAGTACGTTTGCATTCACGGGCATTTTTACCAGCCCCCCCGAGAAAACCCCTGGCTGAACCGGGTAGAAGTACAAGATTCAGCCTACCCTTTCCACGATTGGAACGAGCGGATTACCGCCGAGTGCTATTCGCGTAACTCCGCGGCCCGCATTCTAGACGATCAGGGCCGTATTCAGGATATCATTAACAATTACGCTAAAATGAGCTTCAACTTTGGGCCTACCCTGCTTCAGTGGATGCAGCTAGAAGCCCCCGATGTTTACGAAGCCATCCTGGAGGCTGACCGAATCAGCCTGGATCAATTCAACGGTCACGGTTCGGCTATTGCTCAGGCGTATAATCACCTGATTGTGCCCCTTGCCAACCCTCGCGACCAGGAAACCCAGGTAATCTGGGGCATTCGCGATTTTGAGTCTAGGTTCCAGCGCTATCCTGAAGGGATGTGGCTGCCCGAAACGGCAGTGAATACCGACACGTTAGAGGTTTTGGCTAAACACGATATTAAGTTTACCATTCTATCTCCGTACCAAGCACTAAAGGTTCGCAAGATTGGAGCAAAAGACTGGCAGGATGCTACTGGGGCCAAAGTGGATCCCCGCCGTCCTTATTTGTGTAATTTACCTTCGGGACGATCCATTGCTTTATTTTTCTACGATGGGCCGGTTTCCCAGGGAATTGCTTTTGAGGGATTATTGAACAACGGGGCTGCTTTTGCCGGACGCCTGATGGGACAGCTCGATATGGATAACGAGACCCCTCAGATCATGCATATTGCCACCGATGGGGAAAGCTACGGCCACCACCATCGCTACGGTGAGATGGGTCTTTCGTACTGTCTGCACCAGATTGAGAACGACCCGGAAGTATCGCTAACCATTTACGGGGACTTTCTAGAGAAGCACCCGCCCGAGTACGAAGCCAAAGTAATAGAAAATACCGCCTGGAGTAGTACTCCTCACCTGGAACGTTGGTCAGAAGATGGCGGGGGAAATACCGGAGGGAACCCTGAGTGGCATCAGCGCTGGCGTAAACCCTTGCGTAATGCTTTCGATTGGCTACGCGATACCGTAAACCCCATTTATGAACAGGAAATACAATCTCTTGGCTTAGATCCCTGGGAACTTCGCAATGAGTACATTGATGTGGTGCTTGATCGTTCTCACAAAAATGTGGAACAGTTTATTGAGAAGCATACGCAAAATCCACCATCGCACGATCAAAAAGTAAAACTACTCAAGCTGCTGGAAATCCAGCACCATAACATGCTGATGTACACTAGCTGTGGGTGGTTCTTCGATGAGGTCACGGGTATTGAGACCATGCAGGATATTTTGTACGCTGCCCGGGTACTACAACTTACCGAAGATGTTACCGGAACAAATTACGAAAGCCAGTTTTTAGAACTGCTGGCCAAAGCTGAGAGTAATATCCCTAAGCATCAGAATGCGGCTGTAGCCTACGAAGAGTTCGTCCGTCCGTCTATCGTGGATATGCCTCGGGTGGGAGCGCATTACGCTGTATCCTCCCTCTTCTCGAAGTATCCCGAAGAAGCCCGAGTGTATAGCTATGACGCTAAAACCGAAAACTTCGAATTGCTGGAAGCCGGTAAGTACAAACTTGCTATTGGCCGGGCAGAATTACGCTCAGAAGTTACGCTAGAAGAAGCCCAAATCACCTTTGCTATTTTGTACTTGGGCGACCATCACCTTTTCGGGGGGGTACGCGATTTTTCAGGAGAGGAGCTTTTTCAAGCTATGCGGGAAGATGTTGTTCCTGCCTTTAGAAAAAGCCGCGTACACGAAGCTATCGTGCTGCTCGATAAGCACTTTGGCACCCACAATTACTCGTTCTGGCACTTGTTTAAAGACGATCAGAAAAAAATTCTACATGAGGTACTAGAGCAAACCTTAACTTCGGTAGAGGGGACTTTCCGTCGAATTTACGAAGATAATTACTCCTTATTGCAAGCCATGAAGGCACTCAGTATTGACCCTCCCAAACCGCTGAAGTTTCCGGGAGAATTTACCGTGAATGCTAACTTACGTCGCCTATTGCAAAGTGATGAGATTGATGACCGAGAGCTAAATATGTTAGCTGACAGCTTGGAACACCTTTCCGTTGATATCGATAAGGTAGGGTTAAATTTTCTGGCAGCCGAGCGCATCAATCAACTTATGAAGTCTTTTCAGCACGACCCGGAAAGCGATCAGTTGATGCGACAAGTAGTGCAGCTAATTCAAGTATGTCGAAAAGTACACCTTGCCCCCGATCTGTGGGAAGCCCAGAATATCGCATTTACAGTACATCGCCAAAACTACCATCAAAAATGTAAGTTACGCGATAATGATGATAAAGAAGCCCAGGTTTGGTGCAATACGTTTGAAACCCTATTTCAAGAACTAAACATCCACGTGGTGGAAGATAGCCCCGTGCCTCAGATTTCATAATAACCTGCGTCCTACTCAGTCCGTTTACTCGTAGTGAGCGGACTAATTTTTTTCACTTTATTATCAGAACTCTATCGTCTCTGAATTTTTTAAGATCAAACCACAGCTATGTATATTCCTCAATCGACCTATCGTTTGCAGTTTCATGCTGACTTTAACTTGGAACAGTTCGCGGGTGTGTTAGACTATCTGGAAGGTTTGGGCATTTCTACCATCTACGCCTCCCCTATTCTAGAGGCCCGGATAGGAAGTACTCATGGCTATGATGTGGTTAATCCCCTCAAGATCAATCCTGAAATTGGCACTGAGGTGTCACTGCAAAACGCAGCCCAGCAACTCCGGCAGTGCAGTATGGGCTGGCTGCAAGATATTGTACCTAACCACATGGCGTTTAGCCCCCTCAATCCCTGGATAGAAAGTGTGCTGGAGCTAGGGCCCCGCTCTCCATTTTTTAAACATTTTGATATCGATTGGTGGAACGATCATCCTGATAACTACGGTAAACTGATGCTTCCGATTCTGGGCGAGCCTTTATCGAGCGTTCTTGAGTCAAAGCAGGTTCAGGTTGATTACGACGAAAAGGGATTGGCACTGCGGTATTACGAACACCGAATACCGCTTAGCAACCGGTCGTACTTCACCGTAATCAACCAGATGATTGACCAGACCAGCCAACCTGACACCATCACTTCTCTCACCCAAGTATTGTCTGCACTAGAACCATTCTCTCCCGATAAGCAGGAGAAAGTTGTTCCGCAAGAGTGGCAGAACGTAAAAGCAGAATGGCAGAAACTCTTTTCTTCTGATGAATTTCGTCTGGTGCTTACGCATAACATCGACCAACTCAATCGGGATACCGAAACCTTAGAAAAGTTACTTAGACAACAATATTTCCGGTTGGTGTATTGGAAAGAGACCGAACGGGAGATTTACTACCGAAGGTTTTTTACCGTGAACGATCTAATTTGTCTCAACATGCAGTACGAAGAGGTGTTTGAAGACTATCACCAGTTGCTAATGAAGCTCGTGCAGGATAACGTAATTCAAGGCTTGCGGATTGACCATATCGACGGGCTGTTTGATCCTACCCAATACGTAGAACGATTACGAACTCTGACCGGGGAAGATACTTACGTTGTAGTTGAGAAAATACTAGAAGGCCACGAAACGATTCCTGAGCAATGGCCTATTCAGGGAACAACGGGTTATGATTTTTTGGTACAGGTCAACCAGTTCTTTAGTAGCAATTCATCCGAAGCGGACCTTACCAAGCTGTACCAACAGTGGAACCATGAAACTCAAGCTTATGAGGGTCTAGTGTACGATAATAAAATGTTCATTCTTCGGGAGCGGATGCAAGGTGAGCTAAACAACCTTACCCGCCTGCTAGAAACGTTGAAAATCATTCCCGAAGATAACCCGGCCAGTCGGGAAGAGTTGCAACAGGCCTTGGCGCATTTGCTGGTGGCTTTTCCGGTGTACCGCATTTACGATCATCAGTTACCTCTTGCTGATGCTTCACGGGAGCTACTCAATGAAATATTTAGCACGGCTGAGAAAAAAGCCCCGCACCTACTCACTGCCTTTCAAACCCTACGAATTATTTTTAGCGGAGTGCCCAACGAAGACAAAGAAACTCAACAAAATACACTCTACTTTATCCAACGGTGCCAGCAGTTCTCTGGCCCCCTGGCAGCGAAGGGTATTGAAGATACTACATTCTATCAGTACAACCGCCTGGTTTCCCGAAACGAAGTGGGTGATAATCCAGCTAAGCTCGGTATGACCACCCAAGAGCTTCATCAGTGGCTACAATCCCGGTCGCTGCTAACCATGAACGCTACGGAAACCCACGATACTAAACGGGGCGAAGATGCCCGCCTACGAATCAATCTTCTAAGTGAAATGACTGAAGAATGGACGCAAGTGAGCCAGGGTTGGAGAGATCAACGTCAGTCGTATCGTACCGAAGTGGCCGGAAAACAATTCCCCACCGATAATGATATCTATTTTCTGTACCAGACGCTAGTGGGAACTTACCCATTTCATTTGTCACCGTTAGAAGACAACTATACCGAGCGCTTGGTGAATTATATGGAAAAAGTAGTGCGGGAGGCCAAAGTCAATACTAGTTGGTCTGTGTCTAATAATGATTACGAGACCAGTCTTAAACATTTTATCACAAGCCTGCTGGGCAACTCAGGATTTATTCAGGAATTTACTGCCTTTGCCCGACCTATCGCCCAACGAGCCGTCACCTACTCGCTCGGGCAAGTGGTACTGAAAATCATGGCTCCGGGGATTCCCGATATCTATCAGGGCACTGAGTTTTGGGATTTGAGTATGGTCGATCCCGATAATCGCCGTCCGGTAGATTATTCAGCCCGTCAGTATTGGTTGGATCAGTTTGCCCAAAACACCGATACGTTGGCTCAAGTGCAGCAATTGGTAGCAAGCCCCAACGATCCAGCCATTAAAATGTACACGTTGTACCGTAGTTTACAATTACGGAAGCGATGGCCCGCCCTATTTGCCGAAAGTTTTTATCAGCCGTTAGTTGTTACCGGACGGTATGCCTCCCACGTTTTAGCATTTCTACGCCGACATCAAGACCGTTATGTGCTCACGGTCATCCCTCGGGAAATTATACAACTACTTCCCAAAGGGCAGCACTTTCCTTTGGGTAACTTATGGGACGATACCGCCATTACCCTAGCCAATTTACCCCGGGACTTCTGGAAAAATGAGTTTACCGACCAGATCACTGGCTGTTCCGAAGCATCTCTGCCAATTTCTACTATCTTGCAGCATTTCCCAGTAGCGATTCTAACCAACCAGCAAGCATGATTCATCAGCGACGGAGTGGCGTTCTGCTTCATATTACTTCTTTACCCTCTGTTTACGGCATTGGCAATTTAGGCCCGGAAGCCTATCGCTTTGCCGATTTCATGAAACGAGCGGGACTTACCTACTGGCAAATTTTACCCCTCAATCCCGTAGACCAAGCTAGTGGCTTCTCGCCCTACAGTAGCTTGTCGGTTTTTGCCGGAAACCCACTACTTATTAGTCCCGAGTTGCTGGTAAAAGACCGTCTATTGCAGAAGAAAGACATCGCTAATACTCTGGCTGCCGGAGATAAAGTGCCTTTTAAACAGGTAGTTCCCCTGGTTCGTCACTGGTTACAACTAGCTTTCGCCCGGTTTTCCCGTAGCCGAAGTAAACGATTACGCCGGGCTTATGACCAGTTTTGTATGTATGAAGCCGACTGGCTGGATGACTTTGCCGACTTTACAGCCTTTCGTCAGCACTTTGGTGGGAAGCGCTGGGATAAATGGCCCGCAGAAATCCGCGACCGCGATGTGCTAGCAATGGATGAACTGAGAACGGAGGTAGAGGAACGTATTAGGCAGACTAAATTTGAGCAGTTTATCTTCTTTCGTCAGTGGACCACCCTAAAAGCCTACTGCCAACAGAAGGGGGTACAGTTCTTAGGTGATATTCCGTTTTACACGGGCTACGACAGTGCCGACGTTTGGGCCCATCAGAAGATTTTCAAGTTAAAAAAGAACAAACGCCCTAAAGCCGTAGCGGGTGTACCTCCTGACTACTTTAGCAAAACCGGGCAACTGTGGGGAATGCCAGTATTTGACTGGAAGCAACTCAAAGAGAAGAATTACCACTGGTGGATGCACCGGGTCAGTCACAATCTGAATATGTTTGACCTAGTTAGGTTGGATCACTTTCGGGCGTTTTCAGCCTTCTGGGAAGTGGATGCCTCGGAGAAGACTGCGATCAATGGCAAGTGGAAGAAAGGGCCCCAAGGCGAATTTTTCAAAAAGCTCCGTAAGAAGCATAAGAAGCTACCCATCATTGCCGAAGACCTAGGCGATATTGACCAACCCGTTCACGATCTGATGACTGAATTTGACCTGCCCGGAATGAAGGTGCTCCATTTCGCCTTTGGTGCCGACATGCCCAAGAGCAGCTATATTTTGCACCATCACGTACCTAATTCAATAGTGTACACTGGTACCCACGATAATAACACTACCCGGGGCTGGTTCAAGCGGCTTAAAGTAACCGATCGTAATCGTATGTCAGACTATCTTCAGCAATCCGTAACCGAACAAAATGCAGCCTACCTACTGAGTTGTCTCGCCATGCAGTCAGTGGGTAAGTTATGCGTTATTCCTATGCAGGATTTTCTAAACCTGGGCGAGGAGGCCATTATGAACCGTCCATCTACCGCTACCGGAAACTGGCTCTGGCGTATGAGACCAGATACCATTACTAGCCCACTGGTACGTCAGATAAAAAAAATGAATCAATTGTACGGGCGGCTACCCACTCCTATCAAAGTAAAGAAAGTAACTAAGAAAGCCAACACGAAGAAGAAAACCACAACGGCAAAGCGTATTAAGTCTATTACCTCCGATGAGGTAACTTCCTAGTGCTGCCATTTAGCACTTTTCTTATGTTTTTCCCTTTCCTCCTCTCATAAACAGGTTACTTCTTTAGGGCAACCTACATCAGGCAATAACAGACGGTGACCTTAAACTTTCTAACCTATAACTCTTGACCGTTCCCCTTTTTCCATACTCTCTTCTATCCCTCGCCGTTTTTCTTTCTTCCCGTCAGATTCAGTATTTTCCCGACATGAAATACATCATTTTCAGCATAGCTTTTTCAGTTATTCCAACTGTTTTGTTATCCCAGATTTTCTCCGTCCCATTAGCTGCGTATCAGTCACATGAGAAGTACCACGAGTCCGGAATTACCCACCGTCGGTTCAAACATAGCGATGTAGAACCACTGCTACTAAAGCTGCGGGAGAACCCGTTATTTCAAGTTACCCTGCTAGGTAAGTCGATTGAAGGGCGAACGATCTACGATGTCTCATTTGGAAGCGGAAAAACTACCGTGCTGCTGTGGTCGCAGATGCACGGCAACGAGCCCACAGCCACTATGGCAGGCCTGGATCTATTCAATTTCTTCTCTCAAAGTGATGAACTTGATCCACTGCGTCAGCAAATTTTAGATAAGCTGAATATCCATTTTATTCCGATGCTGAATCCCGATGGCGCGGAGCAGTTTCAGCGACACAACGCCATTGATATTGATCTTAACCGGGATGCTCTGCGATTGCAATCGCCCGAATCGCAGATACTCAAGCGGGTTCGGGATAGTTTACAGGCTGATTTCGGATTCAATCTGCACGACCAAAGCATCTACTACACTGCCGGGGTCAGTCCCCACCCAGCCACGATTTCCTTTTTAGCTCCGGCTTACAATTACGAAAAAGAAGTAAACCAAGTGCGAAATCAGGCCTTGCAGCTAATTGTTTTGCTGAACGACGCTATTCAATCATTTATTCCTAACCAAGTTGGGCGCTACAACGACGATTTTGAACCTCGGGCTTTTGGCGATAATATGCAAAAGTGGGGCACCAGCACTGTGCTGATTGAATCAGGAGGATATAAAGATGACCCCGAAAAGCAACAGATCCGCAAAATTAATTTCATCCTATTGCTCACCGGGTTACACGCCATTGCTCAACAGCATTACCAGAAAGCTGATACGCAAGATTACTTTACTATTCCAGAAAACGAACGACGGTTATACGACTTGGTAATCCGCAATGCCAAACAGGAGAAAAAGGGTCAGGAGTTTATAGTTGACCTAGGCGTAAACCGCACCGAAATTGATACTGAAGACCATCGAAAGTTTTATCACGTAAGCCGAGTTCAAAACATCGGTGACCTTTCTACTTACTTTGGTTATCAGGAGCTAGATGCTGAGGGGTTAAGTATTGAGCCAGGAAAAATTTACCCAAAGGTTCAAAAAGATCTACAAGCGGTAGCTAAGCTAAACGCTAATCGCTTGCTAAAACAAGGCTACACCACCGTGCAAGTAAAAGATGTAGAAAGCGATTTGCATCTCCGTAGTACCTTACTACTCGATGTAGTACCAAGAGGCACAGAACCTCGCCAAGCAATATTATTAGGTCAGCGAGCCAACTTTGTTTTAAAGAAGCGAAAAAGAGCAAAATATGCAGTATTAAACGGATTTTTAATTGAACTTTAGTATTTTTTATCCTAGAATTTACGTATATTACACTAATTTTGACTTACAAGAAGTGACCTATTCATTGATTTTAGCATGAATATTACCATACGAGAAACCAAAGGAATAAAAAAGAAAGATATTCTTTCCCTCTACGAAGCTAACGAATGGTCATCGGCCCAAAAACCTGATGCCCTCTACAATGCCCTGATGAATTCTGATACACTGGTTTCAGCTTGGGACGGTAACATATTAGTAGGTATTGGCAACGCTATTACCGATGGCCACCTGGTGGTGTATTATCCCCACTTGTTAGTGTTACCCGAGTATCAGGGCAAAGGGGTTGGCAAGAAGTTGATGGATGTATTTCGGGAAAGGTACGCCGGGTTTCATCAGCAGATTCTAGTAGCTGATGGACGGGCTATTGATTTTTACGAACGATGTGGTTTTAAGCCTGCTAGAGAAACCCGAGCTATGTGGATTTATGATGGCCACGAGCTTGAAACGATAAAAACTGGGCAAGGCTAAAGCCTCACCCCATTTTTGCATCAGTCTACGCATTTACCTGAATACGCTGGTACACATCTACCCCGATGCCATTAGGGTCTTTGATCACAAAATGGCGATCTCCCCAAACTTCATCTTTAATTTCGGCTACAATGGGTACTTTGGCTTCTTTTAGTCTTTCGTATTCCCGATGGGCATTATTCGTTTCAAAGGCTAACCAGCTACCTCCGCCAAAAGCAGGCTGAAACAGTACATTTTGCTGGGGCAGATTCGGTAGCATAAAACCTAGTTCATACTCCCCTTTTTTAAGAAGGATGAACCAATCGTCTTCAAAAATCACTTCAAAGCCAAAATGCTCAGTGTAGAACATTTTGGTTTCGGCTAATTTGGTGGTGTTAAATCCAGGATACATCATGGTGATAAAGGTTTTAGTGAAACAATACACCAAAGATCATAGCCGGGAGTGACAACCCTATGTCAGCAGGCTTTAACAATGAGCAATTGAGAAGTTACAGGTTTATAAGGTTTCAAGTTCTAACCCTTAACTTTCTAAACCTGCAACCTGTAACTAACGATAGTGCTGTATCAATTCCTGAACTAAGTGCTGGATGGTATCTTGCAGTTTAGAAGGGGAAACGATTGTGATGCCATTACCGTACATGAGTAGCCAACGGGCAAAATGCTCGAGATGGGAAACTAGAAACCAATACTCAGCACCACCTTCCACTTCTTCCTCTTTCACAAACCCGTAGCGATAGCGGTCTTGCCCTACAAAGCGGATAATTGAGGATTGAAAACGCACTTTGGTAAGTACCGTATCGGTGGTTTGACTTTGTCGGTCTAAATACTGCTCTAGGCTAAGGCGGTCGCGTAAGTGATATTTCTGATTCGTAACTTCTAGTTTACTCATCCGATCCAGGCGAAAATCACGGTAATCCTGCCGGAGCTGGCAGTAGGCAATGATGTGCCAGGCATCGCCGTAGTAAACCATACCGATGGGTTCAATGCCCCGACGAGTAAACTGACCGCTGCCGGGTGAGAAATAGTCCACTTCTACTACTTGGCGATTCAGTAAGGCTTGCTGGATTTTTTCCAAATGCAATTCGTCGGATGGTTGATTGGGGGGATTGAGCACAGCTACTTTATTTTCTAGATCGTCTAACATTTCTTGCTGCTCGGTTTTGAGCACGGATTTAATTTTAAACAGGGCATCTTGATGATATTTTTGAACCGAAGCATCGGTTAGCTGACTCACTAACTTACCTGAAACCAGCATAGCGCGAGCTTCTTCAGGGGTAAAATGCACCGGAGGCAATCGGTAGCCATCCGCTAGAAAGTAGCCAATACCCGCCTCGGCCCCAATGGGCACTCCTGCTCCCTCTAACGCCCGAATATCCCGATATACCGTCCGCAGACTGATCGTAAATCGGTCCGCAATTTCCTGGGCCCGGATAATGCGCTGACTCTGGAGCTGGATGAGAATAGCCGTTAGCCGATCAATACGGTTCATGAAAATAAAATCAAACGTAACGCATGTAATATATGACTTAAAAAACCCTTAATTATTCTGTAAGATGCTAATATTTTTGCAGTCGCGAACTTACTCTATCTTGCTCAATAGTTAATGTCCGATCTCGCAAACTATCAATCTATAATTTATAATCCTGGAGGATTTTCTTTAAGAAAGTTTGTGCTAGGCGGTTGTTTGTTCGGTCTCCTATTCCCAACGGGTGCTATTGTTCTAGATATCTTTCTAAATAACCTTCCCCTAAATACGTCTTCTCTGGCTTATGTTCACTTAAATAACCCTATCCATTATGTTGTGGATTCGGCACCTTTTGTGCTAGCGATGACAACCTATGTCATAGGCCGGGTAGTGCAACGAAAGGAGAGAATAGCTCGTCAGCATATTGTAGATAGTGAAAAAAAGCTTTATGAAATACTCCAGCGCAACCCCGATGCTATCTTCTTAGTTCGCACTAACGATTCTTTCATTGAGCAGTACAATCGTATGGCCCTACAGCTATGCGATATTGACAAAGAAAGTGATTTGAATACATATGCCCCGTTGTTTTTTACCTCACTTAGTAAGTCGCTATCTATTTTAACCCAGCTAAAATCAGAGGGCGACATATTCTCAACGGTAGAGCCTATAACTACCGCAAAAGGGCGGGCATTTTGGGGCCAAATCTCGGTATATGTTTTTTCTATCAATAACTATCAGTATCAGCTTATCCGAATCACCGACATTAGTCCATCTAAGCAGCGGGAATTAGAGTTGGAAAAGATGAAAGTTGATTTACAGCAGCATAGCGAGGAGCTTGAGTTAGCGAACGAAGAAATAACTGCCATTAACAATAACCTGGAGTATATGATAAAGGAACGCACAAATTTATTAAGCCGTCGAAATGCACAGCTTACCGAATATGCGTTTCTCAATGCCCATAAGATTAGGGGGCCACTTACTCGCATACTGGGATCAGCGTATGCATTAGAACACGCCAGCCACGAAAAAGAGTACCGGGAATTCATCCATCATGTTGTAGCATCAGCGAAAGAGCTAGATCAAGTCATTCACCAAATCGCTAAAACGCTTAATGTCGTTAATGATGAGCAAATAGAAGAGATGCTCAATGAAATAAAAGCCCCTTCATCTCAGATTGAAGAAGAAGGCGAGAATAAAAAGTAAGCGAGAATTCCAACATCAGCTTGTCGCGATCAACACTTCACTTTACCTTCTGGCTAACCTGATATACTCTGATGTAAGCCTTAGTTTTCTCTGAACTCCTTGAGTAGATTCTCTATTGCGTCAATCCGTGCCTGATAAAGATATTTTATATAGAAATGCATCCCAAATACTACTAATAGCACAAAAGCCACCATGAAAAATGTACTTAACTCAAATATAACCAACCGCTCTTTCCCCTCTTGGTATTCATCCAGCATAAAGCCGTATAAAAAACCAATGCCAACACTAGCCCAGCAGATAATTTTAAAGTGCCGGACGTAGCTTTTCAAAAATGTCAATGTTTGCTGTAAGTACACTTGAATACTGTCATCGTAATGAACGTAAGTAGATTGAGTGAGTGCTTTACGATAGAAGTAAATCATGTAAGCGCAAAACGCTAACAGTGGAACCGTAGCCATCCAGTACCCGGGTTGGCGAAAAGTCTCGTATATCAGCCACAATACAATTGGCCAGGTCGTAAAATACTCCCATTTTATCACTTGCCGGAATTTCGCCAGTTCATCGGAAGATCGCCGACTGATTGCAGCCTCTAGTTCAGACTGACTAACGGATTCCGTTTCCTTCACTGAAGCTTTACGCCACAGATCTTGTAGTTCTTCCATGAATCAGTTGATTTAATTGTTTTTTAATGCGATTGATCCGAACTCCTACGTTACTCTGGCTTATTCCCAGAATATCAGCCATTTCATCGTAGCTTCGATCTTCCAGATAGAGTAGGATAATTGCCCGATCGAGTTCTTTCAGTTGCCGAATGGCTGAGTACAGTTGCTGAACCTGTTCTTCTTCGGTAGTATCGTAAGGTTCATCAGCCCAATGTTGAGCTGCCGCTGAGTTAATAGTAGTATTGTCAACCCGCCGCTTCTTCAGCTTTAGCTGCGACAGGCAAACATTCAGTGCTACCCGGTATACCCAGGTAGAAGCCTTTGACTCACCGCGAAACGAACCAAATGATTTCCACAATTGAAGTACTACCTCCTGAAAATAGTCATGAAAATCGGTGGGATTATCCGTATACAAGCGGCATACCTTGCGGATGACCGCCGTGTTCTCATTTAGAAAAGCTAGAAATTTCTGCGTCTGCGGCATACTTTCTCAATTTACACTTAGTTAGTTAGTAGTTCTACTCGTTTCTTACAAAAAAACGAAAAGATTTAACTCAAAGAGCTTTTTAAGTACCAACACCGTTACTACTACCTACTCTAGCTTTTTCTTAATCACCCCACCCTTGGTGTCGTTCACGTTATACTCCACCATGAATGCATGAGGATCAATACTTTCCACCAATGTATGAATACGACGTAAATCCAAGCGGGTGACAATGGTGTGGATGATATCAATTTCGGAAGTCAGGTGCGGCATTTTTCTATAACCTCGCTTACCCTGGTAGATGGTAAGGCCGTAGCCCATATTTTCCGTAATTGCCTCCCGGATTTCTTCGCTTTTAGCTGAGACAATCGTAACCCCAATATACTCCTCAATACCGTGAATGATATAATCAGTAGTGCGGGAAGCTACCAGATAGGTCAGAATAGAGTACAAAGCCACCTCCACATCAATTACCATCGCCGCGATAATAAATAGAATAATGTTGAAGATCAGTATAACGGTGCCAATGGTAGTCCGGAATTTCTTACCCAAGTAAATGGCCAGAATTTCTGTACCATCAATTACCGCCCCGCTTCGCACCGAAAAGCCAATACCCGCACCTAGAAAGATACCTCCAAAAATGGCAATTAACAGCTTATCGTCGGTCATTAGTGGCACTTCAATAAAGTACAGTGTGATAGCAAAGGCGATAATTGACAAGGTTGATTTTATCGCTAGCACACTGGAAATTTGCCGATAGCCCAGTAAGATAAAGGGAGCATTAATCACCACAATCAGCCAGGCAATATCCCAATCCGTCACATGGTTTACCAATAACGACACTCCAGTTACCCCTCCATCCAGAAAATGATTAGGCAACAAAAAACCTTTCAAACCAACACTGGCCGAAGTAATGCCTACTGCAATCAGTAAAAATTCAATTATCCTTCTCCGCAGTAAAAATGATTTATCCATAATTTGTTCGTGTGTTCAAAATTACATGAATACCTGAACACTTGAATACCCAAACCCATTTATTGTAGATCGCTCAGAAAAACTGTATACTCGTAGCTTTCTACAGTAACCATCATAATCTTATGACACAACCTATCAAAGTACTCGTTGTCGGCTGCGGTAACATGGGAGCCTCCCACGCTCGCGCCTATCATAAAATGGATGAGTTTGAAATAGCCGGACTGGTCAGCCGGGGTTCCGAAAGCCGTCAGGCACTATCCGACGAACTCGGGGGTGATATGCCTCTGTTCAGCGACTTCTACGAAGCGCTAAAAGAAATCCAGCCTGATGCCGTTTCAGTCAATACCTATCCTGACACCCACGCCGAGTACGTCATTGCCAGCTTAAAAGCCGGTGCCCATGTGTTTGTAGAAAAGCCATTAGCCAATACCGTTGAGGAATGCGAAGAAATTGTAAGAATCGCCAACGAAACTGGTAAAAAGCTACTGATTGGCTACATCGTCCGCGTACATCCCGCTTGGACAAAATTCATTGAAATTTCTCAAACCTTAGGTAAGCCGCTGGTGATGAGGATGAACCTTAACCAGCAGAGTAGTGGTAAAACCTGGGCGACTCACAAAAACCTCATGAAGTCCATGTCGCCCATTGTGGATTGCGGAGTACATTACGTAGATGTGATGTGCCTAATGACCAAAGCCAACCCTATCCGCGTCAGTGGCATTGGTGCGCGACTTACTGACGAAGTGGCTTCGGATATGTACAACTATGGTCACTTGCAAGTAACCTTCGACGATGGCTCGGTAGGTTGGTACGAAGCAGGTTGGGGGCCAATGATGAGCGAAACCGCTTTCTTTGTAAAAGATGTTATCGGTCCCAAAGGTTGTGTGAGCATTATGGAATCGCAGAGCGCTTCGGATGATGTAGATGCCCACTCCAAAACCAATGCCCTAAAAGTACACCACGCCGACCGCGACGAAAATGGACAGTTCACCAAAAAGGATGAGATTGTAAACACCGCCGACGAGCCCGATCACCAGGGATTATGCGACCGCGAACAGGAACTGTTTTACCGAGCGATTAGCGAAGATATGGATCTTGCCCAACACCACCAGGATGCTATCAATAGCCTTCGGGTAGTCCTCGCTGCTGACGAATCTTTCAAAACTGGAAAAATAGTGGAGTTGAGCAAATAGTCTCGAGTACACCGTTCAGAGTTTAAGTGGCGACTTTGCAAACCCTGAACTTTCAAACTCGAAACTCAAGGAGAGCTTTAAAGAGGGGTATCATTAGCATAATCCAAGTGAACCAATCTATGAAACTAGAGAATAAATTAGTCCTTTGCATTGGGGGTAGTAGCGGTATGGGGCGCGGGGTTGCCGAAGTAGCTCTTTCTGAAGGGGCAAACGTCATTGTCACTAGTCGTTCTTTGGATAAAGCGAAAAAAACGGCTGATGAGTTGGGTTGTCAGGCCGAAGAAGTAGACATTTCGGACGAGATGAGTGTGAAACAGCTCTTTGAGAGGCTTGATTCGCTTGACCACATGATGATTACTGCCGGTGCCGTGGGACGCTCTGGCTTCAATGACACCCCTCCTTCTGAAGCATCCACCTTTATGAATGGCAAATTATGGGCAGCCCACTGTTGTATTTGGCACGGACGAACACTGATGGATAAAGGTAGTTCAATTACCCTCATTACAGGGGGATACGCCCAATGGGCAACCCCGGATGCTGCTCACGTACACGTTGCCTTCGCAGCTACCGAAGCCCTGGCACGGGCTACGGCAGTTTCATTGTCCCCTGTTCGCTGCAATGTAATCCGCCCGGGGTTTGTTGATAGTGCTATGTGGGATTATCTCAATGCCGATGAACGGGAAAAGCTACGGAAACAAGAAGTGGAACACACCCTAACCAAAGAACTAGTTTCCCCCCAAGATATTGGTGAGGTAGCCGTTTCACTTATGACTTCATCTGCTGTCACGGGTGCTGTTGTTCCGGTAGATGGTGGCCGTCATCTTTTTCCAATTAGTTAGACTATACTCTAGTCGGCACTTAGTCCGTTTATGCTTTAGAACCAAAATTCTATAATTCCATGCTTACATTTTTCCTATCAATAGCTATTTCACTTATGCCCGGCCTTCAGTCTGAAAATGCAAACCAAAACCTAACTATTCAAGTAACTGGGCTAGCATCCTCAGAAGGTCAGGTACGAATAGCTGTGTATAACTCAGCGGAAGAATTTACCAAAACCCCGTTTCAGGCAAAAGAGGTAAAGATAGACGGAAAGCAGACGGTGGAAGTCACTTTTTCCCTACCCGAGGGTACCTATGCTATTGCAGCTTACCACGATGAAAACGAAAACGGAAAACTGGATACTAATCTGGTAGGAATACCCAAGGAGAATTACGGCTTCTCTAACAATGCCCGGGGTTCTTTGGGCCCACCTTCTTTCGAGGATGCCAGCATCTCGGTAGGCGAATCTGCCCAAACTACCCAGATCGAGCTGAGTTAGTAACCAAAAACATCCAATTCTTCTCCCAAAAATTAAGAAAAATCCATAAATTAGGGCTGTGCAGTAAAAAGATACTGCTTTCTGTACCTACTTTTTGAATTTTCATCAAATAATGCGCATTAACAACCTGGTTAAAAACCCATTCCGACCTAAATTTTCCTTTCATCTAAATCGGTTTAATCAAATTCTTACGGTCAGCGGTATACTGCTATTAGCCACACAGGGTTATATTTCCAAGCAAGCGGCTGAAGAACCCTTCGATGCTTATGATGAAGCCGTACCCGGGACTGAATTTTCCTTGGAGATGGTTCCGATCGAGGGCGGAAGTTTTATGATGGGTAGTCCCACCTCAGAATCCAATCGTCAAGATGACGAAGGTCCCCAAGTTGAAGTAGCCATTGACCCCTTCTGGATGGGTAAGTACGAAATTCCGTGGGATGTCTACGAAGTGTTTATGTTTCAGGAATTGGAAAAACGCTATGCTGAAGAAAATGGCGGACTAGATGCTGCTAAGATTCCGAGTGTAGATGCGGTCTCCCGGCCTACCCCACCCTACTTAGATATGAGCTTTAACATGGGTAAGTACGGCTATCCGGCCATCTGTATGACGCAGTACGCCGCTAGTCAGTTCTGCAAATGGCTCAGTGCCAAAACCGGACATTACTACCGCTTACCGACTGAAGCTGAGTGGGAATACGCTTGCCGAGCCGGAACCACTACGGCGTATTCTTTCGGCGATGATGTTTCTCAACTGGATGAATATGCTTGGCACTACGGCAACACCGACGGGGGCTACGAGAAAATTGGCACTAAAAAGCCCAATCCCTGGGGACTATACGACATGCACGGCAATATTGCCGAGTGGACACTTGACCAGTATAATCCAGCGTTCTACACTGGTCTGGGCGCTGCAACTGCTAAGAATCCGTGGAACGAACCAACCGAGCTATACCCTCGAGTAGCCCGGGGCGGCACCTATGATGATGACCCGGAGATG
>JBCCTI010000043.1:0-57915 GCA_039198955.1 Bacteroidota bacterium | reverse complement strand
TTCCACCTGATTTGCTGAATCTACCTCGCGCATCTTAGCTTTCACTGCAGAGAGACTAGTGTCTCCTCGCTGGGTTCGCTCCACAAAATCAATTCGCACTTCCTGGTCTAAATCATATATTTCCTCCAGTACAGTTCGCAACGAATCGTAGGGAATGTCTAATCTGGATGCTGTTTGGGCTGATATTCCTGAGACAGCTATTAGCAAAAAGGCAAAGGTTAGGAGGTATTTCATAGTAGTTTCTACAAGAAGTAACTAAAAAATGGTAACTCTCATTGTGGTATTTCAGGTACTTTTTGGGCGAAACGGTTTAATCACTGACTCATCGCATTCCAAAAAAGGACCGCCAATCAGGTCGATACAGTAGGGTACTGCCGGAAACACGGCGTCTAGACATTGCCGAATAGCCCGGGGCTTACCCGGTAAGTTGATAATTAGGGTTTGGTTACGAATACCCGCGGTTTGTCGCGATAAAATGGCGGTAGGCACATACTGCAAGCTGGTCTGCCGCATCAGTTCACCAAAGCCGGGCATCATTTTGTGGCAGACGGCTTCGGTAGCTTCAGGAGTAACGTCGCGAGGAGCGGGCCCGGTGCCACCCGAAGTCACAATCAGGCAACAACCGTCTTCATCCGCCATTTTTTTCAGGATGGCTTCTAACTGGTCTTGCTCATCGGGAATAACGGTGTATACTTTTTCCCAGTGAGAAGTCAGGTACTCATTTATAGTTTCAACGATGGCCTTGCCGGGGATATCTTCGTAGATGCCCTGGCTGGCTCGGTCCGAAACATTGATGATGCCTATTTTAATAGTACTTTGGTTGCGTTCAGGTGTTTGGGTGCTCATGTGTTTTTGGTATTAACCCTAGACTAAGTTCTCAGGGTTGGTGTTCAGGTATTCAAAACTACAAAACTCAAAACTTGAACACCATAACGCTATCATACTAAGAACCATAACCCCAGCCACTTCTGTTATCGACGGACTAATAACTCGAATCTTTGGCAGGTATCTACATTCATATTCCATTTTGTAAGCAAGCGTGCTACTACTGTGACTTTCACTTCAGTACTAACCAGCAGCGTAAAGCTGATATGGTACAAGCGATTTCCCTGGAGTTGGAATTACAGACTCATTATTTACTAGGTCAGCCAATTAATTCTATTTACTTCGGTGGGGGGACACCTTCCTTGCTAACTGAGGCAGAACTGTCAACTTTATTAGAAACTGTCTACGCTCAATATTCAGTTGCTAGCAATCCTGAAATTACGCTGGAAGCTAATCCGGATGACCTTTCTTTAGAAAAACTAAGGATGCTCAAGCGCACTGGAGTGAACCGCCTCAGTATCGGAATACAATCATTTTACGAACCCCACCTTCGTTATCTAAACCGGGCGCATTCAGCCGAAGAGGCGCGGAATTGTGTGCAAGCTGCCCAAGATATAGGTTTAGATAATTTAAGTGTTGACCTGATTTACGCCATTCCCCACCCGAACCACTCAGTCTGGCAAGCAGATTTAGCTACAGCGATAGAGTTGGATTCCCCGCATATTTCGGCTTACTGTTTAACAATTGAAGAAAAGACGGTATTTGGTTATTGGTTGCACCGTCAGAAGATTCCCCCAGTAGATGAGGGCTTTGCTGCCACCCAGTTTGATTTACTGGTTAATACCTTAGCAACCGCAGGCTACGAGCAGTACGAAGTCTCTAACTTCTGTCAGCCCGGCTGGGAATCAAAGCACAATAGCAACTATTGGAAAAATGTGCTGTACCTGGGAGTAGGGCCCGGAGCACATTCATTTAATGGCACTGCCCGGCAATATAACGTAGCCAGCAATGGGAAGTATCTGAAAGCCTTGGCTAAACAACAGATTCCTTGCGAAAGGGAGGAGCTAAGTCGGGCTGACCGCATTAATGAATATTTGATGACTGGATTGCGTACTAAATGGGGCTGTGACCTAAGCTGGCTAAAGCAAGAGTTGAATTACGACCTTTTGGCGGCGGCGGACAACTATATTCATCGTCTAGTTTACGAAGGAAAAGCTACGTTAGAAAATCAGCAATTAGTGCTTACTCAGTCCGGAAAACTGCTGGCCGACGGCATTGCGGCTGAATTCTTTACTGATATAAAATAAATATAAGAATATTTTATTATGTAATTATCTGATATTCAATTATTTGAAATTTTCTATTAGCAAAAATCGTGCGAATTTTTATTTTTAATCTATTTTCTGCACAGAAATTGCCTATGTAAGGTTGAAATTATTATTCAATACTATATCAACCAATCATATGAAAAAGATACTATTAACCATATTCGCACTGGCAGCATTACACTCCGTTTCTCAAGCCCAATTTTCGCTTGGGGTTACCGGAGGCCCGTCCTTTGCTACCGGAAACTCAGCTAATATTATTAATAATGGCTACAGCCTGGGAGTAGATGCTCGCTATCAGGTGAGCCCCAACGTGATAGCTGGCTTATCTTTCCAGCGATTTTCTCAAGGAGCCAGTCTGGTAGGAATCAACGTTCCCGGAGTTGATTTTACAATTAGCCCGATTACTGCCTTACTAGCATTTACCCCGATGACCGAAGGGGTGACTCCTTACGTTGGAATCAAGGGGGGGATTTACGATACGCAGGTAGGCCTTGGCTCCCTTATTAATATTTCCCGAACGTACTTTGGCGTTGCACCTACCGCTGGTATTCTGGTTCCGGTGAGCAATGCTATTGATATACACGCGAATGTGGAGTACCACACCGTGTTTGTTAACGAGTCAATTCCCCTTACGGAAATCTCACTGAGTGAAAATATTAATTTTGTGCCCGTCAATATCGGTATCGCTTTTAAGTTCGGGCGATAGAGTTTTAGTTAGGTAGCTGTTACGATGAAGAAAGCTGTTCGCACCTGAGGCGAGCAGCTTTTTATTTTTAGGGGGATTTTACCTCTCTACTAAACAAATGGTAATAACTTCAAAGTCCGCTAAACCCTCCCGCCTAATAAGCGTTCACAAAGAAGTTACCCATACCATTTTTAGCTCTTGCGGTCTCATCGGCGAACTCTTTTACTGCTTTTTACTGCTAACGGTATCTCTGGATTTGCCCAAGGAATTACCATGCTGGCGGTGCCCTGGTACTTTGCCCAGCAAGGTGAGTCATCACAGTTTAATCTACTGTACGGTATTATTACCTTCATCACCTTACTATGGGGGCTAACGGCCGGAACGATTGTCGATCGCTTTAACCGCAAGGGGGTTTTTCTGCTAACCAATACAGTAGAAGCCACTATTTTACTACTCGTTGCGGGCTACGGTTTTTTTTCGGGTGAATTGTCATCCTGGCTAATCATCGGAGTATTTGCTACTACCATTTTTGGGTTTTATCTACACTACCCCAACCTGTACGCATTTGCCCACGAGATGAGCTCTGAAGACGAATACAGTAAGGTAACGTCAGCGATTGAGATTGTAGGACAGTCTACCAATGTAATGGCTGGGGCGTTTGCGGCTCTACTTCTAGAGGGATTGTCCTGGCACCCAACCATATCGCTGGCGGGAGATACCTACAGTTTCTCCCTGACGATTGAGGCCTGGAGTATGCATGAGATTTTTCTGATGGATGGCATTACCTACCTGATTTCTATTGCTCTGATTGGTTTTATTCGCTACGTACCCCAATTTGAAGATAAAATTGAGCGAGGTTCGTTCTTTAAGCGGTTACGTTCGGGCTTTCGCTATTTGCAGCAGCATCCGGCTATTTTCCGGTTCGGTTTTTTCTCGCACAGTATTTTCGTCATTATGCTAGTACAACTTCACGCTCTAATGCCGCTGTACATCACTCAGCATCTGGATGCGGGAGGACATGTGTTTGGCGGAGCAGAGATGCTGTACGGGCTGGGAGCTCTTTCGGCAGGTATTGGAGTGAGCCGCTTATTTCGGTCGGTGCACACGGTATACGCCATTGTAATACTAATGACAGTTACCACTGGGGCATTGTTACTGAGTGCCACTACCCAGTCGGTCGGTTTGTTTTTGGGGGTAGGGTTACTAATTGGCTTTACCAACGCCGGAACGCGGGTGCTTCGACTGGCCTTTCTGTTCAAGTATATTCCTAATGAAGTAATTGGACGAGTTAACAGTATCTTCAGTATTCTCAACGTGCTGATGCGGGTTTGCTTCATTATGCTATTCTCGGCTCATTTTTTCGGGGTAGGTTCTAATGTAGTATTTGCCTACTTCATTCTGAGTCTATTCACTGCTTTTTCGGCGCTAATGCTGCTACGACAAAGTAGAAAACAGGCTCTAGCGTAGCGAACAGCACACAAATGTATGTAACGTAGGGAAGACGTACTTTCAATTTTCCTTAATAAAAATCTAATACCACTAACAAATTTTTATTTTTCAGAACTAATACGCATTTCCCACGTTTTTTTTATAGATTTATAGAACACATTTAAATTCCTATCGGAAAATCATCCTATGATTGATTTGCTACTTATGGGAGCAGCCTACGTAATCATGGTCTACTTTATGGTAGTCTTAATGAAAAAGCGTAATTTCCGCTTCCGCGACGACGACGATGATGACGATGATGGTGGCATTACCACGACCCCTACCCCCGATCTTGATTTGCCCCCCGGTGTCACTTTGCCTGATGGCGACGATCGCCCTGTTCACCGTCGCCGCATTACGGAGCCGGAAGAAGTATTTGCCTGATTTTTGTCGGCACGCTGTTATTTTTGCGTTTTCTTTTCTACTACAGGGTTTATCGATTTGTAGGCTAGGCTACTTGAGCAACTTTTCGTAGCCCGTGAGCGTTTTTTTAGCTTATAATGCTACTGTTGAATTATGTCTATTCGCTCTACCTCATACCTTTTTCTTTTGTTTCTTACGCTAGTCACTAGCTGTGAAGTGGTGGCTCAGATCCTGACTCCGGCTATTTGGCAGGTATCTTGGTCAGACGAAGATGCTAAGGCTGGCGAAGAAGTGGATTTAGTCTTTACCGTTACAATTGACCAAGACTGGTACCTCTATTCCAGTGATTTTGATCCTGATCTGGGGCCGATGGTTACCGAGTTTACCTTTGAACCTGGTGATGGCTACGAGTTGGTTGGTGAAATAAAGCCGATTGGTGCTAAAGAAAAGTACGACGAACTTTGGGAAGGGAACTACACCTACTTTACCGAAAAGGCGGAGTTTCGGCAAACGGTGAAAGTACTGGATAAAAATCCGGGTAAAATCAGTGGCTCGTACAGCTATCAGGTGTGTACTGATGTGGATGGACGTTGTATTCCCTTCGACGATGAGTTTACGCTGGCCGCACCACTGGGTGGGAAAGCGGAATCCTCTGTAGAACAAAGCGATGTTGAAGAGAAGTTAGTCACTTCTGCTAACACAAATTCCCGCGAATCTACCACTCCGTACACCTTAATCACTTTTTTCTTTATTGCTTTCCTGGCGGGGTTAGCAGCACTGCTTACCCCCTGTGTTTTCCCGATGATTCCGATGACCGTTACGTTTTTTACCGGGGGTCATTCCAGTAATGCCACAGCTATTCGCAAAGCGATCATCTACGGATTGTCAATTGTCGCTATTTATACGGTGGTGGGAACGTTGGTGTCAGTAATCTTTGGGCCAGCATTTGCTAATTGGTTGAGCACGCATTGGTTACCTAATCTGTTTTTTTTCGCAGTCTTTATCTTTTTCGCCCTTTCCTTCTTGGGGTTATTTGAAATTACACTGCCTAGCTCACTGGTGAACAAAGTAGATCAGCAAGCCGACAAAGGAGGGTACTACGGTATTTTCTTCATGGCGTTTACCTTAGTGCTGGTGTCATTTTCTTGCACGGGGCCTATTGTAGGTAGCGTGCTGGTAGAATCTGCTGGGGGGCAATTCGTAAAGCCTATTGTAGGTATGCTAGGTTTTTCGCTCGCGTTTGCCATTCCGTTCGCCCTATTCGCAGCCTTTCCTCAGTGGCTGAATAGCCTGCCTAAGTCGGGTGGATGGCTCAATTCAGTAAAAGTGATATTGGGATTTCTAGAACTGGCATTAGCTTTAAAGTTTTTAAGTGTAGCAGATCAAGTATATCATTGGAATCTTCTCGACCGCGAAGTCTACCTTACGCTTTGGATTGTCATTTTCGCCCTAATGGGTTTTTATCTATTAGGAAAATTACGCTTACCCCACGATAGCAAGCTGGAAACAATTTCAGTACCCCGGCTCATGCTGGCTATTGCTACGTTCTCTTTCGTGGTTTATTTAATTCCCGGGTTGTTTGGTGCACCCTTAAAAGCATTAGCGGGTTACCTTCCACCTATGCATACTCATGATTTCAACATGCCGCTGCTTATTGCTCAGCAACAGCCAGCCAATGGTGGATCAGCTCTAGTTCGTAATGAAGTAGCATTATGTGATGAACCTAAGCACAGTGACTTACTGCATTTCCCACACGGTATTCAGGGGTATTTTGATTACGATCAGGCGTTAGCTTGCGCTCAGGCCCAGAATAAGCCGTTGTTTATTGATTTCACCGGGCACGGCTGCGTAAACTGCCGGGAAATGGAAGCTCGGGTATGGTCTGACCCAGCGGTGTTGCAACGCTTGAAGGAAGATTTTGTAATGGTAGCCTTGTACGTGGATGAAAAGACCGAATTACCCGAATCAGCTTGGTATACTTCAGACTATGATAATAAAGTAAAGAAAACCATTGGCAAGCAAAATGCTGATTTGCAGATTCGGCGTTTCAATAATAACGCTCAGCCCTACTATGTGCTGCTAAACAGTCAGGGTGAGCTACTCGCTGAACCCAAGGCTTACGATCTGAGTGTAACTAATTTTGTAGATTTTCTAGAGTTGGGTAAACAACGTTTTGCCGCTGGGGAAACCATAGAAGACCCCACCCTTGCCCGGAAGTGATTAGAATATTCCGATATTTTTCTAAGGTCCTCTCTAAGGAGTGTATTAGTCTAAATAAGCTTCTGCCTCAGCTTTAACTATATCGTACTGAGCTGAGGCCAGTGCCCGTTCGTACAGCCGACGAGCCTGAGTGTATTTTTGCCTTTGGTGGGCAATCCGGGCTAGTCCGGCGTAAGCGTGGCTGCGGTAATGCTCTGCCTCTTCACTCTGAAGGCTCGTTCCCACTTCTAAGCTTTTCACGTACTGACGTTCAGCGGTTGCAAAGTCTTTATCCCGCTTTTCTAATAACATCCCCTGAAATAAGTGCCCCCCCATTCGATAATAGAGACGAGGATTGTTCAATAACTTATGAATTGGCGCATCCAGGTTTTGATAATTTTCGGCGGTTAGGGCAGCATCTAGGAAGTTGGTGGCAAAATATGCGTTGTTAGGATATTCTTCGGTAAGGATGCGGGCGTACTTTAGACCTTGCTCGACATCATCCTCGTAGTGTAAATAAATATGGGCTAAATAGTCGGCCGACTCAGCTTCCATAAACACTGACTCCCGATAAGCTTTTTTAACCTGCTCTAACCCCAAGGCTTTATCACCATCTTTAAAAAACCACATGAAAGGTTTATAAATAGGGTGCATCTCGGGGTACTTTATCCGGTAGTAGTTATACAGTCCGGTAGAAAAATAAAATTCAGCAAAATTTTCCTTCATCTCCATACCTGCTTTGAGCGAACTGTAGGCATCTTTGGCCAGACCAACCGCCTTGATATAATTTCCACTTTCGTTTTCGTATAGTGACAGCAATCCGTAACCAGCCATCATAAAGAAAGTAGCTTCGGGATTGTCCTCATCTTCGTCCAGGATTGCTTCAGCAGATTCTATCGTTTGGTAGAGATAGTCTTTCAGTTGATCCATCTCCGGACTATCCGGTTCTATCGGATGATGAGCTGCCCGTATGGTCAATGCCTCAAGCAAAGGGTTCGCCGGATGATTGGGCAGTAGCTGGCGAATACGCTTATTTAGTTTTTTACTTTCAGCCACATCAGTATTGTACAAATACTTGAGGTTCTTTGTGATTAACCGTTTTACTTCAGGGTTATCAATAGATAAGGAGTACTGTGCCCAAACCGAGCTAATAAAAAGACTCAATGTGATGGTAAGAATAGCAGTTCTCATACCCTTCGGTAATTCACTCAGACAGTTAACGTTGCTAATGCAAATTGGTTATTACTATTCATTGTGAGCGTAATGACTTCTATCTTAGGAATATTTCCCCGGATTAGATATAGCTAATTCTGAGATATGTTACACGAGATGCCAGCCACTGGAATTCGCCATTCTACAGTGGGAAATCTCACTAGGCAATTATATGTTAGGTTAGTCTCAACGAAGCACTTGAGATAATGGCTGACAAATGGTTAAAAATAAAATGCACAGAATGACCATATTCCGTAGTTCTTTTATCGTACTTTTATGTATAGGATAACCGTAGGAATATCGGACATCCGCCACTCATAGAGGGTATACAGTCGTTAGGCGTAATCTGGAGGCCTTATGAAACAGCTCATTCTAATTTGTTTTATTCTGCTATCTAGTTGCTCTTCATTACGACAGAGCGAAGATGTCATCAAGCAAAAAAAACTAGAAGATTTTCCAGTTGGAACTGATCAACACGAAGTTGTCGCTATAATTGAACCAACGAATAACTTCATCAACATAATCAATTCTGCCTTTGAATCAGAAGAGGGAAAATTCATAGGTGACGAATACCTAATAGAAGAAACGGGTTCTTATACGCCTTTTCTATTTTGTACAACATCCGTTTACTGCTATTATATATTCGAGGGAGGCCAATTAATAGACATATTCGTAAAGAAGCATTGGGTTTGCTTGTGACAAACTACACCTAACATCACCTAGCCCCAACCGGGTATAAAAACGAGCACAATCACTCGTTGCACTAAGTATGAAAATTGTAACTTGAAAAGAAAACGCAAACAATACCGGGCAGGCTACCCGCAATGGCTGTTGTGTGGCATTAGATTAAAAATGAATTCACAGATTAATAAAAGGTTTTTTGGGATACTGATATTCTTGATTGCCCAACTAGAAGGGAGGTGTCAGCACCAAGACTATCAAGAGAAATTTGAATATACTGTGAATCTACTCCAAGAAAAAAGAAGAGTGAGTGATGAAATTCTCATTAGTTTAATCCCAAGAAACGATGCTGAGTTCAAATCCTATTACGGATTTTACTTAGATCCTGAATGGAAGAACGGATGGGATGAGATTGATAAGAAAATTGGGGGAAAAGTTTATCAAGGTAAAGAACCGTTTTTCACAGATATAATGAATATGTCTGCTTTTGTTCATCGGGATTCCGTAGATGAAGAATTCTTGACTGACTTTTACTATGATATAGATTTTGTGATAGAGAACAACAATGATTATTTCTGTAAAATCTACCCAACACTAGAACCTGAAACTAAAAAGAGTATGGCTGATTGGATGGAATTATACTGTGAATAAACGCCGTACAAAATCTAGAAACCGTCAGCCTTCCTCGAGACACCAAGCTCGGCGGAGTGCTCCGCAGGGCACAATTCAATGTTCCCAATAACAAGAGGACCTTAAAGCTTGTTTAAATTTTCGATTTACTGTTGTAAAGTATTAAAATTCAGTGCGTTGGGTAGAAAAAATCGCGCTTGCTGCGTGGCTTGAGGCGCATGGCTATTATTTTTTCTTGACTTTTTTGGTTCGTTTTTGTGTCAAAACAAAAATGAACAGGCAAAAAACTAACGTTTTTGAAATATAATTTTGTCAGTAAATTGATAATGCGACTTAAGTTTTTCAACATACTCTTAGTCCCGTACTACACGTCCCAAATTGCCATGAATATACTGGTAGTGTTCCGTAGGGTCATTACCAGTAGCGGGATAGTCAATCCTTACTGTCAGACCTTTTTTCCTTGGCTTTATTTTTCTTTTTGACTTCTGGTTTGCCCTCAAAGAATTGTCTAAACTTACTAAAAGGGGAAAGGCTAAAATAGGTGACTACTAGAAATATTATACCAGCTATTATAAGTAAGTGCCCCCCATAGCCGGAAGGTTGAAGTGCTCTGTTATATCCAAAGGCCACCTTATCCTCTACAATCATTTTTACTCCAACAACTAGGAAAAAAAGTGAAAAGCCTAAACTAACTAAGATGCTTTCGAAGTTACCTTTAGATTTCATCACATTTACCGAAGGGCAATTTACACACTAGCCGATTGGGGCAGATAGCGAGCCAGCCAGGAATCTTTCACAGCTACTTTCCATTGGTTTTTGAATGCCTCGAGGGTAGTCACCGAATTGTTGAAAGTCATGGCTTCTGCCAAAATTTTTCCCTCTTTCACTTCCTTCTTAGCTTGATTCATAGGTAGTAGCTGTATCTCATCATTCTGCCAGAAGGCAATCTGAGTGCGATCAAAAAAGCTGATTGGTGAGCTCTGATTAATAAATATCTGCTCTAGTTCCCGAACGAAGGCTACCGAACTGTCAATAGAGCAGCCACTGGCCGCGTTGAACTGCTCATCTACCGCTACCACTAAAAAGTAGCGATGAAATACCTTCACCGAAGCCCGAAGTGCATTGCCGTGCGCGGCCCACTGATTAGTAAACTGCTGGCCTAGTTCCAAGGCGTAGCTTTCTTCGGCCTCAGTTAACGGGCGATTGGTCTGGTAAACCCAGGCTCGGGCAGTAGCCGGTAGTTCATTGAAGGGAATATACATGTTGAAATATTTTTTTATAGTAAGACGAAAATTTATCTTGCTGTGTTGACTTGGTGAACAACAAAAATTCAACAGTATTGGTGCAATTACGGTCGCGCAAGCGACTTCTCCGAAATATCTTCTCGCTTATTATCATAGTAGGAGTTGGATACTCGCTTTACTATATTTTTCGGGCACTGCCTATTCTCACCGGGTTCGGTGCCAAACATCTTTGCTCCTGCCATTTTGTAGCGCATCGGTCGGATAGTTCGGTGCTCGCCAACGAACTAGCTCGTTTTCCCTACCGCCTGGCTGATTACGAAGTAAATGATGTTGATTCTTCTGCAACGGCTTCTCTCTTTGGAATGTTCAATCAACGAGCAGTGCATCGTCGAGGGGCAGGTTGTGTACTGTTGTTAGACCAAGAAGATGCGCCCTCAATTCCTCAACTAGCTCAACTGGCAAATCAATTTACTAATCAGTATCAAATTCCGCAGAACCAAAAAAACTTGGTAGGAGTGAATTACACGCAACTTGATCGAGCAATTGATTGGGCGTTTTCTGAACCGGATACCGAGCGTTTAAAGAATACCAAAGCAGTAGTAGTTATTTATAACGACACACTAGTAGCTGAACAATACGCGCCGGGTTTCTCGGCTAAAACGCCTATGCCAGGTTGGTCCATGACCAAAAGCGTGATAAACGCTCTGGTTGGAATTACTGTCCAACAATCACAACTAGATATTAATCAGCCTGTATCCATTTCGGCTTGGCAGGAAGAGGATGATCCGAGAAAAGATATTACCTGGAACCATTTACTGCGGATGAGTAGCGGGCTGAAGTGGGACGAAACCTACTTCGGGGTGAGCGATGTTACCCAGATGCTCTATCTGTCAGAAAATATGGCGGATGTGGCAATTCATCAGCCTTTGAAAGAAGAACCGGGTCAAGAGTGGTACTATTCCAGCGGTACTACTAATATTCTCTCGTTCTTACTACGGCAGCATTGGGGCGATGATAATTACTATGCCCTGCCCTACCAGCAGTTGTTTCAACCACTCGGAATGCAGAGTGCCGTTATTGAAGCCGATCTATCGGGCACATTTGTTGGCTCATCGTATATGCTAGCTACTGCCCGCGATTGGGCGAAGTTTGGCTTACTGTACTACCACGAGGGCGTTTGGCAAGGTCAGCGAATTTTACCCGAAAACTGGGTGAAATACACTACCCGTCCGGTAGATGATGCCCCTTTCCGTAAGTACGGTGCCCAGTTCTGGCTCAACGCTGGGGAACGTAATCGCCCCGATCAGCGAGAGTTTCCCGATGTGCCTCCCGAACTGTTCTTCGCCCAAGGTTTTGATGAGCAGAGCATATTTATTCTGCCCAAACGCAAGTTGGTAATTGTCCGGTTGGGGATTACCGCCAGGGGTAATTTCGATAAGAATTACTTTCTAAGTGAAGTGATAAATTCGCTTGATTACAAAAACTGATATAAATCATATCTAGGACTGAGTGCGCTCATGGTTCTTGATAAAGAAAAGGGGGAAATTAATACTATCAAAGTTATCTGATGTACCACCCTTTAACCACCCGAGCCATGTTACCTAAAAAAAATCCCGCCCTTGATTATAATCACCTGAGGCCACTATTCCTCAGCATTGGTTTAGTCACTAGTATGTTATTGGTCACTGTTGTTTTCGAGTGGAAAACTTACGAAGACGCTTCATTAGTCGAGTTGGCCACAAAAATGAATGATCAGTACGAAGAAGTATTGGAAATACCACCAACTAATCAGCCTCCCCCTCCTCCCCCTAAAATTATTCAACCCGAAATAATTGCGGTTGCGGACGAAATTGAGATCGATGACTTGGAAATCTCGCTAGATATAGAAATTCACGAGTCTACCGTCATTGAAGAGCGGGAATTTTCTCTCGAGGCTATGGAGGAGCCCGAAGAAGAGAAAACCGATGAGATATTTGTAGTAGTAGAGCAGTTTCCTGAGCCAGTAGGTGGTATGACGGCCTTCTATCAATACATTCAGGAAAATATGGAATACCCTAGCCGGGCGCGATCCATGAGAGTAGAAGGTAAGGTGTTTGTTCAGTTTGTCGTATTCCCCAACGGGTCAATCCGAGATATTGAGGTAATTAAAGGAATCGGTGCGGGCTGCGATGAAGAAGCCTTGCGTGTTGTGAAAGAATCACCTATTGAGTGGATTCCCGGTAACCAGCGAGGGGTTCCAGTAAAAGTTCGGATGGTACTTCCCATCACCTTCAGGTTAAGCGATAGATAGATTCTCAGCATAGGCGCAAACGCTAGTAGACCATCTACCCCGGTAGTGAAAGAAATTTAGCTATAAAACACGCATGAGGTGGTTATCAGCGTACAACTAAATGGCCGTTCATTTGAGCGGTCATTTTCTGTTAGTAGTAATCACGAAACCTAGTTTGGCGACTAACACAGTATCGAAACAATCAGGACCACCAATACTTGCGCATATTTCCAATACTGTAATACCTAGACACCGGACTCTGGATATTAGTTGGAGTGCCTGCATTTTTGTTATCGGTTGCAGTAATTTTTTGGCAGAGAAGATTTAGAACACTAACTTGAGAACCAACTTTATTTTTATCCTAATCTATCAGTAAAGCAGCTATGAGTACCGAACTAACTACCCATCGGGTAGGCATTATTATGAACGGCGTGACCGGACGGATGGGAACCAACCAGCATCTGATGCGCTCCATTGTAGAAATTATCAAACAGGGCGGAGTACAAATCAGCCCCACCGAGGTAATTATGCCCGATCCTATTCTGGTAGGACGAAATGCGGTGAAGCTCCAAAAACTCTGCGAACGATCTGGTGTTCAAAAGTATACCACTGACGTAGATGAAGTTTTACAGGATGATCAGTACTCAATTTATTTCGATGCTCAAACTACCGGACGAAGAGCCGAAGCTGTTAGAAAAGCCGCTGCTGCTGGCAAGCACGTCTACTGTGAAAAACCTACGGCTACTGATACCGAAACGGCACTGGATATTTACCGAGTATGCCAACAGCACGGGGTAAAAAATGGCGTAGTGCAGGATAAACTCTGGTTACCGGGCTTAGTGAAGGTAAAGCGACTGATTGAAAATGGCTTTTTTGGCAAGATTCTATCGGTGCGGGGAGAGTTTGGCTACTGGGTGTTCGAGGGCGATACTATTCCGGCCCAACGCCCTTCTTGGAATTACAAAAAAGAAGAAGACGGCGGAATTATCGTCGATATGCTCTGCCACTGGCGCTACGTACTAGACAATATTTTCGGGAAGGTAAAAGCCGTTTCCTGCCTCGGGGCTACTCATATTCCCGAGCGGGTTGATGAGCAAGGAAATACCTACCCAGCTACGGCGGATGATGCTGCCTACGCTACGTTTGAACTGGAAGGAGGGGTCATTGCCCACTTCAACTCATCGTGGGTAGTACGGGTCCGTCGTGATGATCTGCTGACCTTGCAAATTGACGGTACCAAAGGCTCGGCGGTAGCTGGACTACGCGAGTGCAGGATTCAGCACTACGGCAATACTCCCAAACCTGTCTGGAACCCTGATATCGTGCAACCGATTGACTTTTACGATGGTTGGGCTAAAATACCTGAACAAGAGTTTCACGATAATGCTTTCAAGGTTCAGTGGGAGATGTTCCTTCGCTATGTAGTAAAAGATGAGCCATTTCCTTATACACTGCTGGAGGGAGCTAAAGGGGTACAATTGGCTGAAAAAGGCTTAGAAAGTTGGGAAAAACGTTGCTGGGTGGATATTCCCGATTTAGAAAAATAGTACGAACTATCGAGTGTTCCTTAAACTATGATGGTATTGGCTGTAATAAAGCTCTTGCAGGTGCAATTTCAACATTCACTTCACTGATTGCGTGTAATAGACTATGAATATCAAAGAAAAAGTAAGAAAGCAGCTCGATCAACTTACGGATGAAGAGTTGCAAAAAGTAAGTCAGATGATTCATCAGCTAAAGTCATCTACTTCAGCAGAAATCTTAACTAAGAAAAGGTCGTTGAAACCCCGGCGATTTGGTGGGAAGTTGGATGAGGTTAATGTAAGGGATATGGCGTATGATTGATCAGGTACTGCTTGATACTAACGTGTTAGTATACGCCAAAGATGAAGAGTCCGATTTTTACCGTCGAGCAGCATCTTTTGTAGAGCGTTCAGAAGCTAATCTGGTTATTACTTCCAAAAGTATATCCGAATATCTGGTAGTTGTAACCAGAGGTGATGAGCCACTTTCCTCAATTGAGGATGCACTTCAAGATATTCAGGATTTTACCCAAAACTTCACGCTGATTTATCCCACCCAGCAAAGTTATCAGAAGTTGAATACGCTGTTACAACAATACGAAATACGAGGTAAGCGTATTCATGACCTTGAGATGGTAGCAATTGGTTTAGCCAATGATATTGTAAATGTTGCTACCTTCAATACTAAAGATTTCGCAACCATCGATGAAATAAGAGTAATAGAGCCATAATCTAACTTATAATTCATAACTAACCTACACTTTATGAAAAACTTAATCGTACTACTTCCCGTTGCATTGATCGCCCTAACTAGTGGCGTAACATTTGCCAATCCACCCAGCGACATTGAACAAAAGTTGGAGGAAATGGGCGTAACTCTTTATGAGATGCCTCCTCCCACTGCTAATTATGTGCGGGCGGTACGCTCCGGCAATCTAATATTCTTAGCCGGGCACGGCCCTATGAAGCCCGATGGCAAAAATGTAACCGGAAAGCTGGGAAAAGATCTATCCGTGGAAGAAGGAAAAGAAGCAGCCCGCTACACCGCTATCTCGTTGCTTTCTAGCCTCAAAGAAGAAATTGGCGATTTAGACCAAATTTCCCGTATTGTGAAGGTACACGGTATGGTAAACAGCACTCCAGATTTTACCGACCATTCGCAAGTAATGAACGGCTTTTCTGATTTTATGGTAGAATTATTTGGTGACTCCGGAAAACACGCCCGAGCCGCCGTAGGCATGGGTTCATTACCCGGTAACATCGCCGTAGAAATAGAAATGGTGGTGGAAGTAGAGTAAATCAGGATAAACCTGATTTTCCTGGATAATTGAGACTTTTAACTTTTTTCATATTTGACATTTCATATCTCGTATTTTTTATGAATAACGTAGCATTTATTACCGGAGGTAGCCGGGGCATTGGGTTTGGCATTGCCCAAGCTTTGGCTAAAGAACGTTTTGACGTAGCCATCAACGGAATGCGTCCCGAGGAGGCCGTAACTGACGTTATCGATCAACTCAAACAACAGGGCGGTGATGCCATTTACTGCCAGGGTAACATTGCCGATATCGAAGCCCGCCAACGGATGCTTCAGCAGATTCGCGATCACTACGGCCGGTTGAATGTGCTAGTGAATAATGCGGGAGTAGCCCCCAAAGAGCGTAACGACATTTTAAACGCCACCGAAGAGAGCTACGAATACGTGATGAAGACCAACTTACAAGGGCCGTACTTCCTAACCCAGCAAGTGGCCAACTGGATGATTGAGCAGCGACAGGCCGACGAGAATTACTCGGCGCATATTATTAATATCTCATCTATCTCGGCTACGGTAGCTTCCGTCAATCGGGGTGAGTACTGTATTTCTAAAGCAGGTATGAGCATGATGACCCTGCTGTTTGCTACCCGAATGGGCGAGTACGGTATTCCAGTCTACGATGTGCGCCCCGGTGTGACCAAGACCGATATGACCTCAGGTGTAACTGATAAATACGATAAGCTAATTGAAGAAGGATTGTGCGTACAACCCCGCTGGGGCTATCCCGATGATGTAGCTAAAGCCGTAGTGGCACTGGCTCAGGGCTATTTCCCGTATTCTACCGGACAAACCATTATGGTAGATGGCGGCCTGACAATTCCTCGCCTTTAGTTACGTTGAGTAAGAAGTTAAATCAAACGAATATCTACAGCATTATGAAACTTTTTACAAGCAAGCCTAAAGCAACTGCCAAGAAACCTGTCTGGAAGGAGTGGTTTCACTCGATTGTATTCGCGGTCATTGCGGCTTCGCTCATCCGCAGCTTGTTTATAGAAGCCTTCGCCATTCCTACTTCATCAATGGAGAACTCGCTACTGGTGGGTGACCATTTATTTGTGAGCAAGCTGCACTACGGGGCTACGACTCCTCGCACCCCCCTACAGTTACCGCTCATTCATCAGAACTTACCAGGTACGGAAATCCCTGAGTATCTGGATTGGGTGCAGCTACCTTACTATCGTTTACCCGGTTTTCGTGAAATAGAGCGTAATGAGGAAGTAGTGTTCCATTATCCGCCTGAGTGGGATCGTCCGGTAGACATGAAAACATTCTATGTAAAACGATGCATAGGCTTGCCCGGGGATAATCTAGAAATCCGAGGCGGGGAAATTGTTATAAACGAGGAGGTGCTACCGAAACCTCAGCACGGACAAACCAGCTACTGGGTACAGACTGACCAAACGATCCGTCCTCGAGTATTCCGTCGGTTAGGCATTGATGAGTATTACGCTGGCACAGGAGGCTACCAGATTAACGCTGAAGCGGATGCTGCCCAGCAGGTGCGTAAGCTACCCTTTGTGCAAAAGGTAGAAGAAATTATCTATCAACCCGGAAAAATGAGGGAACAATTGTATCCACAGCAGAAAGAAAAAGATTGGACAATTGACTACTACGGCGCAATCTACTTACCTAAACAAGGTGACCGTATTAAGCTAACCGAAGAAAACCTAGCACTTTACAGTTCTGCCATTGTTCACTACGAAAATGTGAATGCTGAACTTGTTGATGGAAAGCTATTAATTGATGGTGAGCCAGTTGAAGAATACGAATTCCAACAGGGCTACTACTTTATGGTAGGCGATAATCGGCATAATTCGCTGGATTCCCGCTTTTGGGGATTTGTCCCCGAAGACCATATTGTAGGTAAGCCCGTAGTGGTTTGGTTCTCTTACGATAAAACTGCCAATTTCTTTAACCGAATTCGCTGGAGCCGATTGTTTACATTAATTTAGTGTTTAAGTGTCATGGTGTTTAGGTGTTAAATATTCATGATGCATGAACACCGCGTGGCGACTACTTAAACACCTTATTACTGCGTACAATAACACCATAATACTATAACACCCTAACACTCTATTCATGTCGTCCACCCCTAACAAAACCTACTGGTATATCTGCGTAGCTGCGGCCGTCTTGCTCTCAATCATCACATTTACCCCATTGGTAATCCCCGCTGGGGTATACGAGCCAATGCTTTTTGGAATTCCTTATACACTGTGGGTTACTTTCATAATCATGATTTTATTTGTCGTAATTACCTACATTGGTACGCGCGTACATCCTGGGCGTAACGACGAAGACGCCGACTAAGCTAACTACTATGACAACCTGGGTTTTTATTATTGGCTCCATTTATTTGGGGATGCTCGCGTTTGTGGCGACCCGCTCTTACCGCAGTAATAAATCGGCCGAAGACTACCTGATGGCAGGCTCCAACATTGGGGTAATTCTCGGTTTTCTCACCTTCGCCGCTACGTTATTCAGTACTTTCACTATTTTGGGGATGCCTGACTTTTTCCGGAATCATGGCATTGGTGCTTGGATTTTTCTGGCAATCTCGGATGGAGGCATGATTTTTTTGATTCTCTGGTTTGGTTACCACCTGCGGAAAAGGGTAAAACAAAAGGGGTTTCAGGGGATGTCAGGACTGCTACAAGACTGCTACGGAAACAAATTAGCTGGATACGTCAGCTTTGGAGGAATGTTCGTTTTCCTGGTTCCTTACGTTGCTATCCAAATTCGGGGGATTGCCATATTCTTGACGGCGGTTTTTCCTGAAGCCCTGCCACCCTGGGGCTGGTCGGTAATCATTGTGGGGGTCATGCTGCTCTACAGTGAGATTGGCGGTCTGAAGGCCATTATGCACGCCGATGCAGTGCAAGGACTGACCTTGTTAATCGTTAGCTGGATTATCGGCATAAGCTGCGTGGAGCACTTCGATAATCTGAAAGCTTTATTTGCCGAAGTACAAGCCAGTAATCCCGAATTATTATCTACGCCCGGGCCCAATGGATTGTTCACGCCTCAGTTCCTGATTGCTTCTTTCCTAGTCATTTTATGTATACCAATCACCCAGCCCCAGTTGGCTATTCGGCTCGTGATTTTGCGGAACCTACGAACCACTCATTTGATGGCCGTGGCCGTTGGTATTTTTGCCATTCTAGTGATTCTTCCTACGGCTTTTATTGGCTTGTACGGTGCGGTGCGCTACCCCGAAGCCAGCACTGCTGATTTTCTCTCTCAAGTTTTGTTGTACGAGCAACCCGGAATCATTGCGGCTTTGGCCGTAGTGGGTTTATTAGCTGCTGGACTATCTACTACCGACTCCCAAATTTTTGCCATGGGAACCGAGCTCCGCTCTTTACTCTCTGGCAGTGAAAAATCTAAGCTCACTAAAACCAAAGTAGCCATTGTAGGCTTTGCCGCAGTTGCTTTAATTTTCTCCATCCAAGCCAGTGATCAATTGGCACTTTTGGCTCGAGTGAGTTTTGCTGGTACGTCATTATTGGCCCCCATGATTCTGTCAGCAGTGCTTATTCGTAAAAAGCTAGGCAATGAAATCATCTTTGCTACGGCATTGGCCTTGCTTACCTTTTTATCGTCTTTATTAGGCGTCATTCCCGCTTCGGTTGGCCCAATACGCCTCGATTTATTTTTATTAATCAGTTTAAGTGCCTTTGTACTGATTTCCAACCAATTAAGACGCTAATCTTCGATCAATTCATCGTTTTATTGTAAAATCTATGACAAAATTTAGGATATATATAACCTAATCATGTCATTTTGTCGTTAGAATAGTAGTATACCCGACGTTCTGTCCGCTATAATATGCTAAAAGATAGGGTTGGTATACGGTTTGCAAAAGTTATTAGCGAATAAAACAGAGGAGGTTTACTATGGAGAATATACTTAAGGACTTTGTCCTACAAATAGATACGATGAATACGATTGGTGGCGGAACCACTGCTACCCAAGTAAGCGTGAAAAAAGAGATAGATCGGGTAATTATTGAAGTGAAAGCCCCCACCGTAGACAGCGAATCATTTAACATTTATCTGCGAGGAAATCAATTGATTGTGTATAGCATACTGAATGGTTTTGGCGCGATAAACAAAGAGCTAGACCGAGCGGCCCGACATACCGTTCCTATGTTTAACCGGGTATTTGATGTACCGCCCTACGTTGATCGGGAGCAGATTGATGCCATTTTTGAGAATGGTCATCTACGGGTAATTCTTCCGTTTAATGAAGGTGAAACTGAAGATGTGAAGCGCATTGATATTCGTGAGTATTAGTTTGAAATAGCTAAAGTTAATGAGTGATTCTATAAAGTGGGATGAGAAACTCATCCCACTTTTTTTGTCTAGAGCTTCTGAGTTTAGCTGACCTATTCTGTTCTCAATCCTTTCAATAGGTTTGACTTGGATACTTTACCGACCTGAGTAAATATCACCGCCAATAGAACAGTAAGTAAGATTAAAGCAGACAGCACAACACTTAGTACAGTCACAGGAGCATGATAGGTATAAACAGAGTCAAAGAAAAAGGCGGTCAGAAAGTAGCTTAAAGGTGCCCCTATCCCTAGAGCGATGACAAATAAGAGCAAGTATTGCCTCAAAATGATCGCTGCAATATGTTTTAGATTAGCCCCGAGTGCTTTTCGGATACTAAACTCCTGGGTTCGCCCTGATACATTAAGAGCTACTAAACCAAATAGGCCCAAACCTGCCAATAGTATGGCTACGAAGGCCACTGCGCGCCAAACTCGGCCGTGCGTTGCTATCTCCTCAAAATAGCTCCCCCATATATCCTCTTGGTAACCACCTTGAAAGGGGACTTCGGGGAAGAGTTTCGCCCAAGCATGTCTAAGAGCAGCGTAGGTCTTGTTCTCTGAATCAGCTTTAGCCCTTATTGATAAAAATCGGTAATCCTGCTCAGGGGCTAAAGTAAACACTGTAGGTTGAACAGCATTGGCAAAACTGTAGGGGTGAAAATCTCTGACAACTCCAATAATTTCGTACTTCACACTATCAATCTCAGTGAGTTGCCCAATGGGATTCTCTAGGTGCAGATTTTTAATAAACAATTCATTAGCCACTACGGCTCGCTGATCATTTTCTGAACGATCTCGGAATGTTCGCCCGGTTCTGATTTCCAAACCCATTGCCTCAAAGTACTGAGCATCGACTGAAAGTTGATGTACTTCGTACAGGCGGTCTGATTTACGTACCACAGTATTGGCGTGACTTTGCCCCAAATGATGGCTTGATCCTGAAATTGCTGTAACATTAGGATCTTGAATCATTGCATTCTTCAACTGTTTAAATGCTGAATAGTCAGGGACACTGGTATAAACCACCCCTTGAGGACGATACCCCCAATCGCGATCAGCGATGTAAGTATTGTTTCGGGTAAACATTACCGCACATACAATCAGTAAACAGGCCAACGCTAATTGTACACCTAGCAGTAGCCTGGTAATAGCGTTTTTTTGACCAAATCGGACTGATCCTTTGAAGATATTGACAACATTAAATCCGGCAATGTAGAAGGATGGGTACAGTCCTGAGGCTATTCCGGTGAGGAATAAGACAACCACCAGGAATAACCAAAGCCTGTAGTCTACCAACTGGAAATCCATACTAAAACCAATAAGTTGCTCAAACCAGGGAATAATAACCGTGGTCGCTAGAAAGACCCCCAGTAGCAACGCAAAACATGTAACAAACACATTCTCAACCAGAAATTGAGTGATGACCATCCGGCGGCTGGCTCCAATTACTTTTCTTAGCCCAATCTCTTTCAGCCGTTTGGCTGCCGATATAATGGCGATATTAACGTAGTTAGCGCAGGCCAGGGCCAATAAGATCAACGCTAAAATAGAAAGTATGATCTCAGATTTGTGATTATCGCTGTAGTACGGTATAGAAATAGAGTTGCGAATATCCCCGGACTTTTGGTAAAGCGTAGCTAATGGCTCAAAAGCAAATTCAGTAACGACCCATTCCTGCTCGGCTTCATTTTGCAACTGCCGATACTTCTCCATGCCTTGCTCAATAGTCGTCATGTCAGTTGGGTCGTCTACTTGAATCAGGGTGGCATCCACAAACTTACCCCAATCGTCGAGATCGTAGTCTGGCTCAGCTCCTTTGAGATTATCAAAGTGAACAAGAAAATCAAAATCGATAGCATGAGCATCGGGAAAAGGTGCCGCTACTCCTGAGACAGTGAATACTTTACTGTTATCCTCTTCAAAAATCACCCGTACATCCTGACCGACTGGATTTTCATCGCCAAAGTACTTAATAGCCGCCTCTTCGCTGAGAATAATACTATTTAGGTCAGATAAAGAATTCTTACTTCCCCGTTGTAGTGGAAAGGTGAACATATCCAGAAATTCCGGGTCAGAAAATCGTACCTGCTCACGAAAAACCCGATCATTATATTTTATTACCACGTTTCGGTCTTCTAATCGGCAGACTCGCTCAATAGCCGAAAAATCTGCCCGAAGCATCTCACCCAATGGTCGGGGAGTTAAACCATTCTGTTGTAGTGTCCCGCCCCTATCCGCGAAAAATGTTGTGAGGTATACGGTATGTTTATTTTCGTGAAATTGATCAATATTGTGTACCCACTGACTAAAACCAAAAGCGAATACGCAAACCCCGATCGCCACAGATAAACCGAAGATATTGATAAAAGAGCTTAATGGATTTCGCATCAAGCTACGGGAGGAAGTTTTGTAGTAATTTCTAAACATAGGGGTGGGGTTAGTGGGTTGGAATGTGTTTATTTTCTTGAGGGCGAAGGGGCGCAAAAAGTTGATTACCTGAAACCAGTAGAAGATCACTCGTTGCCAGCGAGGCTTTTCCGTAAGCTCAGCGTAGTATTCTTCCAGATCGCCCAGGATTTCTTCTAGTACTTCGGGCTTGCAGAGCCAACTGAGAACTTTCTCAACCTGCTGGGGAGGATGGTTATTTTGGGGGTTCATGTCATTGGTAAGTTACCTAGTGATAATTCGGGAATCTGTTGCCCCAGACTCACTTTTACATCCCAGCTTTACCATCAAGCCTTCCTTTCGGATGCGGTGACGATCAGTAGCCGTTTTTGTCTTCTAGTTCTTTAGGTAGTACCTCTTCTTATTCTGTCCGTAATCCTTCTACTAAATTTGATTTGGATACTTTACGCACTTGGGTAGAAACTACTGCCAATAGAACCACTACGAGTATCACGGCGGGAAGTGCAATCTCTAAATATCCTATCGGGACAGAAATGGGATACATCATATCCATTGAGGCTTTGGTGAGTACGTAACTGATGGGCAATCCCAGTACCAGAGCTACTAAGCATAAGATGGTATACTGCCGGGTGATGTTAACGGCAATATTACTCAAGCCTGCTCCCAGCACTTTCCGGATGCTAAACTCCTTGGTACGACCCGATACATTGAGGGTAATGAGTCCGTATAACCCTAAGCCAGCGAGGAGTACCGCCACCAGGGCAATTGTTTTCATAAACCGCTCTTGGGTATCAACTTGTTCGAAAAAACCAGTCCACACATCTTCTTGATAACCTCCTTGGAAGGGGATTTCAGGAAAGAGGGCAGTCCACTCGGATTGTAGTGCCTGATAAGTCGCTTGCTCAGCTCCCGGCCTAACGCTCATGGACAAATAGCGGTAATCTTCCTGATCAGCTAACCGAAAAATAGTTGGCTGTACTTCGTAATAAAAATTCTTTTCGTGAAAATCCTTTACTACCCCAATCACCTCGTATTTAGTACTATCTATCTCGAGTAACTGCCCGATGGGTTGCTCTAAGACCATATTCTTCACCAGCAGTTCATTCACGACCACTGCTTGTTTGTCGTTCTCCGAACGGTCTTTAAAAATTCGTCCCTCAGTAAGTTGTAGCTCCATCGTCTCAAAATAGTCGGCACCTACCGAGAGTTGGGCTACTTCGTACTGGCGATTGTCTTGTTGTACAAAAGCAGTAGTAGTGGTTTTTCCCAGATGATGGGTTGATCCAGCGGTGGACAGGACATCGGGATGCCGGATCATTAACGCATTGAGGCGGTCAAAGCCTACCGCATCGGCTACGTCAGCGTAGAGTGTTCTTTGCTGATTGTATCCCCAACTACGGTTATTTAGGTAAGTAGTATTTTGAGTAAAGACCACCGCGCTGGTAATTGTGATACAAGCCAGAATCAATTGGAAACCTAATAACACCTTAGTAAGTGGGTTCTTTTTACCGAATTGAATGGAGCCTTTAAAGATGTTAACTACGTTGAATCTTGAGATATAAAAAGCAGGGTAGATGCCTGACGCGATGCCTGTCAGGAATAAAAGTGCCACTAGAAAAATCCATAGGTTTCCATCGAGGAGACTCAGTTCCATACTGCGTCGTGCTATCTCAATAAACCAAGGCAGAAAAACAGTAATCGCCAGAAGCAGTCCTATAATGATTGCAAAGGCAGTCACCAATATATTTTCGGCTAAAAATTGGGTAATTACTTTACTTCGGTTCGCTCCAATCACTTTTCTAACCCCGATCTCTTTGAGTCGTTTAGCGGCTGATACAATCGCGATATTGATATAATTGAAGCAAGCCAGCGCGAGCATAAATAGTGCAATGATCGGTAGGGTAATCCGGCCTTGTGATGAGGCATCGTACGAAATATCGTTTTTGATATCACCCGAGTTTAGGTGCAAATCAGCTAACTGCTCAAATTCAAATGAAGTAATCTTCCAGTCAGGTTGGGCTTCGTTGTGCAGCGTCTGGTACTTCGTCATCCCCTGGGCAATGGGGGCTAAATCCGATGGGTCATTTACCTGAATCAGGGTAGCGTTCACAAATCCACCCCAGTCTTGGGTATTGTAGCTGGGAAAGTTAGTTCGTAGGTTATCAAAATGAACCAGGAAGCCAAAGTCAATAATATGCGCTTCAGGGAAAGGCTCGGCCACCCCGCTTACTTTGAAGGTTTTGCTGCGGCCTTCTTCAAAAATTATTTGTATATCCTGACCCAACGGATTTTCATCTCCAAAGTACTTGGTGGCCATTTCTTCACTAAGAATAATGTTGTTTGGTTCAGATAAAGAACTCTTCACGCCTAATTTTAGAGGAAAAGTGAACACCTCTAAGAATGCTGGATCGGAAAATCGTACGCTCTCATGGAATACCTTATCACCATTTTTTAGCACCACATTCTTATCTTCAACCCGGCATACTTTTTTAATGTGGGTAAAATCTTCCTGTAGCATCTCGCCTAACGGACGAGGAGTAAGGCCGTATCGTTCTTCAGTGCCACTCCGGTCGGCAGAAAAGGTAATCAGGTATACTTCATCCTTAAATTCGTGGAAACGATCTACGCTGTAGTCATACTTTAAGAAGGCGTATACCACCAGGCACACTCCGATCGCCATGGATAAGCCGAAAACATTGATGAACGAACTTAGTGGATTACGCAGTAAGTTTCGCGATGAGGTTTTGTAGTAATTTTTAAACATTGGAATGTGGTTAATGGGTTGGAATGTGTTTATTTTCTTAAGAGCAAAGGGGCGCAAAAAGTTAATTGCCTGAAACCAGTAAAAAGCCACCTGTTGCCAGCGGGGCTTCTCCGTGAGTTCAGCGTAATACTCCTCTAGATCGCCCAAGATTTCTTCTAATACTTCGGACTTGCAGAGCCAACGGAGGACTTTCTCAACCTGCTGGGGAGGATGGTTATTTTGGGGGTTCATGTCATTCGTAAGTTGCCCAGTGATAATTCAGGAATCTGTTGCCACAGGCTTACTTTTACATCGCGGCTTTGCTGTAGTACTCTTTTCCCGTGGGCGGTTATGGTAAATAATCGTTTCCTTCTTCCCCCTCGTTCGTCAGTAGCTCCGCCCAGTTGGGATTTAACTAGACCCTTTTTTTCCAGGCGGTTCACTGTACCGTGTACTGCACCGATGGTGATGGTCCGGGAAGCCTGTTCTTTAAGAGCCCGCCGGATTTCTAAACCGTAGGCATCCTCCGGTTCTAACATAATAATTAGTAGCAGTATTAATTCTTCTAGTTCGCCTAGATGTTGCTTGCTCATTACTTTGTTCTATTTAGTAGAACAAATATAGAGATGTTTTTTTAATTTGTTATACTTTATAGAATAAATCGCGAAAAATCTTTCTAATAATTAGGAGAGTAAGCACTGAGTCGAAATTGAGTTACAGAATAGATAAGAAATTTTCGGAAAAATGGATATTGAATTTATGATCATATTTTTAGTAAAACATTTTCATTTATATCAGGCTCCCTTTCTATCTGGAGAGAAATGTTTTTGCTCAGATCGCGTACCTGTTCTTCCTGGAGTAACGTATAAATGCCATGACAAGGTACCGTTTTGGGACGTAGGAAAAGTTGAGTGTAATGATGATGTACTTTTTTAAACGGAGGAAATCGTAGATGTAATGAATATGTACCATTTGTGGGCGGAGCAAATCATAAATGTAATAAGCGTGTACTGTTTTTAGACGGAGGGATTTGTGGATGGCTGGATGCGGATGCTTGACGGGGTTAGGCGTAGAATATTAGTAGAATTAATGACAGAAACTACGGAGGTACTAATTGGTTGGTTCTTGCACAGTAACTGTTGTTAAATCAGTCGTATTTTGGGGCTCATTAATATGACTTACAATGGAAATAAACCTGTATAAGCACGAAAGTTTACGAGAAGTGGCTTTGTTAGCCATTAACAATACCCAGAGCAGTCCAGAGCGTCAGCAGCAGTTGCTACTTAAAGGCTTTGGGGCAAATCAGCTCAGCACCGGAGAAGATTTACTAAAAACCTATGATCAGAAGGTAGCCACCCAAATACGTTGGCAAAATGAACAGTGGGCTATCTCGCAGCAAATGAATATAGCGTTGAGTGCTGTAGAGGATCAGTTTAAGCTACACGTACGTATTGCCCGGGTAGCCCTTCGGAACAAACCAGAGGTACTACACTCACTAAAGGTTGACCGCTTGGCAACCCGTCAGTGGGAATGTATACGGCAGGCGGAGTACTTCTACGGTCAGCTTATCCAGCAAAAGATCAGCCTAAAAGCGTATGAAGTTAACGACAAAGAATTGCAGAAAGCCCAAGTAGATATTGATGAGCTATTGCGACTTAAGGAAGCCCGGATCGATAGAAAGAGCCAGGCGGAACACAGTACGCAAGAGAAGCAGCAGGCGCAGGAGGCATTACGTATTTGGGTGAAAGACTTTCATACCATTGCCCGCATGGCGTTCCGCGAGCAGCTCCAGTCTCTGGAGGCCTACGGTATTCAGGTGCAGGCAAAGGTGTAAAAAAAATACCCTTACTGAATAAGCAGCAGTAAATTCCGATGGCCGGTACTCGGCATGTTCCACATAACAGGATGGAAACTCCGGAATTCGCGTTTGCTCATCCAGAGATCACGTCATTTCTTTTTTATTACAATCGGTAAATCTCGTCTTTTACCAGTTGCATCAAGTCCATATACTTTTCTTCGGCCATGAGGCGACGGTACTTGCTGCGGTCGAGCTTTTCTACCAGATTCCAGATGGCCTGATTCATTTGAGCATGTTGCGTGAAGAAACCCACCATGTCGAAGATGCGGGGCGAGGCATCGGCAGTGAAGTATTTGTCATACTCATATTCTTTGGCGTAGAACAGAAATTCTACCGTATGCAAGAAGTTGCGCGAGCCGCCCACCAAGTCCCAGTCAAAGTTCCAGTCGTTATCGTTGGTGTGAAGGTAGAAATCGATACCTGATTCGGCGCAGAGGCCGAGTACCTGAGCGGGATTTTCTTTAGCTAATAGTGAGTGGCCAAAGTCGATGGTAACGCCCGTAGCTGCATTTTGTACTTCCTTGAGCAGCACAATCGTTTTGGCACAAGAGTCTACGTGGCAGTTTACCCGCGTCTCATTGATTTTGTACTCAATAAACAATGGTATTTCCGGCAGATAATCCGCCGCCTCAGCTACTGACTCAATCATGTTTCGCCAGGCTTTGGGATAATCTACTTGAAAGAGATTATCGAAGCCATCAGATAAGGGGCAGCAGGTTACTAGCGGGGCTCCCACCGCTTTAGCGTAGTCTTTCGCTTTCTTGATTACTTCTATGGCTCCCTTACGTAGCTCGGCCTGTGGACGGGAAAGGGCACCGGGTACCCACTGGGTTTCTTTTTTAATATTGGCGTTGATGGCCGCGAAAGACAATCCTAACTCATGCATTAGGGCTTTGGTAGCCTGTGGGTCACCTGTTTCGTAGGGATATACAACTTCCACTCCAGTCACTCCCGGAATTTTTTGTACCAATCGGAGGCGCTCTTCCAGGTTGGTAGGCTGCTGGTATTCGGAAAAGCGATCCTGGGTTTTTCCCAGAAAGGCGGTGATGATACTTTGTTTCATGGTTGACATTATGATTTAATATTTTGTCTGAATAGTAAAAGTAAGTAGGCGGCAGGAGACGGGCAGTTGGGTACTGGAAATATACTGCCTCCTGTTTATCATATTTTAATAGTCAATAATCTTTGTTTCTCGGACGATATTGGGGTCGGTAAATTGATCGAGGGTATCGCGTACTTTAGTGGAAAAGGAGTACATCACGGCTCCTTGTGCTCCGGCCTGAAACCAGTGTTTGGTACCGGGGGGTAAAATCAGTTGATCACCCGGCTTCATATCTACCTCGTGGCGCATACTGTAGTAATTATCTTTTCCCTCTACGATAAACCCTCGCTGTACATTATCATCGCCCGGAATGTAAAAATACAGATCACCCCACAGTGCCCGGATCACCTCTTCTTTACCCGGATCATCTCCTACTGATGGGTGCCAGTGCTCTGGTTCCGTCTGATATGGGAACAATACCAGTATTTTCCCTGCAACGCGATCTGTTTCAAACATCGTCAAGATTTGTACTCCCTCCTGCTCGAGCTGGCTCAACCCAAAGTCAGCCGCCGCAATATTCTGCTTTTCTTCTTCGGTGATATATAGTCCGGCTTGTTCAATTAAGCAAGCGGCACGTTCCTGGGCATTCGCCAGTTCTTGTTTCGTAATAGACATATAAGACTAATTGAAAATTGACAATAGATAGTAGTGAATACTTGATTAATGTAGTTTTAAGGGTTGGTCGGATCGGATAGTCCACCATATTGGAATGGCTAGTAGGTTCAGAATAGCCGTTACGTAAAAGAACGTAACGTCCGAGCCAGTAAGCGACATTAGGTAGGGAAAGGCCAACGCCGTTACGAAAGATCCCAAATTACCCGCCATATTCATGGTGCCCGATACTGCTCCCGAGTGCTCCCGCCCTACATCCACACAGGCCGACCAGGACGGACTCAGCGTCATATCCGCCCCAAACACTGCTAGCGAGATGAAGATAATCGCTCCCAGTACATCTTTCATGTAAACACTAGCCAGTACCCCTACCGCTGCCAGGCCAAACCCAATAATCGCCGGTAGCTTACGCGAAAGCGCCCATTCACCCCGTCGATAGATGACATCTACTAGCCAGCCGGAAAACCAATTACCCAGCGCCCCAAAAATCAATGGGGCTGATGAGTAAAATCCGGCCTCAATAGCTTCCAGATTATACTTTACTTTCAGGTGGGGGAACAGCCAGGTGAGGCAGAAGAAAAAGGTGAAGTTGCTACAAAAGTACTGTCCCATCAGCAACCACATTCCCTTAGACCTAAAGAGCTTATTAAAGGAAATAGAGGATTTCTCTACATTTTTTGAACCAGTATGCTCCTCAATAAAATTGCGCTCCTCTTCCGATACTGCTGCATGCGCTGCTGGATCGTCGCGGAACCAAGCGTACCACACTACTGCCCACAGAATACCGACGACCCCTAAGATAACAAAACTAGCCCGCCAGCCAACCTGACTGATGAGCCAGGCGGCTCCCGGCAACGCAATAGCAGCTCCAATCCGCCCCCCTGAAAAATTAATCCCATTTACAATACCCCGCTCGCCCACTGGAATCCACCGGAACACTGCTCGGGCAATACCAGGAAATGCTCCGGCTTCACCAACCCCGAACAGGAAGCGGACTATTAGGAGTAAGAAGAAATTCCAAATCGCGCCGGTTAGGGCAGTAAATACGGACCAGATACTGACCACCAGCGTGAGAATACGACGCGCCCCGAAACGATCAGCTAGCAAACCGGCCGGAGTTTGAAATAAAGCATACCCTAGCGCAAAAATAGAGAGTACCCAGCCCATCTGCTTATCGTTGAGCGAGAGGTCAGCACTCACTGGGTCTTTGGCTACGGAGATAAGGATTCGGTCAAACAGTACGATCATGGCTAGAATGAAGGTGGCTCCTACCATCTGATAGCGTACTGGAAAGACTGTCTTGCGAGGCATACTAGGGTTGTTCGGCGATGAGTTTCTGAGAATGAATGAGGTGCGCTTTCATAAGCGACTCAGCCTCGTCAATGTTATGATTAGTTATTGCTTCAATAATTGCCAGGTGTTCGGAAAGCGTTTCTTCGGGGGGGCGTACCAGACCAATTCGGTCGATGTAGAGCAGCAGGTTTCCTTGTTGAAAAAGCTTACGCAGAAAACTATTACCGCACTGACGGACGATGGTATCGTGAAATTTTATATCGGCTGTACGGTATTCTTGAGGGTTAGTAGAAGCTGAGCGGTCGGCAAACGGAGCAAATAGGTGATGTAACTTCTCAATAGCTGCCGGGCGAGCCCGCTGCGTGAACAAGCGAACGGCGGTACACTCTAAGGCAATCCGGCAGTCATAGATCTCGACAATCTCTTCATTGGAAAAGTGCCGAACAATTACTCCCCGGCGAGGAATGGACTCAACCAGATGCTCGGCCTCCAACATTTGCAGGGCTGAGCGCAAAGGGGTTCGGCTAATACCCAGCGAGTCGGCTAACTTATCCTGTACGATTTTCTGACCAGGGGCTAGCTTATGCGATAAAATCATCTGCTTCACCTTTTGATAGGCTGCTTTTTCTAAACCATCTGAACTTACCTTTTTCACATTTTAATTATTTGATTTTCAGATTTTAATGAAAAAATTAGGCTTTCTATTTTGTATACCGTATACAAAATACGTCATTCTGTTTCACTTTTAAAAGAGTTATTTAGTATTGTAGGCTATTTGACCCTCAAAAAATAGTCACTGCTAATTGACCTATTAGCAGTAACCAGGAAGCTCAACGAAGTGCATATGGAATTTTGCAGTGAGTAACTTTACTGGACAAAAACTACCCTGAGTTACCATTGAGGATAAGCGGCTATTCTAAAGGGTGGATTTCAAACGTTGACATTGTTGCTATAAGTTTTAATAAACTTGCCTTTTCGTTACATCATTTACTAATAACGCTTAGTAAGATAAATTTTTTATAAAATTAGTCTGATTTGTACATTGCTATTTAACAAAATAGTAAATACTACGTTAAAAATGACAGGTAGACTAATGTAGGCATTTTTGCCTTATTTCTTTGATAGCTGCAAAGCAAGCAGCCCAGTAGGTACACTGATATGAAAAAATTATTGCTAACCGCAATTGCGACGGTTGGGGCAATTAGCTTTGCTTTTTCCGCTCCCCAAACTGCTTGGTCATTCGGAGTAATCGTGATTGATGATGACCAGATATTACAAGGTGAAATTCGGTACAACTACGCACATGATTTGGTAATGTACCGGAAGAACGCCGATGCCACCCTCCAAATTTTTTCTACAAATCGCATTCACTCGTTCCGCTACTATGACGATGAGCAGGATCGGGTGCGTTATTTTCGAAAGTATACTTTCCGTGAAAATGAATACATTACTCGTCCGGGTTTCTTTGAAGTAGTCTTATCGGGTAATGTCTCTTATTTGCGAAAGCACAACGGGACAGCGTACTTTGATGCTACTGATTCGCGCCGATTTGCGGTAAAAAGAAGCGGACGGGTGAGTCCTGAAGTAATATGCTACAACTACTACGTTCAGTTGAATGGTGAAATTATCCAGGCTAAACTGTTTAAGCGAAAGGTGCTTCCGTGGTTGCTAAAACAAAATATTGCGGTTAAAGATCACATGAAGAAACACGGTCTGCGCAGTAGCTATGTGGATGATCAGATCCGGCTATTGCGCTATGCCAACCAACAATTATAATCTCGCCTATCGGCCAGTGCAACATTATAATTCCGGTCGAGTAGCCAACATTCCCTCCCACTTATTGCTTACGAGTAGGTACAAAATATTATTCAATGAGTATACTACTCGCTACCGAAGAGTTATCGGTTCAATACCAAGACACTCCCTTGGCTGCGGTACAGCAGGTGAGCGTATCAATCGCTGAAGGGGAAATTGTGGTTATTGTAGGGGAAAGTGGTTCGGGTAAAACTACCTTACTGAAAACGATGGCAGGGCTATTGGAGCCGAGCGAGGGGCAAGTTTTGTTCGATGGTAAGACCTTGCCACCCCCTTCCCGTCGCTTGGTACCAGGACATCCAGATATTCGGATGGTTTTTCAGGATTTCGGTCTATCGCCCAACATGACGGTCTACGGCAACATTGACCATATGCTGAGGAAATACGAGCAAACTTATCGTGTAGAGCGAGCCAAAGAGTTGATAAAAGGCTGTCGACTTAGCGGACTAGAAGACCATTCGCCCAAAACGCTCTCGGGTGGTGAAAAGCAACGGCTTGCTCTGGCTCGGGCTTTGGCAGAAGAACCGCGTTTGTTACTCATGGACGAACCTTTTGGCCAGATAGATACTTCTCTTAAACAACAGTTGAGAATTGAACTGGCTGATTTTCTTAAGGAATCTGATTCTACGGTAGTTATGGTTACTCATGATCCTAAAGATGCTCTGAGTCTCGCAGATACCATCATAGTTATTAAAGACGGGAAAATCATTCAGTCCGGAACACCTATGTGTATTTACGAGCGGCCCGCCTCAGCTTACGTAGCCCAACTATTTGGTGCGATGAATATTCTTCCAGTAGATTTTTGGCAGAAGCATTTTAATTTAGAGTTAGGCGAAACTTCTGCCGAATGGGGAATACGCGCCGAGTATATCAACATTATTCAGGAAGTGCCGGAAGATGAAAATCGGTCGGATGGACTGATAGCTCAAGTGACCCAGGCAATTTATCAAGGTTTTTATCAGGAAGTTTATGCCGAGGTAGAGGGGCACACGATCACTGGCTTTCATCAAGGCGAGCCAGTTGTGAAAGGGCAAACCGTGGGGGTAATGATTGATTTTACCAAGCTGGTACCCATTTCATCGTCCTAACACAGTATGTACTTGCTGGCTCTTAGTATCTATGTCAAGACATTGGCTTGGAATGATAGGCTCAAAAGATAAATCAGAAGCACTAATCGTGAGTTGTGTCTAAGTTCTTTTGATTGAACAATCTTTTTAGTGTAGTATGAAGATACATCACATCAGTTCGCCAACCGTCTCGGTCTTTCTTCATGAAGAATAGACCGGAGGATAGTAAGGAGTTACCAGTAAAGGTTCGTTGAGCGATACTGATATTTAACCTGGGGTCTATCAGTAAGTATTGACCGCCAAATCCATCTGACCAGATGGTTTGCTCATCCTGATCGACGAACCAAGAATAGGCGTAAGCGTCATAAGGTTCTTTACGTTTATCTAACGAGGAATAGGGCTGAGTGCTTTCCTCAATCCAGCGTTCGCTCACTATTTGGTTGCCCATCCACTTTCCCTTTTGACTGACCATTGCACCAATCTTAGCCAAGTCTCTAGCACTGATAAAAATCCAATATACGGGATAGTCGGACTGCGTTTTGTTAGGGACAGGCCACGGGCTATTGTACACTACATTAGAAGCCGAAAAGTCTTGTAAGCCCAGTGGTTGAGCTAAATGCTCTTGCATAAATTCGCCAATTGGCTGTTCGGTTTTTAGCTCCAGAATTGATCCCAGAAGGTTGAAGTCTACGTTATTGTAGAAATAGTATTCCCCCGGCTTAAACTGTTCTCTTTCAGGTCTATTTTGAGTAGCGTACGAGGTCTCTGCTTCTGCCGGAAGATAAATTCCAGAACGAGCCATTAGTAGATCTCTAATTGTGGCGGTTTTTTCTAATGCAGTCAATGGCGTTTTACTTTCATCAGTACCTAGCTCATGCAATGTTTCATCAAGCCTTAGTAAACCTCTTTCCAACGCAATACCAATTAAGAGGCTCATAATGCTTTTCCGGATTGAGTGAGCATTCATCAGCTTCTCAGTGTCACCAACCGCTAAAACCATTTTTTCATTGTGGATAATGACGACCGTTGGTTCATTATGAGCTGTATCAGTGATATAGGTTTTCATCGTATTAACTTCCTCAGTAGTTAGTACTTCAGAGTCAGCAAGTGAAACACCGTATGGGCTCGATGTATAAGCGACTCTTGGAGTTAGAGAATAAATCAAGAAAGCGAAAAATAGGATCAGAAATAAAATTCCGGAAAATTTGATTGTTCGTTGCATTTTTTGAATACAACAAACGAGCATTTTAGCCATCAATACTTCTCAAAATACCTTTTGAGAGGAAATTATCCTTTGTTTGATTGGCTCCGTTGGTATTCAGCCGGAGACATGCCAGTTGCTTTTTTGAATATTCGGTAAAAGCTCGCCTCGGAGTTAAAACCAGCCTCGAAAGCAATACCAACTACAGAGAGGTGGCTACAGGATGGATCGATTAACTTTGATTTTGCCTCTTTAACCCTATAGTCATTGATCAGTTCTCGAAAGTTTTTTCGGAAACCTGAGTTAATCACGTAAGACAAATCACTTTGGGAAGTGCCAATCTTCTTGGCGAGTTCTGAGGCAGATAATTGAGGGTTGAGATATTCTTCGTCTTTTTCTAGTGCTTCTTCAACTTTCCTTTTGATCTTATCTATCTGCTCTCGAGAAACCTTTTTAACTTCTGCTGATTTTGCTGTGACACCTTGAGGCAAATAGTCCGTTCTCTTATACCCAATAAATCCTAAGTAGTAAATATGGACGGCAATAAGCATATAAAACAGTTGCCAACGCGAAAAACTAGAGGAGTCAAATGAAAAAATCCTATCTAGAGAAAGGTTTATTAACAAAAAAATACCAATAACGAGCAATTGAAGTAGAATATTTCGTAGCCACTTAAAAGTGGGGTAGGATGAATCCGAAATATTCGTCTCAAGCCACTGATTGTAATTTCTGAGTATGAGAAGCCCGATGGTTAGATAAGTAAATACAGAGATTAGCGTGAGATAATCTTCGATGAACTTAACCTGATTGAAGTAAAACTGCTCGGCGATAGCATCTTTTGCATCAAGGTCGGTGACAGATAATACGTTGATGTACACAATGAGCGAATAGATTTCAGAAAGCGCAAAAGGGAGGAAATGAAGAAAATCCCAATGACTAATTTTAGTTTTTGGTTCAATGAGCAGGACAACATAAAAATAGATAAGTGGTTGAATGGCCAGATCTATTCCCAAGGGAAAAAACCTGAAAATAGGGGTGTCCCATAACCCCAAAGTATGTAGCAAAATTTTGCTACTAAGGAGACAGAAGGCGATAATGGCTAGAGCGAGGTATGTATCGCTCCGGTGCTCTCTTTTTACAAGTAACAGTGTACTAGTTAGCAGACCTTGGACAATACCAACAATAACGGTAATATCAAATATTGAGAAGGTTTGATTCAAGCGCGAGCGATTTTCTATCGGTGTAGCACAACCTAGAACCAGTAGCTAATAGTCACTCAAATAATCGGTGACCGTTCAAACTCAGCGTTCTCGTCGAAGAGTTTACGGTAGGTAGCCATCGTCCGAACCCGTTCACAGCCTAGAGCTTCCATCACTCGCACCATCTTAGGGTTAAAATCTCCTACCCAGGTGACAATATAAGTATCGTACTTATGGCGTTGCTCTTGTTCATTCCAGCAAACTTCCCGCAGATTGTCGAAGATCAAACCTTCTATGCCTCGCATTTGGTACTTCTGCTTCACCCCGAAGGCTACGCCGTAGCAATCGCGAACATTCGTTGTTTTCTGGTGGAATAAGAATTTCAGTTTACCCCAAAGGTTCATATTATCACCCACCTTTTCGTAGAGCCGATTGATGTTAGGCAGGGCTACCATAAAGGCAATGGGGCTATCTTTGTAGTACACAAAGTGCAGCAATAATTCGTCTACCACCGGTTTTATCTGCTTGAGTAGATTGAGTGCCTGCTGCTCGGTCATTGCCCGAAAATTATCGTGGGTTTGCCAGGCATCATTATAAATTTCCATAAAGTGGCGGGCGTACTTCAGTGGCTGACTCTTCTCGTAGGTTCGGATCGCGTACTGGGGCTGGGCTTTGATCCGATCTGAGCGACGCTGGAAAATCTCCGGTAGGGGAGTAGCGAATAGTTTGTGAAAAATATACTGGTTGAAGTACACCTGAAAGCCGTAAGCTTCAAATAGTTTAACGTAGTACTCGGGGTTATAATTTTGGCCGTAGTAAGGTTTTAGATCGTAGTTTTCGGTAATCAATCCCCAGTACTTGTTGTTTTCCCCAAAGTTAATTGGGCCATCCATTGCGTTCATCCCCCGTTCGCTTAACCAGTTTTTACATTGATCAAATAAAGCAAAGGCTGCATCTTGGTCGTCGATACATTCAAAAAATCCTAGCCCTCCAGTCGGCTGATTAAAAGTATTGGCTTTACGATCATTAATAAATACAGCTACCCGACCTACTACCTCACCTAGGGTATTGCGCATAATCCATCGCTCAGCTTGCCCGTGGGTGAAGAAGGTATTTTGCTTAGGATCAAAAACCGCTTCTACCTCCTGCCGGATATGCGGAACCCAGTTCGGGTCATTGTGATAGATCTGATACGGAAGCTGCCGAAAGGCCTCTTTATCAGCATTGCTACGTACAGTTTGAAAGGTAAATTGGGTAATGGTTGCAGTAGTTGGCATTATTATGATTTATGGTGTAAAGAAACAAAAAAAGGACTGATATCATCCTACATTAAACAAGAAGATAGAAGAAATCGAAAATATTACTCTATCAATCAGCCAGTAAGTAGATTGGGTAGCTTCAGCCAAAATTCTCCGCTCTGACTATCGAGGAAGCGTTATCATCTTTGGTTATTATCACTGTAAAAGTATGGTAATTTCATTATGGGTGTATAACTTTTTGTAGGATGCTCTTCATGTACTCAACATTCCAACCAGCGATCTTGCGTTTAGTCTTGAAGCTACCCTCAAGGAAATACCATTGGGTAGTGCTAGAAACTCTTTTAGCATATCGTACTTGTAGTGTCCGTAGGAAGTAATACGGGGAGCCGCCCCTCATGGTAGTGCTGTACTCCGGCAATTGATCCCGAGCAGCGACAATACATGACCTTCGATGCATTCTTTACCAGTACTATGTTTCACGAAGTGGCCCATGGCTCAAGCATTGAGAATACGATTGACGGGCGGGATATCGTGCAGGAAGCTCTAAAGGAGCACGCATCGGCACTGGAAGAAGGAGCGGCCGATGTACTAGGACTATACATGGTTACCCAACTGCACAAATTTGAGCGCAATACCGAATCTGGTATCTATCAGGTAAACTACGATCAGATGCAACAGGCGATGAATAACCTCTCTAAAGATGCCCTGACTCTACAAGGTGAAGGTGACGGTGACTACGAAAGCGTTGCTGACTAGTGGTTAAAAAAGGTAAGATTATTCCTCAATTGCAAGCTGATTTAGACCGATTATCCGAACAAAGCACTCTGATGGATGTCACTTTTGAGCAGGGATTTGGTATACTAGAGTAAAATTCCACTCAATAGAACTACCCCTTAGCAAATAAGCAGATGCGAAAAATCAATTTCCGAGTCTTCACTCGCAGTATAAAAAAGCAGTTCTTAACCTCAGTTGTAAATCTAGTGAGTGCTAGCATGGGTATCACTTGTGTATTACTGATAGCAGTATACGTGAAACATGAGCTAAGCTTCGATGAACATCAGACTCATAAAAACAGAATCTATCGGATAGCTCTAGAGTATACTACTTCTTCAGGGAGCGATTTCCAATCAGCGGAGAATTTCCTGGCACTTGCCCCAGCGTTGAAAAGTGATTTTCCAGAAGTAGAAGAGGCTGTTCGGGTAGCGGCCTACCGTGGCAATATGGTGGTTCAAAAAAAATCGGGTAATGACGTGGCGTACGAGGGACAACATATCTATCGAGCTGACCAAGAGATTTTCAAAGTTTTTACCCATCGGTTTATCCTAGGAGATAAGCAGGCACTGGCGAACCCCAATACTGTGGTACTGACCCGATCTTTAGCCCGAAAATATTTCGGTGATATATCCCCGCTGAATAAAGCAATAACGATTGACCAAAGAACCTACAAGGTAACCGGGGTTATTGAGGATATTCCTAAAAATTCAGATCTGTACTACGAAGCTTTGCTATCACATGACTTCACGCCTGAAGAAGACTGGGGTAACCCAATCGGCTACACATATGCACTTTTAAAAGAAGAGCACTCTTTGACATCATTTCAAACTAAATTGGACGATCTAGTAGCCAACCACACCAAATTTCTGGCTGACTATGATATGGCCGGGGGGGTGCATCTTTACCCACAGAGGTTATCTGATCTTCACTTTCTCAAACCGCTTAGCGGAGATACTCCAAAAGGTAATCTCACTTACGTTAATATTTTAGTGATATTAGGGATAGTGATCTTCCTGATAGTAGCTTTTAATTTCGCTAACTACACGGTTTCTTCCTACGCTGAGAGAGTACGAGAAGTGAGTGTGCGGAAGTACTTGGGGGTAAGTAAGTATACTTTAGTACTTCAGTTTCTCTGGGAGGCCACTTTCAGTAGTATCCTGTTAGTAAGCATATCAGTACTACTCTTTATCTTATCTGTTCCAGTCATTGGTCTATCCGTCAATAATGGTTTGGGCATTCATTCAGTGTACGATGCATCGATTCTGTTGCTGATTTTCGGCTTTATCGTTGTTATTGCTCTACTCTCGCTGTTGTATCCTACTGCTTACCTAGTCAATTTACATGCTTCTCATGGGCTAAAAGGCACGGCCAAATTCAGCGGATACCTTCTCCGAAGAGCAATCATCGGTGCTCAATTCTTCTTTACCTCAGCTATGGTGTTTTTTACCCTGGTAGTGTACTACCAGATGCAGTTTCTAGAAGATAAAAATTTAGGTTTTGAAGGAGAGCAAGTAATGATCGTAGATATTCCCACCCGCTCCGCGAGTTTTGATAAGGTTCAAACGTTAAAAAGTGAGATAGGTAAAGAGAGCACTGTTAATCGGGTATCTGTAGTGGGAGCGAAAGCTTACCCTGGCAATAGCCAACCCGATTATCAATTAGGCTGGTTGTATCGTCAGAACAAAAGAGTAGAGGCTAATTTTAATGTTTTTGAAGTGGATGAAGATTTTATCAATACTCTTCAAATACTACTTATTGCCGGTAAAGAATTTACCGAAAAGTCGGCGAGTAACGGTAACAACATACAAGTAATTGTCAATGAGGCTTTTGTTGATATGGCTGGATTTCTCTCGGCAGAAGAAGCCGTAGGGAAAGTTCTCTATGAATTTGATACTCAAGCTGAAATTGTGGGGGTTACTAAAAACTTTCATTATCAAGGAATTCAGCAGGTGATTAAACCTCTGGCACTACATTATTCTAATACCTACAGCGACGGTGGCCAGAAGTTACTCATTAGTGTTACTAACCGAGAAGGTGTTACTGATACTGAGCGCGCTGTGCGACAGGTAGCTCCCGATACTGAGTTTAATTTTACCTTTCTGGATGAACAATTTGCCTTACTCTATCAGCAAGAAAAAACAATCGGTAAAATCGTCAACGCCTTTAGTATCATCTCTATTCTATTAGCTTGTATTGGATTGTACACACTATCCAGTCTAACCCTACGGCAACGAACCAAAGAAATCGGAATACGAAAAGTGTTAGGGGCTGGCATCGCTTCTATCTCACTATTATTATCCAAAGAATTTCTGTGGACGGCCTTCGTAGCATTTGCCCTAGCCTTACCAATTGCTTGGTACCAAGGAAGCCTTTGGTTACAAGAGTTTGCCTACCGTATCTCTTTAGGATGGTTCGTTTCCATCTTCTCAGAATTAATCATTATGAGTATCACGGTTCTCAGTATTACTCTAAATGTCGTCAAAGGGAGCATGATGAACCCTTCTTTGTGTCTAAAAGATGATTGAGCATAGATTGAGATCATTCTAATTGTACGTATAAGCTTGACTAAGCAACCAATCTTTTCTTATCTTGAAAGGAAGCCGTTGAGTTATGCATAAAATTATCCTACTTGGTTTCCTACTCTACCTAGCATCTTGCCAGCAGTCGGAGCGGTTATCCTCAGCCGATAAACCCCAGCTTCCTCAAGAGCTAGATTTCAATTTCCACGTCAAGCCCATCCTGTCCGATCGCTGTTTTGCCTGCCACGGGCCTGATAAGAATCATCAGGAAGCTGATCTTCGGTTAGATACACCAGAGGGGGCGTTTGCAGCTTTAGCGGAAAGTGACGGTCACGCCGTTGTACCCGGTAACTTAGCAAAGAGTGTAGCTTACCAGCGGGTAATTTCAGATGACCCCAATGAAGTGATGCCACCACCCGAATCTAATTTAGTATTAACTGAATATGAAAAAGAAGTACTGAAAAGGTGGATTGAACAAGGAGCCGAATACAAGACCCACTGGTCATTTGCCCCACCCGTACGCCCAGAATTACCCAAGGTAAAAGAATCAGATTGGATCATTAATCCCATCGATCAGTTTGTATTGACCCGCCTTGAACAAGAAGGGCTCGATCCATCACCGGAGGCTAGCAAAGAAAAATTACTGCGCCGAGTTACTTTCGATCTGACCGGGCTGCCCCCAACTCTCGAAGAGATGACCGATTTTATACAAGATGATTCCCCTCAAGCTTACGAAAAAGTAGTAGATCGCCTATTAAAATCGCCGCATTATGGAGAAAGAATAACACCCGTCTGGCTTGATGCGTCCCGCTACGCCGACTCCCACGGCTATCAGGACGATCGCCCGCGAACGATGTGGCCCTGGCGTGATTGGGTGATTGAGGCGTTCAACCAAAATCTGCCTTACGATCAGTTTATTACTTGGCAACTGGCGGGCGACCTGTTGCCCAATGCCACCTACGAGCAAAAACTAGCTACTGGATTTAACCGCAACCACGCCATCACCCAGGAGGGCGGTGTGATTGAAGAAGAGTACCTCACTGAATATGCAGCTGATCGTACCAATACCTTCTCCACAGTATTTCTCGGTCTCACTGTAGAGTGTGCCCGGTGTCACGATCATAAGTATGATCCTATTTCCCAGAAAGAGTACTATCAGCTATTTGCCTTCTTCAATAACGTACCCGAGACGGGAAAAATAGATTATCTGAATCAGTCGCCCCAACCGAGCATACGGGTGCAAGACGCTGATCTGGAGGCTAAAAAAGCCTTCGTAGATTCTACTATTTTAGCACTGGAAGCTGAATTGAACGGTATTAAACAGGAGCCTGATTATTCTTTCGAGCAATGGTTAGCTGATAATTCGGTTGAGGAAACAATCGATACAGAAGTTGATTTAGTTACCCACTTCGAGTTAGATGTGCTAGAAAATGAGGAGTTCTTGAGTAGCGATGGTGCCCTGCCTGCGCGAATGAACGTAGCCTTACCCCAAAAATTCGCTCTACCTGAGCACATGGCGGGGAAGACTGGGAAGGGGTTGAAGTTCGATGGTTCAAACTTCCTGACCTTGGGTGATATTGGCGATTTTGATCACTACGACCATTTTTCCTTCGGCGGATGGATTCATCATACCAACCAACATGAAAAACGGGCTGGACTATTTAGTAGGCGTAATGGGGAAATTCAGCGACAGGGCTACGATCTAACGCTTACCATTGACAATCGATTGAGCTTACGGCTGATTCATCACGAAGGGCAACGATACCTAGAAGTAACAACTGAGGCGAGAGTCGGTCCGCAGCAGTGGGCGCACGTATTTGCTACCTACGATGGCTCCGGGAAAGCAGCCGGGGTGCAACTGTACATCAACGGGGAGGCCCAAGCACTTAGCATACAACATGATAATCTGGGCAGAAACCCTATTCTCAACGGTAACACCTTTTTAGTGGGCCATTGGAATCACCGAGCTCGCTCTACCGACACCTATGGTTTTGCCGGAGGCACCATCGATGAAGTACGGCTTTACCGGCGAACGCTCAGTCCGCTAGAAGTACAAACTTTAGCTGAAAAACCTCTAGATACTTCGGAACACAATCTTTATCGTCATTACCTAGCGAGTGCTGATCAGAATTTCCAGACAGTTAGTGAAATGCTTGCTGATCTACGCGCTACCGACGTTACTATTCCCAACGTGATGGTGATGCAGGAGCGAGAGGAGCGAAAACCTGCTTTCGTGCTAGCCCGCGGTGCCTACGATGCTCCAACTGATCCAGTTAGTCCTAATACCCCGGAGGCCTTGCTGGCGTTTGACAAGCAATTTCCCCAAAATCGTCTCGGACTAGCTCAGTGGCTAGTTCACGAAGACAACCCACTAACTGCTCGGGTAGCCGTAAACCGGTTCTGGCAGATGTATTTTGGCAAGGGCTTAGTAGGTACTCCCGAAGACTTTGGTAACCAAGGTAGCCTACCTACTCACCCAGCATTACTGGATTGGCTATCAGTAGAGTTTAGAGAATCTGGCTGGAATGTAAAAGCACTGCAAAAGCTTATCGTCATGTCGGCTACTTATCGGCAGGATTCGGAAATCGATCTCAAAAAATACCGAAAGGATTCGGAAAATCTGTTGTTGGCTCGTGGTCCTAACGTCCGTCTCACGGCTGAAATGTTCCGGGATAATGCATTGGCGGTAAGTGGTTTGCTGATCGACAGTATTGGCGGTAAGTGGGTTAAGCCGTATCAGCCGGCAGGTATCTGGAAGGCGATGGCCAACCAAATTGGCGAAAATAAGTATCGCCCCAGCCGAGGAGAAGGCCTGTACCGACGAAGTTTGTACACCTACTGGAAACGAACGATTCCCCCACCCACTATGGTCATGTTTGATGCTCCCGAACGCACCCTTTGTGCAGTAAGACGGCAGAGCACCAGTACCCCACTTCAATCATTAGCTCTACTGAACGATCCTCAATTAGTGGAAGCCGCCCGAAAACTAGCTGAAAAGATGTTAATAGAGAGGCAGACAAAACTAGAAGACCAAATTGCCTACGGATTTCAGGCGGTTACTTCCCGCATCCCGGCAGAGGATGAACTAGAGATTTTACTCAATTTATATCAAGAAAAACAAGCGTACTATCAAGGGCATATCCGGGAGGCAGAAAGTTTAATCCAAGTAGGCGAGGCACCTCGTGATGAGCAGCTAGACCCAGTAGACTTAGCAGCTATGACCATCGTAGCGAACACCTTATTCAATCTTGACGAGGCCAAATTTAGAAGCTAAACTAGAATTGATTAGACTTTGTGGAATTACTAGGATGTAATTATGACAGCAAAAAAACTCAAGGGAAGAATAAAATACTTTTGCCGGATTTATTCCGGCATCTCATGCAGGAGGAGACCCCGGAATTCGCAGAGCCTCATCCGGGGAGAATGTTAGTAAAGACAATACATTATGGACATACTAGGCGAACATTTTAATCAGTTAAACCGTCGACATTTTCTGTCCCGCCTGAGTCTAGGCGTGGGTAGTTTGGCATTGGGAAACCTGCTCGGTTGTAATTCTAAAAGTGGACTAGACGGAAATACCCAATCAGAAGCTGGAATTCTAGATAATTTTCATATTGCTCCTAAAGCCAAGCGGATTATTTATTTGTTCCAGAGTGGCGGGCCTTCTCAGATGGATTTGTTCGACTACAAACCCATGCTACGCAAGATGCATGGGGAAGAATTGCCTGCTTCGGTAAGGGGGGAACAGCGGCTGACGGGCATGACTGCCAACCAGTCTTCTTTTCCACTGGCTGCGCCCCTGTTTGAGTTTAAGCAATACGGCGAGAGCGGCGCCTGGGTAAGCGAATTGATGACTTACACCGCCGAAATTGCTGATGATCTGTGCTACATTAAAACCATGCACACTGAGGCCATCAACCATGATCCAGCTATTACATTTTTTCAGACCGGATCTCAGCAGCCGGGTCGCCCTAGCATTGGTTCCTGGTTGAGCTACGGGCTAGGCAGTGATAATCAGAATCTGCCAACATTTATTGTGCTGCTCTCACGAGGAGCACAGCGTCCTCAGCCCATTTATTCCCGGCTGTGGGGCAACGGATTTTTAGCCTCACTACATCAAGGTGTACAGTTTCGGGCGGGTAGCGACCCAGTGCTGTATCTCAATAACCCCGACGGCATGGATGCGAAAACCCGTCGCGATGTGCTTGATCATCTGAATGAGCTTAATACCAAACGGTTGCAGGATTTTGGTGATCCCGAAATTGAGTCGCGGATTGCTCAGTACGAGATGGCTTACCGCATGCAAACGTCCGTACCTGATGCGCTAGACTTATCGGATGAGCCAGATAGCACTTTCGAGATGTACGGAGAAGAAGCTCGCAAACCCGGAACCTATGCCGCCAATTGCTTACTAGCCCGTCGCTTGGCTGAACGGGACGTTAAATTTGTACAATTGTATCATTTGGGCTGGGATCAACATACGGATCTGCCCCGTGAGATCAGCTCCCAAGCGCGTGATACCGACCAAGCTTCGGCAGCTCTGGTAAAAGATTTGAAACAACGGGGACTGTTAGATGATACCTTAGTCGTTTGGGGAGGAGAATTTGGTCGAACCAATTATTCGCAGGGTCAGCTTACCGCTGATAATTACGGGCGCGACCATCACCCGCGCTGCTTCACGGTGTGGATGGCGGGAGGTGGAACTAAACCCGGCATCACCTACGGAGAAACGGATGAGTTTAGTTATAACATCGTCAAAGACCCAGTACACGTTCACGACTTTCAGGCGACGCTATTGCATCTACTCGGCGTGGACCACGAACGGCTCACGTTCAAACACCAGGGGCGGCGCTATCGCCTGACCGACGTACACGGAAAATTAGTGAAAGGGATACTGGCGTAAAAAGGAGGCATCAAATGCCTCCTTCCTATTTGTTATTTAGTTTACGTTTCCTTCAGTGTTAACACTCCATCCGGTCGTCCAGTCTTCACTGCCTACTGCCCCGACGAAGCTGGCTTCTTCAAAGAAGTCACCTAGATCGGTAGGGTTATACTGGCTGCTGATTTCTGCATCCGGGGTGTAGTCACCCACATCAATGCCTACCGATTCAGCGGGAGCTTCTTCAGCAATCGTTACAAAGTAAGCAGCCGCGTCGGTTTCAAAAGGTAGTGGTAGACTCTCTGGGTCTGAATCGTCTCGCGTAGCGTCATCACCAATCTGAAACAGGTAGGAGTGGGCTAGCACAAACTCTCCATTAATATCCGTAATGCCCGAAGGATCATCCATACGGAGTCCATCATCGGAGTACTCAGCAATAATGCTATTAAACAGGAGCATACCCCCGGCATCGTCCCGTACCCGGATAGCTGCCAGGTCACCATCAGCTGCATCGTCGCCCGAGCCAATCATAGTCATGTTGGCAATACGCACCGAGGCATCGTCCCGGATTTCCATATCACGCAAGTCTTTCTCCAGTTGCTGGGATGATTGAACAATCAGATACTGAATGTTTCCGGTGTACGGAACCCCGTCCTGATCATCAAATTCAACTGCGGCGTTATTACACTCGGTTAGCATTAGATGCTTTAGGTTTACCGAACCACCCCGAAGTTCCGCACCAATGTCCAGGCTGCGAAATACCTGCACGTAGTCAATGGTGGTAGTAGCGTCTACCGTCTGCACCCGAAACGCCGGTTCAGTGTCTCCGCCTTCAATAATAGCTCCACCGTACTCAATACGAACGTAGGTCAAACTACCCGAACTGCTTCCGTCCTGTCCGTCAATACGCAAACCTATCCAATCACCAGGTTGAGCGTTTCCGTCCGCCGCTCGTTCGCTGGTCATCACAATTGGGTTATCAGCCGTACCATTGGCCACGATAGTTGCCCCAGCATCGACGGCAAGTCGATAGCGGGTTTTAGCGGGATCATCACTTTCCAACCCATCGTCGGCGTAGCGGGCTGCTACAATTACCCCCGGTTCAATGGTAAGCGTAGCTCCGGCTTGCACGTCTATGTCTGCCGTTAGTACGTAGCGGTTACCGGTTACCATTGTAAAATCCTCTTCAATATCATCACTGACTTCCACGGTAGCTCCCTGTACGGAGATTGTGTAGGTTTCAGTAATCTCCCGGTCATCCTGATCCCTTAGCACAAAATCGATGGTAACATCTTCTAGGGCAGCATCAGGAGCTACGATATATTCATAGGTGGGAGTCGCGGTAGTTTCTCCGACAGTAATGTTCACCGCAGTGCCATCGGCGGTCAGCGAGGCAATACCCGATTCGGCTTGGATGTTTAGCGTGATCGTGACCGTATCCCCGCGCTGGGCGGATGTTTGATCTCCGCCGTCAAAAGTAAGGTTGGGGGTAGGAGGAAGGATTTCCGGGCTATCATCTTCTCCGCAGGCAGCGAAGAGTAGACAGCCTATCAGCAACAGTAGATTTGCGTAACATAAGCGATTAAGACAAAGCATAGTAAATTATTTAGGTTAAATAAATTTTTAAGATTACAAGTGCGAGACCACCGTAAGGCGATGGCATTGATTTGATAGTTAGTCCTCCTCAGGTTCGGTTGAAAATTCAATAATGTACTCTCCGCTAAGCCCTTCGGTACGGCTGCCGACACTTTCTCCCGCTAGAACAAACGATAGCTGCATGAGCCGTACATCCGGACTGATCGTGAGCTGTACCTCTACACCTCCTAGCCTCAGTAGGTTAATATCTTCTTCATCTAGCTCCCAAGGTCCTTGACTGCCGAATATCAGATTGTTTCCGGTAGCCGTCCAAGTGTTATCCTCGGCGAACGTAATCGTAAATCCCTGAAATTCTTCGGTTACATCAAACCCCTCAAAACTGGCTCGATCAGCATTCCAGGTGCGGGTGAGCCGATTGATTTGCTGCTGACGGTCGTTCAGGGATAATTCATCCCCCCCGGAATCGTCTTCTTCACAAGCAGCTCCTATTATCAGCAGCCAAAAAATCATCCATAACGGCCAAGGCTTTCTCATTGCTTCAAAATTTTAGATTGGTACACCCGTTGTCCCCGCTGCCAAATATTCACTAAATAGGTTCCAGGGGGTAGCGAACGGAGCGATACGTCGCGATCATTGGCAGTCAGCTCACTGGTTAGCATCAGTTGTCCTTGCGTATTATAAATCTCTAAATGGAAAGGCACCCGTAAAGAACTTTGCAGTTGAAGCCGATTAATAACCGGATTGGGATATAACCGAAAGGCGTTCTCTTCGAGTAAATCATCGCCTAAAATAATGTCCACTTCTTCCAGTCCCCAGCGGCGGTCGCCGAGTGCCCCGCCGTCGGTAGCAGCAGTAGCGGCAAAACTGACCGGGGAGTAGCTGAAGTCGTAGGGAAAATTCCAGGGCAATGGTAATGCACCGTCAACCAACAGATTAAACGGCGAGGCAAACAACGGCCAGTTGGGGGCAGTACCATTGTCAATGTTCTCGGCAAAGAGCTGATCGTTAATCATTCCCAGAAGTACCGCTTCCGGTAGCGCAGGAGCATTCTTAAACTCAATGGGTTCAGTAAAAGTGAAGTTGTCTACCAAATCGGCCGAGTCCAGTTGCGAGAACCGATAGACGTCATCGCCGTAGAACGGCTGATTATTGACCGTATCGCCTCTCAGCGCAGCCACTCGGGGACTCGTAAAGAACAGGTTATTTCTTACGTCAATACTTTGCTCAATACCCTGAGCCTCAAAAATATCCTTTAGTTCATCGTTCAATTCCGCTAGTTCCAGATATTCACTGGTGCGTAGATCGCCCAGAAAGCCAGGGTTCATCACTAAATTATTGGTAAAGCGGGCTTCTATAGTTTCCTCGAAAGTGATGAGCCGCTGGGCTACGTTTACGATGGTATTCTGGCTAAAGTCAATGTAGCGAAAGTAACGGGCACCCCCAATCCGAAGCACTCGGCTGGTGATATTGTACAGGGTTGAGTTGGTAACTACCACCGAATCGGTCGTTTCCCGGGCATCAATCAGACGACCATTGTTGGGAATGAAGGTTCGCCCTACATTGCTGGCAATACAGTTATTGATATATACTTTTGCCCCTATGTTACCCAAGCGGACAATCGACTGTCCGGTGCCATCCAGCCAGCAGTTCTCCAGTCGGACGCGGGCTGAGTCGGACTGCACCCGAATCATACGTTCTTCGTAAGCCCCAAAATCATTTACCGCCGTAATGTACAATCCCTCCAGGTAAAGGTCGCCCAGGGCAGTGAAGGGGCTAAACGTACCTCCTCCGCTAGGTGGAGTAGGTTGCAAAATGGGCATGGCTCCTTCGCCCTCTTCGGCCCGAATGGTGAGTGGGTAACCCTGATTCTGGATTTCGCCCACCAGTTTGTACACCCCATTGCGCTTCAGCAGGTAAATCGTTCGCGGATCAACCCGCTGCCCGTTTTCTAGCGTATCGCTGGCAATTACATTATTGAGTACTCCCACCGAATCGGGCGGGACTATCACCACCCTTCGCTCCTGAGCGTACAGGCAAGTGATGGATAGACTAAGTAGTAGAAAAAATAGTGTTCTCATTCCTTCCCAAACTTATAGCGTAACCCAAAGTCCGCCGTAAAACCAAAATATTCCTGAGCGGTGAGGAAGCTTTCCTGAAACTGGAAAGACTCTATCGGGGCATCGGTAATATTATTCCAATGAGCAAACACTTGAAACTGCTTATTGATATTGTAACTGGCTACCACATCGAGACGTACCAGTAAATCGGAAAAGCTATCTTCCTGGGCGCGCGAGCCCAGTTGATCGAAACTATCATCCTGCAAAATCATAGAAAGCCGTCCCGAGAAACCACCTTTTTCGTAGCCCAGCGAAACGTTGGTTGTCAAATCGGGCTGACCAGGCATTCGTCCGGGACGGAAATCATCCACGAAGCGGGGAGTAAACAACGGACTGCCACTATCGCCCCGTCGGGCAAAGAAGGGGTACAGTGTACTGGACTCGATAAAGGTAACATTGGCTGAAAATACGATCCCGTTGAAAGGAGAGGGCAACGCTAGTAAGTTGGCCTGAAAGTCAATTTCTACTCCCCGTACGGTGGTGGGTTCGGTCACATTGATCGGCTGGGATACTTCGTAGCCAAACAGTAGGTCGCGACGGTCGGTTTCGGTAAACTGATACTGCACATCAATGTTGCTCAGTTCCTTTTGGAAAAAACCGACGGTGAACAGCCCAAAATTCCGGTAAGCGGAAAAGAAAACATCGAAATTCCAGGCGGTCATGTGTTGCAATGCGGGGTTACCCAGTTCTGCCCGCGACTCAAAGGGTTCAATCCGCTCCCAGGGTACTAGGTTCTGAAAATCGGGACGAGCCAGCGAGCGGGTAGCCGCCACTCGAACGTCAAACCAGTCGGTAAATTTATAGCGGGCGTGCAGCATGGGCAGCAGTTCGGTATAGGAAATATCGCTGGTTTGTTCCTGCCGGAAAGTAGCCCCTAGTTCTCCTTCGTCCAGGTCGTCTTCATCAATCTCGGCAGTACGAAAACCCAAATATTCGGCATCGGTATGTTCCACTCGCAACCCGCCGAGTAGCATGAGTTTACCGAAATCCACCTCACTCATTACATATGCAGCAGCAATGCCTTCCTGCGCCTCGTAGTCAGCATTATCTACCAGGCCGTTGGGGAAGTAATAATCTGAAGCAAACAAAGTAGCAAAGCGGTCTACGGCAAACTCATCTAGACCCGGGCCGAAGTCTACGCTGTTATCCAGAAAATCCTCCGCCTGATAATTGCCCAAAAAGTTGGTCATGGAAATATCCTGATTGGCGGCACTGGGCGTAAGCTGGTATTCGTTAGGAAAATCCTCCAAAAAATCTTCAAAACCATCCTGTGCCCCATTGCCCTGGTCACGGAATTGTACGGCATCTTTAGAACGGTCAAACAAACGATATTTAACTCCTCCTTTTACGTAAGCCCGGTTACCCGACCCAAAATTCAGTACTTTCTTCAGATCGGCCTGCACGGTGTAAATATCCTCGGTGGTCAGGTCATCGTCGATCTCACCTCGTCGCAGAAAAGCATTGGCAAAATCGTTGTTGGCAAACTCCGCAATGGCCCCCGGCCCAGCCCCTACCGGAGGGCCACCCTCATCAAAATCAAAGGCATTTACTTCCCGAAACCGCATTCGGTGGGAAAAGGGAGTGGTTTGGCGAGAGGTGGAGTAAGAAGTCCGCCAGTCGAACTCGAGCGACTGATTAGCAAACGCATGGTCGCCACTTAAGCTACTAGATAGCAAACGGGTGTTGAGCGAACGCTCTCGCAACCCGTAATCCTGGAAGTTCTCCCGCACATCAAAGGTACGACGGCGGCGCAACTCATCGCGGTCAGTTTCCCCCCAGAGCGTGCTCCAGAGCAACGAACTGTTTACCCCTAGGTCATAGTCCACCGCCAGGCTACCTCCGTAGCGGCGGCGTACTTCAATAATATCAGATAAAGTACTGCTTTCCAATCGGATTAAGTCCGGTCGTTCCACCAAGGTTTGCCAATCGGCACTAAGCACATCGGAACTACGGTTGGCCCGTTGGTAATTACCGGTAACGAGCACCCCCAGTTTATTATCTAAAAAGCGATTACTAAGGCTGGCATTCCCCCGGGACTGTCCCCACTCGTTGGCAATGCTGTTGTAGCCCGTTTGTACCCTCACGTTGCCCTGCCAATTTTCGGGGGCGCGTTTTACTACAAAATTCACCGTACCGCCAATAGCGTCTCCGTCTTTATCCGGGGTCAAGGCTTTAAACACTTCAATACCCGCTAGTTGCTCGGGCGAGATCATACTCAGGTCTACCGAGCGATCTTGTGGATCAGTAGATGGAATCCGTTCGCCGTTAATGGTGATGGCATTGAACCGGGGCGACAGGCCACGGACAATCACTTTTTGTCCCTCCCCGGCGTTACGTTCAATCGCAATACCCGGCAAACGCCCTACCGATTCAGCGGCATTCTGGTCGGGTAATTCCTCTATTCGCTCTTTGGAAACAACGTTGACAATGGTGTTGGACGAGAGCTGTTGGTTGATAGCCGCTTGCTGCCCCAACGCTTGCCCGGTAACGATTACTTCCTGCATGGTAGTCACGTCGGGTTGTAGTGCGGCATTGAGGTTGAGAGTACTGTTGGGCTTGATGTCTATTTCCTGTACTTTATTGCGGTAGCCTAGAAAGCTTATGACCACACTTTGCGTACCTGTTGGCACCTGCACCAGCGTGTAGTTGCCATTCAGATTGGTAACCGAGCCAATACTGGTCCCTCTGATGGTAATGGTTGCCCCTGGTAAGGGTTCACCGGTTTGTTGGTCGGTAATTTTACCCGTAATCACTCCGTATTCTTGCTCTACCACAATCTTAGGACGGCCTGCCCGGTGAAACCCTTTAATCATCACCTGATAGTTACGCTGTCGGATCATCAGGTTTTTGCCCCGAAACAATTCCTCCAGCACCTGTGCCACCGTGACATCGTACACCCGAAGGTTTACCCGTTGGTCTTTATCAATATTCTCGCTGCTGTACACAAAGCGGAAAACGGTGGCTTCTTCAATACGCTGTAAGGCTTCTTCCAGACTAACATTAACCAAGTTCAGGCTTACTTTTACTTCGCGGATGTTGGGGATACTTTCCGATAGAGCCGTAAGCGGGAAAACTAACCAGATAGCCAATATTGATAACAAAACCCTTGGTGAACGCATGGCTCTACTGTTGAATAACGATCATATCCTTTTTTCTCTCGTAACGAAAGTTCAGCACGAAAGCCAGGTCTTCCAGAATGTTTTCTAAACTGGCTTGCGTGTAGTGGGCGGTAACCTGTTGATTCTTCAAGGATTTTCCTTTGATGCTAAATTCTATGCCGAAGTGCTGCTCCAGGGTGCTACAAACCTGCTCCAGAGGAGTGTTCCGAAAGACTAACTCCTTTGCCGGTTCAACCGATAGCATAGCTGATAGTAGAATGATAAAGCTTCCCAGTTTGAACCCAACAGTTATCATAGTTTCGTTACTTCTAATTATGGCTAAGACGTAATCCGAGTAAAGTACCCTGACATGATTTTAAAATTTTTTCAAAATTATGCCCTTCTCTACTGATTACGTTTCAATTTTTCCATCGCCTCTTCGTTTACCGTCAAGCCCAAACCTGGCTTATCAGGAATGTAGAGGTACCCGTTCTCAAAAGTAAAATAGTCCTCAAACAGGTCATCCAGTCCTAGTTCTTCCCGTCTTCCGCCGTACTCCTGCACCCGTGCCGCATTCGGTATAGCCCCAATCAACTGAAGGCTAGCGGCAGTTGCTAGGGTAGGCCGAGCGTTGTGGACCATAATCGTTCGGTCGAAGGCATGAGCCATATCCGATATTTTTTTACACTCGCTAATGCCCGCACACTTAATCACATCGGCATTGATCACATCTACTTTTCCGACGGTCAGCAAATCACGCATTTGCCACTTGTTGAACTCGTGTTCCCCGGCCATCACCGGAATAGGCAAGGCTTCTACCACCTGGCGTAAGCCGGGGTAATCGAGATAGGAAATGGGTTCTTCCAAAGCAGCTATGTTGAAGTGTTCGTACAGCCGAAGTCCCATCTCAATCGCTTTGGCCGGAGTATAGCCATTATTAAAATCGACGAATAGCTCAATGTCATCGCCTACGGCTTTACGGACTTCCCGCACGATCTCAAACGTCGGGTCGGGATCAGGATTAAGGTTGAGTTGGCGAATCTGCATCCGAACTTTGATGGTAGTGTAGCCCTGCTCTACGAACGCCGCCCCGGTAGCAGCCATCTCCGCAGCATTTTTTTGCCCGTTTTTCCCTCCGCTTCTACCGTAGCTGCCGTACACTCGGACTTTTTCATCTTGGGTGCTACCTAGCAGGTTGCGTACTGGCATATTTAGCAACTTTCCCTTTAAATCCCAGAGGGCATTATCGATACCGGCAATGGTGCCGGGCAGTAGTCCGGTAGAACCCAGATCTTCGCCTTTGAAAAATAGACGCGTCCAGATATGCTCAGAATGAAATGGATTCTGTCCTTCTACTTCATTTTCACAGAACTCCTCAATTACTTTTGCGACCAGATCAGGATGATCATGGTCGGCCTCACCCCAGCCCGATATGCCCGCATCAGTTTCTATTTTTACAAAGGTGGCCTTTTTGAAGACGTAGGGCTTCACTTTAGTGATCTTTACGGAATCAATCGCTCCAACATCGGAAGCTGCTTTTACCTCTGGTAAGAAAGTTGGGGCAGTTAGACCCAGTGCCGAAAGATGAAGGAATTTTTGTCGGGAGAGTGTCATTCTTTTTAGTGACTAGACGAATATAAAATCATTTACCCTGACAGTGTTTTAAAAAATCATTATATTGTTAGATTTATTAGAGATACTATTAACAATATCATACTTTTGATGTTAGTTTATTCTATAACTGTTAAGATCATTGTCTGATTGTAAAAATCATCCATCTTACGAAGAGCTTTTTAACCAGGTAGCGCAAGACGACGATTACCGAGCGTTTGAAAAGCTCTTTAAGGCAACCTACGGAAACCTGTTGCGCTACGCCATTAGCCTTACTTCAGATAAGGAGGAAGCTGAGAATGTTGTATCCGAGGTATTCTATAAACTATGGAAAAATCGCTCGGAACTTACCATCAATACTTCGGTAAAATCGTACCTTTATTCGGCGGTGCGTAACCAAGCACTAGATGGTCTACGAAAAGCCCGGGGGACCCGCGAGGCTATGGCTCATTTTTCGTCAGTACCCAGCAATCAGACTCCCAGCCCAGAGGATTACCTCATTGGTCAGGAGTTAGAAGAGCGCATTCAGCGTACCATTAATCAATTGCCCGAGCAGCGACGGCTAATTTTTCGGCTTAATCGGATAGAAGGGCTTAAGTACCGGGAAATTGCCCAGCGACTTAATATTTCAATTAAAACGGTAGAAACCCAGATGAGCCGTTCATTAAAGGCCCTACGGAATGTTATTCCCCAATAATTTATTATTTTCTCATCGCCCTGCTGTCAGGGAAAGATGATTATTGAACGTCATAGAGGTAAGTAGCCATACGTATGAACCAGCACTACGATAGTAAGAAGGAAGCCGATCAAGCCTTTCGGCAACTTGATCAGCGACTCCGCCGGGAGGGATTGGTACCTACCGAAAAAGAACGTTTTACCCGCCGATACTGGATTGCAGCCGCCATCTTGCTAGTAGTTCTGTTCTCAGCCACTCTTTTTTCCGCTTGGTGGGCTGATGCTACCCCTGCGGCAACTGTCAGTCAGGTAGAGAAAATAACTCCGCCAGGGCAGAAGGTTCGCTTCCAATTGCCCGATGGGACGAAGGTTTGGCTTAATGCCGATAGTCGGTTCACGTATCCTTCTTCTTTTGCCAAGCAACGAGTAGTCTACCTTAGCGGGGAAGCCTTTCTAGAAGTAGCCCACGATGCCAACCGTCCATTTATTGTTCGCACGGAAGAGGCTACCGTTCAGGTGTTGGGAACCTCCTTCAATGTGAAGGCTCGGGAAACCCAGCCTACTGAGACTGTGGTGGTCAGCGGAAAAGTAGCGTTTAGTGCTACGGATAACCCAACGTCCGGCGTAATGCTTCAACCTAATGATAAAGCTGTGCTAAATACCATTACGGAGGAAGCTATTCTTAGTACCGTAGATGCTGGTAACTACACTGCCTGGACGAACGGTACGTTAATTTTTGAAGACCAACCTCTAGGTGAAGTATTTACCGAACTAGCTCGCTGGTATGGAGTGACGGTAAAAGTAGAAAGTCCGATCATTCGAGAGTGCCGGGTTACCGCTAAGTTTGATGATTTACCGTTAGCTACGGTGCTAGACCAGTTACAATTCGTGGTTCCTATTACCTATCAGCTAGAAGAGAAACAGGTGGTCATTGGTGGGTCTAGCTGTGAAAAGGAGACGTTGTAAGTAGTCGGTGAGCTTAGTATATTTACTGGAATAAGAATTACAACACCTAATCTATTATGAAAGAAGCATCTAACTCCCGTCGCAACTTTTTGAAAGAAACTACCGCTTTGGCTGGAACAGCTTTACTTACTCCTCAAAACTTCTACATCAAACCAAGCCGTCCTAAACTTTCTGAAGAAGTTATTGGTCATGGCGACTTTCAGTATCGAGTGCATCAAGAGTGGGGAAACCTAGACTCTAGCCAAACCCCGGTAAAGAATTGCCACGAGATGGTAATGGACTCGAAGGGGAGATTGATTATGGTGACTGACGAGACTAAGAACAATATTATCATTTACGATAAATCGGGTAAGCTACTAAACTCTTGGGGTGATCGCTATCCGGGGGGACACGGACTTACCCTTTTCAATGAAGGTGGAGAAGACGTGCTGTTCATCAGTGATCCTAACAAAGGTCAGGTTGACAAGGTGGCAGTGGACGGTAGCCGGAAGTTTATGACGCTGAAAAACCCGTATGAGTTAGGCATTTATGAAGCTGACGACCCCTACAAACCTACCGAAACGGCCGTTGCACCTAACGGTGATATTTATGTAGCCGATGGTTATGGTCACCAGTACATTATTCAGTACGATGCTGACGGCAACTACGTTCGCCACTTTGGGGGTAAGGGTGACGGCGATTCCCAATTCTCTACGGCTCACGGCGTAGCTATTGACACCCGCGATCCTGATGATCTAACGTTGCTGTGCACTTCCCGGGCTCACAACGCCTTTAAACGTTTTACACTGGATGGCGAATATCTGGAAACCATTTTCTTACCCGGAGCTTACGTATGTCGCCCGGTCATTGACGATGAAAATCTGTACGCTGGAGTATGCTGGTCGCGCTTGAAATATCTCAATCAAACCCCTGATTCGGGTTTTGTGACCATTCTAGATAAGAACAATAAAGTAATTTCTAACCCTGGTGGTACTGAACCTGAGTACCGCAACGGTGAACTGCAACTGATGGTGCAGAGTCAGAACCTATTTAACCACTGCCACGATGTATGTATCGATGAAGATAAAAACATTTATGTTTGCCAGTGGAATGCTAACCAGACCTACCCCATTAAACTAGAGCGGGTCTGAAGCCAATTTAGATATGAGGTAAATTTCAGAAAAATCTGGATAATTAAGTCTGAATGACTGGTATTGATGTTAAAGCTTTCATTGGTTAAGCTAAGAGTAGTCTCATCTGTAACAAGTGGTTCTTTATAAGAATACACCATGAATAATCGAAGCAGTTATCTGATAATGAGGCAATTATGATACATCCTAAGAAGGTAGTAACCGGGTGTACGACAAAAGAGCAAGCTAAACAAATATAACTTATCTTGAAGGCAAAAACGATGGCAGAGAAAGCAAAAGTAATAGCTATATTTTCTGAGCGCTATGATGCATGGAAAGCCTCTCAAGAAAGACAGAGCAGTGCCTACGAGTATGAAAAGTCATTTGAGGAATTTATGCAGCAAATGGGCCGGGAATTATTACAGCGATCAGTGGGTGAAGAGAACATCAGCAGAAAAATGGATTTGCAATAAAAAAGTGGACAAAAAGTTAGGCAATTTTAGTTAACCAATTTTGTTGATAGAATTCCTCTGGTGACAGGTAACCTAGGTAAGCATGTTGCCGCTTTCGGTTGTACCATCCTTCTATAAACTCAAAGACTTTTTGTTTGGCTACCTGTACAAAAGGGAAAGATAAGTGATTGACCATTTCTGATTTCAAAATCTTAAAAAAGGCTTCTGCCACGGCATTGTCCCAACAATCACCTTTCCTGCTCATACTCTGTTTCACCCTCAGATTTTTTTTCAATACATTTCTAAATTCATGACAGGCATATTGTACCCCCCGATCAGAATGAAAGATTAATTGCTTGATAATTGGTCGATTTTTGATGGCCATATTCCAAGCTGGAACCACTGTATGCTCTACTTTCAGAGATTCACTCATCGCCCACCCGACTACTTTTCGGTCGTATAAGTCTAGGATCGCCGTCAAATACATCCACCCTCGGGCTACTTTGATGTAAGTAATATCTGACACCCAAACTTCAGCGGGCTGGTCTACTGAGAACTGTCGGTTCAACAAATTTTCAGAAGCTGGAAAATTGTGTTTGCTATCAGTTGTGACCGCGCGGCGGCCGCCACGTATTTCTTCTTGATAATGCTTTTTAATCCCATCTTTTTCATCAGTCTAGCTACTCTAGGCCGGGAGACATAGATGCCCTCTTTTTTCAGTTCCTGCGTGATTTTCGGACTGCCATATCATTTGTGACTCTCTTCATAGATACCTTTAATCCGCTGGCTGAGTTGTTTGTTTTCTTTTGCTCGTCGGGACGGTTCGCGCTTTAACCACTGGCGGCCGCCGCGCGGTAGTATCCACTACGGCTCACCCCAAACACTTTAGACATCTTTTCAATGGCAAACTGGAGAGTATGCTGTCTTATGAAAGCATAGATTTGCCATCGCTCTTGGAAAAGATGCTGACCGTGCCACGGCGGCCGCCTTTTTTAGAATATCACGCCGCGCCACGGTGGCTCTATCTCAGCTTCTCGCAGTTGTTTCTTTAACTTGGCAATTTCTGCCTGCTCTGGAGTTAAAGAAGGGTTTCCATGTCCTGAAAAGCTACCCTCTTTCCTGTGCTTGTATTCTCGCTTCCAGCGACTCAATAGGTCGGCGCGAATCCCTAATTCTTCGGCCACTTGATTAGTGGGTTTGCCAGAAAGGCATAGTTCGACGGCCATCACTTTGAAGGCTCGGTCGTAGTGTCTCTTTGCTTGCTTCATACTTATTAAGTTAAGGAGATGAGGCTTAACTCTCTGTCTACTCAAAGGTAGCATATCCAGCCCCGCTGTTTCATTTTCAATAACAAAAGCTCGCTTTTGCCATTGAATACGAAAGATAGTCAGGCAGCCTGCGGATAATGCCTTATCTTAACAAACTCAGTACCCCGACTGATCGTAGCAAACGCTCGGTTAATAAGT
>JBCCTI010000042.1:0-58993 GCA_039198955.1 Bacteroidota bacterium | reverse complement strand
CAAACTGGCTATCCGTATCATTCAGGAAGATGGGCAAATGAAGGGTAGTGTTAAGACCAAGCGTAAGATTGCTGGTTGGAATGATGAATATATGAAGAGCATCCTACAAAAAGTTGTAGGCCTATAATGAAATCACCCTACCCAAATGAGTGGTTCTGAATGAAATATTATAGAAACTTCAGATTGTAAATCTTATTGATAGGAGCCTCAAGGCTACAATCGCGTAGGCATCCGATTCCAAAGGGTGGTTGGGGGTTGATAGCCGATAAACTGCTTGCTAGAATATCTCATCTTGATCAATAATTCGTAAGGAGTCTTGTATTTGTTGCAAGGAATCAGCTTCCTCGGAAGAACCGTACTGTTCACAGTCGATTTCAATGGATAATCCGGTGCGGGGGCGTTCAAATGCGCCTTTTTCGTAGTCTAAACGATCATCTTCGTACACTCGCTTCATGTATTCTACCCAAATGGGCATCGCCATTCTCGCGCCTTGCCCTAGTGCCAGCGTCTTAAAGTGAACACTACGATTATCGCCACCAACCCAGGCACCCGATACTAAGTCTTTGGTTACGCCCATAAACCAACCGTCGGAGTAATTAGAAGTAGTTCCAGTCTTGGCACCCACTTCATTATTCTCCCGAATTTCCAGTGGAATGCCACGACCGGTTCCGCCTTCTTCTTCGGTGGCACCCCGTAGCATATAGAGCATGAGGTAGGCGGTTTCTTCGCTTAATGCTTCCCGGGTTTTTATTGGATGCTCGTATACGATATTTCCGTCCTTGTCTTCAATGTGGGTAATAAATACGGGTTCGGTCCAGGTGCCGTGATTTACAAAGGTGCTGTACGCACCTACCATCTCGTAGACAGATACATCACCGCCACCCCCGAGGGCTAAGCTGGGAACGGCTTCAATATTGCTGGTCACGCCCATCCGCTTAGCGTAGCTTACTACCGTTTCGGGCCCCAAACGCTTCATAACGAAGGCTGTTATCGAGTTAACCGACTCAGCCATCGCCTGCCGAATGGTCATTTTATCTCCGGAGTAGCGACCGCCCGCGTTTTTCGGAGTCCAGGTGTCTTCTTCTTTATCAGTATATACCGTGAAGGTTACCGGAGCGTCTACCACTTCGTAGCAGGGCGAGTAGCCGTTGTCAATAGCGGCAGCGTACACAAAGGGTTTAAAGGTAGAACCCGGCTGACGTTTTCCTTGCTTTACATGGTCATACTTGAAATACTCATGATTGATACCGCCTACCCAAGCTTTGATATGTCCGTTATTCGGATCCATTGACATAAAGCCAGCGTGTAAAAAGCGTTGGGTGTATTTGATAGAATCAATGGGACTAATGATAGTATCTAGGTGAAATTCCTCATTCTCCCAGGTAAATAAAGTGGTAGGTACCGGGGTATTCATCACAATATCAATGGAGTCATTGTCTTTACCGTACCTTTTCTCTAGTCCTCTGTAGCGGTGTGTCCGTTTTGCCAGCATGTCAATAAAGCCTTTGATCTCCTTGCCTTCCTCATCGCGCCAGGGGTTTTCCTTTCCCCAGTGCTTCTCAAACAAACCTTGCTGGTATTTCATGTGGCTTTTCACCGCCACTTCGGCATGCTCCTGCATCCGGCTGTCCAGTGTAGTATGAATCTTTAGGCCGTCTTCGTCCAGATCGTAGCCGTGTTCGTCGGCCCAGCGGTACAGCCAACGGCGGATCACCGCTCGGAAGTAAGTAGCTGGGCCATCGTTATGACTCTCGACTTTATAGTTAAGCACGATGGGTTGGGGAGCTAGCGTATCGTAGGCTTCTTGCGCCAAAAACCCATTCTTCCTCATCTGGTTCATCACCACATTACGGCGACGCATAGAGTTGTTAGGGTTACGGGCCGGATTATAGTAAGTAGCTGCCTTCAGCATACCGACTAGTACTGCGGCTTCTTCCACATCCAAGTCGTAAGTTGGTTTATTGAAGAAAGTTTTGGCCGCTACCTTAATACCATAAGAGTTACTACTAAACTCAGCCGTATTGAGGTACATCGCCAGAATTTCCTTCTTGGTGTAGTACCGCTCCAGTTGCACCGCAACAATCCACTCTTTGGTTTTTATGATGAGCATTCCCAGGCCGGGAATTTTCATTAGAGGCCCCTCATTCTCTCCTCTGGTTTTGAACAGGTTCTTGGCGGTCTGTTGCGACAGTGTACTCCCACCCCCATCTAAGCTACTAGCACCAAAAGTGAGTACTTTTTTGGTAATCCCCCAGGCGACCCGGCCCATACTTTGCAAATCAATACCGCTATGTTCGGTGAAGCGCTCGTCTTCGGTAGCCACCAGTGCATTGACTAAGTTAGGTGAAAGTTCTTCGTAGGTAACCGGGCTACGGTTCTCACGATAGTATTTTCCCAGCTGGACATTATCAGCCGAGTACAGTTCGGACGAAAGATCGTTTTTGGGGTTCTCCAGTGCTGACCAACTAGGTAGCCCGCCGTAAAGCCCCATGAAGTCAATGCTTACGGTGTACACGTAGAGTGGAAATAATATGAAGAAAGAAAGGAACAGTATCCATGCCCCGCGCACAATCCAGCTAAACAGCTTGGTGTAATCTTTGGTCGCTGGCTCTTTCTTTGAGGTTTGAGTACTAGCCATTTTTGTACTGCGTATTTAACATTAGTAGGTAAGACGATTTCTTTCCGGGAAGTCTAATAGCCCAGTTAAGATTATTGAGAATGATCGAACAAAAATCAGACAAATTTCTTAAAACGTGCTACGTTGGTTAGAAGGTGTAATGCTTTTCGAAAAAACGCAGATAATTCTCTATGTCTTTAGTGCGGTACAAAATAGGCAAATTATCCTCAGTAATAACGAAACTGCTGGTAATATCGCTTCGGTCATAAGCTTTACTCGACGGAAGGTTGTTCAGGGGAGAAAGGTCACTATTAAATTTCTCAAAGTACGCCTGGGCGGTGGACTGATCGGGAAATTCTTCCACAATAACCATCACTTGCCTACTTTCTAGCATTAGATTAGCACTAGTAAGCTTAGCGTTACCAAACTGCTCATCGTTAAATTTGTCAATCACCCGAGGCAATTCACTCGACAGCCGACCTTTACTATTGTACACTACAATGAAAGAGTGCTTTTGATCAAACTCTTCAATGTATTTGGCTCCCTGCTGGGCAGCTAATTTATCTTGGAAGCCCTGAGCCGCGGTAAGCAATTCCTGAGCGTAGGGGGTTACTTCACTTTCGGGGTATTCATCAATAAACCCCTGAAGAGCGTACTGGTATTCGTACTGACTACTGAGTTTTCCTTCAATCAAAATTTGCAGGAGCTTCATATTGTCTACGAAGTCATTGTCATCGTACTCGGCTAGGGCAGCCTGAACTAGTGGCTCGGCCTGCTGGTAGGCACCTTTTTGGTAGAGTCGGTAAGCTTCTTCGTAGATCTTTTGCAGTTTGGCACTGGCTAGGTTGCTTTCTTCCCGGTAATTGGGGTTACGAATGACTTTAGCAAAGATACTTTCGGGATAGTCGGTGAGCAATTGATTTTTGTAGCGCGTAGCCGTAGCTTCATCACCCTGTTCTTGGTACAGCAAATAGAGTTGGTACAACACCTCAGCTCCATATTCGGAACCAGGGAAACGGGAAAGTAAGGTCTCGAAGGTTTCAATAGCGTTGGCTTTTTCTTCCAAATCGAAATTGTAAATACCCCCGAGCTTAAAATAGGCATCTTCAATCTTTTGATAGGCTTCTTGCTTCTGTTCACTGGTAAATGGAATGTCAGCGTAGAGGGTCTGCTTGGCTCCTGCCGTGCTAGCCGTTCCCGCATCAGCCGAAGGGTTACCTAAGACCGGGTCTTCTACCTCAATCTGTTCTTCATCATTGGCTGCAAAATTATTTTCAATGGTCTTGTTAGAGCGTCGCCAATTATCTTCCAAGCTACGGTTACCCCACTTTCGTACAAAGGCGGTTTGTCCCTGGCTAATGGCTGCCGGACTATAAAAGTACCAATTTTCGCCCCCAGCAACAGAGGCGGAGGCTGAGGCCGTACCTTCGCCAGAGGCGGTAGCAAAAGGACTGGGTGTCGTTCCAAACTGCGATACTGCCCGTTGCCGTCGGGCTTGGCGGGCCGCTAACCGTTCCTCTTGTCGTTGCTGTTGCTCCTGTTCAGCGATTACTTCATCCAGATAAGCACTAAGTTCCAGCGTATCCATCTCCGCTAGGGCCAGTAGGCTATCCTGTACTTTAATAATGGTGAGCTGCTCCACGAAATTAGACAGTATCTGCTGACGGGCAGCAATGGCCTCATACTCGGGTTCATCCTGTGGTAATACCGCGATAGTGCTGTCATAATAAGCTTTGGCCAGCTCGTACTTGGCGTATTCGTCGTAGTATATTTTACCTAACTCCCAGTAGCTGTAGGCTTTCTGCCGATTATTACTGACACTAGCCCGAACCGATTTATCATAGTACTCTATGGCTAATTCCAGATCGTTTTGCTTCTGCTCGAACTGGGCCATCTCGTAGTAAATCTTGTCGCGGTACTCGACGTTTTTCTGATCTTTCAGCAGCTTGACAAAATACTTGCGGATTTTCTTAGTATCCTTTTCTTGGGAAAGATCATACACCTGCGCCATGTTCAGGCGGGTGTAGAAAAATAGCTCGTATTCGGGGTTACTCTTCAGCACTTCCTCATAGTTTTGGTAGGCTTGGGCATCGAAGCCAAGCTCCTGATAGAGTTGCCCTAGAATAAAGAAAGTTTTGGCCCGACCTTCTTTATTTTCCATGAGCGGGGCCGCAATTAGCAGGTTACCCACCATCGCGTTATAATCTTCGTTGAGCTGCGCCAGGTACGCCCGGGTCAGGTAAAACTGCACTTTGTTGGTTCGGTTAAGCTTTTCTTTGCGGAGGTAGTCCGATACCGAGACTGCGTTATTTTGTTCATCGGCCTCAATGAACGTCCGCATTAAATGGATTAAAGCCTGATGGCGGGCATTATCATCTTCGCTATGCGTATTCACGTACTTAAATGTATTGATAGCATCTACGTAGTTCTGATTGAGTGAGCGGCTCTGCCCTACAATAATATAGGAGTCATCGGCCCAACGGCTACTTGGGTGGCGCTCAATGGCAATGGAAGCTTTTTTTACACAATCGTCAATTTGTTCGCTTAATCCGTTAATCAAGTTGGTGTCGGGGGCAGGAAAGATTTTTAGGGTTTTGTTATAATTGACTTCCTCGTTTTCAGCGATAGCTTGCTGAATTTCTTCCATTTGCAGTCGGGCGTAGAAGTAGGCATTGTACCTTGCGGTGGTATTGTGGTATACATTGGAGATAATCCCGCTGGTCTCGGGGGCACAACCCGAAATAGCCAGAACCGCCAATGCCCCAATTAAAATGTAATATTTTCCAAATTCTTTTATCTTCAATGGAATAATATTTAGATTTAAAATAAAGCTAACAGCCTATGGCTCAACGCCGAAGGTACGCAATTTAGTGATTCCTCGTTAAATGGTTAGATTTGTTAGATAGCTCCGCTAGAGTTAGCTGCCGAAGATACAATTTGTCGGCACGTACGTAAATAACCCTGATGCTTTGAAATCGAAAAAGACATTTGCTAGCCGATTAACCAACCGATACTTGGTGATCGTTCGGAATGAGGAAGATTTCGCTGAGAAAACTACGCTCACCTTTACTTACGCCAAGTTGACCATGTTCATTGTATCCATCTGCATGATAATTTTCGTTATCAGCTTGTTTTTGGTGAATACGTTACTGAAGCAGTGGTTTGATCCCCGTTACGCCCAGGCGGAAGCTAACCGTAAGCTAGTTGAACTTTCGCTGGCGGTAGACTCTTTAGAAAATGAGATTGTACAAAGCCATCAATTTTTTAATTCGTTTCAGTATATTGTGCGCGGAGATAGTGCGTTAGAAACCGAAAACACGTATTTGGCTAGTGTAGATAACCGGTCGAGCGATGGAGAAACAGTGAACGGTAAATCGACCGAAAACCTGAAGCCCTCAAAAATCGATGCCGAGTTTCGGGAAGAGTTTGAGGAAAGTGGGGTAGAAATGCTAACTTCAGCTTCGCTAGCGCCGTCTAGCCAGTTGGATGAGCTGTTTTTCTTCTCGCCATTAGGCGGGATTATCTCAGCACCGTATAACCCGAAGATTGGGCACTACGGCGTAGATGTAGTATCCAAGAAAAACGAACCTATTAAAAGTGTAGCGGATGGTACGGTAGTTATGGCTTCGTGGACGCAGGATGCGGGCTATGTAATTGCGGTACAGCACCGTAGCAACGTAATTTCCGTATATAAACATAACTCTAGTTTGCTTAAGAAAACTGGGGACTTTGTGAGTGCGGGCGATGTGATTGCGATTATTGGAAATACTGGAGAACTGACTACCGGACCCCACTTACACTTTGAATTGTGGTATAATGGTAACCCCATGAACCCTGAAGAATTTGTATCATTTTAAACTTTCAACCCGATATGTTTAGTAACAACCAAGATAAAAAACCAAGAACCGAAGATTCTGGCAGTACCAGTAGTATTGGTAGAGGCACCACCATTCAGGGCGATATTATTACCACGGGTAACATTAGCGTAGAAGGTGAAGTAAAGGGTAATGTGAATTGTCAGGCTAAAGTGGCACTAGGCTCATCCTCCTACGTGGAAGGCAAAGTAGTAGCTGATAATGCCATTATTGCCGGAGAGATTCAAGGCTCCATTGAAGTAGGCGAGCTACTTACCCTGAAGCCTACTGCAGTTATCCACGGTGATATTACTACCAACAAACTGATTGTTGAAGCCGGGGCTACCTTTAATGGCTCGTGCCGAATGGGAGTTTCGGTCAGCGACCTATCGTATGATGATGAACCCGAACCAGCCGAAGAAACCACTGACGAATACTCAACCACCGACGAGTCCGCATCCGAATCATCCGAGCCCGAAGAAACCGAAACCCAACAGTCACGAACACTTTAGCGCGTACATCAAGTACTCGGGCTTAGCTTTCCAAATGGTTGCCGTAATAGGGCTGGCGGTGTGGGGAGGTATGCGCCTAGACGATTCCCTGAATAATCGCTTCCCCTTTGTCACTATTGTACTATTGTTAATAGCCCTCACTGGTTCAATACTTTTGCTGATTCGTAAGCTACCAAAAGACTGAGCAATACAGTACAATAGTAATTTTGCAAGTCTCCGCCGAAGATTTGTTCATTTCTGTTAACTTTTTTATGCACACGCCATTTTATTTTTCCCTTGTTAAAAAAAACTGCCCTTTCTCTTCTCCTCTTCACTACTAGCATTATTCTGCCACTAGCAGTATTTAAGTATGCCCTTCATGTTTCTTGGCTGCACAATACTCTCTGGTATATCGTATCATTTGTCTTTGTACTTACGGCAATATCCCTGCTGCTTGGTCTGAAGGGGGTGCGTGAGTCGCAAGAAGCCGTCGTAAAGTACGTGATGGGAGCTACGCTTATCCGTCTTACCCTAAGTATCATTGCAATCTATGTCGCTCTGAAGATAGGAGTGTCTGAACGACTGACATTTGTACTTAACTTTATGACTGTTTATTTAGTGTTTCTAGCTTTTGAATTATATAGCTTATTAACTACCTTGCGCCCGCATTGAGAAACCATTATGATATGCTTAAAAAGCAATATACACAATACCAATTATTCCACCCCATTTGCCTCCTTTTTTTCTTAGTTTTTACCACCCCTACTTTTGCCGCCGAGGGCGAGGGTGAAAGCGAAACAGGTTTTATTTTGCACCACGTACAAGATGCCCACCAATGGCATTTTGCTACCATAGGACACACGCACGTTACCCTACCACTACCTATAATCCTTTATTCACCCAGCCAGGGAATAGAGGTTTTTTCCTCGAGCAATTTCTATAACGAAGCCCACGAGCCAGTGGCCTACAAAGGTTATCGTCTCGATGAACACGATCACGTGGTAGCGGTAGATGGTAGTAAGGTATACGACCTTTCCATTACCAAAAATGTGGCGGCTCTTTTCCTCAGTATGTTTGTATTGCTGTTGATATTTATCACTATTGCCCGCCGATACGACAGCAACCCGAAATCTCCACCCCGGGGCGTTCAATCTTTCTTTGAACCTATTATTGTGTTTGTGCGCGATGAAATTGCTATTCCTAGCATTGGTGAGCACAAGTACAGAAGGTTTATGCCGTATCTTCTCACCCTGTTTTTCTTTATTTGGTTCAATAATCTGTTGGGGCTTCTCCCCGGGGCCGCTAACTTAACCGGAAATATTGCGGTAACTCTGGTACTGGCTGTACTGACGTTTATCATCACCAATGTAAATGGTAATAAAGAATACTGGAAACACCTAGCACCTCCCGGGGTACCGTGGCCCATTTTAATTATTATGATTCCAGTAGAGATTTTAGGGCTATTTACTAAGCCTTTCTCTCTGATGATACGTTTGTTCGTAAGCATTACAGCAGGGCACATCGTAATATTGAGTCTAATTGCTCTTCCCTTTTTGTTTAACTCATTCGCTATCGGGGTGGGTAGCTCTCTCATCATCGTCTTCATCAACCTGATTGAGCTACTGGTAGCCACCATTCAGGCTTACATATTTACTTTATTTTCGGCGATGTACATCGGCGCTGCCGTAGCAGAACACCATCACGAAGAGTCTGAAGCTAATAAGAATTTAATCTAGTTATCATCATAATTTAATCTTTAGTTTATGTTATTAACGCTTTTGTTAGACGCAGGGACAGCCCTGATGGGCGCAGGAATCGGTGCTGGTATTGCCGCGATAGGCGCAGGACTGGGTATCGGTCGCATTGGAGGTTCAGCAATGGAAGGGATGGCTCGCCAGCCCGACGCTGCCGGACGTATTCAAACGGCTATGCTGATTATTGCCGCCCTCATTGAAGTTATTGCCCTCTTCGGTGTGGTAGTTTGCCTACTAATTGCCGTAGGGGATTACAATCTCTGATTTATAAGCCTGCAGAACTCGCTAGGGGTTCTGTGGGCTTTCAAACTAAATTTGGTATAGAACAGCTAGATTAAAACGTTCAGTAATCTTTATAAATATGGAATTGTTATCACCGGGATTAGGACTCATTTTTTGGCAACTGGTGGGCTTCCTAATTTTGTTATTTGTATTAGGAAAATTTGCCTGGAAACCTATTCTGAATGCCTTAAACGAGCGGGAATCTTCTATCGAGGAAGCTCTTCTATCGGCGGAGAAAGCCAAAGAAGAGATGAAACAGTTGCAGGCGAGTAACGAGCAGCTACTTGCTGAAGCCCGCAAAGAGCGGGAAACGATGCTGAAGGAGGCTACCGCCGCCGCCAACAAAATTAAAGATGCCGCCCGAGAAGAAGGTGAGAAAGAACGCAAGCGCATGGTAGACGATGCCAGCGTAGAAATTGAGAACCAGAAGAAGGCCGCTTTAGCTGATGTAAAACAGCAGGTAGCCGCTCTTTCGGTACAAATTGCTGAGAAGATTCTTCGCGAAAACCTAAAGGCGGATGCTGCCCAAAAGTCATACGTTGATAAGTTAGTCAGCGACCTGAACGTAAATTAAGCCAAGCAAAAGTATAGTTACTCGATTTATATCTCATGACTGATTCACGGGTCGCGTCGCGTTACGCCAAATCACTGATAGAGCTAGCCATAGAAAAGGGGGCACTGGAGAAGATATACCAAGATATGCAGCTTTTTTCCCAAACCTGTACTTCTAACCGCGATTTTCAGCTGATGCTGAAGAACCCTATCGTAAACCATCAGAAGAAGAAGGCCATTCTATATAGGATTTTCGAGGGCAAAGTAAATGAATCGACACTAGCCATTTTTGATATCATCACCCGTAAAAACCGGGAAGCTATTTTACCGTCAATGGCTGAAGAATTTATTCATCAGTATCATAATTACAAAAATATTGAAGAAGTTACGGTAACTAGCTCGGTCCCGCTTACTCCCGACTTACGCCAAAAGCTTATTGATAACATTAAAAATCGCACTGGTCATCAAGTAGACTTAACCGAGAAAGTTGACGCTGACCTGATCGGTGGATTTATACTGCAAATTGGTGACCGAATGATGGACAATTCTGTAAGATCGAAACTCAAAGCATTAGAATACGAATTTACTGACGAAAGTTACACTAAAGGATTTTGAACAAGAGGTGAAAGGTACAAGGCGCAGGGCGTAGGGTACGAGGTGCAAAGCCGCGCGACGGTCGCCTTCAACCCCTAAGCTTCAACCTTCAACCTTTTCAGCCCTTTAACCATGAAAGAAATATGGCAGAAGTAAGACCCGATGAGGTTTCCGCAATACTACGCGAACAATTATCTAACTTTAAAACCGAGGCCGAACTAGAAGAGGTTGGCACTGTACTCCAGATTGGGGACGGAGTAGCCCGTATCTATGGTCTCACTAATGCCCAGTCGGGTGAGCTATTAGAATTCGAGAACGGATTAAATGCCCTAGTGCTTAACCTTGAAGAAGATAATGTAGGAGCGGTACTCTTAGGAGATCAGGGTGACCTAAAGGAAGGGGACTCAGTGCGCCGTACTGGACGGATCGCTTCCATTAAGGTAGGAGAAGGTTTGGTAGGTCGGGTAGTGAATACCTTGGGAGAGCCGATCGATGGCAAAGGCCCGGTTCAGGGTGATGTGATAGAATTGCCACTAGAACGAAGGGCCCCTGGGGTAATTTACCGTCAGCCCGTAAGTGAACCGCTCCAAACGGGTATCAAGTCTATTGATTCCATGATTCCTATCGGCCGGGGACAACGGGAGTTAGTAATTGGCGACCGTCAAACCGGAAAGACAGCCGTAGTAATTGATACAATTATTAACCAACGGGAATTCTACGAAAAGGGCGAGCCTGTGTACTGCATTTACGTGGCCTGCGGACAGAAAGCCTCTACTGTTGCCGGGGTAGTTGCCTCTTTAGAGAAGAACGGTGCGATGGACTATACTACCGTGGTGGCGGCCACAGCATCTGACCCCGCCCCTATGCAGTTTTTTGCGCCTTTTACCGGAGCGGTTATCGGCGAGTACTTCCGCGATACCGGACGTCCCGCATTGGTAGTGTACGATGATCTTTCTAAGCAGGCAGTAGCTTACCGCGAGGTTTCGCTGCTATTACGTCGTCCTCCCGGACGTGAGGCGTATCCTGGGGATGTATTTTACTTACACTCGCGCTTGTTAGAGCGAGCGGCTAAGCTGAATGATAACGATGCCATCGTATCTCAGATGAACGACTTGCCCAATGCCATAAAGCCCCAAGTAAAAGGGGGAGGATCATTAACTGCGCTACCGATCATTGAGACTCAAGCGGGTGACGTATCGGCCTATATTCCTACCAACGTGATCTCTATCACTGATGGGCAGATATTCTTAGAAAGTGACCTATTCAACTCGGGGATTCGTCCCGCCATTAACGTGGGAATCTCGGTATCGCGGGTAGGGGGTTCGGCTCAGATCAAGCCGATGAAGAAAGTAGCCGGTACACTTAAGCTCGATCAGGCGCAGTTCCGCGAGCTAGAAGCATTTGCTAAGTTTGGCTCCGACCTGGATGCGGCTACGCAATTGACAATTGACCGGGGTCAGCGTAACCAGGAAATTCTGAAGCAGCCTCAGTACGCTCCGGTTCCAGTAGAAGAGCAGGTGGCGATTATCTACGCATCCACCAGTGGTCTGCTCGATAAGGTTCCTATTAACCGGGCGAAAGAATTTGAGAAAGAATTCCTATCATTTATGAGTGCTCAACATCGGGATGTGCTAGACGCTATCCGCTCGGGTAAGTGGGGCGAGGAGCAACAGAGTGCCATCAAAAAGGTAGCTACCGATTTAGCGAAAAACTACAAATAACGGAATAGTTGACAGTTGATAATGAATAATTGATAGTTACTCACTATTTATTATAAATTTTCAACTATCCATTGTCAATTAATAAGGAATGGCGAGTTTAAAAGAAGTTAAAAACCGAATATCAACGGTAAAATCCACGCAGCAGATTACCAAAGCCATGAAAATGGTGGCGGCATCTAAGCTAAGAAGGGCGCAGGATCGCTTACTACAGATGCGTCCCTACGCCCAGAAACTGTCGCAACTGCTGGCCAATGTTTCGGCTAACTTGAGTGAAGACAACGTAAGTGAATACGCTCAGCCACGGGATGTAAAAAGTGTGCTACTAGTCGCATTCTCGTCTGACCGCGGGCTTTGCGGGGCATTTAATGCCAACCTCTTTCGAAATACTCGTCAGTTTATTTCCGATGAATATGAATTCTATGAGCGCAATGACCGACTTTCCGTCATGACGGTCGGGCAAAAATCTTTTGACTACTATAAGCGCAGAGGTTACAACATTCGTAAGGATTACAAAGACTTATTTACGTCCCCTACCTTCGAGAGCGCCCGCCACGCGGCCGAATACGTTATGAAGCTGTATCGGGAAGGTGAAGTGGATAAGGTTATTTTGGTTTATAATCAATTCAAGAATGTGGCTACCCAGGTTCCGACTTTTGAGCAGTTTCTGCCCGTAGAAGGCTCAACGGAAGAAGAACAGTCTACTAACATTGATTACATCTACGAGCCTTCCGAAACCTTTATCGTAGAAGAACTGATTCCACAATCGTTAAAAGTACAGTTCTACAAGGCCATGCTGGAGTCCAACGCGGCTGAACAAGGGGCCCGTATGACTGCTATGGATCAAGCCACCGAAAATGCTGGAGAACTGCTGAAAGACCTACGACTAACCTACAACCGTACCCGCCAGGCAGCTATCACCAAAGAAATCCTAGAGATTGTAGCCGGAGCCGATGCCTTGGGCTAAGATGTTATCTCACTACACTTCTTCTACCACCACTGGTCTTTCGCTAGGGTAACTTTTCTTTCACTTATCCTGATACTCGTTGCTTTCGCATATCCAAACCTATTCTTTCTACTCCGGGTTACAGTGGCAGAAATTACAATTGTTGTTATGAGCTTGCTTCGAATTATAGAAACTGGCGACGGTTCTCATACCTTGCTTAATACTGCATTAGATGAAACCTACCACTCCCGCCATGGCGCAGTGCAGGAGTCAGTTCATATGTTCATTAATAATGGATTACGGCATCGGTTGAACGGGGTCGCTATTGCTTCCATTAACATTCTGGAGATAGGATTAGGCACCGGATTAAATGCTTGGCTTACTATGCTAGAAGCTGATAAACACCCCGCAATCCAGTTTCACTACACTGGGCTAGAACCCTATCCAGTAGAAGAGTCGGTTCTCCAGCAACTCAACTACACTCAACCCGACGAAACTAAGCAACAAGTATATTTCGAGGCTATTCATCGGGCAGCCACCAATCAGACGGTAGCACTGACCAATAATTTTGTGCTACATAAACAACTAAGTGAGGTACAGCATATTGAACAGCAGCAGCATTACGATGTCATCTACTTCGATGCTTTTGCCCCTAACAAACAGCCTGAGTTATGGGAAAAACCTATAATTGAGCGAGTAACCGCTTGGTTAAATCCGTCAGGCGTATGGGTAACTTACTCCGCCAAAGGTCAACTGAAGCGCGATTTGAAATCATTAGGTTTACAGGTAGAAACCTTACCAGGACCGCCCGGCAAAGCCGAAATGGTGCGGGCCACTAATACCACTCAGTAAAAATGTAGCTCAACCCTGTTCGCTCTCGCACAAAAATGTTCGTATCTGGACAACTAAAAAGTGGCTAAATGCGGTTTTAGCCTTCTTCTAGGCATTAGCACGGCTTTTTCATACAATGATTAATGAATAATGACCGATAAAAAAGCATTGCTCCGCGCCGCGTCGGCACTATTCATTAATCATCCGTTATCCGTTATTACTCGTTATGCTTCGTAACTACCTCCTGACTGCGCTTCGCAGCTTCGCTAAGAAGAAAAGCTACACTTTCATCAATATCCTGGGACTGGCCATTGGACTGGCTAGTAGCTTTCTCATTTTTCTGTGGGTTCAGAGCGAATATCAGATAGATCGTTTTCACGCCAATGGGCAGCGGTTATATCAGGTAATGAAAAATGAGTACTTCTCGGACGGGCAAATCAGAACCTCTCCGGCAGTTCCTATGCCATTAGCCGAAACATTGGAAGAAAACTTCCCCGAATTTGAAGAGGCTGAGTTAGCTTTGTGGGATCGCAATATGTTGGTAAGCAGTGGTGAAGACCGCTACCGAGAAAAAGGTGCTTATTTTGGTCAAGATTTCTTCACCATTTTCTCTTATCCATTCATAGCAGGTAATCCAAATACCGCGCTTCAAGATATCAATGCTATTGTTATCTCTGAGACATTAGCCCGTAAGTACTTTGGGGAGCAAAATGCTCTAGGCAAGTCCCTTCAGATTAATGATGAAGAAGTAGAGGTGACTGGAGTATTTAAAGATGTTCCCAAGTACTCGTCTATTGCGTTCGATTTCGCCATACCTATGGAAAAATTTATTCGGGATAATAAGTGGACTGAGTACTGGGATAATAATGGCTTGCGGATGTTTACGTTACTGGAATCAGAAACTGATGTAGATCAGATTAATGCTAATATTAAGAATATTATTAAGGAGCATGCCCCCGACGAAGCAAGCGAACTATTTCTAAAACCCTATACTAATCGGTATCTGTACGGTGAATATCAAGATGGTCAGCAAGTAGGTGGAAGAATTACTTATGTACGTATCTTCTCGGTCGTTGCCATATTCATGCTCATTATTGCTTGCATTAATTTTATGAACCTAGCTACGGCTCGTTCCGCTCAACGAGCCAAAGAAGTAGGAGTTCGTAAAGCTATTGGTGCTAATCAGCAATCGTTAATAGGGCAGTTTATGATTGAATCAACTATCGTGGTGCTATTTGCCCTTGCTTTGGCAATATTATTGGTTGAGCTGACGCTACCACTTTTCAACCAGTTCACCAGTAAAAACATTTCGGTTGATTATCATGATCCAATACTGGTAGGAGGTGCCCTGAGTATTGTAGTTTTTACCAGTTTACTGGCGGGTAGTTATCCCGCTCTATTTCTCTCATCATTTCATCCTTCCCGAGTACTGAAAGGTGCTGTGCCACGAGGTAATAAGGCTACTCTCTTTAGAAGAAGCCTGGTTGTCTTTCAGTTTACGCTATCCATTCTACTCATAATTGGCACTCTGATTGTTTACCTTCAAATTGATTATATTCTGAATAAGGACTTAGGGTTGGAGAGGGAAAATTTAGTTTATATGTACAAAGAAGGTATGCTTAGTGAGCAATACGATGTATTTAAACAACAACTTTTGCAGCAACCTGGTATACTTGATGTGACCACTAGTAACCAAAACCCGCTGGAAGTAGGACATTCTTCTAATGGTGCGCTGTGGGACGGAAAAGCTCCCAATGATAATCAGGAATTTCTCATCATCAGTGCTGGATACGACTTTATTAAGACAATGGGTATGCAACTTAGGGAGGGACGTGATTTTTCATCATTGTACTCAACCGATACCGCTAATTACATTATAAACGAAGCAGCCGCTCGGGCAATGAGTATGGATACTCCCGTAGGTGAACCACTAACATTGTGGGGAATAGATGGGGAAATTATAGGATTAGCCAAAAACTTTCACAATGCTTCCCTTCACGAATCCATTAGTCCACTTATTATCCGTTTAGCTCCAGAAAATACATATTACCTATTTGTAAAAACCGAATCAGGACAAACAGTGGAAGCACTAGCGAGTATGGAAAAAGTTGCTGGAGCGATCAATCCAGCGTACCCGTTTGAGTACGAATTTTTAGATCAGACCTTTCAGGAGGCTTATCAGCGGGAAGAAACTATTGGCAAACTATCTACTATTTTTGCCACACTGGCTATCCTTATTTCTTGTTTGGGATTATTAGGGCTAGCTTCCTTCACTGCCGAGCAACGTACTAAAGAAATTGGCGCGCGTAAAGTGCTGGGAGCTTCAGTTAGTCACTTAGTCTGGCTTCTATCCAGCGATTTTACCCGTTTAGTGGCTATTAGCTTTGTAATTGCTAGCCCAATCGCATATTATCTGATGAAGCAGTGGTTACAAGATTTTGAGTATCAAGTAGACTTATCGGTAGGGATTTTTGTTTTAGCGGGATTAGCAGCTTTGCTTATCGCCTGGTTAACGGTCGGCTACCAGTCGGTACGAACCGCTCGAGCCAATCCGGTAGATTCCCTACGAAGTGAGTAGTTATATGAACTGATACGCCCAATAAATCAATACAAACTGTAGCGGAATTCGTAACCAAAGTGCCCAGCGTGGTATTTTTTTGAACTTTTCAGATTGCAGCATGTAAATATGAGCCGGAAGGAAGGCCAGTAGCATGAGTATAATACCCCAGGCCGATAGTTGTTGGGTTTCTTCCAACAGTAAACCTGCCCCGAACGCCACCTCGAAGAAACCGCTGATAAGTACCAGTGCCCGATGATTGGGTAGATAAGGCGGAATAATCGCTTCGTACATTTTGGGATTCACGAAGTGGAACAGACCCGCTACTATGTACAAGCCAGCCATTGCGTACAAACTGATCGTACTATCCATCCTGCCAATATACTATGCACGGCTCGAGAATAGCAATAGAGTCTGCTGTAGCTATTCACTAAAAGAGGTAAATACCCGGTTATTCAGATAGATAAATAGTCTGCTAATCACCTAAGCTTCTTGTTGGGTGAGTTTTTCCTCTAATTTCTGAATGGCCTGTTGGTATTCTTTCTCCTTCCGGGCCATCTCTTCTTGGGTAGCGGATAACTCCTCCATATTCTGCTGCATCTCTTCTTCTTGCGACCGTAGCTCTTCGGTCTGCCGCTGGGCTTCTTGTAAAAGATGTCGGGTCTGATTATTAATCTTAACTTTTGAGAGAGTCGCTGCAATTTGTTCGCCTAATCTGGAAAGCAACTCAACTCGATACTCCTCAAACTCCGAAAATGAGGCAATTTCAAATACACCATAGCACACATCATTACTAATTAGCGGACAAATTACAACACACTTTGGTGAAGCTTGACCCAAGCCTGAGGTGATTTTAATATGGTCTTCCGGCACTTCTGTCAGCACTGTAATTTCTTTCTCCAAAAATATTTGACCAATGAGCCCTTCTCCCGGCATAAAGCTGTTCGCAATAAATTTTTTCCGTCCGTAAGCGTAGGAGGCAGTAAGCTTTAGTACTTCTCGGTCTTCTTCTGTCTCGAGTAAGAATAACGCTCCCTGGTTGGCATCAAAGTATTTTACCAAAAACTGGATGACAGCATCGTGTAACTCCTCTTCGTGTTCGGTTTCCCTACGCAGAATATCACTCAATTGAGCTTGTCCATTGGTTGCCCAACTGGTTCGGCGGTCTTGCTCAGCAACCTGTTGTAACTTATCCCGCATTTGTAGTAGCGAATTACCCAATAGGTCATTCTCACTAGCTGAGGTAAATTCGTGAGCAAAGTTACCTTCCCCAATTTCAACCGCAAACTCGCTGGCCGTTCGCAGGTTAGAGCCTAACACCTTTGAAGCTTTGATAACTTCGTTGAGTTCATCGCGGGAAGGTTCTACATCTTCGTCTAGCTCCCCCTTAGCCATCTTTTTAAGTAGACTAGTAGGTTTGGCAATGGATTTCCCTAAACTACGGACTAGTGTAATTGCCAGAATAATTGCCAGAACGCTGGCACCGATCGATATCAAAATAACAAATAGGTTCGACTGATAGATCTTCTGTTCAACACTGGCATTATCCTGTTGCAATAAGTTCTCCTGGGTTTTCTTTAAGGGCATCAGGTGATTGCGAATTTTTTTCCTGGCGAGTGAGGCCTTTGAGCCTACAAGTTCATAATTGAGTTGGTATACAAACTGTTCATGTTCATTTATTTTTTGCTGGATGTTTTCTAAAAGAGTATCTCCGTTAAGAGTAGCTGTTATACTAAAGCCCTTTACCTTATCTTCATAAAACTGGTCTATTTCTTCTTGTAGCTGGTTATACTCTTCAATGGTCAGTAAAGCTTGATCAACTGCTTGCTGGTATTCCTCTACCTGCATGAGCTCCCTGAGTTTAGCCAGCTTTCGGGTAGCGGGATATATCTGCTCCCTCCATACCATCAGTCTTTCTTCTTTAAACCGATCTTCTCCGGTCATAATATAAGCCCGTTGGGATGCTGATACTCGGTTTGCCCCACTAATAATATCTGAGGTGGCGATAGGTACCTGGATACGAAGGGTCCGCATGGTATTCAGCACTTGCAGGGTATTTCTGCCGAGAAAAAACTGAGTAGCTGCAATGGTGGCTAGTACTAGCATAAAAATAGCTACTAAGGCTACAACCTTATCCTTAATCCGATGCAGGTCAATTAGCTTTTTTGCTGCAATGGGGGTTTCCATGAGATTATATGATTATTGATAGTTGGGACTGTTAATTTCTTAAAGATCAGATGATAAACCCGATTATTCATTTCTATCTAAAGTCCGTCCTTACCTTGTACTCTTTTACTGATTTTTGAAGAAACTTTTTGATGCCTTTCAAAAAAACAGCCTTACCCCTATTGAGGGTAGTCAATGACAGTAGAAGTGATTTATATAGCTATAACGGATAATTAGCTAGCTATTTGCCCGGCAGAGTTGAAAGTGCCAAGTTTAGCGGGTAAGAATATCAGGGCAAAAGAGATCAGTTGGAAAGATAGAACTGGGCTTTTGTACTCCACTGGCACACTTTTTATTTTGCATAAATCCTACTTATCTTCGTTAAAACAATACACAACCTATATTTTTCATGAACCGACGAGACTTTATCAAATCCAGTGCTAGTGCCACAGCGGGAGCTAGTTTAATTTATTCGCCGTACTCAATTGCTCATCCCCAGCAAAATAAGAAGTATACTACCGCACTCATCGGCAGTGGTTGGTGGGGTATGAATATTCTACGGGAAGCTATCGCGGCTGGTCAATCCAAAGTGGTTGCTCTCTGCGATGCAGACCAACGCCAGCTCGACCTAGCGATGGAAGAAACCGGAAAGCTTACCAGCGACCGCCCCCAACGGTATACCGATTATCGGGAGTTATTAGCTACTGAAAAACCAGAGGTTGTGATTGTTGCCACCCCCGATCACTGGCATCCGTTGCAGACCATCGCCGCCGTAGAAGCCGGGGCACACGTATACGTAGAAAAGCCCATCGGACATACTATCAACGAAGGCAAGGCGATGGTAAAGGCGGCAAGGGCTAATAATCGCATAGTGCAAGTGGGAACCCATCGGCGGATTTCGCCTCACAACATTTCCGGAATGGAATTTTTAAAGTCGGGGCGAGCGGGAAAAATAGGGATGGTACGGGCGTTTGTGCACTACGGTGGTGGCGCAGGTGAACCTACTCCTAACTCTGAACCCCCGACCGGGCTAGATTGGGATATGTGGTGTGGCCCGGCAGCTCTAGTGCCTTACAACGAGCGGATTCACCCGAAAGGGTTTCGACAGTTTCTGGAGTTTGCTAATGGTCAAATTGGCGATTGGGGCATTCATTGGCTAGATCAGATCTTATGGTGGACTGAGGAAAAAGCTCCTAGATCGGTACACTCGGTAGCCGCTCGTCATATTAGGGAAGATAGCACTACCGCCCCTGATACCCAAGTGGTTAACTACGAGTTCGAGGAGTTTACTGCGGTTTGGGAGCACCGTCAGTACGCCGCTAATGAGGCAGAAAAACACAATATCGGTTGCTACTTTTACGGAACCGAAGGCACGTTCCATATGGGTTGGCTCGACGGTTGGACATTCTATCCCAGCAAAAAAGGAGGTGAAATCATCCACGTAGAACCTCAACTCAATAATCCTGATAAGCAAAATATCAAAGAACTGTGGGCTGATTTTCTATCTTCCATTGAAACGGGCAACCTTCCAGTTTGTGATATTGAAATCGGTCATCGCTCTACCAACCTGAGTCTCCTCGGCATGCTTTCTCATAAGCTAGGCCGAAGCATTGCCTGGGATGGTTACAAGGAAATTATACCGAATGATGCTGAAGCCAATGCTTTGCTAGAGCGGGAATACCGGGGCGAGTGGCAGTATCCTAAGGTAGTGTAGTAATCTAAATATAACACAATTCGGGTGTAATGTACTTGCTAAGCGGTATGGAGGAGTAAGGATAAAGTGCTACAAAATGAGATCAGTAGTGTACTACCTCACAGTCAGGGTGGGACTGGCGGAAATCTTCTACCTCTCGGCTAGAGATACGAGTATTGTAGCACCGGAGCATCTTTAGTTGGTTTAAATCCCGAAGGTGCTTTAGTTTTTTTACTCCAGTATTATAGCACTCCAAATGTTGCAAGTTGATTAAGGAAGATAGGGGTTTGAGCTTATCTACCTGGGTGCCCGAGCATTTCAGGGTCTCGAGGGAAATTAAATCTTCAATAGGGCGTAAATCTTCTACCGGGGTATTCTGAAAATCGAGATACACCAGATCCGTAAGCTGGGATAGCGGCTCTAAGTCACGAATAGGATTACGCGCACAAATTAGTGCCCGCAGAGTGTACATATCGCTCAGAGGAGAAAGGTCAGCTACTTGTGTGCCCGTTAGGGTCAACTCCGTAAGCCGGACAAACTCCCGCAAAGGTTCCAGGGAAGTAACCCGGCTGTTATCTTCAATGGTCAGGGAACCCAGGAAAGCCAGTTCATGCAACTGCTCCCGGTCGGGAATATCCCCAATCACTACTTGTTCCCGTAACTCTTTCTTCCAAGCGGGAGAAAGATTATTCCACCACAGACTGAGTTGTTCAGTTTTATAAATGACAATTGTTTCGGGATGTTCCCGAATAAACTGCCGAATTTTGTCAGGCGCAATGGGAGCACTTTCACAGCTTATGCGCTGAATACCCGAAATACCCCTGAGGGGCATCAGGCTGGTCACTCTGGTCTTATCTAAGTTCAGTACCCGCAAGTTTCTCGCATTGCCTAGTGCGCCAATGCTATCAACTTGGGTGCCCGTCAAATTTAGGTGCTCCAAGTTAACCATACCTCCCAAAGAGGATAAGTCACGAATATTGGTATTCTCGCAACTGAGCTTGGTCAAGTTAGTTAGGTTAGCTAGAGGCCCTAGGTTTTGGATAGCCGCATTACCGCTAATATCAATCTCAGTTAGGTTCGCTACTTGCGCCAGGTTCTCTTTATTAACGGTATCTAACGGCACATATTTACTGAAAACCTGCTGCCACTCGGCAGGTAGGGCTTGCCACCAATCCATCATTTGCTCCGAAGCATAAATAACCAACACCTCCGGATTAATCGCCATGAAGCGGTTAGCTTCCGGTTTTTTAATGGGGGTATTATCGCAGTATACTTTCTGGAGCTGAGGTAAGCCGTTCAAGGCATCCAAATTCTCAACCGGAGTATTGTTGATAACCAATGTTTCCAGATTGACCAGGGCGGTCAATGGTGCTAAGTTAACCACCGGAGTATTTTCCAGATTGAGCCAGGTAACACTTTCGGTACTGGCTACCGGTTGTAAATCACTTATGCTGGTCTCGGAGCAGTCCAGATACACCAGGCTTGTCATAGTAGCCAGGGGTTCCAGGCTAGTAATTGCGGTACTAGCGCAACGCAAATCGTTCAGTCCCTTTAGGGCTGGAATCTGATGCACATAGGTATGACTGCAGTACAAGCGTTCTAATTTGCTGAAACTAGCCAGTATATCCAGGTTGGTTACGTTAGTGTGTTCGCAGTCAATTTCCCGCAGGCTGGTGGCGTATTTCAGGGGCGAAAGATCGGATACCGGAGTTTGGCTACAGTTGAGTACCTCCAGTTTGGTCAGGTTTCGCAACGGATATAAATCATCGATTCGGGTATCTGAAATGTTCAGGTAGCGTAAGTCAATCAGCTTGTTGAGTGGCTCTAGACTGTACACCGACTGGTTACCCGAAAGATCAATGTCATCCAGGCGGACAATCTCCCGTAGCATTCGGTAGTTAGCTGAGTCCCATTCTTGGGCTCCTATCTGGGCTTTGAAGAAATCCTGCCAGGGCTCCGATACCTCCGACCACCAATTAGCTAATTCTTCCCGTTCACTGAGCTTGGTAGTATAGATACTGGCAATCTTTAGATCTTTTTCAGCTTCGTTTAGGTTGATCTCTACGTAGCGAATCTGATTGGCGTTCACCGTATCACCGTCTACGGTAGCCCCTTGCAAATTACGGCTAAGCGTTACCCGGAAAAATTTTTTACCATTGTTTACATAGTAACTCACATCGTCTACGCTTAAATCAAACGTGGCTTCGCGAAAGAAAAAATCTATGTCTTTTAGGTAGGCTTGTACATTCTTGTTGGTGACCACACTGCGGTCTTCTGCTAAATCGTCTTCAATCTGCACATCTTCATCCCGAAAGGCCTTCAGGTAACTTTGGGTGATAATAGTTTCTTTTTGCTGGGTAGTAGCCTCGGGGTTACCCAGAAAGTTCATCATATACTCCAGAAAAGACACTAACTCTTTGGATTGCTCCTGATACTCCGCAATTACCTCGGGCGATAGTTCATCACCCTCAGTCTGATTGGACTGAGCTACAAGGAGCGGGCAAGCAATTATACTGAGCCAACATGACAATAAGGTAGCGGAAAGTCGCTTATTCATCTTCGTAAAAAATGTACTTGGTCAAAAGCTCTTTTTCCTGGGGTGTTGCTTCGGATAAATCGGCAATAAGCCAACCACGGTTGTAACCCGGCCGATTAAACTTAGCTAGTTGAAAATACCAACCATCTACTTGAAAGAAGTGAAACTTAACGTTGTTAACGGTTTCAAACCGTAAGTTAGAGTTTTTAATCTCGTAGAGCAAGATTGAGAGGTAATCAGGTTGGTAGCCCCGCGCCAGAAACTGGTCTACTTTTTCCTTATTATCCTGAAATACCTTGCGGAGGTTCATGAAATCTAGCTCGTGACTCATCGGGTGGAGAAAGGGCATTCCTCCGGTAGTATCACTGTCGAAGAGTTTAGCAAACGGCGGGAAATAAGCTTTGGTCAGTATCCATTTAGAACCGACTTTTTCTTCCTGCAAGCGTAAAAACAGTACGGCTTCCTGCCGTCGACCTTTATAATTAAACTGGGCTTTCACCTCGGCAAACCACTGTCCTCCGTGAAAATCTAAGTATGTAGGGTTAGAAGAGTTATTTACTTTACTGATAAACGCTTGTTTCTCACTAGCCGATATTTCCCGGTTCTGATTATCAAACAGGTTCCCCAGATACTTTTGGCGCAGCTTGGGGTTTCGGTAGCCTTTGTTACCCGGATAGTAGCGTTGCCCCTCGATATCCTCTTCCCCGTTAAACCGCCGAAAAAACTGGTTCACCTGCTTGGTTTCGGCGTAGAGCACATCCTCTCCCCCTAGGTACTCCCTAATACCTTGGGCAAAAAGCACCGGACTGTTAAGCAATAATAACCCTACTAAATAGATCGTAAAAAAGACTACGTTTCGGCAACTGGCCTCCGGTAGTCTTACAAAAGAACGAATAATGTTATGCATCAATGTTGTTATGTGGTGGTTTCGGCAACGCGAATATCCCCCAGCAGCACGTCCCAGAAATCAATAATTCGCCCACCTATTTGCGTTTCCTTTTTCTGGACAAACACCGTTATATCTTTCTTAGTCGTGTCTTTGTATTCCAGGCCATCGTCAGAGGTGCCCTCGAACCGCTGGTAAATGGTAATCACCCCAACAAACGTGCCATCGGGCTGTTGCTCCAGGTCACTGATGTACTGGATGTCGTACCATTTGATGCTCACCTTATCGTAATTCAGGGCCATGAGGTGCTCAAAGTAACCTCTGGTTTCATAGTAGGTAATCTCATTGGTCGACAGGGAAGAAACCCCAATCTCAGCCCCGGTAGCAAATAGCTCTTCCGCCCGGTCAATTACCCGGTTGGCCTCTGAGAAGGGAGTATCTTTATTACCAATAATGCTGATATATTTACTCAAATCGCGGACTTTTTCCAATGCCAGCGAATCAATGGCCAGTTTACGCTCCGGGCTAATAGTCTCCTGGGCTTGGGCAGAAAAAGAGAGTACCCCCGCGAAAAGCAAAAAGTATATGACAGAAAATTTCATTAGTTATATCGTTTAATAAGTTCTAGTTCTTTGATTTTACCGTTGGCATCAAATACCATATTGTATACTTCGTTGGGGCTATTCTTAGTATCCTTTAAGTAATTCAGGTATTTGCCAATGGTGGTGGGCTCATCGTAGTCGGTCTGTCCACCACTCTGGCTGATGATGATGAGCACCGGGGTTTCAGATGAAGCAAACATGTTAATCGCATCCCGGATTTGGGAGTTTGCTTCGCCCGTACTACCCGCCATCGCTACGTTACGGAACATGCTATTCAGGTCGGATTCTGAGGTAGGGCCACTATCAGTAGCCATAGAGCGGTTCTCGCCTTGGCGGGCTGCGGCTCGCTCGTCAGCAATCATGCCTTCAGCCTGGTCAATCAGTGCCTGTATTTCGGCATCTTGTAGGTTCATATCCTTAATGCGCTCTACTACGTCTTCTTTCTCATCGGTAGACATACTGCCCTGGTCATTAATTACTGACAACAAATCGGCGCGGGCTTTAGCAATACGCTCCAATCGGGCTTTCTCAGCGGCTTTTGCCTCTTTCTTAGCTTTACAGCCAGCTGGCCCTAGGGCTATCAATGCACAAAAGAGCAGCATGATCCAGGAATAGTGTACCCGCCGAAATAGTACAGGTAGATCTAGTGAATTTCTCGGTTGCATAATAATCGTTTGGATTTTGTCAAAGTTAGCTAAAGAATCTAAGGTACAGGTTTACTGAGTATTTCAAAAAATATACCAATTGCAATTAATGAATAATGATTAATGACTGATGATGGATGAATGATACGTTTAGCAGAGTATTCATCATTATTCATCATTCATTGCTCATTACAAGGTGGTATAAAACCGGAATCTTTTCGGACTTTTCCGATAAATAATGGCAGTATGTCATCCCCTGCCATACTGGGCTGCGGGAATTTGCAATTTTTGATTATCTTATTCGGTCAACATTTACCTAACTATCTATTATGGTTCCCATTAAGCCCGATGAAGTTCCACCCGGCGGTTGGCAGGGTCTTAAGCGCTACTGGCGCACCGATCTGGTAGCCGCCCTCAGTGTGGCTTTAGTAGCTCTCCCGTTGGGGCTGGGGATCGCCGTGGCCGCGGGTTTTCCGCCTATGGCTGGGCTGATTTCGGTAATAGTGGGAGGATTAGTTACTACCTTCGTCCGCGGAAGCCACGTAGCTATTAATGGTCCGGCTAATGCCCTGATTATTGTTGCATTATCAGCTGCCCAGAATATGAGTACTCCCGGCGAATCGGGGTTACCCTACGCAATGGGGGCATTTGTAGTAGCCGGTGGCATTCAGGTAGTACTAGGGCTGCTGCGGTTAGGCAGACTCGGTAATCTGGTGCCGACTTCTACCATTCACGGTATGTTAGCGGCTATCGGCTTTCTTATTATCGGTACACAAATTCATCACGCCCTGGGAATCTCCGGGGCTAGCCTATCCGACTTATTCGCCCAACCGGAAATACTGCTGCAAACCAACCCCTTCATCCTGATCGTTACAATAGTCTGCTTACTCATTTTGATATTCTACGGAAAAATTGAGAATCGCTTTATCAAACTGCTACCAGCCCCCATGTGGGTATTGATAGCAGCTATCCCCCTGTTTTACGGCTTCCGATGGGTGTCTCAACAACTCTCCTTAGCTGAATTGGATCTGAGCGAAGAGTTCTTAGTGCAGATTCCGTCAGATATTACCCAAAGCCTGATTTTTCCCAACTTCTCCCGGATAGATGAGCCGATATTCTGGTTCACGGTCTTCGTAGTGACGGTGGTAATGTCGTTGGAGTCCTTAGTGATATCTAAAGCAGTAGATAAACTTGACCCCTACAAACGGAAGACCAACCTCAATAAGGATTTGCTGGGTATTGGTGTGGCTACGGTAGTATCGGGGTTTTTGGGTGGGCTGCCCGTTACGGCGGTGATTGCCCGCAGTTCGGTGAACATTACTAACGGGGCAGCGACCAAATGGTCAAACTTTATGCACGGGCTAATTGTGCTGTTGTTTGTGGCGGTATTTTCAGGACTGATTCAGATGGTACCGCTAGCAGCCCTGGCGGCAATCTTATTGTTCACCGGATACAGGCTCACTGCGCCCCGAATGTACGAACGGGCTTACCAGCAGGGCTGGGAGCAACTGGTGATCTTAGTAGTAACCTTAGTAGCCATTCTGGGTACCGACCTGATGACCGGACTGCTCATTGGCATTGGATTTACTATTGTGCTACACTTTGTTAGAAGCGGTATGCCGTTGCCCCTCTTCCTTCGCTATATGCGCCGCCCGTACATGAAGATTGTACAGGAGAAAGAACAGTCGTACTTGGTAAAAGTGAAGGGTATTATCAACTTCACCAATATTTTGCAGCTCCAACAGAAGATCAAAAAGCTTAGCCCAGACGATAATGTGGTTATTGACTTTTCCCATACCCGTCTGGTGGACTTTACGGTGCTGGAATACCTGCACGAGTACGCCGAGAAGTATAATCAAGAGGGTGGAGAGCTTCACTTTACCGGGCTGGATGTGCACAAGACCTCCTCTCATCATCCCTACGCCCTACACGTACTAGAGAAGCCGAAACCCAAGCTTATCCGGCTTACCCGGAGGCAGATTGAGCTTAAGCAGATGGCAAGTTCCAATGGCTGGGGCTACGATCCCGAAATTACCTGGGAGATTGCCGATTTAAACCGCTTCCTCTTCTTTAAGTCGCGCCCGGCGGAGTATATAAGTAATCAGATTAGTGGGGAGTATAAAAAGTTGGAAGTACGGTGGAAAATAGGCGATGTTTCTTTAGATGATGCTTTTGTCTCCTTTGAAACCTACCGCATTACCGTAGAAGTACTGTCGCTACCGTTTGTGCTTCCCGTGTTTTCGTTAGAAGAAGAGTCTTTCCTTGATCGCATATCAGTAATTGCTGCCCAGCAGGATATTGACTTTAACGAATACCGCAACTTCTCCCGCAAATTTCTGCTACAAGGCCCGGATGAAGAAGGCATCCGGGGATTATTTACAGCTAAATTGATTCACTTTCTGGAAAAAAGTGATATTTACCACCTGGAGAGCAACGGTAAAGAGCTACTGATTTTCCGCCACCTGCGAATAGCCAGCCCCCGCGAAATACTGAAGATGGTAGACTACAGCAAAAAATTAGTAACTAAGCTCCATCAGACCGTAGTACCTCCCCCGGTAGAACCCACTCCGGACGAGGTTCATTAATGCAAATATCAGATTGGCACGATACAATCAAAGGAATCATTTGTGTAGGAATTTGATTAATCAAGTTCCTACAACCGCCTAATGGATAGGATATTACATCTACCCATCATCCAAATCATTAGCCAATTTGTACCTTCAATAATCTAGCCGATGCTATTGGCAGTACGTTTTACTTGCCGGACGGTCTAATTCCCGCGTCGGCAGCTCGTCTGCACCTTCGGACGGGTCAATTTCGTCGTCGGCAGTATGTCTGCATTGTCGGACAAGCCAATTCCCTCGTCGGCAATTTGTCTGCACGTCCGGACAAGTTAATTCCCACGTCGACAACCTATCTGCACGCCCGGATAAGTTAATCCCCACGTTGGCAACTTACTTACCTAGTCGAGTAGCTCAACTCCTTCAACGTAATGTAAACTATTGATACAACAGTTACTCTACACTGAAAGCATAGCAAGAATAGAGCAATACAGGCTTGCCAACCGAGGTAACTTATTACTCATGTACTGTATAGCAAAAGGATCACTTTTATTCAGTATCCAACCTTTCCATTTTTGCATGATACAAACATAAAATTAAAACATATGGTTAATTCTGCTAACTTACGTAGCTATCGGCTCAACGAATTCATTCAATTCGTCCGTAATACGTTACTAATTACTAGTCAGCATAATCCTACCCAGCTTAAGATAAAAACACAGTATAACGAGTTGAATAAAATCTTTCAGCGGCTAGAGCAAGCCTATAAGCAGGATAATACTAGCGATATTAATGCGGAGCTAGCCCAGTTAGATACCCAGCGCGACCAGGCCATCATTTGCCTGCGAATGATTAGCGAAGGTTACATGCGCCACCCTGACGAAGCTCTGCAATTAGCGGGCAAGGAGGTAAATACCTGCATCAACAAGTACGGCACTCGCCTGTACAACCTAAATTATAGTGCCGAAACCAGTGCCCTAAAAAATATTGCCCGCGATCTTCAGACCATACCCGAATGTATGCAAGCTATTGAGGCAATGCACCTAGGGGATGTAGTGAATGAGATGAAACGGGTGAACCAGGAGTTTGAGAAACTGTTTATTCAACGACTAAGAGAGAGTAGTGAGACCGAGGGGCAGAGCACCAAGGAGTTAGTGCAGTTTACCACGGAAGCTTACCGCACCTTAATTAAGCATGTAGAGGCGCACGATACGCTGACCCCCTCAGCAGAATATACACTGTTTATCAGCCATCTGAACGAAAATATTGAGCACTTTAACGAGATTGTGGACCGTCGTAAGTCATCTCAGGAGACTGAAGGTTCGCTGATAGCCTAGGTGTACTGTTGAAACCAATATTGTATATAATTGTCCCATTTATTTCGTCACATCCAGCAACGAGACATGAAGAAGCTAGGATTCTTACCACTACTTCTATTGACTATTGTCGCTTGCCAGTCGGATGAAGCCCCAAATGTAGTAGATTCGGCTTACCAATTTCAGGATGGGTTTGAAGTTAATGAGGGTGAGTTCTCCAACCTATTTCCGGACGATGAAAGTCGGTGGACTAACATTCAGTTGGTGCATCCAGCTCAGGCCGAGAACGAGATAGGCCTAACTACCGACTTAGTTCGGGACGGTACTTATGCCCTACGGATCGTTGCTAATCCATCGAGCGATATTGTGTCAAAATCAGGTATAGAAAAAGGAGGATTTTCCGCCCCAGTTGGTAGCACTGTGACGATTGAGGTGGATGTCTACCTCAACTCTACGTCGAATATCAAAAACCTACTTTTGCTAGACCTGGAATGCTGTTCGTGTTGGGATCCCAGTGTACCGAACAATCAGTGTCCCGGAATACGACTGATGATGAGCGGGGATGATGACTATCTGGCAATAGAGCGGGGAAAAATACTAGGGGCAACCCTAACCCAGACCAATACCCGTTTCCCGCGGCAGGAATGGGTACATCTAATATGGCAGATGAAGCTTTCGCCCGAAGAGGATGGTGAGAACAAGCTATTTATTAATGACAGAGAAGTGATTTCTACCACAGGGATGAACCTGCCCAATGCGGCTATCTTTAAAGAAGAAGCCGCACAGCAAAATATTGACTTTACCCTTCAGCAACCGTTACAATATGAGCGGGTACAGGTAGGGGCGACTGCTAACAGCTCCGAGCATCCGGTAGAACTGTTTATTGATAACTTTTCTCTGCGGGTGGAGTGACCAATCAAGCTCTTATCAGATTAGTAGACCTGCACAATGTCTCGTTGAGCAAATAGCTGAGGGGGTACACTCAACTCCAAACTGGGTTCGGCGTATAAGGACGGAGGTACGCTAATATCTCCCAAATACAGTTCACTGATGTAGGAGCGCAGATTACCTTCTTTCAGACCTCGTTTGGGAAGGGCTAAGGTAAGGGTAGCATCTGCTCGAACGGTGGGCTGATAGCTTTTTCCCTCGGTTAGATCAATACCCGAAGGAGTATCTAGGGATAATACGGCGGCCGGAGACTGGTTCGCCCACTCAATCATGGCGCGGGCATTGCCCCGAGGGTCACCCAAGAGGCTATAGCCGATAATACCATCTAAAATCAGATCAATTCCTTCCTGAGAAGGTAGCGGACCACTTTCCCAATCCCGCACAGGCACTCCCATTTGTTGTAGTATTTCGTACTGATGACGAGGTACTTCCGTCAGTGTTTCCACATTAGTGATGCGTACCTCTACCACCGCTCCCCAGGCAGCCAAGCGCCGAGCCGCCACCATCGCCCCTCCACCATTACCCCCAGTTCCAGCAAGTACTACTGCTCGCTTACCTATCGGATTATTCTCTAAAAAACGCTCTTTGGCTACCAGGGCCAGGCATCGTCCGGCGTTCTCCATCATCTGAATGAGTTCAATTCGGTACTACTCAATCATCAGACGGTCTACCTCCACCATCTGTTCGGTAGTGATGTAGGGAATATCAACGGCTACGACTAGAAAGGGCATAGTGATGAAATAAATACTTATTGATAAATAAACAGCATACCAGAGTCAGTGATCATTATTGTGCGATGAAATCTACTACCGAGTGTGTTGCTTGAATTTTTTATCGAGATGCCACTGTGCTACCATCTTGCTCCCACCCTATTGCTTCTACCATCCGGTCGTAGATTCCGGTATTTTCGTAGATGCCCGCGAAGGCTTCAGCCCCGGGACCGTAAGCAAATACCGGAATTAAGTCGGGAGTATGTCCACCAGTAGAGAAGGTTCCTACCAAATCATCATATGTCTCGCCTGCTGATAGGGCAAAGCCGCCCGTTTCATGGTCAGCCGTAACCACTACTAAAGTATTTCCGTCACGCTCGGCGAAGTCTAGGGCAACTCCGACAGTTTTATCAAAATCTTTCATTTCCTCAATAATGTATTCAGCATCGTTGGCGTGACCGCCCCAATCAATCTGCGAACTTTCAACCATTAAAAAGAATCCATCTTCATCCTGCGCAAGGTAGTCTAGGGCCATCTCGGTAGACTGAGGAAGAAAGTCGCCCCGACCTTCTTGCATCTTAGGCATTCCGTCAGGTGCCAAGAGGAAGCCATACTTACGTTCCATTGACAAGTTAGCGGGCTTCCGGAGCTGCGTAGTATCTACCACGAAGCCATTGGCGGCTAGACTATCTAAGTAGTTAGCACCGTCTTCCCGGTTGGCAAAGAATTGGATACCCCCGCCAGCAAAAAAGTCTACGGATGAGGCGGTTAGCTGAGCGGCAATATCTTCGTACTGGTTACGAGATGGCACGTGAGCATAGAAGGAGGCCGGAGTAGCGTGAACGATAGAGGAAGTAGCAATCAATCCGGTGCTTAGCTCGTCGGACACCAGTTCTACGATCGTCTCTAGTATAGACGAATCATCAGCCACAGCAATGGCTCCGTTGTAGGTCTTCTGCCCGACCGAGAGAGCGGTACCTCCCGCCGCTGAGTCAGTAATCTTATCACTGGAAGAGGAGGTTTTGATAAGACCGATGTAGGGGAAGCGAGTGAAGTTGGGTTCTCCCTCACCGAAATAGAATTGAGAGGTCACTTGGGTGACACCCATACCGTCGCCGATGAGTAAAATGACATTTTTCGGACGAGCGGGTTCTTCAGCACTTACTTCGGGAGTTTCGGTTACTTTAGGCTGACATTGAGCTAGCATCAGTACCGAAAAGCTTAGGATGAGAATACGAATCATAGGATAGTGGTATAGTTTGATCGGCAAAGATACTTGCTTTCCGTGAACTTACGGAAGATGCTATGTTTCTTTTATGTTAAGAAAGGAATGCGGGGAGCTTGGGGCGAGGGGCAGGGCGTCTAGCGTTTGACATATTTGCTTTACTCCACGCTCCCAGCACCCCGCCTCGAGCGAAGTTTACTCATCCCGCAATGATTCTACTGGGTTTTGGGTAGCGGTGCGGATGGTTTGGGAGCCAACGGTAATAGCAGCGACCAGCAGAGCAGCCACGCCCGCTAAAATAAAAGTCCAAACGCTCAACGTATCTTGGTAAGCAAAGGTATCTAACCAGTAATTCATTACGAAATACGCTAGAGGGCAGGCAATCAGGAAGGCTACCAAAATAAGTTTAGAGAAGCCTGTAGTGAGCAAGAGGAGCAATTGGCTCACTGAAGCTCCTAGCACCTTACGGATACCTACCTCTTTGGCTCGTTGTTCTGCAGTATACGATGCCAGGCCGACCAGACCTAGGGCAGCAATGAAGATTGCCAGTATAGAAAAGAACTGTACGATCTGCCCCAAACGATCTTCATCGTCGTACTGCCCCTGAAAGCGGTCACCGATGGTGTAATAGTCAAACGGAAAGCCCGGACGAAGATAGCTCCATTGTTCTTTCAGATAGCTAATGGTTTCATCCATCGCGCTAGCTTGTACTCGGGCTACTAAGTTATGAACTCGGTTGGCACTAAATGGAAGATGGAATATGATGGGGGCGATAGACTGATGTAGGGACTCAAAATGAAAATCTTTCGTAACTCCGATAATATACCCCTGTCGGCGACCGTAGTTAATTTTCTGGTCAACTGCTTCTTCGGGCGAATTATAACCAATAGCACGTACGGCGGCTTCATTGATGATAAAGGCTTCGGTAGAATCACTAGCGCGGTTAATGTCAAAGTTACGACCAGCTACTAGTTCAATACCTAATGAATTGACGAAGTCATGATCTACGTCTATGTTAGCCAAACGGAAATCAAGATTCTTCATTTCACCGTTTACTTCTACCTGCCCGCCTTGCGAATCATTTAAACGTCCGGAAGGTACCCGGCTAGAAATAGTTACGTCCGTAATACCGGGTTGGGATAGTAGCTGAGCCTTTAGCTCCTCATATCGCTCATAAATAGTTTGCTCAACGGGTAGCACTACCAGGTTCTCTTGATTAAAGCCCAATGGTTTACTCTTTACATAATCTAATTGTCGCTCTACTGTAATTACGCCAATCACTAGCGCAATGGAAACCACGAATTGCAGCACCACTAAGCCCGAACGTAGCAACGTATTCCCCCGTTGGCTTCCCCGGCTGTTTCGTAGAATGCGAGCCGGTTGAAAGGCCGAGAGATAGAATGCTGGATAACTTCCCGCAACAATTCCGACCGTCAGAATAATACCAGCCAGTAAGATTAGCAGAAAGGGGTTGCCGAGTATATCAAACGACAGTTGCTTGTCTACAAAATCAGTAAAGTAAGGTAAGGATAAGGTGACCAATAAGATGGCTAAAGCTAATGAGAACAAAGAGATTAATACTGATTCGGACAAGAATTGACCTACCAGCGAGGCTTTCTCAGCACCCATCACTTTACGTACTCCTACTTCCTTAGCTCGACGAGTGGCTCGAGCAGTGGTCAGGTTAATGAAATTGATGCAAGCAATCACTAGAATAAATAGCGCAATGATGGTGTAGATGTAGACGTAAGCAATATCACCATTAGCTTCAATCTCGGTATCAAGCTGGGAATAAAGGTGAATATCAGCGATAGGCCATAGATGAAGCGCAGTCGTTTGTGAAGCGGGTACGTCAGGGTCACTGGGTAGATGCTTATCTATAAAAGCTGGAAACTGGGCTTCTAGGTCAGCTGGATTGTAGCCTTCCGCTAACAGTATGTACGTAGAAAAATTATTGCTTCCCCAGTTGGTGTCCATGTACTCTTTACCAAAGAACTGTTCTACTAAAAAGAATGAAGCCAGCATTGTCGGATGAAAGTGAGAATTGCCGGGCACGTCTTCTATCACCCCTGTTACTTTCAGGTCTATCTGTTGTTCTAACCTCAAAGCTTTTCCGATGGGGTCTTTGTCACCGAAATATTTGCGAGCGGTACTTTCCGTAAGCACTACCGCATTTGGTAAACTTAGGGCATTCTCGGGGGCACCCGCTACGAAGTCAAATGAAAAAATATCAAGTGCTTCCGGTTCAGCAAAGAAAAGGCCATTCTCAACAATGCTTTTATCTCCGGCTTCGTAGGTGATTAGCATACCGTTGTTCACCAGACGAGTTGATTTCTCTATAATACCGGAGAAGTCCTCAGCTAACCTCGGCTCGAAAGGTGGTGCCAGATGCCCCAAATGCAAATTAGTCGTCCCGTCAGGATCAAGAAACTCCCGCGAAATACGGTAGATACGATCGGTATTTTCGTGATAACGGTCGTAGCTCAATTCGTACTGCACAAATAGTAGAATCAAAATACAGGCAGTCATTCCCACGGCTAAACCGAGAATGTTAATGAGTGTCATCTGCTTGTAGCGAGCCAGATTCCGCAAGGCGATTTTGAGGTAATTCCTAATCATAATTCATTCAATTAGCAAAGAACAATGTGCAATGAACAATAGCATGGTATAATTGTACATTGCTAACTGCACACTGTACATTGTCAAAAGTTATTCATTTCTTAGTGAGTCAACCGGATTAGCTACCGCGGCGCGTACCGACTGGAAACCGACGGTGAGCCAGGCAATACCGATAGCAGCTAAAAAGGTAACGATAAAATATCCAAAGTGTAGATCAATGCGATAAGCGAAGGTATTGAGCCAGGCTCGCATCGCCAGATAACCCAACGGGGCAGCGACGCCGAATGCTAGCACTACCAACGTAGTAAACTCTCGCACAAAGCGATACAGAATTTGTTGTACTGTCGCTCCTAGCGTTTTTCGGATCCCAATCTCCTTCTGCCGGTGCAGTGCTAGGAAGGAAACCAGACCATAGAGCCCCAGACAACCAATAATCAGGGCTAGCCCGGCCATAATGCGGAAGAAGCGGTACAGGGTATCGTCTAGCGTATACAGCATACCAATGTAATCGTCCAGGAATTCGTAGTGGAAGAAGGCATCAGAGTAAGTTGCTTCCCATGCTGTTTGTATAGACTGTAAGGTTTCGGATATATTCTGACCACTTATTTTTACGTTAGCCTCCCCCATTCGGTCTCCGTAGTACATGTAGCTGGGGTTGATCTCATCCTTCAATGTTTTATTCACAAAGTCGCGTAGTACTCCTACTACTTCCATCTCAACGGGATGATTCTCACCAAACTTTACTCGCTGCCCCAATGCTTCCTCAGGGTTAGCAAAGCCAAACGTTTTTACCGCTGTTTCGTTCAGCAAAATACTTCGCTGATATACGCTATCTGGTGTATAATCACCCTCCCGCAAGTTGCGTCCGGCAATAACTTTTAGCCCGAAAGTAGGCACGTAGTTGGGGTCAATGCACTTTTCATCCATTTGGTATTTTTCGGCATCTCCAAAAGCAGTGGCGTACACCTCGTTATAATTATTTCGCCGAGAGCTAGGGGCCGATGAACAGATGGTGACTTGCTCAATAGAAGCAAACTGCATCAGCTCTTGACGCAACTGTTCTCGGAGCACGTGATCGCGCTTCGGAAGATCAACTACTACTACCCCGTCTTTCACAAAGCCCATATCCTGCTCACGAAAAAAGTCCATCTGAGTAGCCACCACGATGGTTCCGAGCAGTAAAAACTGAGCGATGGTAAATTGCACGACCACCAATGCCTTCCGTAACGAGAACTTGGACTTAAATCCTACATGCGCCCGAATGGATTGTTTGAGAGCTTGTACTGGCTGATAACTGGATAAAACTCGAGCAGGATAATAGCCCGCAACGACGGTAATTATAGCGACCAGCCCTATTAGAAAATAGATGATAGTAGTGTCCATTGTAAAGGTCATGGATACGTAGCGGGATAGTGGAGCCATGTACTGGTTAGCAGCGTCTAAAAACCAATCAGCTAAGCCAACCGCAATTAATGCAGCAAAGGCACATAGCAAAGCCGTTTCGCCTAAAAACTGAAAGATAAGCTGCCGCTTACGGCTACCCAGTGTTTTTCGAATACCGATCTCCTTGGCCCGACGGATGGCTTGAGCGGTAGAAAGATTGATAAAATTGATTCCTCCGGCTACGAGTACAATCAATCCCATACTAATGAGTGCTAGGAGCAATGGCTTGGGGGTAGCGAAGAAGGTGCCGTTGTACTGAGCTTCAGTATGAATATCCGTCAGAGCTTGCAGATAGTAGGTACGGCGTTGAGTCAGGTCATCATTTAGGTAATTGCTTTTGATCTTATTCAGCGCTACTTCTAACTGGGTTGGATCATATCCTTCGGGCAATGTAAGAAAAGCATTACCGCCGCCGGGCACGCTCGCCCAATTACTCGTCCACCTTGGGTTCTCTGCCATAAAAACTTCCATTGGCAGCAGTAAATGAAAGTATACATTGGTATTGTCAGGTACGTCCTCTAAAATACCACTCACGGTATAACTGCGTTGGTTAATTTCCAGGGTTTGCCCAATCAGCTCTTCGTAACGGTTCTGGTAATCAGCACCGAACACTCGATCGGCCAGTACGCGGGTCAGCACCACTTCGTTTGGGGTTTGCAGTAGTGAAGGACGATGTCCGGCTAGCAATGGATAGCTGAAGGTTTTTAGAAAATGAGCGTCAGCGTATACCAAATGATATGCCTGGTAGCGTTTTTCTTCGCCCTCGGTAGTCTGCCGCTTAATTACTCCGTAGTTGCGGGCGTACACTTGGGTAGCGTTTTCTACCACCGAAAAATTTTCCCGCAGGGCTTCGGCCATCGGAAAGCAAACCGCCCCATCGTAGTCAATACCACTGGGTTCCTGCGTTTGGGTGACTACCCGGTAAATACGATCCACATTGGTGTGAAATTTATCGTAGGTATACTCGTGCTTTACCATGACGTATACGACCAGGCAACAGGCCATGCCCACCGCCAGACCAACCAAGTTGATTGTGGTAGTCACTCGATTGCGAGTTAAGGTGCGAAGAGCGATGGTTAGGTAATTCCTTAGCATAATTTCTAAAGGTTAACGGTAGAGGGTAAAGGGTAGAAGGTTCGTGGGGCAGACGTACTTCGTACTCTAAACCTCCTACCGTTAACCCTTCACCTTCGTTTATTCATTACGAAGACTATCTACAGGATTGGCTACTGCCGCTCGAATAGATTGGAAGCTGATAGTGAGCCATGCGATTAACAAGGCGATGCCTCCAGCAATAACGAAGGTGCTAACTCCCAACGAGGTACGATACTCGAAATCAGCCAGCCACTGGTTCATCAGGAAGTAAGCGATTGGGATGGCCACCAACAGCGCAATAATCACGAGCTTAGTAAAATCTTTGGAAAAACTAATTACCAGACTGCTAACTGATGCCCCCAGTACTTTACGAATACCAATTTCCTTAGTACGCTGCTCAGCGGTATAGGCGGCTAGACCAAATAGACCCAAGCAAGCAATGAAAATGGCTAGTGAGCAAAACACCGTAAAGATGGTTCCCAGCTTTTGATCGGATTCGTAGATACTATTGAAGCGCTCATCTAGGAAGGAGTACTCGAACGGTAGGTCGGGCTGAAAGCGGTTCCACTGGTCTTCCAGTGTAGCAATGGTGGATGCCATCTGCTGGGGCTGCACTCGCAGTGATAGGGCTGATGTACTATTTCCTACCGCCATTACCATCGGCATAATTTTCTGCCGGAGGGTGCTGTAGTGGAAGTCTTCCACCACTCCTACTACGGTATACGAATTAAAACTACCGGGATCGTCACTAAAGGTACTAAGCCTTTGTCCGAGCGGATCATCCTCGCCGAAAAAGTACCGAGCAGCCGCTTCGTTGATAATCATCGCCGTAGAGTCGGTAGCAAAATCGCGGGAGAAGTTGCGCCCGGCAGCTATGTTCATGCCCATAGCCGGAACGTAGTCGTAGTCTACGTAGAACCAAGGTACCGACGTTGTTTTATCACTTTCGGGGTTATTATCGGGGAAGACAGCACTATTATTATTACTAAACGGCTCGGCGGGAAGATAGCCCGTGAGCGTAGCGGCTACCACCCCGGGTTGGCGTAACGCTTCATTTTTAAAGGTTTCAGCCTGTTTACCCAAGTAGAAGGTATTGTGCAACACTAACACGTGCTCTTTATCGTAGCCGAGCTTTTTGTTACGGATATGGTTGAGTTGCTGATATACTACGACAGTGCTGGTAATCAGCGTAATGGAAATACCAAACTGAAGTACCACTAGGCCGTTGCGAAGCCAATTTCCCCCGCTTTTAGTCGCTAATTTCCCCTTCAGCACACTAGCCGGACGGAAGGCTGATAGGAAGAAAGCCGGATAGCTTCCTGCTAACAAACCGATGGTAGTTACAGCCAGTAGTAATAATGGTACAAAATACCAGGTCTGGAGATAGCTAATGGTAAGTTGCTTTCCAGCTAAGTCATTGAAGAACGGCAAAGCTACTTCGGCCAATAGTATAGCAAGCAATAAAGCTAAAAAGCTGACCAGTAGCGCTTCGGCCAGAAACTGGGTAATAAGTTGCTGACGGATAGAGCCCAATGTTTTACGAATACCTACTTCTTTGGCTCTTCCGGCCGAGCGAGCAGTAGAAAGGTTCATAAAGTTAAAACAAGCAATTAGCAGCACAAATAAGGCGATCGCTGAGAAAATATATACGTAACGAATGTCACCGTTCGCTTCTATCTCAAACTCTAAGTCAGAATATAAATGAATATCAGTGAGCGGTTGTAAGAAGTACGTAAAATAATTTCCTGACTCTAAAAAATCGTCGTAGCTAGCGTTGGCGTATTGCTCAATTTGCGGAGCTGCGTAGGTCTTGAAGGTCTCGTTAAGCTTGGTCTCCATGTCAGCTACATCGGTACCTTCCCGCAATAACAAATAGGTATAGTAGTTATTACTCAACCATATCTCAGACTGGCTATCTTTCAGCGAAATCATTGACAGAAATACGTCGAAGTGAAAATGAGAGTTGGTAGGGGTTTTCGCAAAAATACCTGTAATCTTATAGGGGTTTTTATCTCGCCCCAGCAGTAGGGTCTCACCCAACGGCGGGTTCTGCTCCCAATCCGTCCCAAAGTACTTTTCTACCGAAGTCTCGCTTAGCACCAGCGAACTCTGTTCCGCCAGTGCTGTTTCAGGATTCCCATACAACAGAGGAATATCAAAAACGCTAAACAGCGAGGAGTCTGCATAGGTGACCTCTTCCTCCCGGTAGGCTTGGTCATTGTAGTAAACGGTGTAGTCGCCCTGCGTCCGGAAGCGCACCGCATTCTCCACCTCAGGGTACGTTTCTACTACAGTGCGGGCCAAGGGTGCCGGCGCTATCGGGAAATCCCCGCTTTGGCCACCTAAGCTGTACGATAAACGTGCCCGATGAATATGGTCAGCGTTTTCGTGGTATCGATCATAGCTCAGCTCGTCGATAACAAACATGGTGATGAGCAAACAAGCCGCCAAACCAATCGCCAGACCTAGGACATTAATAACTGAGTAAAAACGTTGTTTCAGCAGATTACGAAAAGCGATTTTGAGGTAGTTCTTTATCATAGCTTATTCAATTAGTAAAGAGCAATGAGCAATTAGGGTTTTCAGCCAGCAACAATCAAATTATACATTGTTAACTGTTCATTGCTAATTGAAATACTGTGCCAGGCTGAAAATAGCCACTTTCAGATGATATAGGCCATTTTACAAAACTTCAAATGTTCGAAAGCGAACACCTTTGTTCGGGAGCGTACATTGTTCATAATCCATTACTTCTCTCTTCCATCTTTTCTTTCTACTTTATAGGCCATTTGCTTATCTACACCTTTAACGACCTATGCGAAAAGCTCTAATCATCCTTGTTCTCGCGCTAACCTACCAGTTCAGTTGGGGGCAGTACCCACACCGAAGTATTAATCCGAAATTACTGTCCCACGCCTGGCCCGCACAGTGGATTGCTCACCCCGAAGTAAGCTTACTGGAATACAGCGTCCAGCACTTCCGAAACGAATTCTCACTAGCTGAGACACCCGAACAGTTCGTCGTACATGTATCTGCCGATAACCGTTATCAGTTTTTTGTAAATGGACAACTCGTCGGGCGGGGGCCCGCTCGGAGTGACTTACTTCACTATCGGTTTGAGTCGTACAACATTGCTGAATATCTGCAAGCGGGTGACAACGTGCTGGCAGCGGTCGTCTGGAACTTTGCTGAAGATGCCCCGGTGGCCCAGCACACCTATCGTACTGGCTTGATCGTACAAGGCGATACCGAAGCCGAAGCAATGGTGAATACCAATATTGACAATTGGCAGGTGTATCATAACCAAGCATATTCGCCACTTACCCAAGCTGACTTTATGGTATACGGCTACTACGCTTCTGGGGCCTGCGACCGAGTGGATGGTAGCCAGTACCCTTGGGGATGGAAAACATTAGACTACTCCTCTAATGACGACTGGATGAAACCTCGTGCCCGGGTAGTAGGTCGCCCCTACGGTTTCCGCTATGGCTACGGCGACGGGGCGGTTAATCTTTATCCTCGCAATATTCCCATGCTGGAAGACAAGACCGAACGACTAGCTGAGATAAAACGGGCTACAATCGTAGTGGATGATACTTTCCTACAAGGCAACCAATCAGTAACGATTTCAGCCAAACAGCAAGCGACCATTCTTTTAGATCACACCTATCTAACTATGGGCTATCCCTCCCTCACGGTCAGTGGTGGTATGGGCAGCAAGATTAAAGTTACTTACGCAGAGGCTTTGTACGATGAGAACCGACAGAAAGGTAATCGTAACGAAACCGAGGGAAAAGGGATTGTTGGTTTTTACGATATTTTCCTGCCTGACGGTGGCGAAAACCGAATCTTTCAACCACTGTGGGTACGCACATTTCGGTATCTACAATTGGATATTCAGACTGGAAGTGAGCCGTTGATTCTGAACGATCTTGCTCATCAGTTTACCGCCTACCCTTTTAAACAAACCGCCTTCGTTCAGGCTGATGAACCGATGATGGATAGTATTTGGGATGTAAGCTGGCGGACGGCTCGCTTGTGCGCTCTAGAAACCTATATGGACTGTCCTTACTACGAGCAGTTGCAATATATCGGCGACACCCGCATTCAGGCGCTGATTTCTCTTTACGTAGACGGCGATGATCGCCTGATGCGTAACGCCCTATTTCAGTTTGCTAATTCCATCACCGACGAGGGAATCACCCTGAGCCGCTACCCATCGGGATTTCCCCAGTATATTCCTCCTTATGCTTTGTTCTGGATTAGCATGTTGCACGACTACCACATGCACCGCGCCGACGATGCGTTTATCCGGCAATTTATCCCCGGCATGACCCGGGTGCTACAGTGGTACGAAAATTACCTGGATACAAATAATCTGCTGCGGGGTATGCCCTGGTGGAACTACGTAGATGCTATTCCGGAATTTGACCGGGGCACTCCCCCTGGAGCCCAGGATGGTCACTCAACTCTGATCACATTGCAGTATCTGTACACCCTCCAGCAGGCAGTTGAACTATACCGCTATTTTGATCTTACCGACTTCGCCAACCACTATCAGCGAATAGCTGATCGTATACAACCCGCCATTCAGGAAACTAGCTACGATACCTCCCGACAGTTATACGCCGATACTCCGCAACAAGACCGATTCAGTCAGCATACCAATATTTTTGCCGTGCTAACCCAGACCGCTCCAGAAGATGAGTGGGCTCCCCTTATGCAGCGGACGGTAGCAGATACCTCGCTGGCTTCTTGCTACATCTACTTTCGGTTTTACCTGCACCGTGCAATGCAACAGTCCGGATTGGGTGACTACTTTGTGGATCATCAGGACATTTGGAAAGACATGCTGGCCGAAGGGCTGACCACCTTTGCTGAACATGATGAAGACACCCGATCCGATTGTCATGCCTGGAGTGCTAGCCCACTTTATGAGTACCTGGCCACGGTATGCGGGATTACTCCATCGGCTCCTCACTTTTCCGAAGTGCGTATCGCGCCCAACCTGGGGTACCTAACTGAAGTATCAGCGGAAATGCCTCACCCTCAGGGTACCATTCGAGTTGATTTAGTACGGAGAGGGAACGACCGAATTCAGGCTGATATTGAACTACCGGAAGGGGCTTCCGGCACCTTTTACTGGCAAGGGGAAGAAGTCGAATTGAAATCGGGGAAGCAAGAAATCAAGCTATAGCTGTAGTACAAGAGGAGACCAGAGTCTGGAAATCGGCCTTCGGTCTCCAGATTTCAGCCTGCGGATTCCAGCTCCTCGTTTATTACCTATAATTATTTGTGTATTCGCCAGCGAATCATAATTTCGCTAAACTAACTCATTATAAATATGCTACGAACCTCATATTACCTATCCTTCTTTATTCTTCTCTTAAACTTTAGTTGTCAAACCCAAGATCCAGCGGATCTGGTAATACGAAACGGCACGATCTACACCGTAAACGATGCCCAACCTCAAGCTGAGGCCGTAGCGGTAGTAGACGATAAAGTTGCATTCGTTGGCAGCGAGGCCGACGTAGAAAAATGGATCGGTGACGAAACCGAAGTGTTAGACTTAGCTGGAAAAATCATGACCCCTGGCTTTATTGAGGGTCACGCCCACTTCCTGGGAGTAGGCGAAAATAAAATGAACCTGGATTTACTGGCTGTACGTAGCTTTGAAGAAATAGCCTCCGTAGTGGCCGAAGCCGCATCTAAGGCTCGCCCGGGGGTATGGATTACCGGACGGGGCTGGCATCAGGATAAATGGGACTCCTTGCCCAGTGAAATGATTCAAGGCTTTCCCACTCACGATCTGTTAAGTGAGGCTGCTCCGGATAACCCGGTGTATTTGCGTCACGCCAGCGGTCACGCGGCTATTGCCAACCAAAAAGCGATGGAACTGGCGGGTGTGATGAATATTAAGCGAGAAGGAGCCCAGATTGGAGAGGTAGCCGGAGGTGAAGTGTTCCGCGACGAACTGGGAAACCCTACCGGGGTATTCAATGAAAATGCAATGGGTTTGGTTACCCAACACATTCCGACCCGTACCTTAGAAGGTTATCTACGCGCTGCCGAGCTGGCGATGGAAGAATGTTTAGCCCATGGTATTACTAGCTTTCACGATGCGGGCATCACTCAGGATGTAGAGCAATTGTACCGAAAGTTAGCCGAAGAGGGTAAACTGAAAGTTCGGCTTTATGCCATGCTCAGTGGCCGCGATAGCACATTGCTGAAAACCTATTTTGAGCAAGGTCCACAAATAGGTTTAGGAGATGATTTTTTGACCATTCGTAGTATCAAGCTATACACCGACGGGGCGCTTGGCTCACGAGGGGCTTGGCTACTGGAAGAATACTCGGATATGCCCGGACAGTATGGTCACGAGACCACTCCGGTTCCGGTTATTCACGATATTTCTCTCAAAGGATTACAGCACGGTTTTCAGGTTTGCTCCCACGCTATTGGTGATCGGGCTAACCGCGAGGTGCTCGACCAATACGAGGCAGCGTTTGAGCAATTGCCCGAAATGGCGGGCAACCACCGTTACCGTATTGAGCACGCCCAACATATAAGTGCTGCCGATATTTCCCGCTTTGGTAAACTAGGAGTAATTCCGGCCATGCAAGCGGTACATATGTCCTCTGATCGCCCCTGGGCCATTGAGCGACTGGGCAAAGAGCGGATTGAAGAAGGTGCTTACGTCTGGCGTAAGCTGATTGATTCGGGCGCTATTATCGTCAACGGTACCGATGCCCCAGTCGAACCGATTGCCCCCCTAGCGAGTTTTTACGCCTCAGTGGCCCGTAAAACCCTGACGGGCGAACCGGAGGGAGGTTACGAACCCAGTCAACGGATGAATCGCGAAGAAGCTCTCAAGACCTACACCTGGAATGCGGCTTACGGAGCCTTTGAGGAAGAAATTAAAGGCTCCATTGAAGTGGGCAAATTGGCAGATTTTACGGTTTTCTCCCAAGACATAATGCAAGTACCCGAAGCCGAAATTCTGAATACTGAGGTAGATTATACCATTGTGGGGGGAGAGGTAGCTTATGCGAGAGAATAGACCTTACAAATGCTTGTATTGTAGGTCATAGATGTGTACTAACTGCTATACGTTAAGGATGTACTATCTGGAAAAATAATTGGTGTAAAGAAGGGGTAATACTTTGTCTATTTGATTGAGAAATTACTATATTTAAATAACTACCTGCTACAGCTTATTGGTAGCAACTTTCCTTACGCTAAAACTCTCAGCTATGCTACGTCACGTAAAATTATACTGGAGGTATTACGGTCATTATTTATGCTTGCTCACAGTATTACTGTTCTCTTGCCAATCAGATGATGGACTTCAGCTAGATCCGGAGGTAGTCTCCTTACTATCCTCGCTCGAACAGGAAATAGTACCGTTAGATGATAATCCACTACTTTGGGCTGATGAAGATATAACTTTTCTTGATCCGGTTGCTGACAAACCCATTATTGGCTTAGGTGAGTCTACCCACGGGACTGCTGAGTTTTTCAATGCCAAGCGTCGCATATTCCAGTATCTAGTGGAAAACCATGACTATAGAGTTTTTGCCTTTGAGGCCGACTTTGGCGAATCATTATTTCTAGAGGAAGCGGTTCAACAGGGATCAAAGAGTCAGATTCGAGCACTCATGTCCGAGAAAATGCATTTCTGGACGTGGCGCACCCAAGAGGTTCGCGACTTACTGGAATGGATGAGCGAATATAATATCGGGAAATCAGAAGAAGAAAAAGTGCATTATATGGGAGTGGACTGCCAGTTCAATACCTACCATCCTCAACTACTGAATCAGTATTTACACGCTGCTAATGCTTCCTTTTTGGAGCTTTCGGATGCAGTACTTTCAAAAGCAAAAGCTGATTCTGAAGATAGATTTGAAGGATATTCGCCCGAAGAATTTACTACCTACCTCAGCCAGATTGATGCATTGCAAGACTCTATGATTACTCATCAAAGTGCTCTGGTTGCGGTAACTTCTGAAAAAGAATTCGAGCTTCACCTTAGAATATTAAAAGTAACGAGACAGGTTTCTGAGGTGATGTACTACGGAAGCATTGGGAACTATTCAGTGAATTATCGAGATAAGTATATGGCTGAAAATACCGTCTGGATGCTAGATTACTTCGAAGGGGATAAAGTGGTTTTATGGGCGCACAATGCCCACATAGCCAACGATCCAACCTACGGGTCGGGATCAATCGGACACTATCTTCTACAGGAACTTCCCAATGACTACTCGACAGTGAGTTTTATGTTCTCGAGAGGCTCCTTTACTGCCGTAGGTTATGAAGATGAACAATACACTGGCTTGCAAGAACATACCATCGATGAAGAACCTCAGCAAGAATCGTTAACGGAAGTCTTTCACAATGCTAGTAGCTCGACTTTCACCATCGGGGTAACTGATTTACAAAAGCATACTGAATGGAGCGATTTTTTTAGCAAGGGTACGCAATACTTATCAATAGGGGCGGTATTCAACGACCAACCGGAAGACTATTATCGTCGCTTTCGCCCCAATCTCTACGATCAGATTATCTACTTTGATAACACAACTGCTTCGCAGCCATTTCGGTAGTCAACCTTTAAGCGCGATACTTTAAGCAAGCACTACAATACCCAGAGATAAAAAACCTGAAGAATTTGTTTTCCTCAGGTTTATATCTTTCAAGCTTTTAGCCTATCCGATTATCGATTCGGACCGATGGCTGGAATGGGCTCGCCTTCTACCCAGGGGGCACCAGCTTCTATCAAGGCTTTAGCTATTTCCGATATTTCACTTTGAGTAGCTTCCAACTCAGTATGAACTTTTTGCACCTCATCCTTCACAATAGCCAGTGTTTTCTGGTGGGTTTCGGTAGGGCCGTAGGTAGAGTGACCAATACCAATTTCCAGTGAGAACAACCGTTGCCCTACGGTTGGTTTGGTTTTCTCACCCACCGCTAACTTAGCTGGGTTACCACTTAGCTCTTCCTCTATCTTCAATAAGCTGTGCTTTACTTCGTATAACTGCTGATCTAACGAGCCGGGAACTACTGGGGCTTGGGCTAACGCAGTATGCATCCGCTCGGCTTTGGTCAGGGCGTTATTTAGCGAAACTTCTAAAGCCGTAGCCGAACGCAGGGCATCTTCGTAAGATCGCCAAAACTGAGCCACTTCTTGGGCTGGCGCACCTTCCAATGCCCCATCGCGCAGTGGTATCACTTCAAAGCTAACTGGCTCAGAAAGCTCAGTTATGTTACCGTCTACTTGCTGGTACAGAGAAGCAGTATAAGTACCGGGCGCAACCATCATTCCCTGGGGAAGTTCATCTTCGGTAGGCTCTTCGTCCAGATGAATAGGGTAGGGCGACGGATAGCGTAAATCCCAGGCAATGCGGTGAAAACCACTTGTGGTGAAACCGTCTATCCGACGGATGGCATTGCCCTGTCCGTCTTTAATAGCAACCCAAACCTTTGGCTCCGCCTGAGCCATTTCAGTAGCCAACTTATCCCAACCGGGGAAAGGTACGTTTTGATTTTGAGCATCCAACGTTTTTTCCTGCTTCATGCGCTGATCTTCTATGGTTGTCAATCCATCTTTTAGATAGTAAGTAAAAACAGCACCGAAGGGTGGGTTAGGAGCTACAAAGTGAGAAGCTCCTTGCGAGCCTTTTTCATCATCAAAGCTCAAGTGGGAGCGAGGAACGTACCAATCAGCATCCTGGGGTTCAAACAATGTGGCCTCGGCCAGTAATTGTTTTTCGGATAGATTTCGTAATGCGCTGTAATCGTCTAGAATAAAAATTCCGCGACCAAACGAAGCCGCCACCAGATCATCTTCCCGCTTCTGGATAGCTAAATCGCGGAAAGAAATGGTGGGTAGGCCTCCGGTTAGTTCGGTCCACTGCGACCCTCCATCGTTCGTGAAATAGATGCCAAATTCCGTAGCCAAGAACATAAGATTTTCGTCTACGTGATCCTGCACAATGCGCCAGACGAGGGTACGGTCGGGAAGATCATTCGCCATAGATTGCCAGGTGCGCCCTCGGTCGGTGCTCTTCACCAAATACGGTTGAAAGTCGCCGTACTTATGATTGTCCAACGCTACGTACACCGTATTGGCATCGTGCAAATCGGCTTTGATATCGTTCACAAAAGCAGTGGCTGGAATGCCGGGTATACTGCCTACGTCTAATTTGCGCCAGTTGGCCCCTCCATCTTCCGTTACCTGCACAATACCATCGTCGGTCCCGGCGTAGATCAAGCCTTCCTGCTGCGGCGATTCGGCCAATGAAGTAATCGTGTTGTAATTAGACATAGCACCCACATCCCAAGCTCCATCGTAGCTCTGTACCCGACCCATAATGGGCAACGTAAAGCGATCTTGATTTTTCGTCAAATCACCGGAAATAGCCGTCCAGGCATCGCCCCGGTTATCAGATTGCCAAACCCGCTGAGAAGCAAAGTAAATTTTAGTCGGATTATGTGGACTTACTAGAATAGGCGAGTCCCAGTTGAAGCGTTCGTAGTCTTCATCGGCACCGGGCTGAGGCTGAATATCTACCACTTCACCGGTAGTCATGTCAATGCGCGATAGCGTTCCTTCCTGCCGTTCCGCGTACACGATATCGGGATTACCGGGTTCAGTAGCCGGTTGATGTCCATCCCAGTTGAGCACTACTCGCCAGTCGGAATTCTGGATGCCGTGCACGTTATCGGTTTGGGATGGCCCACCCTGGGTGCTATTGTCTTGGGTACCACCGTAGATGTTGTAAAACGGCTCGGCATCATCCAAGGCAATTTTGTAGTACTGGGTGACTGGTAAATTTTCCATAAAACGCCAGTTGGCTCCCAGATCAAAACTTTCGTATAGTCCACCATCGGTGCCTACCAGCAAATATTCCGGATCATCCTCCCGGAAGGCAATCGCATGGTTGTCGCCGTGCTTGTGGGCACGGTTCAACCGCTTAAAGGTTTTTCCACCATCTTCCGAATATTGCATACGGGAATCGACCAGGTAAAGACGCTCAAATTGATGGGGCGAAGCGTATAATTCCTGATAGTAGTGCGGACCAGTTGCCCCAGCTACCGCATCGGATCGTTTCTCCCAGGTACCACCTCGGTCGGCGGATCGGTACACGCCTCCGGTGCGACGGTCTAACTCAATGGCCGCGTATACAATATCTGGTTGCTGGGGTGAGATCGCTAAACCAATTTTACCCATATCGCCTTTTGGTAACCCAGTGGTTAGCTCTTCCCAGGTTTCGCCTCCATCCTGGCTACGGTGAACGCCTGAGCCTGGCCCACCACCTAAATAGTTGGCTATATTCCGGTGACGCTGCCAAGTGGCGGCGTACATCCAGTCGGGATCGCGAGGGTCAATCATGATATCGGTTACACCCACCCATTCGTCATCACCCAATGTTTTGTTCCAGGTTATACCTCCGTCGGTAGATTTGTAAAGACCTCGCTCGCCACCTTTGTTCCAGAGCGGTCCCTGAGCGGCTACCCAGATTACATCTGAGTTTTCGGGATGGACGATAATTTTGGAAATATGCTCCGAGGCTTTCAATCCCATATTCTCCCAAGTGGTTCCGCCATCGGTACTGCGGTAGATTCCGTCACCATAGCCTACGTGGCGTCCTCCGACGTTCTCACCCGTTCCTACCCACACCACATGCGGATTATTAGGATCAACCGTTACACAGCCGATAGAGTAGGAGCCTTGATCGTCAAAAATAGGCTCAAAAGTGACCCCCGCGTTAATCGTTTTCCAGACCCCCCCAGAGCCTACGGCAACGTACCAGGTGTTAGGGTCTTCGGGATGAATAGCTACATCGCCAATCCGCCCCGACATAAAGCCCGGGCCCAGGCTACGGAACTCAAGTCCAGCGAAAGTGGAATCGGCCATTATACTGGACGCATTGCTTTCGCTATCACGGTTTCTTCGCTGGGCGTAATTATCGTGAATGGTCACTAGCAATAGCCCGATTGCTAAAAGGGAAGCAAAAAGTTTTTTCATAACAAGGTTTGTAGTGTTTGTAAAATTTATATCAGAATCAACTAAATTTTCCGAGATAACCAGGATGCAACTCTTTTGTTTATTGTATTATCCTAAATGATAAAGAGATGTTTTTTTAGTTTAAAAATGTATTTTCTTTGGGAATACAGTGTAAAGATAAGATATTATTTTGCCTTACAAAGGTGTATTTGGGATCATACCAACGTTACAGCTTGTAAGCCTGCCGAGCCAATAATTTCCAATCGTTTTTTTGTTTCTGCCAAACCAGTAGTACTCCCAGATGGATACTCGCTGGGTTACCGCTATCGACTACATTGGCCTTTAACTCGTGACGAACCAAAGCAGTTTCATCCACTACAGTGATGGTTTGGTTACTCAAGTCCATATTCTTGAAATCAGACTTTCCGCTGACGAGGGCTTCCACAAATTCAGATTTGTTTTCTAACAATCCGCTGGAGTGGCCGTAAGTGAGTTCATCCAATGTGATTTCTTTCAGTATAGCTTCGTGGGCATCTACCATCGCAGTACGCAGCGTTTCTACTGCGTCGGCTATGGCTTTTTCTGCTTTGGGTTGGGCAACGAGCGTCTGAGTGAAAATTAGACTGATAATTAGTGTGCTAAGTGTTTTCATAGGTTGGTTGTCTGTATAATCATAGAAATTGATAACTATTGATAATTATTGTACGTTTGTATTATGAAAGGGCATGGCCCCGGGGTTCGCGCTAAGCTAGCGAGCCGAAAATTTTAGGAAGGTTTACTCAACCTTCCTTTTTTTATTCTCTCAAAGCAACTGTATTTTATTCCTCTATAAGGCACTTGTTCAATTGGTAAGTAGCAATCAATTAGTTTTTTATGCTCAATCAGCTGCTTATAAGGGCGGTAGTTAGGGTCGTATCCTCCCTTGGCGATTGGATATAGTATTAGATCGGCCAGTTGTATCATCGGAACTTTCTTCGTTTTTCGGCGAGGCTCGCCCAAAATAATGCGCTGATAATCTTCCTTAGTTAGTGGTTTGTAACCTCCTGAATTAGCAAGATCAAAAGGGGATCCATGTCTCTTCAAATCCCGGGTGTATTGGATTATATCTCTATCTTCCTTTTTACCGGATTGCTCAATAAATACCTCCAGTCTGTGATTTTGGTCATCTGCGAATTTCGCTGCCCTTTCAAGTAATATGCAATATGCTGTTTTACACATTAACCAAAGCTTTTCATTGTAGTGGTCTTTGTACCTTAGCACATACCCTGGTCGGTCAATGATGCATGCTAATCCAATAAATGGTAATGAAAGTAAAAATTCCTGAAGTTCTGGAAAAAAGAAGCCGGCTGTCTCAGGTTTTTTCAGCCAACCAAACTTTCCCCGTCCAACCCGAATGCTTGAGGAATGAAGCGGATAATCAATATTCCATTTTCCACAAAAATCAGCATGCATACCCAGCACTTTTCCTATATCTTCTTCTTTTATCAGAATTCCCCCTAGTCCGAAGCAGTCCATTCTATCATCGCGCTGCTCATGGTGAGTCAAGCGATCTGGATCTCGACTTCCGGTATCATCAATGTATAGAATGAGCTTTTTTGCTTCTGGCATAGGGTACTTAAACTATTGTCTTATTCCGAATAAATACGGGCGACGTAGCCACCGCCGGGTGCCATTTTAACAGTGACTTGATTATCCGATACTTCCATTGATGTTTTTTGGTAATCTTGAGCAGTTTTATGGGCGTTAATGCCATCTTGAAAAACTTCTGCCTGGTAGCTCCCTTCGCCTAAGAAAGATAAGTCTAACGTCATTTCCCGGGCATCCCAGTCGGTTAAAACGCCTACATACCATTCATCTCCGCTACGGCGGGCAATGGCTACGTAGTCGCCTACTTTTCCGTCTAGCACTACGGTTTCGTCCCAGACCGTTGGTACAGCGGCAATAAAGGCTGTACACTCCAACTCTTCTTCGTAAGCAGTAGGGTCATCGCAAAGCATGTTGAAGGGGGACTCGAAAATAACGTATTCCGCCAGTTGTCGGCAGCGGGTGCCTTGGCTCATCGGCTCGGTAAAAGCTGGATAATAGTTTTCTTTAATGGCGTTACGCATCGCCCCTTGGGTGTAATCAAATGGTCCAGCGACCATTCGGATGAAGGGAATTTCTACATCGTAGGTTACCTGGTCTACGTCAGGAGTGTCCCACTTCATTTGCTCCAAGCCATGCACGCCTTCAAAGTTGAGCACATTGGGATAAGTACGGTTGAGTCCAGTAGGCTTAAACGCTCCGTGAAAGTCCATGAATAGCTGATATTTTGCGCCTAGCTCAGCCGCTTTGTAGTAGAAGTTTAATACTTCCTGATCGTCCCGATCCATAAAGTCAACCTTAAAACCTTTTACCCCCATTTCGGAAAAGTGACGGCAAACGTCCTCCATATCGGGTTCAAAAGCCTGATAACCGGCCCACAGCACAATGTCTACTCCTTTATCTTTTCCGTAGGCGACTAGTTCTTCCAGATTAATTTCCGGAATTACCTGCATTAGATCAGCCGCACCCGTTACGTTCCAACCTTCGTCCAAGATAACGTAGCCGATGCCTTGTTCGGCGGCGAAGTCGATATAGTACTTATATGTTTCATTATTGATCCCTGCCTCAAATTCTACCCCGTATAGGTTCCAGGCATTCCACCAGTCCCAGGCTACTTTGCCGGGTTTGATCCAAGAAATATCTTCTACCCGTGACGGAGAAGCCAAAAGATAAACCAAATCGCTATCTGCGAGCTGCTTATCCTCTTCAGAAATGACCATCACTCGCCAGGGGAACGACCGCTGACCGGGTACTTTAGCGATATAATCTTCGCGCTCAACTACGCGCATCTGCAAATTATTATGTCCTCCTTGTTCTTCTTTTTTGGGATAGGGAGCGAATACCCCTTTGAATGCGTTTCCTTCACCACTTGTGTTGAGGTACATTCCCGGATAATCTTCTAAATCAGCCTCGGTGATGCATACCTTCTTACCACTACCTACGTCTACTAACACCGGAAGAATTACGAGTCGTTGGTCGTCTAGGTCTGAGATAGTTTCTTTTTCGTAAGTATTCTCAAAAGATGTTTCAAACTGAGGCTCGAAGCTGCTGTAATCTTCAGCATTAGCGTAAGCGGCCCAGGTTTGGGCATTGTTAGCAAAATTAAAACCAGCTTGCTCATCTATAATGATTAGTTCTCCCTTCCGATCAGTGGCAAATCGGTAGGCGGCACCTTCGTCATACGCCCGGAAAATCACGCTATAATTTCCCCGAAAGTTGAGAGTGAGCTCATTGTAGTACTCACGAATTTCGCTGCGCTTGTAAAATGGGGCTTGTATGATTTGATCTACGCTATTGGTTTTCTTGTTTCTGAGCCGAGGGTTTTCCCCGAGAGCTTCCCCATTGGCTAACATCAGGGCAATAGGAGTAGGTGCAATTACTTGGTCAGACTCATGATTGACTGAAAAGATAATCTGGTCGCCCACCTCTACATTAACTTTAATTTTTTTATCGGGGGATGATACTGAATAAGTAGACTGGGCTAATATTGGACAACAAAAAAATAAGGTGATCCAGATAACTGCCACCAGATTAGTTGCGGAAAATTTCATGATACGGTAAGTTAGAATTGTGTACTATCAAGCAAGATACCTCCCTTTCACAAGGATTTAAAATTCGGTGGGCGAAAATACGTCCTACATGTATCTTAAGAGCTGATTTGTCTTTCTAATGGGAGCTACTGCCAACCGCCTCCTAGTGACTGGTAAAGCGAGGTTAGTGCCAGGAAAACCTCTTTACGGGTATTAATCATATTGAGCTCTGCCTCCAATACCCGTTCCTGCGCGGTAATTACTTCCAGATACGTGGCATAACCAGCCGAGAATAGATCGTTAGAGGTGCTTACAGCGTTGAGTAGTACCTGCGCCTCTTGCTCACGCAGTTCATAAGCCTGTTTAAAGTTTTCTACCCTTTGCAAACTAGTCAGTACCTCTTGGTAGCCCGTCAAAATAGCTTGTTGATAACTGTAAAACGCCTGAAAGTTGCGGGCAACCATTCGGGCGTAATCCGCCTTGAGTTGTCGTTGCTGGAAGATAGGAGCAGTGATGCCACCAAGCATTCCCAGTATCAGCGATTCGGGAGTGGTAAACAAAGAAGGGAATGATTGAGTCTGAAAGCCCAAGTAGGGGGTAATAGTGAGTGAAGGTAAAAAGGCGGCTTTAGCTGCATCTACATCTGCCCTAGCCGCGGTGAGTACCAGTTCGGCTTGCTGAATATCGGGTCGGCGCCTCAATAGGGAAGAAGGTACTCCTGCCTCAATGAAGTCAGGAAGCTGTTGATCTAGCAATGAATCGCCCCGGGCAATAGGCTGAGGGTAGCGACCTAACAATAAATTTAACTGATTTTCTACTTCCACAATCCGCTGCTGCCGCTCGTACTGAAGGCTACGAGTACGTAATAGTTGTGCCCGAAACTGCTGCACCGCTAGCTCAGTGGCTCGTCCACCCAATTTCTGAATCTCAATAACTTCTTGCCCAACTTCTTGTAGCGCAATGTTTTTCCTAATGGTTTCTAGCTCGTAATCTAATCCCAACAGCTCATAGTAGAGGCGGGCAATTTCAGCTACCAGTGCGGTGGTGACTAAATGCTTACCTTTCTCTGTAGCCAGAAAACGGGCATAAGCGGCTTCTCTTCGGCTTTTCAGTTTACCCCATAAATCTGCCTCCCAAGTACTCTGAAATCCCAAAAAATAGTCCTCACGTTGCGCGTCACCGTTACGATCGCCATTAATCGTTCCTCTCAACACATTATTTCGGATAGCCTCACCTGACCGGACCCGGAATCGGGCGTCTAACGAAGGTAACAGTGCCCCTTGGCGAATATCGTATTCAGTACGGGCAATTTCAATGCGCTGTATTGCCGACTTCAGATCAAGGTTACGGTAAATTGCCGTATCGATCAACTCTACTAAGTAGGGGTCGGCAAAAAAATTCCGCCAGGAAATATCGCCAATACTCACTGAGTCGGCATTCTCTTCAAACGCCGAGGGCATAGGAGCTAAGGATGGGATCTGGGGTTCGGTAATTTTACAACTGCTAACAATAGCCAAGAAAGCAAGGCCATAAACCAATTTGGTCAGTATCTGTTGAAGGGACATATAAAAGTTTATACTATCAGTAAACCGTATGGCGTTGGTGATTAGCGCGTGAAAAAGTTAGCTTCTTTTGATTATTGAAACACTAGTTGTAATGACATTGTATCTTGGGGACATTATCCCCGGATGAGGCTCTACGAATTCCGGGGTCTCCCGCATGAGATGCCGGAATTCGCAGAGCCTCATCCGGCAAAAGTATTTCATTTTTGTCCCTGAGTTTGCTTGTCATTACAGCTAGTTGTTAGAAAGAGTCATATCTATTTCCGGCTTAGGCTTCGGACGATAGGTCTTCTTTTCATTCTTCTTACTAACGAATGAAGCGAACAACACGTACAGTCCAGGGATAATAAATACCCCAAAAATAGTTCCGATTAGCATACCGCCCGCCGCCGCAGTTCCAATAGATCGATTACCCAAAGCACCTGCCCCGGTAGCCAAACAGAGAGGAATTAGCCCGACGATGAAAGCAAAGGATGTCATCAGGATCGGGCGAAGCCGCGCCACTGAACCTTCTACTGCCGCGCGCAGTACCGAGTATCCAGCCTGCCTTCGCTGAATGGCAAATTCTATAATCAGAATAGCGTTTTTACCTAACAGCCCAATCAACATAATTAGAGCTACCTGAGCGTAAATATTATTCTGTAAGTCTAACAAATACAAGGAAAAGAAAGCACCAAATACTCCTAGGGGCAATGATAAGATTACCGGGAGAGGGAGTAAGAAGCTCTCGTACTGGGCCGCAAGCAACAGGTATACGAATAATAGACAGATTAAGAAAATGTAAAGCGATTGATCTCCCGCCCCTACTTCCTCGCGGGTCATACCGTACCAGTCGTGCACGTACCCCCGGGGTAATTCCTGGGCAGCCACTCGGTTGATGGCGGCAATTACGTCACCACTACTGTACCCGGGTGCCGCCCCTCCTTTCACCGTGGCTGAAGTATACATGTTGAACCGGGTAAGTTGCTCGGGACCGTAGACCCGCTCCATGGAAATGAAGGTAGAGTAGGGCACCATCTCACCCTTATCATTTTTGATATTTAAGTTTAATAAGTCTTCTGGCTTAGTACGATACTCCGGAGAGGCCTGAATCATTACATCGTACATTTGTCCAAAGCGTACAAAATCAGAAACGTACACCCCACCTACCAGCGTTTGCATAGTTCGCATAGCCCGGTTTATAGTAATTCCTTTCTTCGCTGCCATATCCTGATCAACCCGTACCAGGTACTGAGGAAAGTTAGGATCAAAGTCAGTGTAAGCGTTAGCAATTTCTGGGGTCTCAATCAATTTCTCGATAAAATCCAGTGTCACTTGTTCCGTACGGGGCAAATTACCGCTTCCCGTGCGGTCGAGTACTTTCATCTGAAATCCACTAGAGTTACCGAAACCAGGTACGGTGGGTGGTAAAAAGAATGCGACCTTAGCATCAGTGATGTACCTGGTCTTTTCTTCCAATTGCTGAACAATCTCTTGGATAGTTTCTTCCCGTTCTTCCCAAGGCTTCAGATTGACCATACCCATTCCGTAGGATGCCCCTGAAAGTCCGTTAGTAAGACTGTACCCTGCCAACGTTGATACCGAACTTACGGCTTCAATCTGATTGGCGGTGCGCTGTACGTCATCCAGCACTCGTTTGGTACGTTCCACGGTGGCCCCCGCTGGAGTAGTTATATTTACGTAGATCATCCCTTGATCTTCGGTTGGAATGAAACCCGTAGGTAGTACCTTACTTACCCCCCAGGTAGCTATAAAAAATGCCCCTAATATCAGTACGGTGATCACTCGCCGCCCGGCCAAAAAAGAGACACTGCCTCGGTAGCCATTAGCAAAAGAATTATAGCCCTGATTGAATTTCTTGAAGAACCATTGAAGTGGATTCTTTTTCCTCTCTTTACCATGGTTATTACGGAGCATTATGGCGCAAAGAGCCGGAGTAAGCGAAAGGGCGTTGATTCCAGAAATGACAATAGCAATAGCCAGCGTCAGTGAGAATTGCCGATAGAATATGCCAACCGGACCGGACATAAACGCTACTGGCACAAACACGGCTGACATCACTAAAGTAATGGAGATAATTGCCCCGCTAATTTCTTTCATGGCGGCAAAGGTAGCCTCTCGCGGTCCCATATTCTCTTCTTCCATCTTCGCGTGAACGGCTTCTACCACGACGATGGCATTATCCACCACAATACCAATGGCTAGTACCAGTGCAAACAGTGTGAGTAGGTTAATGGAAAAATCTAGTTGCTGAATGAAGAACAGTGTTCCGATAAGGGCTACCGGAACTGCCAAAGCTGGAATCAGCGTAGAACGAAAATCCTGTAGGAAAATGAATACTACTAAAAACACTAAAAGAAATGCCTCAACCAGCGTACGAACTACCTCACTGATGGAAGCATCTAAAAAGCGGGATACATCATACGTAATTTTGTACTCCATGCCCGGAGGGAATGTACTGGCTTTCAGGCCGGATAGTTTGTCTTTTACCCGTTGAATTACTGCTCTCGCGTTAGAACCTGGTTGCTGGATGATCATGATAGACGCTGAAGGTTGTCCATCGGTACGGGCAATTCTGCCGTAGTTGAGGTTACCCAACTCCACATCGGCTACATCTTTGAGGCGAAGAATTGAACCATCGTCACCCGCGCGGATAACTAACTGTTCGTACTGGGAAGGCTCATAAAATTTTCCGGTATAGCGCAAAACGTACTGAAGCACTTGGGGTGCTCGATCATTACTGATTCCAGTGAGTCCGGGAGCCGCTTCTATGTTCTGGCTCTGAATAGCTTTAACAATCTCTTCGGTGGCTACTTCGTAAGCGGTCATCCGGTCGGGCTTTAGCCAGATGCGCATGGAGTAATCTTTCGTACTCATAATCTCAGCAAAGCCCACACCCTCCACCCGACGCAGCTCCTGAAGTACGTTGAGGTCGGTAAAGTTGTAGATAAATTTCTCATCCAACGTCTGGTCATCACTCACGATGTTGATATACATCAGTAAACCTTCCACCTGCTTCTCAGTAGTTACTCCCGCTTTGATAACTTCTTCGGGCAAGTCGTTTACTACGGTGGATACGCGGTTCTGCACTTCTACCGCTGCCAAATCGGGATCAGTGCCTTCCTCGAAAAATATCTTGATAACATTAGTCCCCCGGTTACTGGAAACCGAGGTCATGTAGGTCATGCCCGGCACTCCATTGATTACCTTTTCTAGTGGAGTAGCCACGGTATTAGAGCCTACCTCAGCATTCGCACCCCGGTATTTAGCCCGGACTTTTACGGATGGTGGGGCGATTTCAGGAAAGAGTTCAATGGGAAGTGTAAAGAAGGAGAGTGCACCCAGTAGGGTAATGAACAGGGAGATAACCAGTGAAAGAACCGGTCGGCGAATGAAAATATCAAACATATGCTAATGCCTAGTATTTTGGTGTTAAAGTGTTATGGTACTGAGTGTTATAGTACAAATAACCATAACACCGCAATACTTTAACACCTATAAATTAAGTAATTCTGCTTCCTGACGGGTCATGGCAATGATGCTATCCAAACCCACGTGCTGGGGTTCAATCTGCATTCCTTCTTGTAGATTCTGTATGCCCTCAAATACAATCCGGTCACCCGGTCGTAAACCTGATTCTACAATGTAGTAGTGCGAGAAACGGGTTTTAGGCACAAAGTTATGCATGGTTACCTGATTGAGTGAATCTACCAAGAAGACATAGTTCTTGTCTTGTATTTCAAATACCGACTTTTGAGGAACAATTACAGCATCTTTAATCGTGCTAGATAGGCTGATGCGACCCGTAGCTCGGTGCTTCAGAATCTTTTCAGGGTTAGGAAAACGAGCCCGGAACGCAATGGAACCCGTACTAGCCTTGAACTCCCCTTCCATTGTTTCTATCTTACCTATGTGTGGATAGTTAGAGCCGTCAGCCAGAATGAGTTGTACTTCATTTGAATTGGCCTCAGGGTTTCCTCGGGTTTTCATGTACTGCAGGTACTCACTTTCAGACACGTAGAAGTAGGCGAATACATTGCTTACATCCGAAGCGGTAGTTAGTAAAGTACCATGTTCAATTAAACTCCCGGTCTTCAGGGGAATGCGGTCAATAATACCGTCAAACGGAGCACGGATGCTGGTGTAGGAAACCCGCATAGTAGTATTAGTTTCAGCCGAACGGGCTTCAGCAATACGGGCTTTCACAGCATCGTGCCTAGCTAAGGCTACATCTAGTTCGGTTTTAGAAATTACGTTCTTATCTACCAGTACTCGCAGACGATCAACTTCTAATTCTACTGCCTTAGCCTCGGCAATGGTGTTCTGGAGGTTAGCTTTGGCCTTAGCCAACTCAGCTTTGTACTCTTCATCATTTATCTTGAATAACAGTTGCCCTTTCTTTACTTCCTGTCCCTCATCTACGTAGATTTTTTCCAGAAAGCCCGGGACTCGGGCACGTAGTTCAACATTCTGCACTGCCTGTATGTCAGCAACATACTCCCGATGAAGGGTAGTATCCCGCATTAGAATCTGGGTAACAGGTAGGTTCTGGATTTCTTCAGCAGTAATAATTTTACTTTTTTCGGTACAGCCAATGGAAGTCAATGTAACCGATAACATTATAAATAGCACTCCCTGGATTGTTCTTTTCATAGGTAATTTAAGATAAATATATGTCCTTACGAGTATCCACTCTTATGTATAACTTTGTAAAATATCAAATATTATACATTTTTTTATAAATATGGCACTCTGTGCAGTTACCAGAGCAACTGCAAATAGCCTGCTAGGCACTAACACTATCCAATCCGTAAACCGGAAAATAGTACACAGCTAGAATGAGGAGGGGAGTATCTTTAATTTTCTACTAGTACCTCCTGACTTGAAACTTGGGTAAGCGACTCTACCCTATATTAAAGCTTAATACTGAAAAATGCTGTAGAGAACAGAACACAATAAAAAATCTGCTTTTTGACTTATTTTTCAGACATAGCTCTTTTCACTTCTAAGAGCATGTTTGGAATGAGATTATTCTATTCTTGCTAAAATGATAGTGATGAACATCAATTGTAGAAAAGCAACCGACGACTCGATCATTCTTTCGTAATCTTTAGTTAATCTTCTAAAGAAGTTTGTCCATCCGAAGGATCGTTCTATCGGCCAGCGT